>JAJFGK010000140.1 GCA_021776195.1 Kiloniellaceae bacterium | reverse complement strand
CCCCACCGGAGGCCGCGATCTTTTACCCGCTGGCTGCGTTCCGCGCTGCTTGTGGTGCGCAAGCACCAGGGCGCACCACGCGCCTTGCCAGCGGGTAAAATCTTCGCGGTCATATGGGTTCCTATTCACGCTCATTGGTATAAGGCGGGAGGGCGATCAATTGGACGGATCGTGCGCTGCCGAACCGGTGGCTACCCGGTCAGCGAGTTCTCACGCCATGCGGAAGGAACATGGTGCAGCGCGACGGGGTCGGCTTTTCCGTCGAGCAGCGCGAGGACCCTTGGCGGGGTCAGCGGCAGTTCGTTGACCGGCTTGCCGGTCGCCTTGGCAAGGGCACAGGCGATGGCCGCGGCCACGTTGAGAATGGGGATCTCGCCGGCCCCCTTGGCGCCCAGCGGGCCGCAGGAAGGGGCGCCTTCGAACAGATCGATCTCGACCGGCAGAACGTCTTCGGCCAGGAGAAGGCGGTAGGTCTCGAAGCTCGACTGGTCGAAGTAGCCTTCCGAGTTCACCGTGATTTCTTCCTGCAGCGCGTAGCCGATGCCCTGCACGACACCGCCTTGTATCTGACTGTGGATCGCGCGCGGGTTCAGCGCCCGACCGACGTCCTGGACCACGCGGTAGGACAGGATTTCGATGTGGCCGGTGTCGGGATCGACGGCCAGCTCGCAATCGTGGACGGCGAAGACCGGTAGATCCAGGGCACCGATGAAATGTCCCGCGGCGCAGCCGGGCATGGCTGGGGTGCCGGGCGCGGTGAAGGCGCCGCTTCCCGAAATCGGGCCGATAAGAGTTTCTGCTCTTTGAATCACATTTTGGATCGAGGTGCCGGAGCCCGGGCGTCCCGCGATGGACACTCGGCCTTCCGCCAGCACCAGTTGCTCGGGTTTTGTCTGCAACATCTCGCTGGCGACAGACAGGAGCTTGCGCTTGATTTCAGCGCAGGCGGCGGTGCTGGCCGCGCCGATGGAAACCGTCGCGCGGCCGCCGCCGATCCCGAGATCCCGTCCGGAGGCATCGGTGTCGGCGGTTTTGACGATGACCTGCGCCGGATGAATGCCGAGACTGGCGGCCACGATCTGCGGCAGGGACTGCATCATCGTGCCCGACCCGATCTCGACACCGGAGGTCACCAGCGTGGCGCTGCCGTCGGCGTTGAGATTGACCGTGGCCGCCGATGGCCCGACAAAGATGAACCAGGTACCGACGGTGGTGGCGCGGCCATAGAGGCGGCCATCCGTAAGGGGTGTCTTGTTCTCGCCGGGCGGCCATTTCTCGGCCATGCGCTCGAGCATGGGGCCCAGGACGTCGCCTTCGAATACCTGACCGGTCGCGCCCAGATCTTGATCGCCGAGAACATGGCGCCGGCGAAACTCCAGCGGGTCCATGCCGATGGCGTCGCAGATTTCGTCGGTGTGGCGCTCAAGGGCGAAGGTGTTGTAGACGCCATTGCAGGCCCGAAAGGCCCCGTTCGGCGGCGTGTTGGTATAGACCGCCCGACTCGAGAGCCGCACCGAGCCCAGGCGGTAGTTTCCCCCGAGCGTGTGGGCGGTCATGGTCGTCAGGAAGACCTGCTCGCCGCCGTAGGCCCCGCAGTCCATCAAGACGGTCGCTTCGCGTCCGACGATCTCGCCCTGCGCGGTCACCGCGGAGCGGATGCGAATTTCGGCGTTCTCCCGGCACAGGCAGGTCATCATTTCTTCCCGGCGGGAGTTCACCAGGGAGACGCCGCGGCCGGCTTTCTTCGCCAGAATGGCCGCGTAGGGCTCCAGGGAGCAGTCGAACTTGAGCCCGAAGCCGCCGCCCACCGCAGGCGCCGTGACCCTGATCTGATGTTCCGGAATGCCCAACACCTTGGCGGTGACATGGCGAACCGTCCAAGGCACCTGGGTCGAGGTTTGGATGTGAAACCGACCGTCCTCGAAGGAGGCCACCACGGCCCGCGGCTCGAAGGAAACATGGTTTTGCCGGCCGACACGGTAGCAACCCTCGACGATGGTGACATCGTCCCGGGCGAAGGCCGCGTCGGTGTCGCCGCGTGCGACCGTGGCTTCCCAGGCGATATTGCCGCCCCGCGCGGCCCCCTCGTAGAGGATTTCGTAGTCTTTCCAGTCGGGATGAATGAGGCGGGCGTCCGCGGCCAGCGCCTCTTCCATGGTGAGAACCGAGGGAAGCGGCTGCAGTTCCAGTTCGATAGCGTCGGCCGCCGCGCGCGCCTGCTCCAGGGTGTCCGCGGCGACGGCCGCGAGCGGCTCGCCGTGATAGCGAATGACCTTGCGGGCGAAAATCGGATGATCGGCAATGCCCAGTCCGTGAAGCCCTGGCGCGTCAGCGTCCGTCGCGATGGCCCGCACGCCCGGCATGCCCCGCGCCGCGTCGAAATCCAGACGGACCAGCCGTGCGGCGGCCACTTCCGAGCGCAGCAAAACCGCATGCAGGACGTCGGAGCCCTCGATGTCGACGGTGTACCTGGTGCGGCCCGACAGCTTGTCGCGCGCATCCCGGCGCGGAAAGTTCATGACCGCGTCGGCCGGGTTCATATCCGCGGTCATGGGCTCGCTTCCCCGTCGCCCTGCAAGGACATCACCGCATCGACGATGCGTTCGTAGCCGGTGCAGCGGCATATGTTGCCCGTCATGGCTGACTTCACCTCGGCCCGGCTCGGGGCGGGATTGGTTTTCAGGAATGCGGTGAGGCTCATGACCATGCCGGGAAAACACATGCCGCATTGCACGACGTCATGATCCTCGAAGGCCTGCTGCAGGGTGTTCGGCGCCGCCGGTGGGGAGATCCCCTCGATGGTGGTCACCGCCACGCCCGCCAGGACGCCGACCGGCTGCAGGCAGGCAACCATCGGGGCGCCATCCACCAGAACGGTGCAGGCGCCGCAAAACCCCTCGCGGCACACGGCCTTGGCGCCGGTCATCCGAAAGCTGTCGCGCAGAACATCCAACAGCGGCGTTCTCGGATCGCCGCTGAAGGTCATTTCCTCGCCGTTGACAGTCAGATTCACGGTCTTCTCCCCACCCAGGAAATCCTAGGAATTCTGTGACTTCAAGTTCTCGAACGCCCGGCCGACCAAACTCGGTAGGACGCGCAAGCGATACCATCCCGGCGCGTCGGTCCCATCCCGTCCGGAGAACTCGGCGGCGCAGGACCTCGACAGCGATTTCATTTCCGCCGGGTCCGGATCCTTGCCCACGATGGCGCTTTCGAAAGCGGTCCAGCGCCGTGCTGATTTCTCGACGGCACCGACCGCGATTCTAGCCTTTTCGATTCGGCCGTTTCGATCCAAGCCGATGGAGGCACTGAAGTTTGCCACCGGGTAGTCGCCGGCTTTGCGCAGGGTCAGGCGCGTATGGACGCTGCGGCGGTCCGAGCGGGGCACGATGACCCGCGTCACCAGCGCCGAAGAGGGGCCTTTGCCGCGCGTGGCGACAAAATCCTCCAGGGGCGAAATCGAGGTTCCGGTTCGATCCTGGGTCTCGACGGCTGCGTCCAGAGCGAGAAGCGCGGGAAGCAGGTCGGCCGCCGCGAAATCGACGGTGCAGATGTTCCCGCCAATCGTGGCCGCGCGCCGGATCGCGGGGTTCGCCGAGTTCGCCGCGGCCTGCGCCAGGCCTTGAAGATCACCGATGCCGCCGAGTGCCTTGGCCAATCCCTCATGGGTGACCAGGCATCCCAGAGATAGCCGGTTTTCGTCGATGGCGATTTCTCGCAGTTCCGCGATTCGCGCCAGCGAAACGAAACACCTGTCGGACCTTTCGCGGCGAATGGGTGCGCGCATGACCCAGGTGGCGCCGGCGACCGGAATCCCCTTCTCGCCCAGTTCCGCGAGAGTCGAGATGGCCTCTTCCACATCCTTTGGCAGAATGAGCTGCGAGGATCGCGCAACGTCCCCGGCCGACTGACCCCTACCCACTAAGTTCCCCCCGGTGTGCCTTTGTTCTTGGCCGACACCGCTATCACATTTCGCCTTTGGAGGCTACTTGGGGTCTGATCGGGAACCGGAAGGTCGTATTCAGGTTCGCCCGACGGCCAGGTGAACGCCAAGGCCGATGAGGATCGAGCCGCCGGCGAACTTGACCAGCCGCTGGCCGCGCCGCGAGCGCTTGAGGCCGGCCATCATGGCCTCGGTCGTGAAAATCACCAGCAGGTCGGCGCAGGAAAAGGCGGCGTTCACGATCCAGCCGAGGATCAGGAACTGGCTCCAGACTGGCAGGCCGGCGGCGGGATCGACGAACTGCGGCAGAAAGGCCAAGAAGAACAGCGCCGCCTTGGGGTTCAGGATCTCCACCGCCATGGACTCGGCGAAGGCCCTGCGGGCCCGGCGGGGCGTGACCGTGGGCAGGGCGTCGAAATCCATGCGGCTGCGCAGGATGCCGATGCCGAGCCAGATGAGATAGAGCGCCCCGACGATCTTCATGACCGTGAAGAGGGCCGGAAAGAGCTGGAAGACGGCGGCCAAACCGGCCGCGCCGGCCAGGACATGAACCATGCCGCCGCAGTGAATGCCCAGGGCCGCCATCAGGCCGCCGCGCCGGCCACGGGCCAAGGTCTGGGCCGCGCTGTAGAGCAGGGCGGGGCCCGGCAGCAGGGCGAAGACCAGGGTCGCGGCGGCGAAGGGCAACAACAGTTCGAGCGAAGGCATGAGACGGGCTCCGGGGAAGGGATCGCTTAATCCAAGGGACCGAGGCCCCCGGGTCAGAGCCACTAGACCCTTTCTTTGTCATACGGAAGCATTTGATGGTTCATAGGCGGCATGCGGTGGGTGCATTGCTGCGCTGCATCATCGT
Source organism: Kiloniellaceae bacterium (assembly GCA_021776195.1). The sequence goes on along the minus strand of JAJFGK010000140.1, from coordinate 19,808 downwards.
TTCTTGTCGATTGGTCCTTGGTATACCAGATTGCAGGCATGGACTTGAGGATGAACAAGACGGCCCCTACTGGCGGCAGTCACCAGGAGTGTGTTGCGATGCAAAATGACCAGATTCCCGCCGGACAGCGCTTCACGCGGCTTGTCGAGATTGGCGTCGCCCTGGCCGCCTTTCTGCGGCGGTCCCCTACGGATCGCGCCGAGACCCTGGGCGGCCGCAACGGTCAGGCCGCCAGCTTCAGCGCCTGAAAGGCCGCGATGACCCGGTCGTGGGTGCAGCGCGCGCCGGTCTGAAGATACTCCATCGCGTTCAGGGCGCCGTCGTGGCTCGCCCGGCTCGACCCGCCGCAGCAGTCCTCCACCACCCGGGTGTAGTAGTCGTTCTGGTGGGAGTCCACGAAGGTGTAGTGGACGCAAACATCGGTCAGGCCGCCGCAGAGGATCAGGGTCTCGGCCTTCAGGCCGCGCAGCAGGATCTGAAAGTCGGTCCCGAAGAAGCCGGAATAGCGCCGCTTGACGATATGATAGTCGCCCTCCTGCGGGGTCAGTTCCGGGACGATCTCGGTGCCCGGCTGCCCCTCGACCAGATGGATACCCTCGACGCCATCGAGTTCGCGCCCGAAATCGATGTGATTCTTGCGGTGGACCTCCTGGAAAAAGATCACCGGCACGCCCGCTGCCCGGGCCGCCTCGACCATCTTGACGGTCAACTCGACCCGGTTGGCACCGTCGTCCATATGGGGAATCGAGTCGTCCCCGACCTGCTTGTCGATGACGACAAGTACCGGTCGGCCTTCGATAAACTGTGGCATGGCTCTGCTCCTGGCTGTTGCGCCGATTATGCCAGCGTGAGAGCGACCTTCAAGAGGGCCTTGGATTGCCAGGGGCCTTGGATTGAATGCCCCGCTATGCCATCTAAGGAGAAACCATCCGATCTGCCGAGGGAGACCATGCCATGGACGACAAGACCCGCACTGAACTGGAGGCCGCCACCTTTCGTCATCTGATTGGCTACATGCGCGAGCATACCGAGGTGCAGAACATCGACCTGATGAACCTGGCCGGTTTCTGCCGCAACTGCTTTTCCAAGTGGTATCGCGCCGCGGCCGAGGAGCGCGGCATCGAGATGGACCTGGAGCAGGCCCGCGAGGTGGTCTACGGCATGCCCTATGCCGAATGGAAGGCGAAGCACCTGCAGGAGGCGACGCCGGAGCAAAAGGCGGCCTACGAGGCCCGCCAAGCGCAGATGCAGGACCACTGATCCGGCGGTCTGCAAGGGTCCTCCGCAGGGGCCGGAAGTTATCCACATAATCCACGGCCTTGGCGCCTTGCGGTGCGTTGTTTCGTCGGCAGGCCATGGGTAGGCTCCGCCCGGTTTTTCGCATTGGAGGTGACTATGGCTGACCAGGGTGGGGTCGCGGCGGATCGTCTGCGGTCTTTGATCGAGCGCATCGAGCGCCTGGAAGAGGAAAAGGCGGCCCTGGCGGCCGATGTGCGCGAGATCTATGCCGAGGCCAAGGCCGACGGCTTCGACACCAAGGTCATGCGCCAGATCGTGCGCCTCAGGAAGATGGACTCGGGCGACCGCGCCGAACAGGAAGCCATCCTCGACCTCTACAAGTCCGCCTTGGGACTCTCCTAGAGCCAGCAATCGACACCGAATAGCGGGCCGCGCGGGAAGTTTCGCGCGGCCCGAATTGCGTCCGCCTTGTCTCAGCCTCTTGCATTGCCGGGGACGAGCGGGAAAAGTGCGGCCTCGCCGTCACCGTTCGACGGTCAAGCGGAGGGCGCCCGATGACACCCGAGGAATTCCGTGCCGAGGCGCACCGCCTGGTGGACTGGATGGCCGACTACATGGCCGGCGTCGAGGCCTACCCGGTGCGCGCTCAGGTGTCGCCGGGCGAGATCCTGGCCCGCCTGCCGGAGGCGCCGCCGCGCCAGGGCGAGCCCATGGAGGCGATCTTCGCCGACTTCAAGGCCGATGTCCTGCCGGGCATGACCCATTGGCAGCACCCCAGCTTTTTCGCCTACTTCCCGGCCAACGCCAGCCCGCCCTCGATCCTGGCGGAGATGCTGACCGCCACGCTGGGCGCCCAATGCATGCTGTGGGAGACCTCGCCGGCGGCCAGCGAGATGGAGGGCCGCATGATGGACTGGCTGCGGTCCATGATCGGCCTGCCCGAGGGTTTCACCGGGGTGATCCAGGATTCCGCCACCAGCGCCACCCTGGTCGCGTTGCTCTGCGCGCGCGAACGGGCGACCGAGGGGCGGGGCAATGCCGAGGGCCTGGCGGCGCTCGGCGCGGAAGGCCAGAAGCTGACGGTCTATGTGTCCGAAGAGGCTCACTCCTCGATCGAGAAGGGCATGAAGGTGGCCGGCTACGGCACCGCGGGCCTGCGTAAGATCGCCGCCGACGAGGACTTCGCCCTGCGCCCCGAGGCCCTGGAACAAGCGATCGCCGCGGATCGGGCGGCCGGCTTCACCCCGGCCTGCGTGGTGGCCTCCCTGGGCGGCACCGGGGTGGGCGCCATCGATCCGCTGGAGCCGATCGGCGCGCTCTGCCGCGCCCAGGGCCTTTGGCTCCATGTCGATGCGGCCTGGGCCGGCAGCGCGCTGATCCTGCCCGAGCAGCGCGGCATGCTGGCCGGCGTCGAGCAGGCCGATTCCTTCGTCTTCAATCCGCACAAGTGGCTCTTCACCAACTTCGACTGTTCGGCCTTTTTCGTCCGGGCGCCACAGGATCTCGACCGCACCCTGGCCCTGGTGCCCGAGTACCTGAAAACCGCCGAAGGCAGCCGGGTCACCGACTACCAGAACTGGTCGGTGCCGCTCGGCCGGCGCTTTCGCGCCTTGAAGCTCTGGTTCGTGATCCGCAGCTATGGCGTCGAGGGCCTCCAGGCGATGATTGCCGATCACCTGACCTGGGCGGCGGAACTGCACGATCAGGTGGCGGCGACGGACGACTTCGAGCTGCTCTCGCCCCTGCGGCTGTCGCTCTTCGCCTTCCGCTACCGCCCCGCCGGCATCGACGACGAAGCCGCCCTCGAAGAAATCAACGAAACCCTGCTGGCTCGGCTGAACGACAGCGGCAAGCTCTACCTGACCCGCAACCGGGTGCGCGGGCGCTTTGCCATTCGCTTTGTCGTGGGCCAGACCTGGACCACGCGCCGCCACGTCCAGGAGGCCTGGACGCGAATCCAGGAGACCGCACGGGGCCTGGGATGACGGAAGAAGGAAGATGACCGTGTCCGATGAACCCTTGAACCGTTTGCTGACATCCCTCGAGACCTACTGTCGGTCTCTGGTGGCACCGGCCGGGGCAGTACGGACGGGGTTGGACCTGGTGATCGGCGAGATTGCCAGCCTCGGCGGGCCCGAGTCGGTGCCAGGGCGAAGCTTTCCCCAGGTCGACCGGCGGTTGCCGGCGCTCACGGCCAGCCCGCCAGTTGGTGCGCGCGGCGAGCTTCTGGGCGCGCTCGCCAGGGCCGCGCCGCTTCTTCGCTGGGGCGAGGCCCGAATCTACGGCGACGGGACCGAGGGCGATGGGGGACTGGAGGCCTTCTATGACGGCTATGCCTTCTGCCAGTTGGTCGGGCCGTCTTTTGCGGACTACCACAGTCCTTGGCCCAGCCCGCGCATCCGCCTTGGCGTGACGCTTCAGGCGCCGGGGACCTTTTATCCGGCCCACGCCCATCTGGCCCAGGAACTCTATGTCGTGATCGGCGGCGCGGGTCTGTGGCGCCAAGGCGAGCAGGCCTGGACCGCCCATCCGCCCGACCGGGTCATCTTTCACGACCATCACGAACCCCACGCCATGCAGACCCATGACGAAGCGCTGCTATCGCTCTTTGCCTGGCCCGGCGATGTTGATTCATTCCCGGTCCTGACCGACCATGACTGGTCTGGCTGAGGAGATCGGGGCGACATGACGACGGAAGTTGATTTTCGGCCCGTGGCTGGCGCCTTGGGCGCCGAAGTGCGCGGGCTCGACCTGGCGGCGGTGCTTTGCGATGGCACGATCGACAGGTTGAAGCAGGGTCTGGGCGAGCACCTCGTCCTGTTCTTTCGCGACCAGGACATGACGCCCGAGCAGTTGCTGGCCTTCAGCCGCCGCTTCGGCGATCTGATGATCTGCCCCTACATCGGCCACCACCCGGACCACCCCGAGATCATCGCGGTGCTGAAGGAGGCCGAGGAGGCGCGCATCTCGGTCTTCGGCGGCGACTGGCACTCCGATTTTTCCTTTCTGGAAGAACCGCCGCTCGGCTCGATCCTCCAGGCGCTCCAGGTGCCGCCCTCTGGCGGCGACACCCTTTGGGCCAACATGATCCTCGCCCACGAGGCCCTGTCCGACGGCATGAAGGCCTTGCTTGCCGGCCTGTCGGCGGCGCACAGCGGTCATGTCTACGGCGCCCAGCGACCGCCGACCGCGACCCTGCGCACCAGTTCCTCCATCGAGATCAGCCGGCACAACCCGGAGGCCGATCGGGAGCGGGCCCATCCCGTGGTGCGGCGCCATCTGCCCTCGGGCCGACCGGCGCTCTTCGTCAACCGGATCTACACCACCCGTTTTGCCGGCATGAGCGAGGCCGAGAGCGCGCCTCTGCTGAATTTTCTCTACGAACATGCGACCCGGCCCGAATTCACCTGCCGCTGGTCCTGGCGGGCCGGCGACGTGGCCTTCTGGGACAACCGCGCGACCCTGCACTACGCCATCAACGACTACGACGGCCAGCGCCGCCTGCTGCACCGCACCACCATTGCCGGCGAGGCGCCGCAAGCGGCTGTGTGATTTCTCCCCGGGTGGTCAGGAAACCGGTTTTGATCCCAGCACCTCGCTGGCCAGCTTCACTCCGGTCGCCACCAGTTCTGGCACCACCAGGTGGGCGCCGGCTTCCTCCAACTCGCGGGCGTGGTCGGCCGAGACGGCGCGGGCGTAGACCTTGAGATCGGGGAAGAGGTAGCGGATGAAGGCGACCACGGTGGTCGCCGCCTTGGCGCTGTCGAGGGCCACGACCACGGCGCGGGCCTGTTCGATGCCAAGACTGGAGAGAATTTCCGGGCGCGTCGCGTCGCCATAGAAGACCGGCATCTCCTCCTTGGTTGCCTGAGTGACGCGACGCGGGTCCAGGTCGACGCCGATGAAGGGGTGGCCGCTCTCCTTCATCGATTCGGCGACCGCGTGGCCGACCCGGCCGAAGCCGATGATGACCACATGATCGGTGAGCCTGGGGTGGTCGGCAACGGCATCTTCCAGCGGCATCGCCGAGCGCTGTTCCATCAGCCGCGAGACCTGCCGCCCGCCGATGGCGAGAAAGGGCGTCAAGAGCATGGTGATAGCCACGGCCAGACCGAGAATCTGGAACTCCGCGCCGGCCAGCAGCCCGGTCGCCAGCCCGGCCCCGAGCAGGACGAATCCGAACTCGCCAGCCTGGGACAGCAAGATGCCGAGATGCAGGGAGTCGGCGTTGCTCTGACCGAAGAGCCGGGCCAGCATGGCCAGAACGACCATCTTGCCGACCAGCAGCGCCACCACCAGACCTGCCAGCGGCTGCCAGCGCGACAGGGCGGCATCCAGGTCGATCGACATGCCCACGGTCATGAAGAAGAGACCCAGCAGCAGACCGCGAAAAGGCTGTATATCGGCGGCCACCTGGTGGCGGAACTGGGTTTCCGCCAGCAGCATGCCGGCCAGGAAAGCGCCGAAGGCCATTGACAGGCCCGCCGATTGGGTCAGCATGCCGGCGGCCAGGACGACGAAGAGGGTCAGCGCGACGAAGATCTCGCGCTCCTGCGCCAGAGCCACCTGGGCGAAGATATGGCGCAGGATGATACGGCCGACGCCGAGGATCAGCATGGCCGCGGCGACCAGCTTCAGAACCGCGACCGCCAGTGCGATGCCCAGCGCGGCATTGTCGTCGCCCAGCGCCAGGCCGAGCACCAGGAAAGGACCGACGGCAAGGTCTTGGACCAACAGGATGGCAAAGGCCGAACGGCCGTATTGGGTCGTTAGCTCGCCCTGGTCGGAGAGCAGCCGCAGGACGATCGCGGTCGAGGAAAAGGCCAGGGCGCCGCCGACCAGCGTCGCCGCTGCCGGGCTGAATCCGAACAGCGTGGCGATCACCGCGATCACCAGCGTGGTCGCCAGAACCTGGGCGGCGCCGAGCAGAAAGACCGGCCCGCGCATCAGCCTGATGCGGTGGAAGGGCAATTCCAGGCCGACCATGAAGAGCAGGAAGACGACCCCCAGTTCGGCAAGGTCGCGGGTCTGTTCCGGGTCGGGCACCAGGCGCAGCCCGTGCGGTCCGATCAGCACGCCGGCGATCAGATAGCCCATGACCGCGCCGAGACCCAGGCGTCGAAAGAGGGAGACCACGATGATCGCGGAAACGAGGAGGAAAAGCACCTGAAGCAGGATGGAGGCGTTATGCATCGCTGCGGCGTATATCTCGCTATCGGGAAAATGTTTTTTGGCCTGCCGATTCCTATAACACTGCCAGGCGCGCCGTCTTAACCTTTTTTGCCGCTTTGCCGCTAAATCGCGCCGGCGGGTCCACAAGTCCGCTCAGCCGCCGATCAAGTCATGCTCGCACAGGGCTTCACCGAGGCCCTCGGCCCCGGTGAAGTGGTGCGAGGCTATGCCGAGATCGCGCGCCACCTCGACGTTGACCGCCAGGTCGTCGACGAACAGCACCTCGTGGGGCCGCAGGTCGAAACGCTCGAGGGTCAGGTGATAGATCGCCGGGTCTGGTTTGATCAGACCGACCTCGCCGGAGACCAGGATGTCTTCGAAGTGGTCGAGAAAGGCGAAGGCCTCGCCCTCGGGCGGGAAGGTCTCGGCCGGCCAGTTGGTCAGTCCATAGAAGGGCGTGCCGGCCCGGCGCAGTTCGTCCAGCAGGGCGACGCTGTCGGGCAGGGCGCCGCGCATGAAACCGGCCCAGTCGCGCTCGAAGACGTCGAACAGCTCGGCGTAGTGCGGGTGCTCGGCCTTGAAGGCGGGCAGGACCTCGGTGAAGGGCCGCCGGCAGGTCTCCAGCCCGGCGTGGCGCAGGACCCCGAAGAAGGCCGCCATGCCCGCCTCGTCGCCCGGGAAGTGCTGCTCGAAGAGGTAGCGTGGACGCCAGTCGATCAGCACGCCGCCCATGTCGAAAAGCACCGCCTTGGGTTTTGCCATCGGCTGTTTCCGTCAATCCATGGACCGACTCGAATGCGGTCCGCTATTTCGTTCGTTGGAGACCCGAGCGACAATAGGCAGGGTTGCGCACGAAACCAAGTCTCAGGAAGATATAGCAATGTCCACATCCCATTCCCTCGATGGCCTGACCAAATGGCTAAACCGACCGCCGTGGGACGACCACTTCGAGGATCTGTTCGAGCGCCACGTTGGTCCTGCTTGTTTGGCCGCGGGTTTGGAGGTCGAAGACCTTGGGGCCATCATCGACGATGCCCTCGCGGCGATGCTTTGGGGCTGCATCTTCGAGGACCTCCTGTCCAGGGACGACGCGGAAGACGGCAACATCGTAGACGATTATCTGAAGCGGCGCGGCTGGAAGGAAAAGGCGCCGACCAAGAACTACATGACCGGACTCAGGCACTCCGTCTTGAGTATCTTCGAGATCAGCGACATCCAGCTGGGCAAGTCCTTCCTGGCGCGGGACCTGTTCCGCGGCGGCGAGCCCCTGCGCGTCTCGGAGCGATCTGGAACCCATTACCTGAAGCCCTGGGACAGGGTCGCGGCTCGCGTCGTGGTCGCGCGCGCCAAGATTGTCATGGGAGGCGGCATTCTGGTGCTCGACCGTGACCTCTCGGAGGAGATCCTGGACACCTTGGAGTCGGTCGCGCAGCGGGCAAGGAAGGAAGGGCCAGCGCTCCTGGAGAAGCTCGATGTCGAACTTACGGAGGACGAACTTGCGGATATCGCCAGCCGCGACGACGTGCTGCGTTATGCCGCGCCGACGATTGTCAACTTTTGGCTCGACGATCTGCTCGAGAAGACCCTGCGTCCCCAGCTACCGGAGCTGTCGAACAGTGATGGCGAACAGCTCGAGTTCCTGACGCTCCACTACGTGCTGCTGCCCGGCACCGAACGGGAAGATCTGTGCCGGGCCTTGGCGCGGGTGCCCGATTTGGAGCCGGTATCGGATACGGATTGGCGTTGGCGCGAGACTCCGGCCCCGGGTCGGCTGCAACTCCCCGTGACGTGTACCGGGGTGTCCCTTCACACAGAGTCGCTGGATGGATCGCTCTTGCTGGGAGACTTGGAGCTGCAAGAAAAGACCTTGGTCTTCATGGTCAACTCGGAGAAGCGGGCCGAGCGCGGCAAGGCGCTTCTCGCGCCGTTCCTGGAAGGTCTGACCCGCGAGCCGCTGGTCGAACGGCAGACGATCGAGCAGCTCATGGCGGCGCAGAACCGCGAGGAAGAGAAGGATGGCGAGAAAGGCGAGCCGTCGGGGTCGTTGCTCGACCTGACGCCAGACGAGCGGCGTCGGATCGTCCATGAGATGCTGGACCGCCACTATAGCCAGCAGCTGGACCAGGCGGTGCCGTTGCTGGGCGACGTCTCGCCGCGCGCGGCCGTCGCGACGGTGGAGGGCCGATTGGAGGTGGTCGAATGGCTGAAACTGCTGGAGAACCATAACGCCCGCCAGAAACCCGGCGAACCCATGGGCGACTACGACCTGTCGTGGATGTGGGACGAATTGGGCGTCGCGCCGTTGCGCAAGTAATGGATGCCCCGCGGCTGCGGCGGGTGATAACAGGGGCCCCAACCGGCAAGGGGTCAAGGCCATGTCCTATCGGGGAGTTCTCGCGGAACTCGCCGCCGGCTGCGACATGATCCTGGCTGAGATGAAGGGCGATTCCGATTTCACCCCTTGCGTCATTCGCGCCGTGCCGGCAAACGAAATGACTGCCTGACGTAGGAACGCTGCACAATGGGCTTTGAGAAAGCATTTCAATCCGCGGAGTTCGAACGCCGTGTCACCGACGTTCGGCACCGCATGGAAAAGGCCGGCTTCGATCTTCTGATCTGCCAGGACCCCGCCAACATGGGCTGGCTGACCGGGTTCGACGGCTGGTCGTTCTACACGCCCCAGGCCGTCGTCCTGCATTGCGACGAGACCTGGCCGATCTGGTTCGGGCGCGCCCAGGACGCAAAGTCGGCCCATATCACCACGGATCTGCCGGCAGCCAACATCATCGGGTTTTCCGAACATCTGGTGCACCACGCGACGGGACACCCCTTCGATGAGCTCTGCGACCTCGTGACCGCCCGCGGCTGGGGCGGAGCGCGCATCGGCGTCGACTTCGATGCCCACTACTACACCGCGCGAGCGCACCAGCATCTCGTCAAGGGACTGGCGAATGCGAAGATCGCCGATAACCGGGAGCTGGTGAACTGGGCCCGGCTCGTCAAATCGCCGGCCGAACTCGTCTACATGCGCGAGGCCGGACGCATTATCTCCGATACCATGAACAACGCCTTGGCAAAGCTGGCGCCGGGCGTGCGGCAGTTCGAGGTGATCGCCGATGTCTATCATGACCAGGTCACTGGGTTCGATGGCAAGTTCGGCGACTACACGAGCCTCTGTCCCCTGATCCAGGTCGGCGAGGGAACCAGCACGCCGCACCTGACCTGGACCGACGAGCCCTTGCCGGACAACGGCCTGATCGTCATGGAGCTGGGGGCCGCACGCCGGCACTACCATGCCCCGCTGACCCGCACTGCCCATATCGGGCCGGCGCCGGCGGAAATGGCCCGGCTGACCGATGTCATCATCGAGGGTGGCGACCGGGCCATCGAGGCGGCCAGACCGGGTGTCACCTGCCACGAGGTCGAGGCCCTGTGGCAATCCGCTCTCAATCGCAACGGCTATGAGAAGAAAAGCCGCGTGGGCTATTCCATCGGCCTCAACTATCCGCCCGACTGGGGCGAGCGCACGGCCAGCCTGCGCGCCGGCGACGAGACGGTTCTCGAAGCCGGCATGTGTTTTCATTTCCAGTCCGGCGTTTGGCTGGACGACTTCGGAGCGGCCATCTCCGAGCCCATCATCATCACCGAAAAGGGTGGCGAACGGCTCTGCGACGTCAGCCGCGAGCTGATCCTGATCGATTGATCCGGCCTCGGCTCCAGGGCGCAACAGCTCAAGTGATAGGAACGAGAAGACATCCCTATGACCCTCTTTGCATCTGACAACGTGACGCCGGCCTGCCCCGAGGTGATGGAGGCGATTGTCGCGGCCAATGCCGGCGTCGCGGCCTCCTATGGCGACGACCGGTGGTCCTCGGGGCTGCGGGAAAGGCTGGGCGAGATTTTTGAGACCGACGTCCTGGTGTTTCCGGTCGTCACCGGCACCGCGTCGAACGCGCTGGCCCTCTCCGCTTTGGCGCCGCCCTACGGCAAGATCTACTGCCACGAGCTGTCCCACATAAATTCCGATGAGTGTGCCGCCCCGGAATTCTTTACCGGCGGGGCCAAGTTGATCGCCCTGCGCGGAGACGACGGCAAGATCAGCGCGACTTCACTGGCTTCGGCCATTCATGGAAGCGGCAACGTGCATCATGCGCAGCCGGCGGCGGTGAGCGTGACCCAGGCCTGCGAAACCGGAACGGTCTACCGGCTCGCCGAGATCGCGGCGATCGCCGATACGGCGCATCGGCAAGGCTTGCACCTTCATATGGACGGCGCCCGCTTTGCCAACGCCTTGGTGACGCTTGACGTCAGTCCGGCGGAAATGACCTGGAAGGCCGGCGTCGATGTCTTGTCCTTCGGTGGCACGAAGAACGGCTGTCTCGCCGCGGAGGCCGTGGTCTTCTTCAAGCCGGAGCTGGCGACGAGCATGCCCTATCTTCACAAACGGGCGGGGCAGCTGCTTTCCAAGATGCGGTTCATCGCGGCGCAGCTCGAAGCCTACCTGTCCGATGACCTGTGGCTCCGCAACGCCCGCCACGCCAATGCCATGGCTGGCCGGCTCAGCGACGGCTTGGCGGCGCTCGGCGGGTTCGAGCTGGCCTACCCGACCGAGTCCAACGAAGTGTTCGCGCGTCTTTCGGCGGCGACGGTCGAAGGCCTCCAGGACGACGGGTACGAGGTCAACGAAGGCGAACTCGACGGCTCGGCGGCGCGCTTCGTGACCGCGTGGAACACCGATCCCGGCGATGTCGAGGGCTTGCTGGCAGCTCTCGCGCGGCAGCTTGCCTGACCATCGAGCCAACAGTGAGATGAGGCCCAGGGTCGCCCTGGGTGAGGGGAGGAAGCTATGACGGAAGCCGAGCCGAAGGTCGGAATCTCCATCGATATCGAGGCCGAGGGAAAACATTTCGGGCACTTGAGCATCCCCCACTCGCGCAACAGCTCCGGCTGGGGCGCGCTTCATCTGCCCATCGTCTCGATCCGGAACGGCGCGGGCCCGACCCTGGTCCTGACCGGCGGCAACCACGGCGACGAGTACGAGGGGCCGATTGCGCTGTTGAAGCTGGCGCGCTCCCTCGAGCCGGCGCGGGTTTCCGGCCGGGTCATCGTGATCCCGGCCCTCAACTATCCGGCGGTGATGGCCGGCGATCGGGTGTCGCCCATCGACGGGGTCAACATGAACCGTGCGTTTCCCGGCAGGCGCGGCGGCTCGGTCAGCGAGATGATCGCCCACTTCGTGCAGCACAAGATCCTACCCGGCTGCGATGCCCTGTTCGACATCCACTCGGGCGGCAAGACCATGATGTTCCTGCCCTTTGCCTGCTATCACCGTCTGCCCGACGAAGCCCTCACCCAACGGGCCCGTGAGGCGGTCGACGCCATGGCGGCGCCGATCAGCCTGGAACTGGTCGAACTCGATGCCGAGGGCATGCTGGACAGCTCGGTCGAGGCATTGGGGAAGATCTTCGTCGGCAGCGAGTTTGGCGGTGGTGGCACGACCACGACCGAGACCATGGCCATCGCCGAGACCGCGGTCGGCAACCTGCTCGCCCACCTGGGCATCCTTGACGAGGCGCCGCTCACACGTGAAGCACGGGGCCTGCCGCCAAGCCGTCAGATGCACATGGCCGATCCGGGGTGCTACCTCATCGCCGACGACGCGGGCCTTTACGAGGCCCTGGTCGACCTCGGCGCCACGGTCGAGAAGGGCGAGCCTCTGGGCCAGATCCACTTTCCCGAACGCCCGGCGCGCGAGCCCATGGTCTGTCGGGCCGGCACCGCCGGCACCGTGATCGGTCGGGCCCACAAGGTGCTGGTCGGCAGGGGTGATTTCCTGGCGCTTATCGCGCAGGATCTCTAGAGGCGCCTGGTTCGCGCCTTGAGTGGGACCGGCGATTTGCTGGATGAGGGGTCCGGTTCGATTCACGGGTGAGTGAGGACGGAAAACCATGAGCAGCAACGGACGCGAGCGTGTCTTTCGCTATGGCGGCGGCTTCGCCGACCAGCGCATCGTGCGGGCCCAGGGCTCGTACATCTACGACAGCGATGGCAAGGAAATCCTCGACTTCACCTCGGGCCAGATGAGCGGCATTCTCGGGCACAGCCATCCCGAGATCGTCGCCGTCGTGCAGGATACGATCGGCCGCCTGGATCATCTGCACAGCGGCTTTCTGTCCGATCCGGTGATCGACTTCGCCGAGGCGCTGGTCGACATGCTGCCCGATGGCCTCGACCGGGTGCTGCCGCTCTCGACCGGCGGCGAGGCCAACGAGGCGGCGCTGCGCATCGCCAAGACCTATACCGGCGGCTTCGAGGTGGTGGCCTTCGATCGCTCCTGGCACGGAGTGACGGGCGGGGCGGCGGCCACGACCTATTCCGGCGGCAGGCGGAGTCATGGCCCGACCCTGCCAGGAGTCCTGACCCTGCCGACGCCGCACGCCTACCGCTCGCCCTTCAACCGCGACGGCGACTACGACTGGCGCGCCGAGTTCGAGTTCGGCTGGGACATGATCGACCGCCAGAGCACCGGCCAGTTGGCGGCGGTCATCGCCGAGCCGATCCTCAGTTCCGGGGGCATCATCGAGTTGCCGCGGGGCTATCTGGCCGCCCTGCGCGACAAGGCCCACGAGCGCGGCATGCTGCTGATTCTCGACGAGGCCCAGACCGGCATGGGCCGCACCGGCGACGCCTTCGCCTTCGAGCGCGACGGCGTCGTGCCCGACATCCTGAACCTTTCCAAAACCCTGGGCGCCGGCCTGCCGCTGTCGGCGACGATCACCACGGCGGCCATCGAACGGGACTGCCACGACAAGGGCTTCCTGTTCTACACCACCCATGCCGCCGACCCGCTGCCGGCGGCGGTTGGGCGCAAGGTGGTGGAGATCGTCTTGCGCGACCGCCTGGCGCAGCGTGCCCGCGAGCTCGGCGATTACCTGAAAGGGATGCTTTGCGACCTCCAGCAGCGCCACCCGATCATCGGCGATGTGCGGGGCCGGGGCTTGCTGCTCGGCGTCGAGCTGGTGAGCGACCGCCAGACCAAGGCACCGGCCCGAGACCTGGGGGCCGCCATCAGCCAGCGCTGCCTGGCGCTCGGGGCGAGCCTCAATATCGGCCGGCGCTCGGGCGAACTGTTCCGCATCGCGCCGCCCCTGACCGTCAGCCGCGACGAGATCGACCGGGCCGTGGCGATCTTCGATCAAGCCCTGGGGGAATTGGGGGCGCTGCCCGACGCGGATAGCTTAGGCAGGCACGATCACTGACGTCCAAGAGGTTTGCGGCCCCGTAAGCGCGCGGGGTCGGGCACCCTCACTGATCCATCGTCCCCAGGTCCGGAACCGGCTCACCGGTCTGGGCGGCGTCAAATTCCCGCAGCCTAAACAAGGTTGCCGGCTTCAAATGCAGGCGGCCGGCACAGGCCTCCGCCCTTGCCCCAAGGAGCAGCCTGACGAAGATCCGCTGCATCTCCGCCCCGTTTTCTTGCAGTCGGAGCATTCGGCCTACAACACCCCTGGCCACATGACCGTCATCGTCATTGCAGGCCAGTCCCGCCAGAAAGGTGCCGAGTTCTCGCGGATCGGGCGTACTCTGTGGGGCAATGACCGCCTCCCACTTCGCCTTGTCGAGCCAGTCCGGCGGCGGCGTCGCAAGAACGCGCGCCAGTCGCCTGAGGATCCGGTTATGCGGATCGCCAATCTCGGTGGCGCCCTCGGCGAATACTCGCAGCGCTTTCCGGTCGGCCTCGCTCGGCGCCGAGATTTCGGCGCCCCGCAGATCCGCCAGATGGAACAACCGGGCTGGACCTGGAAAGACCGCCAACCAGATGCCGGCTTCGCGCAGATCCGCGCCCCGGAGGTCGGCTCTCCACAAGCCCGCGCCTTCCAAGTGGGCGGTCTTCAGGTTGGCCCCACGAAGGTCGGCGCCCTCCAGGATCGCGCCCTCGAGGTGGGCAATCCTCAGGTCCGCACCCCTAAGGTCGGCGCCGTAGAGGTTCGCACCCTGGAGGCGGGCATTTCGCAGTCCCGCGCCTTGCAGATTGGTTTCATGCAAATTCGCGCCTTGAAGGCGGGCGCTGCTCAGGTCCGCGCCCCGCAAATCGGCGTCACTCCATTCCGTGTCTTGAAGCTCGGCGTCGAAAAGATCCGCGCCACGGGCATTGACGCCCCACAGAAACGCACCCCGCAGGTCGGCCTTTGTCAGGGTCGCGCCTTCGAGATCGGTATCGTCCAGGAATGCGGCTCGGAGGTCCGCTCCGTCCAGGCTCGCTCCCTGGAGGTTGGTGCGGAACAGGATTGCGCCCTGCAGCTTCGCATGGGCCAGGTCGGCGCGATGCAGATCGCTCGCCGTCAGGAAGGAATAGCGCAGGTCGCGGCCGCGCAGGGACAGCGAAACCTCGCGCTCATCCAGCTTTTCATCGTCATCGACCAGGTCCTCCTGCACCACCACCAGATTGCGCGAGAACCAGCTGTCGGGCCTGAGCGTATCGTCGCGGACCTCGCCCTCGAACAGCCACGCCGTGGGCCAGAAGATCTGCCGCTCGTCGCGGCGTTCGGCGGGCCAAAGGCCCGCCATGGCCCGGTCGGTCGTTTCGCCAGGCAGCGTGGCGACGCAAAGAGACAGAAAGACGATCGCGACGGTCGCGGCGATCTTGGCGACAATCCAGGACCGCGGATAGGATCGAACGCAGTCCCACCACCGCGGGCGGTCGTAGCGGATGATCGGCCAGAAGGCCCAGAGCAGGGCGACGTCGGCCATCAGCAAGATGCGCTGCCACCCCGTGATCGCCGCGTCGTGGTA
The DNA here is from genome assembly GCA_021776195.1 of Kiloniellaceae bacterium. The sequence continues at coordinate 4,604 of JAJFGK010000140.1, read as the reverse complement.
GGGCAGAAATCCGATCTGGAAATAAAGGAAGGTCAGGCCCGGCAGGACGACGAAGCTGGTCCACAGAATCAGCCGCATCAATAGACGGTGGACGGTGGCGGTGCGTTCGGCCTCGTCTTCTAGCGGGACGTCGTGGCCATAGGCGCCGGCCAGGTACTGTGCGAAGCTGTAGTGGTGCAGCCGGCCGCGGATGCGGCTCTCATAGCCGGGCGGCCGATCGCCGCGCAGGGCGGCGAGCGACCGCGTGAGGGCGGTCAGCTTTTTGGCCGTCACCGCGTGCTGGATGAAGAGCCCCAGGTGCAGCAGCCAGAACAGCAGCGGCGCAAAGACGTAGAAGTTGGACAGGGGCAGCTTGACGTCGACGATGGGCAGGGTAACCGGATTGTTCAACAGCAGGTCGCGGTGGCCGGTCGAGGCAATGGTGACCAACAGGTAGGCCATGACCAAAACAAACCCAAGCCAGGCGTTGCGCGCCGCTCCCGAGGCCTCGTTGGCGGTTTCAAGAAGCTGCTCGATTTGCGCGTCGGTCAGTTCGTCGACCTTCTCTTCTTGTCCAAAGGCCGGCGCCGACGATATGGTCTCCGCCGGATTGGCACCGGGCGGTTCCTCGTTCTGTGCCATCACCGGGCTCTCCCTCTAGGGCTTCCGGGCTCGGCTGAAATCCGGGTGGAATGGCTGACCGTCCGGATCGGGTTCACGATAGAAGGTTCAGGTCCGACAGAGCAACAAAGACCGGGTCCTCATCGGAGCTGCCGAGATAGGAGAATCCGTCGAAGCCGCTGGTGTTGCCCTCTGCTTTGCGCACAACGGCTCCCGGGGTCTCCAGGTGTTGCAGCTCGATGAAGGCGTAAGGCCGGCTCCAGAGCCATTCCCGGTTGCCCACGGATGTCAGATCCGGTTCGGGCAGGGGCTCATCGCTCCAGCTATAGAAGTAGAGGCAGAACCCGTACTCCTCGACCGGCTGCACCGACATCAAGCGCATAGCGAGTCGGTCCTCGAAGTAGGTTCTTGCCGACGCGATATCGGTGACGCGCAACGTGATATGGGCCAGGGTCGCCTGTGCGGCAATCGCATGCCCCCCCGGCGGCACTGGCTTGCTGTTGCCCTCGAAGCCTTGCTGCAAAAGTTCGATCGTGAATCCCGTGGGGTCGGCGATCTTGCTCATATAGCCGATGTCGCGGAACTGATTGGGATCGGAAACGGCCAAGCCCTTGTTTCTCAGGTCGGCGACCGCGGCGTCGAGATCGCGCAAGGTGATGCCGATCTTCCAATAAAAATCGTTGGGTCGGGGCTCGTAGGGTTTGTCTGCCGTTCGGTGGAACCGAACACATGCGCGGTGGGCGTCGAACCCAAAAGCCACGGATTCTGTCGTTGCGGCGACGGCCTGCATTCCCAGCAGGCCGCAGTAAAATTGAGCCAAACCGCTGTGGTCTTGAACGCGAAAGTGCGGACCTGCAATTCTTTTCATAGAGAGCGTTGGTTTGCGGATTCGAGGCAGTCCTTCACGGCGGCGAGCAGGTCTTTCTGATCGATCGGTTTTTTGAAGACGTGGTCGGCGCCCCAGACCTTTGCCCACTTGAAGACATCCATTTCACGGATCGGCGAGCCGCCCGAAATCGCGATAATCTTGGTAGTGGGGAGTTTCTCGCGAATCTCCTTAATGGTTTCGAGCCCGTCTACCGCGGGCATAAAAATGTCGGTTATCAGAAGGTCCGGGATGATTTCCGCGAGCAGTCGATTGGCGCCACGTCCATCTTCCGCCGTCGCCACCTCGTAGCCCTCGGCGCTCAGCGTCTCTGCGAGCAGCTCGCATAGGAGCGGCTCATCGTCAACAATAAGGATGCGTTGCATGCGATTTCCCCTCACCGGATCGGATAGCTTGTCAGGGTCCTGGCGCGGCCGCGACTCTCACTACGCAATCGTCGGTCCCCCTCATCCACCAACGGATTTCATCCTGTCGTCCCGGTCATTGTCCTGCCCCGTCTCATCCGCGTCGCTCCCGCCCGTGCCGATCCCAGGACCCACAGCACTCTCAACGTCGTTGTTTTTTGTCCCAGATGCCGGCGCAGCGGCAGGATCCGAGCTCTTCGTGCAAGAGGGCAAGAGAATTCGAACGGTCGTCCCTAGGTCCTCTTCGCTGGTGACCTCGATCGCGCCACCATGACTGGTGACAATGCCGTGAGCCAGCGCCAGTCCCAGACCGGTGCCTTCTCCGATGGTCTTGGTGGTGAAGAAGGGATCGAAGATGCGCGGGAGCTCATCGGCCGCGATACCGCAGCCGTTGTCGGTCACGGTGATCTCGACCTGATTGCCGGGGCCGAGTCCGATCGGCCGATTGCTTGTCTCAAGGCCTGGTGACCTTTCGCGGGCCGCCACGACAACCGAGCCTGGTTTGCCCTCCATTGCTTGAAAGGCGTTGACCACCAAGTTGACTAGCACCTGGCCGAACTGGCCGGTGTCCGCCAGAACCGCGCCAGGCGCCTCGTCGATCCGGGTCTCCAGAGTGACGGTCGCGGGCAGGGAGGCTTGCAGCAGGGGAACAATCTCGTTGATCAGATCGTCGACGGGGACCGGTTTCAGGTCGACATCCTGCTGCCGACTGAAGGAGAGGATCTTCTCGACCAGAACCTTGGACCGCTCCCCGACCGACAGGACCTTGTCGAGGTGGCCGCGTAGCGGATCGCCATCGGGCAACCGCCCCTGCACGAGCTGCGTCCAGCCCATCATCATGTAGAGCAGATTGTTGAACTCGTGGGCGATTCCTCCGGCGAGAGTTCCCAGGCTCTCCATCTTCTGGCTCTGTCGGAGCTGTGCTTCGAGGGCTCGGCCCGCGACCAGCTCTTCCTCCAGGCGTCGGCTGATCTCGGCCAAGGCCGCGGTGCGCTTGCGGACTTCCAACTCCAGGTTCTCCCGCGAGGCCTGCAGTTGACCGGCCATGGAATTGAAGGTCTCGGAGAGGCGTCCAAGTTCGTCATTGGATTCCAGTTCGATCCGATGGCCGAATTGCTCACGTGCCAGGGCTCTGGCGCCCGCGGTGAGCGCCCGTATCGGCCTGACAACCTGCACCCCGATCAGGAATACGGTGAGGGCGATGGCCAACAACAGTAAGACCCCCGATATGACCAGCCAAAGCTGGAGGTCTCGCCAGTCCTCGTCGGCGGCGGCCTGAGCGCCCAACAGTTCGCGCTGCGCCAAGATCCGGACCGTCTCGTCCAGAAGCTGGTGGAGTTCGCCCTTTAGGCGGAGAAGCTCGGCGACATCCCTTTCGATTTGCAAGTCGATTTCGACGATGGCATCGATGTTGGTGAAGATCCCCACGGTGGCGGCACCGAGCTGGCCCGCCCAAACGGCGTGGCCTCGATCCCCGAGCTCGACTCGCAACCTTTCCAGCGCGAGAAATGATTCCTGTCGATCCTCCTCGAGCCTCTCCAAATACCCCGACCCGACGGTGCCCATGTGGCCGGTCAACCAGAGAGACGCCTCGGCCAGTTCCGCCCTGAACTCGGAAAGCGAGGGGATGGCGTCGATCATTGGATCGGCCCCGGTCGCAAAGGCCGGGACGCGGTCGCCCAGCAGGCGGTCGATCTTTCGCACCGCGACGACAAAGCGGTCAAAGGCCTCGACCTGGCGATCCTTGGTCGCGATCAGTCCGCTGCCCAGCTCGTGGAAACGCGAGTAGAGTTTACTGACCCGGTCCCCAAGCTTGCGCGCCTCGTCATTGGGGGCGACAGCCTGAAACCTTTCCCGGTAAAGAGCAAATTCCCTTTCATCCTCACGGAATTGCGCCACAAAGTCGGGATTGGGCTGCCGTAGGTAGCTCAGCACGCCCATGCCGCTGGCGATCAGGCTGATCTCCATTTCATAGGAAGCGGCGCTCAGGGGCTGTGCGACTCTGGTGACGCGGTCGCGCTGTCGGTCGAGATCGTCGACCTTGTCGGCAAGCAATCCGGCCGTGATAGCGACGATCCCGAGTAGAAGACCGAAACCCAAAGACAGTTTCGCGACCAGGGGCAGGTCGTTTAGCTTTCGCCGCGTTTTCCCCGGGAGGCTGGTGTCGCGGGATGGGGCACCAATTGGCTGTCGGCCTGTCAAAAGCCCGTTCCTCGGATCGAAGCGGTTCGCCCAGTCGTCTGGCAAGACAGAGCTGTCATGGGATCAACACCGAGTCGTTCGACGAGGCGTCCCCGCCAGGCGGGCGAAAGAATCGAACAATTCTGCGAGAAACTTAGAACGTATCCCGAATTCGATCAACTGATCGAGGCGCGTCGGCCCGCGGGATCTCATCGATGGCAGTTCCGCCGGTATACTCCCGGGCCACCATCGAAAAAATGGGGGAGCTTGGCGATAAGGCGCCAAGCTCCCCGCAATTTGGTTTCGCGTGGACTGCTTGTCAGGCAGCGCGGATTTCGGCCAGGAACTTGTCCATCTCGCGGTTCAGGGACTCGGACTGCTGCGAGAGCTCTCCGGCGGCCTCGAGAACCTGACGGGCTGAATGACCCGTCTCGCCCACGGCGGTCTGCACCGAGGTGATGTTGTTGGTCACCTCCTGGGTTCCCGCGGAGGCCTGCTGGGCGTTGCGCGAGATCTCCTGCGTTGCCCCGCTC
>JAJFGK010000139.1 GCA_021776195.1 Kiloniellaceae bacterium | reverse complement strand
CAGCGCGTCATCCCGGACAGGGCGTAGCCCTGAGCCGGGATCTCGGCCAGAACGAGGCGGGCCCCAAGATCCCGGCTCGGTTCCCGGCCCAAGGCCGGGCCCCGTCCGGGATGACGCGGCGGCTTGGCCCTGCCTTTGGGTAGCGTGGACGCATCCGCGAAGAGCTGCCAGTCCCCTCACTCGCCGCGGCCGCGCTGTCATCGCCTACAAGTGGAAAAGGGGACAGGCACCTTTTGCCACGGCAAAACGAGCCAGTCCCCTTTTCCACACCCGACCGGCCTGCCGGGCCCCGTCCGGGACGACGCGGCGGCTTGGCCCGGTCTTAAGTGGCCCGCTTGCGCCCGACCACCACGCCGCGGGTGCCGTGGAGGTGGAGGCAGGCGGCCTCGAATCCGTTCTCGCGCAGGGTCTCCAGGAACCAGGGCAGGGCCGCGGCCTTCTCGATATCCGGGCCCTGGGGCGCGTCCGGGTCCGGGACGGACTCGTCGTTCACCGTCACGCCATGGACGCGTTCCTGGCGGCGCCAGAGAGCCTGGTAGCAGTCGAAGAGACCCGACCCCGGCAGCTCGAAGCGATCCTGTACGATCAGGAGCCCACCGGGCTGGAGGCGGGTGCGAATGGCCGCGATCTGGCGGCGCTTCTCGTCGTCCTGGAAGTGATGAAAGGACTGGGTGCAGAGCGCCACCGTACAGTCTTGCGCCGGCAGTTCCGCATCGGCCAGCGCGGTCAGGTCGGCCTGGGCCAGGGTGACCCTGTCGCCGTAGGCCGATAGCCGCGTCTTTGCTGTTTCCAACACCTGTGGCGAGTAGTCGACGCCGACCACCCGGACTTCCGGGTGGCGTGCGCAGATCGCCTCGACCAGATGGCCGGTGCCGCAGGCAAAGTCGATGATCGCGCTGCCGGGCCGCCAGCCGGCGACCGCGAGGTCCGCCACGATGTCGATCTGTTCGGCCCGGGTCGGATTGTTGCGCCCGGGATTGTCATCCCAGCCGGCGACGTGAGCGGGATCGAACCAGCGCTGCGGGTCGGACATAAAGGTACCTTTCATTGATCGGGCGGGGCAATCTCGGACAGTTCGGTGACGGGGCCGAAGTCTACCACTCTTGGCCGGAATTCGCGGGTGCTAGATTGTTCGCAGGTTCGGTTTACGACGCGGGTACGAACCGATTTGGATCGGACATATGGGGCGGCAACCCTCGCCGCAGGACTCTGGCAAGGTCAATTACATATTCGTCACCCGCCTTCGGAAAGCGCCGTGCCGAGCGCAGATAGCTGGCTATTCCGGGTTCGTTTGATACGCGCTGGTGCAAAGCGTCCAGCAGGGGTGTGCCCGCAAGAATGTCCGGGCACCAGTCCAGATAGGCGCTCAGCGCCTCGGCCAAGACGACATCGGCGAAGGTCAGACCCGCGCCGACACAGCAACCCGAGCCACTTTCGGCCAGCCGCGCCTCGAACCTGGGGCCGAACTTACTGAACCGCGTGCGCAGAGACGCCACGGCAATTTCATCGGTCGCTTGAAACGCCGCCTGCATCGGCGCCTCGGCAAAGTCAGCCGCTGCGCCTGCGATCATATCGCACCAGACCGCATCGGTATCGCTCTGGCCATAAAAGCCGCCAAGCCGCGCCAGATAGCGGATCATGGCACTCGATTGGCTCAACTTCAGACCTTCGATCTCCAGCAATGGCATCTGATCGAACGGCAGCTTGCCGGAAGCACGCAATGCGGCGAGCGCTTCGGGCGTCTCGATCGATACGTTTTCAAACGCGATCTGATTGACAGCCAGCATCCAGCGCGTTGTCTCGGCCCGTCCGCGTCCCTTGAAATAGTGGAGCTTCGTCATAATCGGGTCCGATCCTGTCCGTGCGCCCGTTTCAGCACTTTTCCGACGCAAGCCCGCCCAGGGCATCTCGCGAACTCATCGCAAGACACCCCTGGGGCTCGTGCGGTGGAGTCAACCCAACAGCCATCCGCCGTCGACGTCCACGGTCGTGCCGGTGACAAAACCGTTCTTGATCACAAACAAGATACCCTCGGCCACTTCGTCTGCGGTGCCGGCGCGCGGGATCAGGTTGTTCTGGGTCATCTTTTTGTAAAGCGCATCCCGCTCGGCGCCCTGCAGGGGAACCATGGGTGTATCGATAACGCCAGGTGACACAACGTTGATACGGATGCGCGGTGCCATTTCGCGGGCCGCCGCCCGCACCATCGCCTCGACCGCGCCGCCGACCGAGGAAAGCGCAATCTGCCCGGGCTGGCAGTTCCGCGCCGGCGCGCCCGAAACCAGTGTGATGGAACCACCATCTGCCACATGTCCTGCGCCGTATCTGACAACGTTCGCGTAGCCCCAGAGCTTGTCGAAGGATGCCTTGTAGCCCTCCATGTCCATCTCGAGAAACGGCCCGATCGCGCGGCCGCCGCCGGTCGCGGCGCTCACCAGGATATCGAACGGTGCCAGGTCGTCCAGCAGCGCCGCGACGGCGGCCCCGTCCAGGACATCGCAGGACTGGGTCGTCACATTCGCGGGGACCGGACCCGCCTTGGCAGGATCGCGGCTGATTGCCGTGACCGTCGCGCCGGCTTCGGCCAGCATCTTGGTCGTTGCCAGACCAATGCCCGATGTGCCGCCGAAGACGACGGCTTTCTTGCCAGATACGTTCATGTTGAATTCCTATCCTTGTTTGAAGCCAGAAGGCGCGGGCCCGGCAAAACCCACACGGGTCCCTCCAGATCTTGCGACACCCCCTTGACCTGAAAGCAGGTGATCATCTCGTCGACATCGTCCGGCACGACCAGCCTGTGCGTCTCGCCCGATGGCTCCTAGACATATCCGCCCTCCTCGGCAACCCAGTCGTGCTCCGGGTCGATGCGGCATGGCAACAGCTCGTCGGCCAGGGCGGGTCTCCCCTTGTACTCTTCTGTTCCACCACACTAGGGTGATGGAAATGCTTCTGGGAAGCCGCAAAGAGGATAGGACATGGCCGAAAACGCAATTCTCGCGAGTTACCGTGCCAAGACGCCCGGCTCCGCCGCTCTCGCCGAGGAGGCCCGCGGCCTTTTCCCCAGCGGCGTCACCCACGACGCGCGGTATCTGACACCGCACGGCCTCTATGTCGAGCGGGCCGAGGGCGCGGTCAAATGGGACGTCGACGGCAATCGCTACGTCGACTACTTCGGCGGTCACGGCTCGCTGCTGCTCGGCCACAATCATCCCAAGGTCGTCGCCGCGGCCCAGGAAGCGCTCGCCCAGGGCACGCACTTCGCCGCCGGCCAGCGCCACGAGATCGCCTGGGCCAAACAGGTCATCTCCCTGGTCCCTTCGGCCGAGCGGGTGCGCTTTACCGCCTCGGGCACCGAGGCCACCCACATGGCCCTGCGGCTCGCCCGGGCCCAGACCGGCAAGCGCAAGATCATCCGCTTCAAGGGCCAGTTCCACGGCTGGCACAACGACATGACGGCGGGTCATGCCTCGCACTTCGACGGCAGCGCCCCGGTCGGCGTGCCGGCCGACAGTGCCGCCAACATCGTCCTGCTGGAGGCCGGCGACCCGGCGGCGGTCCGCGGCGTCCTGGAAGGCGATGCCGATATCGCCGGTATCATCATCGAGCCTCTGGGGGCCGCCACCGGCGGCGTGCCGGTCGAGACCTCCTTCCTGACCGCGCTGCGCGAGCTGAGCGCCAAGCACGGCGTCATCCTGATTTTCGACGAGGTGGTCACCGGGTTCCGCGTCTCGCCGGGCGGCGTGCAGGGCGCGACCGGGATCACGCCGGATCTGACCGCCTTGGCGAAGATCCTGGCCGGCGGCCTGCCGGGCGGTGCGGTGGCGGGGCGCAAGGACCTTCTCGACTGGCTCGATTTCGGCGAGGCCCAGCGTCTCGGCCGGGAAAAGATCTATCACCCCGGCACCTACAACGCCAACCCGGTGGCCGCCGCGGCCGGCACGGCCTGCCTGACCATCGTCGGCGAGACCGACGCCTGCGAACGGGCGGCGGGCCAGGCCGGGCTGTTGCGCGACGGCATGAACGAGGTGCTGATGGAGCTGCAGATCCCCTGGGCGGTCTATGGCCGGTCCTCGGCCTTTCACCTCTTTCTCAATCCGGACCGCATGGCGGTGCGCCCCGACAGCTTCGACGCCACGGCCCTGAGCCGCGAGGAGTTGACCCGGCCGGCCGGCGAGGTCGGGCATCGTCTGCGCATCGCCGCCCTGGTGCAGGGGATCGACCTTTCGCCCTGGCCCGGCGGTCTGGTCTCGGCGGTGCACGAGGCAGCCGACATCGCCGCCACCGTCGAGGGCTTCCGCGAAAGCCTTTTGATGCTGCGCGCCGAAGGCATGGCCTGAGGGAGAGTCGCGAAGATGAGCGACCTCGCTCTCTACGGGGCGCCCTACAGCGTCTACAGCCGGATCCCCCGGCTCGTGCTGGCCGAACTGGCGATCCCGCACGCCTTCGTCGAGATCGATATCTTCGACAAGGAGAGCCTTCCCGCCGACTACCCGGCGCGGCATCCCTTCGGCAAGATCCCGGCGCTGGAGCACGATGGCTTTCGTCTGTTCGAGACCGATGCCGTCGCCCACTACCTGATCGAGACCTTCGAGGGCGCGGCGCTTCTGCCCGCGACATTGCAAGGGCGCGCACGCTGTCGCCAGATCATGCGCATCATGGATAACTACGGTTACCCACGCCTGGTCTGGGGCGTCATGGTGGAAGAGCTGGAGCGCGGCCGGGCCGGCTCGCTGAGCGATGAGGAGGTGACAGGCGCGCGCCAGGTCCTGGCGGTATTGGACGACCTGGCCGACGCGCCCTACCTGCTGGGCGAGCGGGTGACCCTGGCCGATCTCTGGACAGTCTGTGTAATCGCCTATCTTGAACTGGCCCCCACCGGTATCAGGTTGCTTTCGGACTATCCGGCGCTGCGCGCCTGGTCCGAACGGATGGCCGCGCGCCCCTCGGTCGCGGCGACCCGCTATCCGCGGGAACTGGCGGCCAACTGAAGGCGGCGCGCCAGATAGGCGTGAAAGTCCACGACGCAGCCTTCGTAGTCCGCCGGCGCCAAAGGGCCGCGGGCGTGAAACTGCGATGCCATGCCGACCTGCACCCCTGCGAGGGCGAACTTGTCCTCTGCGGCGGTCCGCTCGAAGAGATCGACGGCTTCATCGATGGCGGCCTGCGACCAGTCGTCGTTGGAAAAGAACAGCCCCAGCTTGACCCGGACCCGGCCCACCCCCTCCGGCTGGATGGCGATGAAGGAGCTGTAGTCGCTGGCCGAGCCGACCGCCAGACCCGGCGGCACGGCGAACATCACGCAGCGCTCGATATCCTGCGCCACCAGCTCGGAATTCCGGCTCTCCACCCGGTCGAGATCCGGGGCGAAGCCCGAATAGAAACCGAAGTACTGGTCGCCCGGCGGGAAGTGCCGACAAAGGTCCGTCGGGTTCAGCCTGTGCAGGCTTTTGCGGTGCAGCCCGGAGAGGTGATAGCCTTCCATGAAGTTCTCCATCAGGCACTTCCAGTTGGTGTCCCAGACCTCATCGGAGACGTAGCGCAGTTCCATGTCCTCGAAGTGGTAGTGGGCGACCATTTTCTCGAGCGGCGCCAGTTGCGGCGCCAGGGGCGGCGGGTCGGCCGCCAGGCAGACAAAGACGAAGCCCTGCCAGACTTCGCTGGCGACCTCCGGCAGACGGCAGGCCGCCAGGTCGAAGTCGTCGCGCGGCTCCAGGTTGGGCGCCGAAACCAACTGGCCGGACCGGTCATAGCTCCAGTGGTGATAGGGACAGACCAGACGCCGGCAGGAGCCGCTGCCTGACGCGATCACCATGCCGCGGTGGCGGCAGACGTTCGACAGCGCGCGGATCTTCCCGTCGTCGCCGCGCATCAAGACCAGGGGCTCCTCGAGGATCGTCGCGGTCATGAAGTCGCCGGGCGCGGCCAGTTCCTCCTGGCGGCCGACACAGATCCACTCGCGCTTGAACAGCCGCTCGCGCTCCAGCTCCAGCAGGTCCGGCGCGGTGTAGAAGACGCCCGGCATGGAAAAGGCCTGGGCATAAGGCGTCGTCAGGCTTTCTTGCAGCGCGGTTTCGATGGCCGACAATTCGGTCTGCGGCATGTGACACTCCTCCGGCACTGGTGGCCTCATTCGCGGGCGCACTCGGCGCCCAAGAAATCAGAAGACATGGCTTCGCGCAATATCGCGGGCTTAACATGCAATGAGTTGCGCCGATCCGGGCGCGGGGCTAGAACCGCCGCTGGGAAGTGACCAAAAGCCAGGGGAAACCGATCATGTCCGACGAGGGGCCGCTGCGCCTGCATGAAGGCCGTGTCGAAGCCGGGTGGATCGACGAGTACGGCCACATGAATATGTCGCGCTACCTGGAAGCCTGCGATCACGCGACCTATGCTTTTTGGCAGCGGGTCAACGACGGCAAGCCCCTGGAAGAGCGCGATGGCGGCGAGTACGCGGTGGTCGAGACCCACATCAACTACCTGGGCGAACTGCGCGAGGGCGAGGCCTTCTTCATCACCACCCAGCTGCTCGATTTCGACGCCAAGCGGTTCCAGATTTTTCACGACCTCTACAAAAGCGAGGACGGCGCTCTGGTCGCGACCAACGAGGTCATGGCGCTCGGCTTCAGCCTCGAGACCCGCGGTCTGGAGCCCTTCAACGATGCCGTCATGGCCCATCTGGAGCGGCTTCGGACCGCCCACGGCAAGCTTGAACGGCCAAAGAACGCGGGACGTTCCATCGCCATCAAACGGCGCGATCAGAAGGTAGGTGCAGCGTGACGATAGACCTGAAAAAGGCCCGGGCCGACACCCCGGCTTGCGAGACCGTTATCCATTTCAACAATGCGGGCTCCAGCATGATGCCGAACCCGGTGCTGGAGGCGCAGATCGAGCACCTGCGGCTCGAGGCGGCGCTTGGCGGCTACGAGGCGCATCGCGCCGCCAACGACAAGGTCGAGGCCTGCTATGGCGCGTTGAGCCGGATGCTGAACTGCGGCCGCGACGAGGTCGCGTTGGTGGAGAATGCCACGGTCGGCTGGAACCTGGCCTTCCAGGCCTTTCACTTCCAAGCCGGGGATCGCATCCTGACCGCCGAGGCGGAGTACGCCAGCAACTACATCGCCTTTCTGCGCCTCAAGCAGCGCCTCGGCGTGGTGGTCGAAGCGGTGCCGAGCGATGCCTCCGGCCAGCTCGATGTGGCGGCGCTGGAGGCGATGATCGACGAGCGGGTCAAGCTGATCGCCGTGACCCATATCCCGACCAACGGCGGGCTGGTCAATCCGGCCCCGGCCATCGGTGCGGTCGCGCGCAGGGCAGGCGTGCCCTTTCTGCTGGACGCCTGCCAGTCGGCCGGCCAGATGCCGCTCGACGTCGAGGTCCTGGGTTGCGACCTGTTGTCGGCCAGCGGGCGCAAGTTCCTGCGCGGGCCGCGTGGCTCGGGTTTTCTCTATGTCCGCAAGTCGCTGCTCGACAAGCTCGACCCGCCGCAGCTCGACATGCGCGGCGCGACCTGGGTCGAGCCCGAGCGCCTGGAGCTGAGAGACGATGCCCGGCGCTTCGAGAACTGGGAGTTCAACTACGCCGCCGTGATCGGTCTCGGCGTCGCGGTGGACTACGCCCTGACCCTCGGCCTGGGGGCGATCGAGGCCCGGGTGACGGCGCTGGCCGACAGCCTGCGCCAGGGTCTTGCCGACATCGACGGTCTGACCCTGCGCGACATCGGTGAAAGGCGCGGCGGTATCGTCTCCTTCAACCTGGCGGACATGTCGGCCCGGGATCTGGTCGCGGCGCTGGGCCGCCATGGCATCAACGTCTCGGCCTCGGCGCCGAGCTCGACCCGCCTGGACGCCGAGCGCCGGCAGCTACCCAACCTGGTGCGCGCCTCGCCGCATTACTTCAACAGCGAGGCCGAGATCGCGCGCTTCGTGGCCGCGATGACGGAGATCGCGTAGCAGAGGTTCTCAGTCATCGCTTCACGGCGACCGGTTCAACTTGGGGCTCCACCCCCATCCCAGCCTTCCCCCGTCAAGGGGGAAGGGGTCCGACGAGCCACTTCGACGAATTTACCTCACCCTTGACGGGGGAGGTCGGCGCGCCAGCGCCGGGTGGAGGTGGGGCAAGTGGCACGATCGTCGGTCGTCACGCCCCCGCCCCGTAGCCTGCCGGCATGATCGTGGTGCGGTACATGATGCGGCGGTGACGGTCGGTGTCGAAGGCGCTGGCCGAGTGGATCAGGCTGGCGTTGTCGAAGATCACCAGGTCGCCCTCGCGCCAGCGGTGGTCGTAGCGGTAGGCTGGCTGGAGCGTGTGCGCCAGAAGGCGCGCGAGCAGGTCCTCGGCCGCGGCGCGGGATAACCCCTCCACTTCTTCCATGACTTCGGGCGCCAGGCGCAGGGTCTTGCGGCCGGTGCCGGGATGAGATTGGGCCAGGGGGAGGCGCGCCGGCGGCCAGGCGGCGAAGGTCTCCTCGCCGAGCGGCGGACGGGTCGGGTCGAGCGCGCGCAGGTGTCGGTCCATGGCCCGGTAGGAATAGACCACCTGGCGCCGGTCGGCCTCGGCCTTCAGGTCTGGCGGCAGGCCGTCATAGGCAGCCCTGGTGTCGGCGAAGAGCGTATCGCCGCCTTCCGGTGGCACCTCCCGGGCGAAAAACAGTGCGCCGACCGATGGTTCTTGCGCATAGGCGTAGTCGAAGTGCCATTCCTCGCGGACATTGACGAAGATCGAGCGCGGCTGGCCATCGACCACCAGGTTGCCCACCACCACGACCTCGGAATGGCCCTCCAGCAGACAGAAGGCCTCGGAGTGACGCTCCAGCGGCCCGAAGCGTCCGCTCCAGGCGACCAGATCGGCGGGCGCCAGATCCTGATCGCGGAACAGCAGCAGGGCATGCTCGGCGAGCAACTCGCTCAGCGTGGCGAAGAGCCCCTCGTCGACCGGCCGCCGCAACTGCAGCCCCAGGACCTCGAGGCCGAAAGCCCCGGCGGCCGGGCGGGTCTCAAGGGGGATCGTCGTCTGAGCCATGACGGATCATAGCGTCAGGGTCATCTCACCGTCCATGGCAAGGCCGCCGTCCTGGTCCGCGACCCAGACGGAGGTCTGACCGTCTTGGCCCGGCTGACCGCAAACACCGATCGTTCGACCGGCGAAGAGCGGCGCCTTGGCGCGAAAGGCAAAGGCGGTCACCCGACGGTCCGGGCAGTGCCGCCGGGCCTGGTTCGCCATCAGGGTGGCGAGCAGGGGGCCGTGCACCACCAGGTCGGGATAGCCTTCGACCTCGCGGCAGAAGTCCCGGTCATAGTGGATGCGATGGCCGTTGAAGGTCAGCGCCGAATAGCGGAACAACAGCACCGGATCGGGCGCGAGGTCCTGGCGCCAGGCGGCTTCGCCGGGTGCCGCGGCCACCGGGCCGCCGGGCGTCTCACCGGCGCGCGGCGCGGCGCGGTAGACGATGTCGTGCTCTTCTTCGATCACGGGACCGTTCTCGTCCTCCAGGCTGTGCCGCACCGTGACGAAACAGAGCGGGCCACTGCGCCCTTGTTTTTCGACCACCGAGGCGATCCGCGAGGTTCGCGCCACCTGGCCACCGATGGCCAGGGGCCGCGGGAAGCTCAGCCGGCTGCCGGCCCACATGCGCCGCGGCAAGGGTACCGGCGGCAGGAAGCCACCGAGCTTGGCGTGACCCTCGTGACCGAGCTCGCCGGTCCTGGCGAGATCCCAGAAGTACAGCCAATGCCAGAGCGGCGGCAGGGCGTCGCCGGCCCGCAGGGGCGCGGAGGCGTCGTCCAGCGTCGCCTGCATGGCCTGGGCCCGCGTTGGGTCGATCAGCGCCTCCTGACGCTCCTCCCGGCCGACCCAGTCTTGCAGATTCGGCTCGCTCATGGCGCAAACTCCTGGCGCAGGGCCGCGCCGTCTTGGTCCAGGGCCGGGACCGGCCGGTAGCGCTCGGCGTCGCCCTCCCGGCGGACCGGCGGTGCCACCAGATCGATCGTGCCGCCCGGCGTCTCCACCGCACGCCGGCGCAGCTGCGGATGTTCGATCAGGTCTTCGGGGCTGTTGACCGCGCCGTAGGCGATGGCGGCGGCCTGGAGACGTGTCACCAGGGACCCGCGGTCGAGGGTCTCGAAGACCGCGGCGATTTCCTGGTCCAGGGCGGGGCGGTTGGCGACCCGTGCCGGATTGTCGGCAAAGCGGGCATCCACGGCCAGCGCCGGGCGCTCCAGCACCTGTGCGCAGAGCCTCAGCCATTCCCGCTCGTTTTGGATCGCGATCACCGTCTCCTTGCTATCGCCGGTCCGATAAACGCCGTAAGGCGCGATCGAGGGATGGTGCAGGCCGACCCGCGCCGGTGCCTGGCCGCCGTACTGGGCATGCAGCAGGGGCACGGTCATCCAATCGGCCATGGCGTCGAAGAGCGAGACCTTGAGGCCCTGTCCCCGGCCGGTCTGACCACGGGCGATCAATGCCTCCAGCACCGCGGCATGGGCATAGAGTCCGCAGGCGATGTCGCAGACCGAAACCCCGACCCGGCCGGGACCTTCCGGCCGGCCGGTCACCGCCGCCAGGCCGCTTTCGGCCTGGACCAGAAGATCGTAGGCCTTCATCGCCGCGTAGGGCCCGTCCTCGCCATAGCCGCTGATGTCGCAGGTGATCAGACGGGGGTGATCCCGGCGCAGGGCGGCGCTGTCGAAGCCGGCCCGCGCCGCGGCGCCCGGCGCCAGGTTCTGGATGAAAATGTCGGCCTGGGCGATCATGCGGGCGAGAAGGGCGCGGTCGCCCTCCTGCTTGATATCCATGACCACCGATTCCTTGCCTCGATTGAGCCAGACGAAGTAGGAACTCTGGCCCTTGGCGACCCGGTCGTAGCCACGGGCGAAATCGCCGCCGGCTCGCTCGACCTTGATCACCCGGGCGCCGGCATCGGCCAGACGGGCGCTGCAGGTCGGGGCGGCGACGGCCTGCTCCAGGCTGACCACCAGCAGTCCCGCGAGCGGGCCTTCCTGTGAATTTCCAACGGGTTCCATAATCTTTGCTTTGCCCTTTGGCGTTGCGCTCCCTTATATCTTGCACTGGCGGGCGAGAACAACGGCATCGGGACGCAAGGATTTCATGGATTGGATCGCACAGATTACCGACCTGCATTGTGGTCACGTCAGGACCACCGGACAGGGCCCGGTCGACACCACCGCCGGCACCAGGCGCGCCATCGCCCATCTCAACGCCCTGCGGCCGCGCCCGCTGGCGGTCCTGATCACCGGCGACCTGGTGGCCGCCGAAAAGCCCGAGGACTATGCCGCCTTGGCGGTCCTGCTCGAAGACCTGGACCTGCCCTACTACGTCATCCCGGGCAATCACGACGACCGGGCGATGATCCGCGACGCCCTGGGCGATGCGGCCTACTTTCCCCCCGAGGGCGAGCCGCTTCGCTACTGCGTCGAGGACCTGCCGCTACGGGTCATCGCGCTGGACAGTCACGAAGCCGGCGAGGTCGGCGGCCGGCTCGGTCCCGACCAGCTCGACTGGCTGGACGCCCGTCTGGCCGAGGCGACGGAACGCCCGACCCTGGTCGTGGTGCACCACCCGCCGATCCTGATCGGCATCGAGATCTTCGACGGCATCGGTCTGCACGACCGCGACGACCTGGCCGCCGTGCTGCGGCGGCACCCCCAGGTCAAGGCGGTCGCCTGCGGCCACGTCCACCGCCCCATCGCCGCCTTCTGGGCCGAGCGTCTGGTGGTGGTGACGCCCTCGACCGGCTACCAGTACTGCCTGGCCCTGGAGGAGGGCGGTAATATCTTCCCGGTGATCGAGCCGCCGGCCTGCCGGCTTTTCGCCTGGCACCCGGAACAGGGCCTGGTGACCCACTTGAGTTATATTCCAACGGACGACTGACACGGGGTTGGGGCCATGGTCGAGTATGTCAGCCGCTATCACACGCCCGACGACCCGGGCGGTCTGATCCGCGAGGTCCTGGAGATGGGGCCGGCCTTTCCCGGGCCGGCGCCGGACCTGCTGCTGAGCTGGGTGCTCCGCCTGGAGGCCGATGCCGACCCCGGGGCCATCGCCAAGAAGCTGCTGGCCGACTACGGCATCGCCGAGGGACCGCCGCCGGAGGGCGCCTGCGGCGAACTGGTCACCCTGCTGCGCGAGGTTGCGGAGTACGGCATCGGCCGCCTGCACGGCGCGGTCAAGCCCAAGCGCCGCGGCGGCTGGCGCAGCAAGCGCCGCGACTGAGGGGAGGCAACCGGCCATGACCCTGGAGGTTCATCAGGCCGTCGACCGCGCGCGCTATCCCATCGACAGCGACGGGCCGGCGCGCCAGGACCTGGTCGCGCGACTGCGCGGCGCGCTCGATGGCGATGGCTGCGCGGTCCTGAAGGGCTTCATCCGGCCGCCGGGCGTCGCCGAACTTGTGCGCGAAGCCGACCGGGTCGGGGCCCAGGGACACCGCAGCTTCAATCGCACCAACCCCTACTTCACCCAGGACCGCCCCGAGCTCCCGGAAAGCCATCCGCTGCGCCGCTTCTACGATCGCTCGAATGCCTTCGTGCCGGCCGACAACTTCGGCCCCGACTCATTGCTCCGGGCGGTTTACGAGTGGCCGCCCTTCGCCCCCTTCGTGCGGGACTGCCTCGGGGAGCCGAAGTTCTACCGCTATGCCGACCCCCTGGCCGACGTCATCGTCAACCTGGTCGAGGAGGGCGGGGGCTTCCCCTGGCATTTCGACACCAACAACTACACCGTCACCCTGGCGATCCAAAACGGCGAGGCCGGCGGCGCCTTCGAGTACTGTCCCAACCTGCGGACCCCGACCGACGAGAACTATGCCGGCGTCCAGGCCGTCCTGGAGGGCGATCCGGCCGCCGTCCGCCGGCTCGACCTGGAACCCGGCGACCTGCAGATTTTCAAGGGCCGCTATGCCCTGCACCGGGTCACGCCGGTGACCGGCGCCAGGCCGCGCTATGTCGGGATCTTCTCTTTCGTCGAGGAGCCGGGCATGGTCGGCAGCCCCGAGCGCACCCGCCAGCTCTACGGCCGCGTCCTGCCGATCCACGAGGAACGCGCCGGGCAGAGAGCGGATGACCTGGTGGACTGAGTGTCGCCAGCGCGCTTCTCAAAGATACCGAGATGAATTGCGCCCTCGTCGGAACGAGCCGTCACCCCGGGCCGCCCTTCAGGGCGGAGCCGGGGTCTCGGGCCGGGCGACTGCCCCCCTGGGCAACAGGCCCCGGAGAAACCCTTGCGGGTACTCCGGGGTGACGACCTGGAATGGAACCTTGTGATGGTGTAATGCGCGCCGCCTAACGTTCCCCGCTGGGATCGAACGCGAAGGGCGTCGGATCGACAAAGCGGCGCACCACGTTCTCGAAGATCCTGGACACGTTGTTGTCGTGGCCGTTGTGGCAGAGCGCCTCGGCCCAGCCGATCGAGCCGGTGGCGAAGAGCGCGCCGCCCTTGGCGGTCTCGTAAAAGACCATGTCGGCGCGCACCGCCGGGTTGGTCTCGCCGGTGATCGCGGCATGGGCGTGGGTCGCGTCCTCGATCACGTGGTGGTAGCTGGCCCCGAACGTGTCCGCCCGGGCGACGGTCAGGGCGTGGGGCGGCGTTCCCTTGGCCGGATCGGCGCAGTCGATCTCGACACCCGCCGCGCCGCCCAGGCCGACGCCGAAATCGCCGATCTTCTCGTCGGGCCCGACGCCTTCGAAGATCCAGGCGGCGCGCGGGTCGAAGGAGGCCGGCAGGCGCCGATAGTGGGTTGCAACGTCGAAGCCCTGGGCGATGAAGCCGACGCCCGCCGTCGCCTGGGGCGGCTGGCCGGCCCGGGTCCAGAGGCCGCCCAGGGCGCCGTCCAGGGCGTGGTGGTACTCGCCGGGCCGGGTGATCCAACTGCGCATGCCGTCCTCGGCCCGGCGCATCTCGATCAGGCCGGGCAGGTCGGGCCGGGTCGCGACGCGCCAGTAAAAGCCGTTGCCGCCGGCATAGATCAGCCGCCCGCCGCCGGCCTGGTAGGCGGTCATCGCCTGCAGCATGGCCGGCGAGTAGTACTCGGGATGGGTTCCGGTCATGACCGCGCGATAGCCCGCCAGCAGAGCCAGGCCGCCGCCCTCCCGGTCGGGGCGGTCGAGATCCTCGTCGGTGATGATGTCGTAGGCGATCCCGCGGCTTTCCAGCCAGTCGATCAGCAGGGTATCGGCGGTGAAGCTCCAGAGCTGGTTGCCCGGCGCCAGCTCGGCGATGGGGCGCAGGCGCGAGGAAAAGGCGACGCCGCTGCCGTCGCTGTGGCAGTCGTAGGTCGACAGGCCCAGGTCGGGCCGGGTCATCAACAGCAGATCGCGCCGGTCGACCACGGTAAAGCCGTTGGAGACCTTTTCGGTGTCCGCCGTGTGCTCGATCTCCAGATGGTTGTTGGCATAGGCCAGATAGGTGGCGCTGGACATCAAGAGGGCGAGCGGCGCGGTCGCCTGGCCAGGGGGCGGCCGCACGAAGAAGGCGAGCCGCGATCGGGTCCCGCCCTGGGTCATCTCCGCGACATAACAGCTGCTCTTCCAGTCCGCCGGCACGGTCAACTGGAAGGTGGTGCGCCAGCCGGCGTCGTAGAGATCGTCGTCGTGGAAGTGGATCGCGGCGTAGTGGCTCGGGTCCTGTCGCCAGTCGTGCCGGGTGCCGTCCCAGCGTGCGCCGGTCACGGCCCGGGTCGGCATGTTGCGGGTCGCGCCGTTGTAATCGTTGCCGCTGGTATCGGTAATGCCTGTGC
The DNA here is from genome assembly GCA_021776195.1 of Kiloniellaceae bacterium. Next base: position 63,005 of record JAJFGK010000139.1, on the reverse strand, counting down.
CGGCGATATCGACCGAGAGGTCCCAATCGGCGAGCTGGCCTTCGCGAAGGTGGGCGGGCGGGTCACCGGGGCCGAGTTCGAGCAACTCCTGCAGGGTCAAGGGCAGGGACCAGACCCGGGGCGCCTCGATCTTGCCGTTGAAGTGGAGACAGGCCGCCGCCGCCCCGCTGGCCACCGCCCCGCCGCTGGCCGCGGCCAGGCGAAAGGCGGCGTGGCCCCGGGGGCGCTTGTCGCTCAGGCCCCGACTTGCCGCCGCGCTCCAGCCGACGATCTGCGGGGCCAGCGGCCGCTGGACCAGGTTGATGGTGCCCTCGCTGGCATCGTAGGCCGCGGCGATCAGATACCAATACCCCTGTTGCAGGGGACGCCCGGTGGAGACCGCGTCGGCTGCGCCGCTGCCCTCGCCGAGCCAAAGGGTCGCGCCGCCCGCGGTGCTGAGGCCGAGCCCGTAGCCGCCCGCTCGCGCGGCGTCCCACGTGCCCAGGATCATCTGCTCGCCGCCGTCGGCAAAGAGGGTCGGGAAGACCAGGGCGGCGAGGGTGAAACTCTCCAGAGCGAAAGCCGCCCGTTCGTCGATCTCGCCGAAGGAGCCGGCCTTGAGGGGCTGGGGCGGCGCATCGTAGGTTCCGGCCTCGGCGGCGTCGGCCGGCTGCAAGCGGATCCCCGGGGCGCCCGGCAGATCGACACCGCATAGCAGGCGGTGAAATGTCACCTCCAGCGGCCCGTCGCCCGACCCGGACACCTTGAAGTCGATGGTCTCGCCAGGGGCCGCCGACAGCGGGTCGCTGTAGGCCATGGGCTGGTCGATGACCATCGGCTCGTGCCGGGCCGTGGCCAGGTCGAGGGGTTCGCCCAGGCCGAGAGGCCGGCCGGTCGCCTTCTCCCAGCGCAGCTTGAAGAGCGCGCAGAGCAGGGCACCCCGGTCGCTGTAGATCAGGTCCGGAAAGACCGTGGCGGGTTCGCCGCGGCGCGACGGCAGTCTGCCCAGGCACCAGCGCCGGCCCCGCTCGAGCATCACGCCGACGACCAGGCCGGGCGGGTCCTCCCAGCGCAGCAGGTTCAAGAGCCGCTGCAGGGCCGGGCTGTGGGGGCCCTTGGGGTTTTCCAGGAACTCGCGGCAGGGCGCCAGATCGAGGGGGTCGACCGCCAGCATCGCTCAGGCCGCCCTGTTTCGTCCTGCCAGCCAGTCGGGCAGCAGGGCGATGGACTCGAGGACCGTGTCGGCCAGGACCTCCAGCTCGTGGCGGGCGCTGGTGCCGGTCAGGACGCCGACACAGTGGCCGGCCCCGGCGGCCCGGCCCATCTCCATGTCATGGTCGTTGTCGCCGACCATGACCACCTCGCAAGGGTCGAGACCGGTGGCCGCGCAGAAGGCCAAAAGCATACCCGGTTCGGGCTTGACCCCATGGCCTGAATCGTAGCCGCAAAGGAAATCGAAGCGCGGCAGAATCCCAAAGCGGCCGAGCGTGCCGTGGATGCCGGCCTCGCTGTCGCTGGTGGCGATGCCCAGGGCAAAGCTCTGATTCTCTAGCCGCAGGATGGTGTCCTCGAGGCCGGGCACCGCGACCGCCCGGGTCTGGCCCTGTTCGACGAAGAGCCGGTCGAGGGCGGGAACCAGGTGTTCCAGATCGATGTCGCCCTTGACCGAGGCAAAACAGCCGGCGATCTCGCGCGTATTGCCGGCGGCCAGCAGACTGCCGGATTTGATGGTGCCGCGCGCCTCGTCATAGCCGCCGGCCGCCATCAGCGCGGGAACCAGGTCGGGCCGGTCGCCGGCGGCCAGCTCCGCCGCCATCCAGATGACCGGCATCCAGGTCGCAACGAAGTCGATCAGCGTACCGTCCTTGTCGAACAGCAGACCTTTTATGGGCATGCCTCCGGGTCCCCTTGCTGCTAGCATCCTGGTCAATTACGAGCCGCGATCATGGCCTTGTTTGCCAACCAGGGGCAACGGCGGATCGAAGGCGTGCGAGACTATAGGGGAGAGACGTTCATGGCGGCTGGCGAGAAAATCTACGACTACATCGTTATCGGCGCCGGCTCGGCCGGCTGCACCCTGGCCAACCGCCTTTCGGCCGATCCCTCCGTGCGCGTCCTGCTGCTGGAAACCGGGCCTTGGGACAACCGCTTTTCCTGGAAGATCCACATGCCGGCCGCCCTGGCCCATCCCTTGAAGGACCGGCAGTACAACTGGGGCTACGAGTCTGAACCCGAGCCCCATCTGGACGGCCGGCGCATGTACTGCCCGCGCGGCCGGGTCCTGGGCGGGTCGTCCTCGATCAACGGCATGGCCTACATCCGCGGCCATGCGCGGGACTACGACCGCTGGGCCCAGAGCGGCTTGCAGGGCTGGAGCTACGCCGACTGCCTGCCGTACTTCCGCAAGGCCGAGACCCGGGTCCAGGGCGGCGACGACTACCGCGGCGATGCCGGTCCGCTGAAGGTCTCGACCCCGGCCTGCCGCAACCCCCTGAACCAGGCCTTCATCGAGGCCGCCCAGCAGGCCGGCTACGCCCATACCGACGATGTGAACGGCTATCGTCAGGAAGGCATCGGCGCCTTCGATTCCACGACCTACCGGGGTCGGCGCTGGAGCACCGCCAGGGCCTACCTGCACCCGGTCCTGGGGCGCAAGAACCTGCGGGTCGAGACCCACGCCTTCACCAATCGCATTCTCTTCGAGGGCCAGCGCGCCGTCGGCGTCGAGTACCTCCAGCTCGGCCAGACCCACCGGCCGCGGGCGGAAGCCGAGGTGCTGCTCTGCGGCGGCGCCATCAACTCGCCGCAGATCCTGTTGCTGTCGGGCATCGGCGAGGCCGACCACCTGCGCGAGCACGGGATCGAGGTGGTCCAGGACCTGCCGGGGGTGGGGCAGAACCTCCAGGACCATCTGGAGATCTATCTCCAGCACGCCTGTCTCGAGCCGGTCTCGCTCTATCCGGCCCTGAAGATCTGGAACCAGCCCTGGATCGGCTTTCGCTGGCTCTTCCTGCGCCAGGGCATCGGGACATCGAACCAGTTCGAGGCCGGCGGCTTCATCCGCACCCGCGCCGGGGTCGAGCATCCCGATTTGCAGTACCATTTTCTGCCCATCGCCATGAGCTATGACGGCTCCTCGCACCAGGAGGGCCACGGGTACCAGGCCCATGTCGGCCCCATGCGGCCGAGTTCCATCGGGCGCATCACCCTGAAGTCGCCCGATCCCAAGGATCCGCCGGCGATCCTCTTCAACTACATGGCAACCGAGAAGGACCGCCAGGAGTTCCGCGATTCGATCCGCCTGACCCGCGAGATCTTCGCCCAACCGGCCTTCGACAAGTTTCGCGGCGCGGAGACGGCGCCGGGCCCGGCGGTGCAGAGCGACGCCGATCTGGATGCCTATGTGCGGGCCCACTGCGAGAGCGCCTATCACCCCTCCTGTTCCAACAAGATGGGGCCGGAGAGCGACTCCCTGGCGGTGGTCGACGGCGATGCCAGGGTCCATGGCGTGAGCGGTCTTCGGGTGGTGGACGCCTCGATCATGCCCTCGATCGTCAGCGGCAACCTCAATGCGCCGACCATCATGATCGCCGAGAAGTGCGCCGACAAAATTCGCGGCCAGGCGCCGCTGCCGCGCAGCGACGCACCGGTCTGGATCCACCCGCAGTGGGAAACCGCCCAGCGCTGACCTGGCGCTGCCAACCGCTTGAACAACATCGACGACGGGAGTTTGCCATGGCCGACCTGGATCTCTGCTACGAAAGCGCCACCAGCCTCGCGGCGCGGATCGCCGCCGGGGAGATCTCGGCGCGGCAGGCGGTGGCAAACAGTCTGGCCCGGATCGAGGAGGTCAACCCCAAGCTCAACTGCTTTTGCTTCGTCTTCGCCGACGAGGCCCTGGCCGCCGCCGATGCGGCCGACGAGCGACAGGCCCGGGGCGAGTCCCTGGGGCCGCTGCACGGCGTGCCCATCGCCTTCAAGGATCTGACCCCGACCAAGGGCCACCGCACCACCCTGGGCTCGAAGATCTTCGAGCAGAACATCGCCGACTTCGATCCGGTCATCGTCCAGCGCGCCAGGGCGGCGGGCGCCATTGTCGTCGGCAAGACCAACACGCCGGAGTTCGCCCACGCCGGCTTCACCCACTCGCCGCTCTGGGGCATCACGCGCAATCCCTGGGATAGGTCCCGGACCCCGGGCGGCTCGTCGGGCGGGGCGGGCGCGGCGGTGGCCTCGGGCTGCGTGCCGATTGCCGAGGGCACCGACATGGGCGGCTCGGTGCGTGGGCCGGCGGCGCTCTGCGGTCTGGTCGGCCTGAAGCCTTCGATCGGGCGCATTCCCATGGATATCCTGCCCAGCGTCTTCGACAATATTTCCCACTTCGGGCCGCTGACCCGCGATGCCGCCGACGCGGCGCTGTTCATCCAGGTCGCCCAAGGATCCCATGACGCCGACATTCAATCGCTGCCCGATGCCCCCGCTTACCTGGACAAGCTCGACCAGGGCGTGGCCGGCAAGCGTTTCGCGCTCTCCATGGATCAGGGCTTCTACCGGGTGGATGACGCGGTGCGGGCCTGTATCGAGCAGGCCGTGGCCGCCCTGAAGGATCTCGGCGCCACGGTGGAGCCGGTCGAGCTGCCCTGGACCCGCGAGCTCTGCGACGAGTGGGACGCCTGCTGGGGCGTCTTCATGGCGGCCTACTTCGGCGACTACCTGGAGGAATGGCGCGACCGCATGGATCCGGCCGTGGTTAAGCTGATCGAGGACGGCCGCAAGATGAGCGCGGTGGCCTACAAGCGCCAGGAGATCCTGAGAACCCGGCAGTGGGGCGACATGGCCCGGATCTTCGAGCGCCATGACGCGCTGCTCACCCCGACCGCCGCCAAGGTGGCGCCGTCGGTCGAACAGCGCGACAGCGAGTTCGGCTACGACGACGCCGAGGGGCGTCATGTGGGGGTCGACATGACCATGGTCTTCAACTTCGTGCCGCACTGCCCGGCGATTTCGGCACCGGCCGGCCTGACCGCCGCGGGACCGGATCACGGTGAACTTCCGGTCGGCCTGCAGATCGTCGGGCGGCGTCACGACGACCTCTTGACCCTGCAGACCGCCCGCGCCCTCGAGGGCGCGAACCTGATGGACGGCCGCCGCCCCACGCTATGAGGCCGGTGGAGAGAAGTTTCTGAGGAGCGATAATGAACAGTGTGATTTGCCTGTCGCCGGCGGTGCGAGATGCCCTGGCGGAGGAGCGCGCCGTGGTGGCCTTGGAAAGCACGGCGATTGCCCATGGCCTGCCCTGGCCGCGCAACCTGGAGACCGCCGCGGCCATGGCGGCGGCGGTCCGCGCCGCCGGCGCCGAGCCGGCGACCGTTGCCCTGATCGAGGGCCGGGTCCGGATCGGCCTCAGTCTGGCCGAGCTGGAGCTTATCGCCACGGCGGAGGAGGTCGCCAAGGTCAGCCGCCGCGATTTCGGGCCGGTTTTGGCCGCCGGGGGCCTGGGGGCCACCACCGTCGCCGGCACTTTGGTCGCCGCCGGCCGGGCCGGTATCGCGATCTTTGCCACCGGCGGCATCGGCGGGGTCCATGTCGATGGCCAGAACAGCTTCGATGTATCCGCCGATCTGGTCGAGCTCGGCCGTCAACCGGTCGCCTTGGTCGCCTCGGGCGCCAAGTCGGTACTCGATCTGCCCCGTACCCTGGAGGTGCTGGAGACCCAGGGCGTGCCGGTTATCGGCTACGGCTGCGACGAGGTCCCGGCCTTTTACAAGCGCTCCTCGGGCCTGGCGGCCCTGGCCCGGGCCGACGGCCCCGAGAGCGCCGCGCGCATGGCCCGGGCGCACTGGGCGGTCGGTCTCGGCAGCGGTCTCCTGTTCGGCAATCCGCTGCCGCCGGAGAGGGAACTGGATGCCGAACGTCTCGACGCCTGGACCGCCCAGGCCAACCGCGAGGCGGTCGAGCAGGCGGTTTCCGGCAAGGCGGTGACGCCCTTTGTCCTGCGCCGGCTCTTCGAACTCAGCGACGGCGCTACCCTGGAGGCCAACATCGCCCTTCTGATCGACAACGCCCGGGTCGGCGGCGAAATCGCCCGCGCCTACGCGGCGCTTTAGAGGCCGCGACCGCGTCATCCCGTCGCCTCCGTCGCTCCGGACGGGACCCGGCCATTGGCCGGGGATCGAGCCGGGGTCTCCGGCCGGTGACCGGTTTCAGGGATGACGCGAATGTCAGATCGATGACTGGGGGGCACAAGGATCGGATATCCCTTCCGGGCGCCATACTGTTTCTAAGGGCGATCGCATCCACGAAAAGGACCGACACCATGACCGCCCACCGTTTCGTCGCCCTGCCGAGCGACCGCTGCCAGGCCCTTTGGGAGGGCGCCCCCGACGCCAATGGCCAGCCGCCCGAGCGCCAAATCTCCGACGGCGGCGGCAATCCCTGTCGCCATTGCCTGCGCCACATCCCCGAGGGCGAGGAAATGCTGGTTCTGGCCTACCGGCCCTTCCCGGCGCTCCAGCCCTATGCCGAGCTCGGTCCGATTTTTCTCCACGCCGAGCCCTGCCGGCGTCATCCGGAGACACCCGAACTGCCCCCCATGATCCGGGCGAAGGAGCGGATCCTGGTGCGCGGCTACCGCGGCGACGACCGGATCAAGTACGGCACCGGCCAGGTGGTTGCCACCGCCGATCTCGACCAGGTCTGCGCCACACTGCTCGACGATCCCGAACTGGCCTACCTGCACTTGCGCTCGTCCACCAACAACTGCTTCCAGTGCCGGGTCGAGCGCGCCTGATCACTAGAGTCTGTTGCCAAAAGGCGGTTATCCCGGACGCGACTTTTCTCCAAATCTTCGATTTGGAAAGGAAAGTCAGCGATCCGGGGTCTTGGCGGATTTGAGATCAGGGGTCGGCCCGAGATTCCGGATACCTCGCTTCGGCCGCCAATTCGAAGATTTGGGCCGAAGCGGGTTCCGGAATGACGCTCCCTGGACTGCAATTGTCAACAGGCCCTCGCCCTTCTGGCGGAATCGGGGCGGGCGGTTAGACTGGCGGCATGACGGCTGCCCTGCGCCAGATCGAGCCCGACCCGACCGGCCTGCCCGAGCCTTTCGCCGGCTGGTTCGGCGCGCGTGGCTGGCTGCCGCACGCCCATCAGATGGCCATGCTGGCCGCCGCCCAGGCGGGCGAGTCGGCCCTGTTGATCGCCCCGACCGGCGGCGGCAAGACCCTGGCCGGTTTCCTGCCGAGCCTGGTGCAGTTGAGCGAGGAACGGCTCGAAAGCGGGGGCGAGAGCGCGGGGCAGGGCCTGCACACCCTCTATGTCTCGCCGCTGAAGGCCCTGGCGGTCGATATCCACCGCAACCTGACCGAGCCGATCGCGGAGATGGGCCTGCCGATCGACTGCGAGACGCGCACCGGAGACACGCCCCAGAGCAAGCGCCAGCGCCAGCGCCGCAAGCCGCCCCAGATCCTCATGACCACCCCGGAATCTCTGGCCCTTCTGCTATCCTACTACGATGCGCCGCGGGTCTTCGCCGGTCTGCGCTGTGTCGTGATCGACGAGCTCCATGCGCTGGCCGACTCCAAGCGCGGCGACCTGCTGAGCCTGGGGCTGGCCCGCCTCACCGGCCTGGCGCCCGGTCATCGCCGGGTCGGGCTTTCGGCGACGGTGGCCGACCCCCAAACCCTCGCGCGCTGGCTGGCGGTCGATGCCGCGGCGCCCGAGGCGGTGCGCCGTATCACCGGCCGGCAGGGGGCGAAGGCGCGGATCGAAATCCTGACCACCGGGGAGTACCTGCCCTGGTCCGGCCACATGGCGCTGCATGCCATGGAAGAGGTCTACGCGCGGCTGCGCCAGGTCCGCACGGCGATCGTTTTCGTCAATACCCGGGCCCAGGCGGAGCTGGTGTTCCAGGCGCTCTGGCGGCTCAACGACGACAAGTTGAAAATTGCCCTGCACCACGGCAGCCTGGCCGCCGAACAACGGCGCAAGGTCGAGGCGGCCATGGCGCGCGGCGGCTTGAACGCGGTGGTCGCGACCTCCTCGCTCGATCTCGGCATCGACTGGGCCGAGGTCGATCTGGTGGTGCAGGTCGGCGCGCCCAAGGGCTCGGCACGGCTGCTGCAGCGCATCGGGCGGGCCAACCACCGGCTCGATCAGCCGAGCCGGGCGCTGCTGGTGCCGGCCAACCGCTTCGAGGTGCTGGAGTGCCGCGCCGCGATTGCCGCCGTCGAGGCCGGAACCCTGGACGGCGACCCGCCCAAGGCCGGTGGTCTCGATGTGCTGGCGCAGCACATTCTCGGGGTCGCTTGCGCCGGGCCCTTCGACGCCGCGGTGCTGCACCGCGAGGTGATCCGGGCCGCGCCCTATGCCGACCTCAGCCGGGCGGATTTCGACCGGGTGCTCGATTTCGTCGCCACCGGCGGCTATGCCCTGCGCAGCTACGAGCGCTATCGCCGCTTGACCAAGGACAAGCACGGCCGATGGCGCGTCGCCAACATCAACCACGTCAAGCGCTACCGCTCCAACGTCGGCACCATCGTCGAGGCGCCGCGCCTCAAGGTGCGCTTGAAGAACGGCCGCATCCTGGGCGAGGTCGAGGAGTACTTCGTCGGTGGCCTGGAGGTCGGCGACACCTTTATCTTCTCGGGCGAGCTGCTGCGCTTCGAAGGGCTGCGCGAGGACACCGCGATCGCCAGCCGGGCCGCCGGCGACCAGCCGCCCAAGGTGCCCGCCTATGTCGGCGGACGGCTGCCGCTCTCGACCCACCTGGCGGAACGGGTTCGCGGCCTGCTGGAGGACCCACTGGCCTGGGGGACCTTTCCCGACGCGGTCGCCGAGTGGCTGCGGGTCCAGCGCTGGAAGTCGGTCATGCCGCCGGCCGACGGCCTGCTGATCGAGACCTTCCCGCGCGGCGCCAAGGAATTCATGGTCGCCTACACCTTCGAGGGCCGCAACGCGCATCAGACCCTGGGCATGCTGCTGACCCGCCGCATGGAGCGCATGGGGCTCGCGCCCCTGGGGTTCGTCGCCACCGACTACGTGATCGCGGTCTGGTCGCTGCACCCGGCGCGCGATCTCGACGCGCTCTTCGATCAGGACATGCTGGGCTGCGACCTGGAGGAGTGGATGGCCGAGTCCTCCCTGCTGCGCCGGACCTTTCGCAACTGCGCGGTGATCGCCGGTCTGATCGAGCAGCGCTACGCCGGCGAACAGCGGCGCGCCCGCCAGGTGACCTTCAACGCCGATTTGATCTACGACGTGCTGCGGCGCCACGAGCCCGACCATATCCTGCTGGAGGCGACCCGCCGGGACGCCGCCGGGGGCTTGACCGATATCGGCCGGCTCGCGGCCATGCTGGCCCGTATCGAGGGACGTATCCGGCACCGCGCCCTGGAGCAGGTCTCGCCGCTGGCGGTCCCCATTCTGCTGGAGATCGGCCGCGAGCAGGTCAGCGGGGCGGCGCTCGACGATCTGCTGCATGAGGGCGCCCAGGCGGCGGGCAAGCAGACGATGCGCGGGGCGGCGGCGGGCACCCGGGCGATGCGCGGTGGGCCGGGCGGCGGCGGGGCCATGAACGCCCAGGACCTGATCGACGAGGCCATGGCGGACACGCGCCAGGGGCAGCTCCCGTTGTGACTGCCGACGATAACGCCGCGCCGCGGCGCGATGGGGCAGATAAGGCCCGCGCCACCACGGGGGACGCCACCACGGGGGACGCCACCACGGGGAACGCCGCGACCGGGCGCGCGGCCATGGGGGAGGCTAACGGGCAGGCCGCCCTGGTCCTGAACGGGGCGCGGCTGCTGGCCGATGCGGCGGGTTGTCTGATCTGGCCCGAGCGCCGCGCGCTTTTCGTCGCCGACCTGCATCTGGAAAAGGGTTCGTCTTTTGCCGTCAGGGGTCGCTTCCTGCCACCCTACGATACCGCCGCCACCGTGACGGCCTTGACCGCCGCGATCGATCGCCATGCCGTCGAGCGGGTTTTCTGCCTGGGCGATTCCTTCCACGACGAAGGGGCGGGCGCGCGACTCGCGCCTGGCGACCTGACCCGGCTGGCCGCCCTGACCGGGCGCTGCGACTGGACCTGGATCGCCGGCAATCACGATCCCAGCCCGGCTGGGCCCTGGGGCGGCCGGGTGGCGGAGGAGGCGATCCTGGGGCCGCTGGTGCTGCGCCACGAGGCGGTGACGCTGTCCGAGGTCGAACCCGCCGTCGGTCGCGGACCCGGTCGCGGTAATACCCGCGGGGCCGGCGGCCACAAGACCCGCGGGGCCGGCCGCAACAAGGGCCGAGGGGCCGGCCGAGGGGCCGGCCAGGGCGCGGGCCAGGGCGCGGGTGAGATTTCCGGCCACTTCCACCCCAAGGCCGCCGTGCGGGTGCGAAACCGCCGGCTCTCCCGGCGCTGCTTCGTGACCGACGGCCGCCGCCTCATCCTGCCGTCCTTCGGTGCCTACACCGGCGGCCTCTCGGTGCTCGATCCGGCCATCGCCCGGCATTTTCCCGATGACTTCCAGGTCCTCCTGATCGGCCGGGACGGTCTCTTCGCCTATCCCAGCAAAGCCCTCGTGCCTTAAAAAGGGGACTGTCCCCTTTTTATTTCTCGAGCAATTTCAATGATGTTTGGCTTTTTTTTTGGCCATTGGGTGGTTCGTCGAGGGTTCGTGGTTAAGCCCCGTCAACCACGTTGCTTCAGGCTTCCTTGACCACGCGGGCTTAGACTGGGCTGCTGTTGTCCCCGTTTTGACGCGAGGAACCGGGCCCTTGTCGATCGAGGCCGTCGGATCAGTTGGCAGCTTTACCCCCAGCGGGCGCCTCGCCGAGGTCGTCGCCAGGACTCCCCTGGGCGAGGACAAGGACGGCAACCGCAACATCCGCGTCACCTACCGCACCCTCGAGCCCGAGGGGACGCAAAGGGGCACCGCCAAGCCCACGGCGGCCGACTCCGCCAGGCCCACGGCGGCCGACCCCGGAAGCCCCAGCAATCCCACCATCCCCAGCAATCCCGCCATCCTCACCAATCCCGCCATCCACAGCAATCCCACCGGCCCCAGCAATCCCGGCGGCCTCGGTTCGGACCGGCCCGACGGGCGATCCGCCGGCCGCGGCCAGCCGCGCTCGCCCCAGGACCTGGCCCCGGTGGACCGCGCCCGGCTCGACCAGCTGCGCGGCCGCGACGCCCAGGTCCGGGCCGAGGAAACCGCCCACACCGCCAATGCCGGCGACCTCGCGGGGCCGATCCAGTACGTCTATCAGCGCGGCCCGGACGGGCGCCTCTATGCCATCGGCGGATCGGTCGGGATCAGCGCGCGGGCGTCCTCCGGCTCGCCCGAGGAACTGCGGCGCATCGGCCAGCGCCTGACCGCGGCGGCCCTGGCGGCGATCAACCCCTCGGGGGCCGACCAGTCGGTCGCGCGCAGCGGCGATGCCTTCCGCGCCTACGGCAACGTCGAGGCCTTTGGCGGCAACGCGGCGGGCGGCGAGGCGGGCGACCCGAAGCGGGTATCGCTGGAGGTCTAGACGTTTCGCCGGGGGTCTGGAAAAGGCCCGGCCTCTTGAGGATTTCTTTTCGCGGCCTTGCCCCTGCCGCCGTTCAACTCCAGGACCCTTACCAGCGCCGGCGCAAATTTTCGCGCATTCCCGCCGGTCTCACCCCATATGTCCCTGGACCCAGGAGCATCGAGGCAGTGACGGTGGGGACCATGGCGGCAGCGCAGTCTTTGAGTAAAGGCGTGGCGGGGGCTTTCCTCAGCGCCGAGCGGGAAGGGCTGCGCCTTGCCCTGAAGGGCCGCTTCCTCTTCCTCATCATCCTCGCGGTCTGGTTCGCGGTTTCACGTCCCCTTCCGGTGGCGATCAATCTTCTGGCCCTGGTGGCCCTCCTGGGGATCTTGGGACTGGCTCAGGCAGCCACGCTGGGCAGCCGCCACGACCGGGCCTGGCTGCGTTACTTTTTCATCGCCCTCGATATCATGATCATCGCCGTCGCGATGGTCTTCGCGCCGGTCTCCACCTCCGGCGAGGTGCCGCAGATCTTCGCCTTTCGCAGCGACGTCTTCCCCTACTTCTTCTTCATCCTCGCGGTCGCGGCACTCAGTCTTTCGCCGGGACTGGTGCTGTGGGCCGGCGTGACCATAGCCGCCTGTTGGTGGGGCGTCTTCGCCTGGATCACGTCGGGCATGGAGCGCACCGTGACCTGGAACGACCTGCCCGACGATCCGAGCCTGGAACAGTACCTCGCCGTGGTCTTCGATCCGGATTTCATCGGCACCGGCAGCCGGGTCCAGGAAACCGTCGCGCTCCTTGCCACGGCGTTTGTCCTGTCCCTGGCGGTGCGTCGTGCCCGGGGGGTGGTCGGTGCCTTCGCCCAGGCCGAGCGCGCGCGGCTTAGCGTCGAGGAGATGTTCGGTCAGTACGTGCCCGCGGATGTCGCCCGGTATCTGGTGCAGGGCGGCGGCGTGCTGCCGCCGCAAGAGCGCGAGGCAACCGTGCTGTTCGTCGACCTCGAGGGTTTCACCGCCCTGGCCGAGCGAATGACGCCGGAACAGGTGGTGGCGCTGCTCAACGGCTACTTCGATGCGGTCAGTGGGGCGGTCTCGCGCCACGGTGGCGCCGTCATCCAATTCCAGGGCGACGGGGTTCTCGCCGCGTTCAACGCCCCGGCCGAGGACCCGGACCATGCGGCCAACGCCCTGCGCGCGGCATCGGCCATTCTAAAGAGCCTCGAAAATCTGGACACCCAGGGCCGCAAACTGAAGGTCCGGATCGGTCTCTGCACCGGCCCGGTCGCGGTCGGGACCGTCGGCGGCGGCGGGCGCCAATCGTTCACCGTATTGGGCGATACGGTGAACCTGACCGCCCGGCTCGAGGTCCTCAACAAGGAATATGGCACCACGGTGCTGCTCTCCGAAAGCACGGCTGCCGCCGCCGGCGCGGCAATCGACCTCAAGCCCATCGGCACGGTCGAGGTCCGCGGCAAGAGCGCGCCCGTTTCGATCTACACACTTGCCTCCAGCGCAACCTAACCTTTCTTCTTCGGCAGGCTGCCGGCCCAGATTTCCAGGGACTCCTCCAGGCTGCGATTGCGGTCGGCGGTTGCCCTGGTCTCTTCGCCGAGCGGCGAGGCGGCCAGGACCCGGTGGATGAAGGCGGCACCCTCGTGGAACTTGCCCGTGGTCCCGGCACTCTCGAGGGTCAGGGCGATCTCCTCCATCTCGCGGATCCAGCGCCCGGAATCGCAGGCCAGGGCCGGCAGACCCGATCGCATGTCGGCCAGCTTGTCGGATTGCGACCCGGCGAACTCCTCGATCAGCCTGTCATAGAGACCGAGTTCGCGGGCGGTCAGGAGGATCGCGACCCGAAGCGTGTCGGTGCCCTTGGTGAGCGCCGCGTAGCACATCTTGATGCCCGAGGCCTGGCCGATCTTGGGGCCGACGACCGGCACGGCGATGCGGCCCTCGACCTCGATTGCCTTCAATGCATCGGCTTCGGGGCCGCTGGCGTAGAACCGGGTCGCCTTGCCGCTGTCGGGATTGAGACCGATGATCCCGGCATCGACGAAGCGCGCGCCGGCGCTCTCCAAAGTGGCGGCAATGCCTTGCACGGTTTGCGGCGCAATGGCGTTGCAATCGGCATAGAGCGGTTGGCGGCCGCTTTTCGCGATGGCCGCGGCGGCCGCCGCCGCAACGGTCTCGGCCTTCTCCGGCGGCATGATCGACAAGAAGACATCGGCGGCGGCGGCACAGGCCGCCACGGTGCCAAGGTCGCGCAGGCCGGCCTCGGCGATGCGGTCGCGCGTCTCGGCGCTGCGTCCGCTTCCCGCCGCCACCACGTCCGCGCCGGCCTGACGCAGGCAGCGGGCCACCGAGCCGCCCATATCGCCGGCGCCGATCACGGCGATGGTCAGATCCTGCAAGGCAGCGGTCATGTGCGGTCTCCCGAATGCGATGGATAGAGGCTAGATATCTCGCAAGTCTACAGCAGCCGGCGCCCTCAGGCCCGCTAAAGAGGCGGTCACACCCAAAAGCGCGAGTTCGAGCGAATGTTCCCGCCCGATCACTGCGATTTTCACCGAGAGCAATTCGGGCCTACCCAAAAATCGTTAACTGCGCCTATCATTGGATCGGCAGGTGCGGGAGCTTGAGACCGAACGCGTCCATCACACCAAACCGCGCCGGGCCGTGCAGGGGTCGTCATGATCGCTCCCGTTTTGCAGGTCGAAGATCTTAGTGTTCACTTTCGCGACGAAGACAGGCTCCTCAAGGCTGTCGATGGCGTGAGCTTTGATCTCGCCGCCGGGGAAACGCTCGGGCTTGTCGGTGAAAGCGGCAGCGGCAAGACGGTCACCTCGCTGGCTGTCATCGGGCTACTCGAATCGCCGCCGGCCCAGGTCCAATCGGGACGTATCCTGTTCCAGGGACAAGATCTTCTCAGCCTCGACGAACGCCAGATGAGCGACACCCGCGGGCGCGACATCGCCATGGTGTTTCAAGAACCGATGACTTCGCTGAACCCAGTGATGTCGGTCGGGCGCCAGGTCGCCGAGGTCCTGTCCCGGCATTTCGACCAGAACCGCCGCGAGGCCACCCAGCGGGCGCTGGAGCTTTTCAATCTGGTCGGCATTCCTTCGCCGCAGAGCCGGCTCGACGAGTATCCCCATCAGCTTTCCGGCGGAATGCGCCAGCGGGTTATGATCGCGCTTGCCCTGGCCTGCGACCCCAAGGTGCTGATCGCCGACGAACCCACGACCGCGCTGGATGTCACCATTCAGGCACAGATCCTCGAACTCATGGCGGGACTGCAGGATCGGCTTGGCACCAGTGTCTTGTTGATTACCCATGACCTGGCCGTGATCGCCGAGACCGCGCAGCGGGTCGCCGTGATGTACGCGGGCAAGATCGTCGAAAAGGCGACGGTCGCCACCCTCTTCGAAGAGCCGCGCCACCCCTATACCCAAGGGCTGCTGCGCTCCATTCCGCGGATTGAAAGGCAACGCCATGCCCGGCTGACCGAGATACCCGGTATGGTGCCGGCCCTCGACCTGCTGCCCGAAGGCTGCGCCTTCGCCGACCGCTGTCCGGCGGTCATGGAACGCTGCCGGCGGGAGCGGCCGCGGTTGGAGGCCGTGGCGGAGGGGCATTTCGTGAGCTGCTGGTGGGCGGGATGAGCGACGTCCTCCTGGAGGCCCGCGGGCTCAAAACCCATTTCCCCATACGCAAGGGTCTGCTGTCGCGGATCGTCGACCGGGTGCACGCCGTCGACGGGGTCGACCTGACCGTCGAACGCGGCGAGGTTCTGGGCCTGGTCGGCGAAAGCGGCTGCGGCAAGACGACCCTGGGCAAGACGCTGCTCAAGCTTGTCGAGCCGACCGACGGCGAGATCTGGCTGGACGGCCAGGACATCACCCGCCATACGCGCCGCGAGATGGTGCCCTTGCGTCAACGGCTGCAGATCATCTTTCAGGACCCCTTTTCCTCGCTCAATCCGCGCCTCAGCGTGGGTGGCATCATCGCGGCGCCCCTGGAGATCCACGACCTGGCCAGCGGGTCCGAAAGGGACGACCGCGTCGCCGGGCTGTTGCGCCGGGTGGGTCTCAGCCCCGATGCCATGCGGCGTTACCCGCACGAGTTCAGCGGCGGCCAGAGGCAGAGGATCGGTATCGCCCGCGCGCTCGCCCTGTCGCCCGAGCTGATCATCGGCGACGAGCCGGTCAGCGCGCTGGATGTTTCGATCCAGGCGCAGATCATCAACCTCCTCAAGGAGCTTCAAGAGGAAATGGGGCTGACCTACATCATGATCTCCCACGACCTGAGCGTGATCAGTCATATCTCCGACGTCGTGGCGGTGATGTATCTCGGCAAGATCGTCGAGATCGCCCCCCGCGACGAGCTCTACTTCGACCACAAGCACCCCTACACCAAGGCCCTGCTGTCGGCCGTCCCGCTGCCGCAGCCGCGCCAGCGACGCGACCGCATCGTGCTGGCCGGGGACGTGCCCTCGCCGATTAATCCGCCGGGCGGCTGCGCCTTTCACCCGCGCTGTCCCATGGCGATGCCGCAATGCGCGCAAAGGACACCCAAACTCCAGACGCTCGAAGAAGGTCACGCCGTGGCCTGTCACCTCTATGGCGGCGAGGATTAGGACCGGCGATGCTGCAGTTCATCATACGGCGTCTGCTCAATGCGATCCCGCTGCTGATCGGGGTCTCGGTCATCGGATTCGGTCTGATGCATCTGGCGCCCGGGGGGCCGCTGGCGATCTACACCTTGAACCCGACCGTCTCGATCCAGGACATCGAGCGGATCAAGGTGCTCTACGGGCTCGACCAGCCGGTCCACGTCCAGTACGCGAAGTGGGCGACCAATATGCTGTTCGGCAACTGGGGCAACACCTTCTTCGGCGGGCGCCCCGTGCTGACGGTGATCCTGGAGCGGGTCCCGGCGACATTGCTGCTGGCGGGTTCCTCCCTGGCCATCGCGATCGTCCTGGGCATGGCGATCGGCATCCTGGGCGCCGTGCGGCGCTATTCGGTCTTCGATTACCTGGCAACGACCGGCGCGGTCTTCGCCCTGTCCTTCCCGACCTTCTGGTTCGGCCTGATGGCGATCTACATTTTCGCCCTGGAGCTTCGCTGGCTGCCCTCGGGCGGCATGTACGAACTGGGCGAGGAAAACAACATTCTCGACCTGCTGCGCCACCTGATCCTGCCCACCACGGTGCTGGCGCTGGTCATCGTCGCGACCTGGTCGCGCTATGCCCGCTCCAGCTTCCTGGAAGTGATCAACCAGGATTACATCCGTACCGCCCGCTCCAAGGGGCTGCGCGGCCCGGCGGTGCTCTTTCGCCACGCCTTCCCCAACGCGGTCACGCCCTTGATCGCCCTGCTCGGCGTTCAACTGCCGTTCCTCTTTTCCGGCGCCCTGGTGGCCGAGACGGTCTTTGGCTGGCCGGGCATGGGGCGGCTCTTCGTCGATGCGCTGACCATGAAGGAGTACCCGGTCTTGATGGGCATGATGGTCTTCACGGCCGTCTTCGTGATCGTCGGGAACCTCCTGGCGGACATCGGCGTCGCGCTCGTCGATCCGCGTGTCAGGCTGGAATGAGGGAGGGCCGCGCATGAACGAGGCAACCCATCTTCCCCCAGCGGCCAGCGCCACGCCGCCGGCCTCGGAGGCCAGCGGGACGGCGCGCTACGAAAGCCAGCCGCGGCGCGTGCTGCGGCGCTTCCTGCGCCACAAGCTTGCCGTGGCCGGCGGGATTGGGGTGATCCTGCTGTTCATTTCGGCGCTTTTCGCGGACTTCATAGCGCCGCACGATCCGATCTATCTCGACACCTCGGTCCGTTTCCTCTTTCCCTTCGAGAACATGAGCTATCCCTTGGGCACCGACGAGCTGGGCCGCGACACCCTGAGCCGGTTGCTGCACGGCGGCCGGATTTCCCTCGTGGTCGGCTTGGTGGCCATGTTGGCGACGGTCGTGACCGGGGCGGTGATCGGTCTGACCGCCGGGTATTACGGCGGCTGGATCGACAACCTGATCATGCGTTTCGTCGATACCATGCTCTGCTTCCCGCAGGTCTTCCTGCTGCTCGTCGTCGCGGCTTTCGTGACCCCGAGCCTGATTTCGATCTCGCTGATCATCGGCCTGACCTCCTGGATGGAGGTGGCGCGCATCGTGCGGGCGGAGATTTTGCACCTGAAGGAACAGGATTTCATCCAGGCGGCCCACGCCCTGGGCGCCTCGGGCCGGCGTATCATGTTCAAGGAGCTGCTGCCCAACACCATGGCGCCGATCCTGGTGGCCGCCACCTTGAAGGTCGCCACGGCGGTCTTGATGGAATCCTACATCAGCTTCCTCGGCTACGGCATTCAGCCGCCGCTGGCCAGTTGGGGCAACATGTTGACCAACGCGCAAGGGTATTTCGACACCGTGCCGTTCCTGGCCGTCTTGCCCGGCGTGATGATCACCCTGACCGTGTTGAGCTTCAATTTCCTGGGCGACGGCTTGCGCGACGCCCTCGATCCCAAGCTCAAGATGGACTACTGACCCCGGAGTGCCTCCCGGGGTCGGCGAATGACAACGGCAAACAGAGGGAGAAGCGCCATGACCAAAACGACCTGGAAGTTCGACAGGCGTCACTTCATCAAGACCAGCGGTTCGGTCGCGGCCGTGGCGGCGGCCAGCAGCCTGCTACCGGCGCCCGCGATTGCCGCCAAGAAAGACCGCATCATCGTCGGGCACAATCAGGAGCCGGTGCAGTACAATCCGCTGCTCTATGTCAATCGCGGCACCGAGAACATTCCCGAGGCCTGCGTGTTCGATGCGCTCTGGGACATGGACGAGACGGGTCAGTTCGCCCCTAATCTGGCGGCGGAAATCCCGACCGAAGCCAACGGCGGGGTCTCCCGGGACGGCAGGACCTGGAAGATCAATCTCAAGAAGGATGTCCGCTGGAGCGACGGCCAGCCCTTCACCGCCCTGGACGTCGATTTCACCTATCAGACCATCATGAATCCGAATGTCGCGGTGCGCTCGCGCTCGGGCTTCGACCTTATCGAATCCTTGACGGTCATTGACGAGCACAGCGTCGAGATCGCGCTCACGAAGCCCTACACGCCCTTCCTCTGGGCCTGGCAGGAAATGCATATCGTCCCGCGGCACGTTTTGAAGGACGAAGCCGACATCAATACCTCGAACTTCAACGCCGCGCCGATCGGGACCGGACCCTTCAAGTTCAAGAGCCGCACCGCCGGCAGTCATATCGTCTTCGAACGCAACGACGACTATCACCGCGGCCCGGCCAAGACCAAGAGCATTATCATGAAGACGGTGCCGGACCAGATGGTGCTCTATGGTCAGGCCAAGACCGGCGAAGTCGATTACATGGTGACCAGCCTGCCCTACGATCGTTGGGACGAAGCGGCGGCCCTGCCGGACCGCAGTTTCATCGAGCTGCCCTTGCCCTGGGTGCAGTTCATCTACTTCAACTGCGGCAAGCCGCAGTTCTCCGATCCGAAGGTGCGCAAGGCGCTCTACATCGCATCGGAAATGCAAAAATCGCTCGACGACATGTACTTCGGCAAGTGGCGGCGGACCCTTTCTTATCTGCACCAAAGCCACTGGGCCTATAACGCCAACCTGAAGGACGAGACGCCGAACCTCGAGCTTGCCGCCAAGATGCTGGACGAGGCCGGCTGGGCGGTCGGGGCCGACGGCATTCGTGCCAAGGACGGCCACCAGATGAAGTTCACCATGTCGACGACCGCCGGAAACAACGCGCGGCAGGGCTGCCAGGCCATGTTCCAGCAGACCTGGAAAAAGATCGGCGTCGAGATGGAGATCAAGAACATGCCCGGATCGGTGGTCTGGGGCGACTACACGACCCAGTCGAAGTTCGACACCCTGCTGGTCGCCTGGGCGCCGACCGTCGGCATGGACCCGGACTACTCGGCGCGCTGCCATTCGAAACTCATTCCCGCCAAACACGGCGCGGGCTCGAACTACGTGCAGTACGAGAACGCCGAGGTCGACAGACTGCTCGAGCTGGGCGCCATTCAAGCGACGCAAAAAGAGCGTCAGGTGACCTACGCCAAGATTCAGGAGATCCTGCTCGAAGAAGTGCCCTTCGCGCCCCAGGGCGGGGTCTTCGGCGGCCTGCTGAAGAACAAGGACCTGGTGGGCGTCAAGCCGAACCAGTATGTCACCGACATGACTTGGAACGTGCAGGACTGGCACTGGACATAGACTGCCCGTCACCGTTGCAACGCGCGGGAAGCCGGCGCCTGTCGCCGGCTTCCTTTGCCCTGCGCTGCGAACAACCTCTTCAGCGCGCGAAGGTGACGTAGAGCTCGTAGCCATAGCCGCCGAGGACCGCCGTCACCACGGCCAGGACCAGGTACCAGGCGAAGATTTGCCAGCGCACCAGGGCGAAGACCGCGACCGAGGCATAGAGCGAGGTGATGCCGCCCGACACCAGAAAGGCCATGGCGGCGCCCGGTGTCATGCCAAGCTCGATCAGGCTGCGCACGAAGGGCAGGGCGGCGTAGCCGTCGAGATAGATCGGCGTGCCGATCAGGACGGCCAGCGGAATCGCCCAACTGCTGTCGGCCCCGACATAACCGGCGACCAACTCGGCCGGGAAGTAGCGCCGCACCAGGCTCTCCAGGGCGAAGGCCAGGACCAGCCACTTGGTGATCATGAGGCCATTGGTGGCCAGGTCGGACAGGAAATTCCGGCGCCGCCGGCGATCGCGCCAGAAGGCCCACTGAAGCGATTCCGTGGCGCCGCCGCAGGCCGGTTGATCCGCGGCGCCGGCCTTCACGATCAAGGGGAAGGCGCCCAGGCCGACCACCAGGTGGGTCAGGCTGCCGCTGATCAGGCCGATGCCGAAGGCCACCAGGGTCTTGCCGACGGCGAAGTCGAGGCCAAGGGTGGCCGCCGTGATGGTCAGCATCGAGGGATCGGTGATCGGCGAGGAGAGCCAGAAGGCCATGATCGGGGCCAGGGGCACGCCGGCGCCGAGCAGGCCGGCGATGATCGGCAGCACGCCGAGGCCGCAGACCGGGGTGATGGCGCCAAAGGCCGAGGCCAGCAGGATCATCCGGCCCGGGCGCCCGGTGAAAACCCTGGCCAACTGGCCATCGGCACCGCTGGCGCGGATCGACGCCGCCAGGACCACGGCGAAGGCGATGATCGGTGCGATGGTGACCAGGTTTTCGACGACGAACAGGGCGCTGTCCTCGGCCTGATCCGGCCAGAGGAGGGCGCCGGCGATGACCAGCAGCAAGACGAGGCCCGGACCCCAGAGCTTGGCCGTGGCGCGGCGTGGGAGAGGACGGGTCGGCGGCAAGGCGGTCATGATGCGATCCCTGGCATGGCGTGATTCTAGGATTAAGGGGCCAAGACGAACCTAGGGGATGGCTAGACATGAAACCAACGAATAGTTATGATATGATAGATCAAATTTATTGATGTATAGAAAAATGAACCTTCCCCTGGACAGCGAACTCCTGCGCAGCTTCGTCGCGATCAGCGACGCGGGCAGTTTCACCCGCGCGGCACAGAGCCTGCACAAGACCCAATCCGCCGTCTCGATGCAGGTAAAGCGGCTGGAAAGCCTGGTCGGCCACCCGCTCTTCGTCCGCGAGGCCCGGGGCGTCGCGCTGACGCCCTGCGGCGAGACCCTGTTGCTGAACGCCCGACGGGTTCTCGCCCTGCTGGAAGAGACCCTCTCGGACCTGCGCGGCGAGCGGGTCGAGGGCGCGGTGCGGATCGGTGTTCCCGAGGAGTATAGCGCCTCGATCCTGCCCGAGATTCTAGGGCGTTTCGCGGAGACCCATCCGGCGGTGGAGGTCACGGTCACCTGCGGACAGAGCCTGGCCCTGGGCGCGGCCTTCGATCGCGGCGACCTCGACCTGGCGGTGCTGCTGGTCGATCAGGGGCGGGCGGAGGGCGAGGTCCTCGGCCACGACCCCACCGTCTGGGCGACCTCGGCGCGGCATCTGGTTCACGAGCAGGAGCCGCTGCCGGTGGCGCTGTTCGACCAGGGCTGCTGGTGGCGCGATTGGGCGCTCAAGATGCTGGAAGACCGCGGCAAGCCCTATCGTATCGCCTACTCCTCGGCCAGCACCGCCGGGCTCCAGGCCGCGCTGTCCGCCGGGCTGGCGGTCGCCGTAATGGGCGCCAGCACGGTGCCCGCGGGCGCCCGCCTGCTGACCCCGGAAGAGGGCTTCGTCAATCTGCCCGGCTCCACCATCGTGCTGCGGCGCGGCGGCGACCTGTCGACTGGCGCGGTCAAGTCCATGACCGACGTAATCCGCCAGGCCTTCGCCGACCGTCCCTCTTAATCGTTCTGCCTGCTGCTTCGAGGAACCTACTGCTCGATGGGACCGCCGCCTTGGGACCAGCCCTGGATGCCGCCGGTCAGGTTGGCCAGGTCCTCGTAGCCCATGTCGTGCAGGGTCTTGGCCGCGAATAGCGAGCGGCCGCCGCTGCCGCAGTAGATCACCAGCTTCTTGCCCGAGGAGAGGGCGGGATTGTGATTGGGCGCGCCCGGGTCGGCGATGAACTCGAGAAAGCCGCGCGGCGCGGCGGCCGATCCGGGAATACGCGCCTGCTGGATCTCGTTCTGCTCGCGCACGTCGACGAAGACCGCCTCGCCGCTGTCATGCAGGGCGCGGGCCTCGTCCTGCGAAATGGCCGGAATGACCGCGTTAGCCTCGGCCATGAGGGCCTGAAATCCTTTGATTGCCATGTGTCGTCTCTCTCCCTTTGCCGTGGTGTCAGCTTAGCAGCCCGCGCTTCGCCAGCAAGGTCTGGTCTCTAGTGGCGCCGCTGTCTAAAGTGCGCGGCCAGACACCAGGGGAGTTGCCGCCTTGCTCGACGCCGATACCTTCAAACAGCTCCTGGAGACCGTCGACCGCTTCACCCGCGAGCGTCTGATCCCCTTGGAGGCGCAGGTCGCGGCCGACGACGCGGTGCCGGAAAGCCTGGCCCAGGAAATGCGAGAGATGGGGCTCTTCGGCCTTTCCATCCCGGAGGAATATGGCGGCCTCGGGCTTGGCGAGTGGGAGGAGGCCCAGGTCGAATTCATCATGACCCGGGCCTCGCCGGCCTTTCGCTCCCTGGTCGGAACCAACAACGGTATCGGGTCTCGGGCGCTGCTGCTGGGCGGCACTGAAGACCAGAAGCACAAGTACCTGCCGCGTCTCGCCTCGGGCGAAATCATCGGGTCCTTTGCCCTGACCGAGCCGGGCTCGGGGTCGGACGCGGTCTCGCTCAAGACCTCGGCCCGGCGCGAGGGCAACGGCTATGTCCTGAACGGCACCAAGCGGTTCATCACCAATTCGCCCGAGGCCGGGCTCATCACGGTCTTCGCCCGGACCGACCCGAACAACCCCAAGGCCGGCGGCATCTCGGCCTTTCTGGTCGAGGCCGGCACGCCGGGCCTCGGCATCGCGCCGCCCTACAAGAAGATGGGCCAGCAGGGTGCCCATGTCGCCGACGTCATCCTCGAGGACTGCTTCGTGCCCGGCGAGGCGCTGCTCGGCGAGCAGGAGGGAACCGGCTTCAAGACCGCCATGCGGATTCTCGATCGTGGCCGCATTCACATCGCCGCGGCCTGCGTCGGCATGGCTGAGCGGCTGATCGACGAGGCCCTGAAGTACGCCCTGGAGCGCGAACAGTTCGGCCAGCCGGTCGCCGAGTTCCAGTTGGTCCAGGCCATGCTGGCGGACTGCAAGGCCGAGGCCTATGCCGCCCGCTGCATGGTCGAGGAGACCGCCCGGCGCAAGGACGCCGACCGGGACGTGGTCACCGAGGCGGCCTGCTGCAAGTACTTCGCCTCCGAGATGGTCGGGCGGGTCGCCGACAAGGCGGTGCAGATCTTCGGCGGCGCCGGCTACATCGCCGACTATGGCATCGAGCGCTTCTACCGCGACGCCCGGCTGTTTCGGATCTACGAGGGCACCAGCCAGATCCAGCAGATCGTCATCGCCCGCAACATGATCAAGGCCGCCCGCGAGACAGGTCTTTGAAGGACGGGCCGATGGCAGAGGACGTCACGCCCGTGCCAAGGACCGCGCTGGACCGCATGCTGCGGCCGCGCTCGGTCGCCGTGGTCGGCGCCTCGGACGATCCGGGACGGATTGGCGGGCGCCCGCTCAGCTACCTCAGGCGCGCCGGCTTCGCCGGGCCGGTCTATCCGGTCAACCCCAAGCGCGAGACGGTGCAGGGGATCGCCAGCTATTCCGGCATCGCGGACCTGCCCGAGGCGGTCGACGCGGCGATCATCGCCCTGCCGGCGCCGTTGGTGCCGGCGGCCGTGCAGGCCTGCGCCGACAAGGGGGTCGGCGGCGCGATCATCTTCTCCGCCGGCTTTGCCGAGGTCGGCGCCGAGGGGGCGGCGGTTCAGGCGGACCTCGCCGCCATCGCCCGCGGCGGCGGCTTGCGCATCATGGGGCCCAACTGTCTGGGCTCCTATGATTCCGAGCTCGGCTTCTTCGCGACCTTCACCGCGACCCTGGAGGACGGCTTCCCCGAGCCTGGCGTGGTCGGCCTGGCGAGCCAGAGCGGCGCCTACGGCAGTCATGTCTCGGTGTTGGCGCGCAACCGCGGCCTCAAGCTGCGCAGCTGGATCACCACCGGCAACGAATGCGACCTGGCCATGCCCGAGGCCCTGGCCTGGCTGATCGAGGACCCGCGGATCAAGGTGGTCATGGCCTATGCCGAGGGCATCACCGATCCCGGCCGCCTGCTGGCGGCGCTCGACCGGGCTCGCGCCCTGGGCAAGGCGGTGGTCTTCATGAAGGTCGGCACCTCCGAGATCGGAGCCGCCGCGGTGGCCTCCCACACCGCCTCCCTGGCTGGGTCGGACCGGGTCTATGACGCCGTGCTGCGCCAGTACGGCGCCTACCGCGCCCGCGACACCGGCGAACTGCTGGACGTCGCCTACGCCGCGGCCGGCGGGGTTTTTCCGGCCCATGACGGTCTCGGGCTGACCACTATTTCCGGCGGTGTCGGCGCCCAGATGGCCGACGCGGCGGCCGACTTCGGGCTTGCCGTCGCGCCCATGCCGAAAGACGCCGAGGCGCGAATCAAGGAACGCCTGCCCTTTGCCGTGGCGCGCAATCCAGTCGATTTCACCGGGCATTTCTATAACGACAAGGGCCTCTTTGCCGCCTGCCTGGAGGCCATGCTGGCCGAGGGCGGCTATGCCGCGGTGATCGCCTTTTTGACCTCGGGGGCGGCCGCGCCGGGCTCCCTGGAGCCGACCCTGGAGGCCTTCGCCAAGGCCCGCGCCGAGTTTCCCGACCGGGTCCTGGTCAGCTGCATGGTCGGGCCGCCGGAGGTCGTCGCGCGTTACGAGGCGGCGGGCTGTCTGGTCTTCGAGGACCCGACCCGGGCGGTGCGCGCGGTCGCCGCGCTGCGCTGGTTTGCGCGGCGCTTTGCCGTGCCCCGGGACCCGGGCGAGGCCCCTGGTTTCGAAGGTCCGCCACTGCCCGCCGGCGCGCTGGGCGAACAGCAGGCCAAGCAGATCCTCGCCGCCGCCGGCATCGCCATGGTCGAGGACCGCCTGGTGACGGGCCCCGACGAGGCGGTCGCGGCCGCCGAGGAACTCGGCTGGCCGCTGGTCATGAAAATTGCCTCGCCCGACATCCTGCACAAGACCGAGGCCGGTGGCGTGCGCCTGGGCATTGCCCACGAGGCGGGCCTGCGCCAGGCCTGGACCGAAATCCTGGAGACGGTTCGTGTTGCCGCGCCCGGCGCCCGCATCGAGGGCCTGCTGCTGTCGCCCCAGGCGCCGCCGGGCGGTATCGAGACCATCCTGGGGGTACAGCGCGACCCGGTCTTCGGGCCGATGGTGATGCTGGGTCTTGGCGGCATCCTGGTCGAGGTCCTGGGCGACGTGGCGCTGCGCCATGCCCCCTTCGGCCCCGCGGAGGCCCGCGCCATGATCGCCGAGCTCAAGGGGCGCGCCCTGTTGGACGGCGCCCGCGGGCGCCCGCCGGCCGACCAGGAGGCTCTTGTCGGCGCCCTGGTCGCGCTGTCGCATTTCGCCGCCTCCCACGGCGCGGCCATCGAAAGTCTCGACATCAACCCCTTCCTGGTGCTGCCGGATGGCCAGGGCGCGCTTGGTTTGGATGCCGCGATCGTCCGGTGGGTCTGTTGAGCCGCGCCGGAAAGGTTGACCCTGGAGCAGTCGAGATCGGCCAGATCCTCCATTGCCCAAGTCGATCGCGCAGTCGCGGCGGGCGCTCTACGACAGCCGGATCAAGCCAGGACGGGACTCGCATTTGGGCAGTGCCGCGCCTTGCGATCATTGGTTTGGCGTCGTATTGCCATTGACCCGATCCTGTCATTAGCATTGGCCATGCGGACTACTGTGCCGGATCACGAAGGTTCCATCGGAGGGCGGTTGTATGAGCCAGAACGACGAGCGAAATCGAATCGTCTCGGATGCCATCGGCGACATACGGGGCATCTTGGAGCCGGGTCCCACCGTCCAGAA
Source organism: Kiloniellaceae bacterium (assembly GCA_021776195.1). Next base: position 37,024 of record JAJFGK010000139.1, on the reverse strand, counting down.
TTTGGACAGGGGCAAGGCCCGGCTGATCGCGCTGGCCGCGCGGGCGGATCTCTTCACCTTCGCGAATTTTCCGCTTCCCGAGGACGATGCCATGGAGCGGTCCTACCTCATTCACGCGAATGAGGACGGCAGTCATGCCCTCTATGTCAATTCGGGGGCGCCACACCAGTACTACGCACCCCACGATCATGGCGATTCATGGGCCATAATAGCGGCGGTTCAGGGCCGCGAACGTCACCAGCTTTACCTGCGGCGAGACGCGGATGATCCAGGCAATGGCCCCTTGGTCAAGAAGGGCGAGCTCATTGTGGCGCCGGGCCAAGCCATCGCCATGCAGCCGGACGGTGTTCACGAGGTGAATGCCCTGGACGGTCGGCCGCTGTTGCACCTTCACCTCTATGCCAAGACCTTCGCCCTCCAGGGCGAGCGCTGGAAGTACGACCTGGCCGAGAACAGGGCCGAACGCTTTCTTCTGGAAGAGCTCGGCAGTATCACCGATGCCCGGTGATGCGGCCGGCACGTCTTCGGCCTCTCCATTGAACGCCACAACAGTATTGGATTAGCCATGCCGAGCCTTACCCCGGAAGCCCATCAAGCCTGGCTCAAGCGCGAGAAGCGGATGGTTCTCACCACGTCCGACAGCGATGGAGTGCCCAACGCTATCTGGATACTCTGCGCCGAGCTGGTCAATGACGAGACCTTCGTCATCGCGAACAACGCGATGCACAAAACCCTGGAGAATATCGAGTCTGGCGGCAAGGCGTCATTGCTCTACCTAGCGCCGGAGCGAGAGGCTTATCAGGTCAAGGGGACCATAGAACACCACCCCAGCGGCCCGGTGTTCGACGATATGAAAAGTTGGTTGAGCCCCAACTACCCGGGCAAGAGCGCCGTCCTGCTGAACATTGAAGAGGTCTACTACGGCGCGGAACGGGTCGTTTGATGGCCTGGCTGATTTTTTTGAAAGACACAGCCTGTTCGGCCGCAGGTCACACTAAAACATCGTGACCGCTCGGTTGAGAGATCGGCCCCAATCGCCAGCAAGGAATCCCCCACGATGACTTTGACCCTGGACCAAGTTCGCTCGATTGTGGACCACGCGCTTGCCGGGCCCCGAATCCACCCTTCTATCCTTCTTGCCGCGGCGGTGGTCGATGCCAGCGGATACGCCCTGAACCTGACCAGAGAGCCCGGTGCACCGCCGTTGTTGTTGGACATCGCGGAATCCAAGGCGAAGTCGAGCGTGGTGATCGGCATGCCCACCCGGGCCATCATGGACTTGGCCTTGAAGAAACCGACCTGGTTCGAGAGCGCATCGCGGGTTGCCCAGAGCAGGGTGGGCTTGCCTCTTTGGGGGGCGCTCGGTGGCGTTCTTGTGCGCGACGAAAGCGGCGCCATCCTCGGCGCGGTCGCGGTCGCCGGCGATACCGGCGCTGGCGACGAGGCCCATGCGAAGGCGGCGATTGAAAGCGTCGGTCTCATCGCCGACGTCGAGGGTCTCGATGTCGAGTGGTAGATCTTCGGGTGAGCACCGCAAAACCGACATTGCGGCATCGCGGGCGGGACGCGGTCCGGCGCGGCGGGTCAGGGCCGGGTCAGGGGCGGGCTCAAAGTGCCGTCGGTCAGGGCGTTTTATGAAACTCGATGACGTTGCCGTCGGGGTCGCGCACAAACATCAGCACCATGCCGTCGGGCATCTCCACGGTCTCGGTGATCGCGATTCCATGGTCGGATAGCTGCTGCCTGACCGCCTCGACATCGGTGATCTCCAGCGCCATATGGGTGTAGCCCGTGTGTTTGGCCGTGACGTCCATCAGCAGGTTGACATCGGACGCATCGGACGACGCGTTGAGGATGAAGTTGATATTGACGCCCGATGGATGCTCCATGATGGCAACGGGCTCCGGTCCGATGGGCCCGACGATGAATTCAAAGCCCAATTTATCGTAGAAGGCCCGAGTGACCTCCAGATCGCGGACTCTCAGGCCGACGTGGTTGATCCTCGTGATCTGTTTCAAGCTTGTCTCTCCTACAAAACCTTCCGCCGCCGAGATTACGCGCTCGGCGACAGTTTGGCCACTTCACCCCGCTTCAATATCGGTCAGCCGCGATAGGGGTGGTCGGCCAGCAGCGCCGGTTTGAAATCCATGCCGTGACCGGGGCGGTCGGGCGGCACGATCAGACCCCTATCCGGCACGACCGGCTCGACCCACAGGTGAGCGTACCAGCCCATGTCTTCCAGCCAGGAGGGGTTCGCGATAGAGGCGTTCAGGTGGGCGCTCAGCTCCGGGAAAAGGTGCGGCGCAATCGTCAGGCCCGACCGGGCGGCCAGATCGGCGATGACCCGCAGTTCGCTGTAGCCGCCGCGCATGATGTCCGGCTGCAGGATCGGGATCTTGCCGCTGGCGAAAAACGGCTTGAAGTCGTGATGGGTGAAGAGGTTCTCGCCGCCGACCACGGGCGTCCCGATTGCCTCGGCGATTCTGTGGTAGCCTTCGAAATCGTCGGCCATCACCGGCTCTTCCAGCCAGGCAATGCCAAGCCCGTCGAGCTGCCGACCGACTGAAATCGCCTCCTCCACCGACCAGCCCTGATTGACGTCGACCATGATCTCGATGTCGCCGCCGAGCGCGTCGCGCATATCGCGGACGTTGGCGATGTCTTCGTCGTGGGTAAAGCAGTGCGCCACCTGCATCTTGATGGCCGAAAAGCCCTGCGCCACGAACTTCTCGGCCTTCTCGATCATCCCGTCGTGGCCCAGCCCCCGAAAGCACCCGGAGCCATAGACCGGCAAGGGGTCGGGCCGCCCGCCCCAGATCTGCCAGAGCGGCTTGCCCTGGGCGCGCCCGACCGCGTCCCAAAGGGCGATGTCCAGGGCCGACATGGCCATGACCGTGATCCCCATCCGGCCTTGAATGAAGGTTGCCTGCCACATGCGCTGCCACAGCGCCTCGACCGCGCGCGCATCCTGCCCGATCAACAGGGGTTTCAGCATTTCATGGATGCACATTTCCAGCGTGCGCAGCCCGCCGGCCAGTGGATGCAGATGACCGGTGCCGATGACCCCCGAGGCGGTTTCGACCTCGACCACCAGAAGATCGATGTTTTCGAGCGCCAGGAACCCGGTTTTCGGCGGATCGGCAAAGGGGATGGAATGAAGACTGGTGCGAATGTCCGAGATGATCATGGCGCCATCCTCGGGCCCTTTCCGCCCAACCGCAACCGAAGCCGGCCGTGCCGAAGATCGCCGGTTTGTCGCCGACCCTGGGCCTATCGCAGTTCCACCACGCTAGTCCGCCTCGAAGCCCTGTTGCGCCGGGTCGTCGTAGAAGCCGGCGGTGTTCTTGAAGATGTTCGGCTTGCGGTAGATGGCCAGCAGCACGGCGCCTTCGTCGGAGTGGGTCTCGTGGAACGAGCCCGGCTTGCGCCAGACATACTCGCCGGCCCGACAGATACCATCGTGATCGTAGAACGAACCCTCGAGCACGAAGGACTGCTCGATCTCGGGGTGCTTGTGGAAGGGCAGAGTGGCACCGGGCTGCCATTTCAGCAGGCAGGTCATTTCTCCCTCCTGCTTGTTCTCGTAAAGCACCTTGATGGAGATGCCCTCGAACTGGCTCGGGCGCCAGTCCATCGCCGCCGGATCGACATAGGTCGAACCGCCGATGGTCGGGGCAATCTTCGACGGCTTCTTATCCGTCCTGGCCATTTTCGCTGTCATGGTTCCGCCCTTCCGTTGCCGCCATTGGGAAACATCGTGTCCTGTTGGGAAACAATGCTAGTGGAATTGGTGCTTCGCAGTCAACGGCAATCTTCTTTTTCCTTAGAGTCCGACGCAAGATTCTTGAGTGATTTCAAGTGCCGACAGGAATGACCCATTTGCTTGTTGCCACCCTCGGGCTTGACCCGAGGGTCCAGGAATGGCGCAGACCGTGCAATCCCTGGATTGCCCCCGGTTCGCCCCCCGGGGCGGGCTACGTCAAGCCCGGCAATGACAAGAACACAAGGAGGGTGTTCAAAACGAACTGGTCCAAAGGAGTTCGATTTCAGTCAGAAGCTTAGAGATTTGCACGCGCCCTCTCTACGCTGACTTGACAAAAAGTTTCCCAAAAGGCAACATTGGATCGCGACGCATGAACCAGCAACCGAGGCCGAAGGCATGACAGGATCACTCGAAGCCAGACCCCGCCCGGCGTCCGGGCGAATAGCGATCTTCGTCTACGATGGGGTCGAGCCGATAGATATCGGCGGCACCTTCGGCGTCTTCTCGATGGCCAGGCGGGTGGTGCCCAGGCTGACATTCTTCACCGTCGCCGAAGCGGATCAAGTCATCGAGCTGTCCGGCGGCCTGCGCATGTTGCCGGACCACGGTTTCGCCGATTGCCCTGACGCCGATGCCTTGATCGTCTGCGGCGGCCCCGGCTGGCCCGCCGAGCGCGAAAAGCCCGCGGTCCTGGCCTTCATCAAGCGACGGTCCGAGCAAGCGCTGATCGCTTCGGTCTGCACCGGCGCTTTGATCCTGGCCGCCACGGACCTGCTGGACGGCAGGGCGGCCACGACCCGGCGCCAGGGGATCGGAGACGAGGAAGCGCCGCTCCGGATCCTCGGCCGCAAGCACCCAAAGGTCAGCCCGGTCGAGGCTCTGGTGGTCGATTGCGGCGCCGTCATGACAGGCGGTGGGGTGTCGCTGGCCATCGACCTGAGCCTGCATCTGATCGGCCGGCTCTTTGGCGCGGCGGCGGCCGAGGATACCGCCGGGGTGATCGAGTACGGCGCCGCCTGGCAGGCCAACAAGGGGAGGCTGCCCACGATCACTGAGCCGGTGGGTCGGTGATGGCACCCGAAGAGCAAATCGGGCCTCGTTTGCGCGGACTGCGCAAGAGCCGCGGCGCCACTCTCGAAGCGCTGGCGGCGCGAACCGGCTTGACCAAGGGCTACCTGTCGAAGATCGAGAACGGCAAGAAGCTGCCGCCGATCGCAACGCTGTCGCGCATCTCTGGCGCGCTTGACGCCGACATCGCCTACTTCTTTCAAAAGGACGAGGCGACTGAAGGTTTCGATGGCCGTGTCTCCATCGTGCGCGCCGGCGAAAGGCGCCAGGCGATCAGGGGCGGGTCGTCGTTCGGCTACGACTACGCGAGCGTTGCCCACAAGATGCAGAACAAGGCGATGGAACCCTTCGTCTTTACCTTTCCCGCGCGGATCGAAGGCGACGTTTTCTTCGAGCACCAGGGCGAAGAAATGCTCTTCGTCCTCAAGGGTTCGGTCGAGTTCGCGATCGCCGACAAAACCCTCGTTCTGGTGCCGGGCGATTGTATCTACTTCGATTCGGCGCTGCCGCACCGCGGCCGATCCCTGGAGGGCGAGGCAAAGGCGCTGGTGGTCATCTATCGGCCGCAGGACGAGGCGGCGGCCAGCGCTTGATTCCGCCCCAATGACCGAAGACTACAGGCCCTGACGGACATCCTTGATGAAGCCGGGGCTGATGGCGCGGGCGGCCTTGTTGGGGTTGGGGCAGCGCATATGCTGCTGCTCGATCTCTTCGAGCGCCGGCTCGGGGATTTTCACGTGCCTGGCGCCGAGGCAGGCCTTCAGTTGGGTCATTGTCGTGGCCCCGATAATCGTCGAGGTGACGTACTCCCGGGAATAGACCCAGCCAAGCGCCAGTTCCGTCGGGGTCAAGCCGTGGCGTTCGGCGATGGCGGCGTAGGCACCCGCCGCCCATCTGGTGGTCTCGGAGTGATAGCGCGGCTGGAAGGTCGGCCAGGTCGTGTGGCGGGCGCGGGGCGGATTCCCGTCCAGGTACTTGCCCGTCAGCGTGCCGCCGCAGAGCGCGCCATAGACGAGAAATCCGATGTTGAGGTGGCGCGGGGCGCAGGCTTCGGCGAGCTCCGGTTCGAAGGAGCGGTCGGTGAGCGAGAAATCGTTCTGCAGTGACGCTGGCAGTGGTGCGCCCATTGCCCGTGCCGTCTCGTGAAACTTGCAGAGCCCATAGGTCGTTTCGTTCGAAAGCCCCCAGGCGCGAACCTTTCCCTCGTCGATAAGCGTTTGGAGGGTGGCGACCTGCTCTTGGAATGAAATCACGTCATCCTGCTCGCGCGAACGGTCGTAGCGGTAGGCGCCGAACATGGTTCCGACGTAACGCTCCGGCCAATGCAGTTCGACAAGATCGATGTAGTCGGTTCGATAGCGCCGCAGGGAGGTTTCGATGGCGCCGCGGATCGACGCCTTGTCCATGCGGGTCACGGCGGCCGGCTGCGGCGGCACGCGGTTCGGCGGAATCCAGGTCTTGGGCGACGGGCCCGTGACCTTGCCGAAAATCAAGACCCTGTCCCGCGCTTGGCGCTGCAGCCAGGTGCCGATGATTTCCTCGGTTCGCCCCTGGGTCTCGGGACGCGTCGGTACCGCATACATTTCGCCGCTGTCCATGCAGTTCACGCCTTGGTCGAAGGCGTAGTCGAGCTGTTCGTGGGCCTCGGCCTCGCTGTTCTGCTCGCCCCAAGTCATGGTGCCGAGACAGACCTCGGAGACCTGGAGATCGCTTGACCCGAGCTTACGGTACTGCATGACTTGATGCCCCCAGTGGATAGAACGCCATTCAAACGACAAAGGATCCGCGCGCATGATCCACGAACTGAGGCAATATGTCATCAAGCCGGGGCGTATGGCGGACTGCCACCGCCTGTTCCGCGACGTCATCGTCCCGCTGTTTCACGAGGTCGGGATCCGCACGGTCGGGTTTTGGGAACCGCTCGAGCCGGACGGCAAAACCTTCGTTTATCTGCTCGGGTTCGAGAGTGCAGAGGCCCGCGAGGCGATCTGGCCGAAGTTCATCGCGCACGAGACATGGCTGGCCGAGAAGGCAGGCTGGACCGATGGCGCGCCCTACGAAACGACGACGGCGACGGTGCTCGCGCCGACGGACTATTCGCCCCTGCCGCGCGGTGACGCTGGGCGGTGATGTTGGCAATTGACACGGCGACCGCGCTAGCCAGCGTCCCGGTCAGGCGGCCTTCTTGATCTTTTTGGCGTCATCCGCGAAATCGCCGTAGGCCTCCTCGAGCTGCGCCAGGCTGGGCGGCTTGTAGAGCTTGGCGACCGCGGCGCGCACGGCGTCGGGCGAGTCGAACTCGCGGGCCGCCAGTCGCGATACGAGACCCGCGGAGTCCTTCTTGGTCGATCTGGCGTGGGCGCTGAACTTCTTCGCCGCCCCGTCCATGACCTTGCCCAGTTTGAGCAGCTTCTTGGCCTGGCTGTCGGCCGACTTCTGGTCGATGTCGCGGGTCAGATCGGCGGACTTTTGCAGATCGGCCAGCAGGTCTTTCTGGCTCTTTTCGACCGCCATGATCAAATCGACGATCGGCTTCAGGTGCTTGGCCTTTTCCTGCTTGGTCATGACCGGCTGTTCGCTGAGCGCGCGCTGCGCCTCGACGGCGGCCTCGGCCAGGGTCTTGGTGTCGTCTTGCATCCCGGCGATGGATTTCTCGACGCCCTTCAGGTTCTTGCCGGCGTCCTTTGGCAGCTCGGCGCTTTTAGTCGCCTTGCCGGCGCTATCCTGCATCTCCTTGAAGATCTTCGGCGCCGCCTTGTGAATGTCCTTGGCCGTGTTCTCGAGAACCTGCTTCAGGTTTTGCTTGCACTTGGCCTTGTCCCGGTCGTTCTTGGCCTTATCGACCTTTGCCAGCTCCTGTTCCGCACGAACGTGAAAGATCGCCAGTTCCCGGCGCATGGTGTTCTTGAAGAAGTCTGGGAAGTTTGCCGGCGTCAAATCTTTATAGTCCTCGTTCGCAAGATCGAGGCTGCCGGCAATCTCGACCGGCTTGAACTTCAGTTTGTACTCTTTGCCCTGAATGATCTTCAGGGTCTTGGCCGGGCAGAGCTCCCACACCTCCAACTTGGCTTTGACCTTGATCTCCTTGCCTTTCGCGGCTGCCATCTTGGGCCTCCCATCTTTGGTTTCGGGTTATCTCAAGTGTTCCGACCGGGCCGGAGAATCGGAAGCAGGACCCATCCAATCTCTCGTCGAGGGCCCCGGCCGACCCATTGAGATTGTAACGCGGGTCGGCAGGCATAGGCGTGAGCCACGTCACACTTCCCTAGGCCGCCTTCTTGGCGATGTCATAAAGGCCAGTCCAGGCGTTGATAAACTTTCTGCCTGGCGTGGAGTCCAGGTAGATCTCGGTGAAGCGGCCACCGATGTTGTGCGTCGACATCATCTGATCCTTGGCCAGCCGCTTCAGGAATTCCTCGCCCCTTTTGCCGGTCGATTTGCTGTGGGCGACATACTTTTTCGCGGCGCCATCCATGTTCTGGGCCAGCTCGACCAGTTTCTTGGCGCCCTTGTCGCCCGATTTTCCCAGCTCGCTCGTCAGGCCACTGGTTTTTAGCAGGGTCGCCGCCAGGTTCTTCTGGCTCTTTTCGGTCTTGGCGAAGAGCGCCATGATCGGCCTCATGTGCTTGGTCTTTTCCGGTTCGGGCATGCCGGCCTGCTTCTGAAACTCCTTCTGCGCCTTGGCGATGCTGCCGGCCGCCGCCTTGCAGTCTCCCTGATGGGCGTGGAGCTGTTTTTTGATGTCGTTCAGTTTCTGAAGCGCGCCCTTGGGCAGTTTCACGCCGCCCTTGCCACCGCCGTCACCACCACCAGACTTGGCACCGCCCGCCTTGGAGCCGCCCGCCTTGGAGCCGCCGCCAGCCTTGCCACCGGCGTTCCGGCCGCCGCCGCCGCCAAGGGCGCCAAGGGTCTTCTTTCCGGCGACGCCATCGGGCTTCAGCTTCTTCATCGTTTGAAAGGCCTTGACCGCTTCGGCGGTGCCCTTGCCGAACTTGCCATCGACCTTGGGCTTCGGCTTGACGCCGGCCTTGACCAACTGCTCCTGCAGCTTTGTCACCTCGTCGCCCTTCGAGCCTTTTTTCAGAACCGCCATCGGTGCTTCCTCCTATCGCAGAGCTTCGGGTCGGGCCGCCCGGCAGGTGCCGGTTCTGGCCGACCACGCGATGCGGACCATGGATGACCTCGCGTCGAATTCTGATATAGGCCGGATCGCGACCGGGCCGGCGTGAGGTCTTTCACACTTCGCTGGTGTGACCTTTGCCTTGCGCCGACGGCCTTTCTGGTCTGAATTTTCGAGGCACCGAAAGTGCGATGTAGGAGGGGCAGGGGAACGCTGTGGACAGGTATGAACTTTCCGGCCGCAAGGCGCTGGTGACCGGCGCGGCCGGCGGCATCGGGCGGGCGATCTTGCAACGGCTGGCGGCGGCCGGCGTCCTTGTCGCGGCGGCCGACCGCGTGACCGAGGGTCTAACCTGTCAAGCGGCACTGCCCGGCGATCTGACCGATCCGGCCTATTGCGACGGCCTGGCCGGGCGGGCGGCCGAGGCGCTGGGCGGCCTCGATATCGTGATCAACAACGCCGGGATCATTCGGCGCGGGCCGGTGACCCAGGCCAGCGACGAGGATTTCAACCTCTCCATGGCGGTCAACGTAGAGGCGCCCTTTCGCATCTGCCGGGCGGCGATCCCGATTCTGGCTGCGGGCGGCGGCGGTGCGGTCGTCAACACCGCCTCCTGCTGGGGCGTCCATCCCGGCCCCAACCATCCGATCTACTGCCTGACCAAGGCGGCGGTCGCCTCGCTGACTCAGTGCCTGGGGCGAGACCATGCCCACCAGGGCATCCGGGTCAACGCGGTCTGTCCCAACGAGGTGGACACGGCCATGCTGCGCAGCGGTTTTGCCGTTCGCGGTCTCGATCCGGACAGCGCGGTCGCCAAACTCGATGCCTCGGTGCCGCTCGGCCGCATTGCCCAGCCCGAAGATATCGCCGATGTGGTCTTGTTTCTGGCCTCCGATCAGGCCCGCTACATCTGCGGTTCCCTGGTCGAGGTGAACGGGGGGAAACCAGTGTCATGACCGATCGCGTGAGGGAGGACACAGCGGGCCGGCAGGCCGGCAAGGTCGCGTTGGTCACCGGTGGCCGCAGCGGCATCGGGCTGGCCTGCGCCCGGCGGCTCGCGGCGGAGGGCGCCCGGGTCTTCACCGCCCAGCGCGGTGCGGCGGAGGGCTTGGAGACGGTGGTCTGCGACCTGGCCGACCCGGCGGCGCCGGCCCTTGTCGTTCAGGAGGTTGTCGAGCGGGCAGGGCGGCTCGACGTGTTGGTCAACAATGCCGGCATGATGCTGGAAGGCACGGTCGAGGAGATGGCGCTCGAGGACTGGGAGCGTACCATGGCGGTCAACCTGCGGGCGCCCTTCCTGCTGATCAAACACGCGGTGCCGCACCTGCGCCAAGGGGGCGGGGGCAGGTGTGGCAGCATCGTCAACACCGGCTCCATCGAAGGGCTGGGCTCGAATCCGCGCCACCCGGCCTATTGCGCCTCCAAGGCGGGGCTCCACGGGCTGACCCGGGCCGTCGCCGTCGATCACGGCCCCGACGGGATCCGCTGCAATGCCGTGGCGCCGGGCTGGATCGACACCGATCTCAATATGGATTTCATCGAATCGCTGCCCGACCCGGTCGCCTTCCGCCGGGAGATCGGCCGCATTCACCCGGTCGGGCGCACCGGATCGCCCGAGGAAGTCGCGGCCCTGGTCGCCTGGCTCGCCAGCGACGACGCCAGCTTCGTGACCGGTCAGGTCTTCACGGTCGACGGTGGCAGGATGGCCAAACTGCCGCTGCCCTGACCGGACGTTCGATCCTTCAAGTGGCGCCGCGGGCCCAGGTCGCCTTCAGCCATCCGGCAAGGTCGATCGCGAGCGTTGTCTTGAGCGCCGAATGCAGGTCCGGGTTCTTGTCCATGAAGGTCTTGAGCGCCGGCTTGGACCAGGAGACATAGCGGGTCGGCTCCAGCGATACCACATTGGCCGGCGCGGTCTCGCCGGTCACGTAACTGATGCTGCCGATGAACTGGCCCGGTTGCAACTCGGTGACGTTGCGGCCATCGACCTGAACGCAGGCCTTGCCGGAAAAGATCACCATCAGCCGGTCCAACGGTTCCCCGCGCGGCACGAAGCACTCGTTGGCATCGGCCTCGTGCCAGGTCGCCAGCTTCAGGATCTTGAGCATCTCGCGCGGGGTCATGGTCCGGAACACCAGTTCGCACAAGCGCTGCTCGTCGTCGTTCAGTTTCACCGGGCGGCGTTCCAGCAGAATTCGGATGATCCAGAAAACATTCAAGGCGGTGAAGGCCAGGTTCCAATAGATCGGGGTCAAGAGCGGCTCGGGGCGGAGATAGAAGTAGGGCACCAGACAGAAGGAGGCGACCACCGTGAGAATGCGCAGCCACAGAATGTCCCGCACCATGAAGGCGGCGAGATACAAGATGTTGGCCCCGTGGATCAGGAGTTCGAAGGGGAAGTTCATGGTCGCTCCTTGCCGGCCGTATGGGGCCGCGATTTCCGTGGCGGGCTCTAGGGCTGAATATCGATCCCGTAGAGCGCCGTGACGTTGTCGCGCGTGATCTTCTGTCGGTCCGTCGCGGAAAGACCGTCCATCGTCTCGGCGATGACCTCGCGCGACTTCGGCCAGGTCGAGGCGCCGTGCGGATAGTCGTCGCACCACATCACACAGCCAGCATCGATCAACCCGGCCGCCACCATGCGCAGCCCAATCGGTTCACGGATGAAGGTCGCACGAACCTGACGGTGGAAGTATTCCGAGGGCCGCAGGTCCAGACGATAGCCGGCGACCGGCGCCCACCGCTTGTAGAGGGCATCGGCGTTCTGCAGGAAATAGGGTATCCAGCCCATGTCGTATTCGGCCGAGACGAATTTCAGCGTGGGATGACGCTGCATCACGCCGGAAAAGATCAGCGCGACCAGCGAACGCTGGATCTCGGCGGGCAGCCCGACCAGGGCGCCCATGTTGCGCCAGTAGGGCTCGGGGTCGCTTGCCTTGGCGAGCGCGGCGCGGTCGCCGCCGGTACCGATGTGCAGCGAAAGCGGCATGGCGAGCGCCGCCGCCGCGGCCCAGAAGGGCTCGTAGTGGTCGGACACGAAGGGCAAGGCCTCGGGCGGAGCGCCCCAGATCATCGCGCCACAGAGCCCCAGGTCGTGGCAGCGCTGGAGTTCGGCCACGGCCTGCTCGACATCGAAGAGGGAGATCAGGGCGATCCCGAACAGGCGCCCGGGCGCCGCCGCGCAGTACTCGGAGAGCCAGTCGTTGTAGGTGCGAAAGCAGGCCTCCTGGTAGCCGGCTTCGGTGATCTGAAACAGCGAGAAGCCCTGGCTGGTGTAGTTGACCGCGGCGTGGATGCCGTCCAGGTCCATGTCGGCGAGACGCGCCGCCGTGTCCCAGCCGCCCGGGCGGGCGGCCTCGATGCCCTTCTCGAAGAATGCGGCGTAGTCTTCGGGCCGCTGGCCGGCCATGATGTTGGCCGAGACCTGACGCGGCACCTGCCCGTCGATGAGGAAGTTGAGGCTCTTCTTGGCCTCGTCGTAGGCATAGCGCGGCGCGCGGTCGCGATAGCGCTGGTCGATCCGTGTCTCCCACAGGTCTACCGGTTCGGTCACATGGGAATCCGCCGATACAATGCGGGTGGTTGAGGCCGCCATGGTCAAATCTCCCTCCAAAGGCCACCGGCCAACACCGCGCTGGCCGCCCGGCTCGGCCTGCCAGGAAAGGGCGAAATCGTTCCGGCCGGCTGACACCAGACAGCCGATTCACGCCTTTCGATAGTATCCAGACCCGCCCCCCTCGTGAAAGCGTCAAGGCGGCCGCCCAATCGGGCTGGCCGAACGCCGAGGGTCCGTGCTTGGCCTTCCGCTCATGGCCCTTTCAATTCCGGGCACCGATCTGATAGAGATCGTTGGATGGTTCGAGTGGAAGAAACAAAGCGGCCCCTTCAGGTGGCAAAAGGCCGACGGCTTCGTTCAGCTGTCCATGGCATCGCTTTGGCATTTGCGCTCCTGGCCTGGATGGAACCCGCGGGGGCGCCGGCGGCCGAGACGGTGGCGCCGCCGGGCGAAACCAGGGACAAGCTGTCCGCTGACGCGCTGATGGCCGATCTCGACCGGCCGGAGAGCCCCATCCACAACGCCAATTTCATGCCGGTGGGCGCGGCCGGCGCCGCCCGGCACGTCTTTTCCGGCACGCTGTCGATCCCCGAAACCAAGATGCAAATGACCTATGCTCTTGGGCCGTCGGAGCGCTGGTTCCCCGAAGTGGACCTGCAATTCGTCGGTCATGGGGACTATCTGGTGCCGGTCCAACGCGGCCTCATCGATGGCACCGGCACGAAAAGTGGCTGGAGCATCATTCTATCGCCGGGTCGGGTCTGGTCCGAGGCGGCAGACGACGGCCTGTCGCGGGCCTCCTTTCCCTTCGTTCTGGCGGGTCAGGCCTTCAACGAATCGCACAATGGCCTGGCCATGTTCCTGTTCGACGAGGAGCGGGTCTCGAAGGTGCAGTTCCAAATCGTCCAGGAGGCCGCGCCCTGGAACAGGTTTCAGGCCTGGGGACGATTGGACGCGGGCTTCTTGCCCGACACGATCGACAACCCGGCACAGGTCACCGGCGCATTCGATGGAGAACTGGCGCGGCGCCTGCCGGTGCGACCCTGGGCGGAGCTGGAAAGCCGCCCCGGCGCCGAAGCGCTTGCGCTCCTCGATGAGCTGGACGGGCCGAACCATGTCTCCGCGAGCGGGCTGGTCGTCGACGACGTGATCTATCTGCGCCCCTGCGCGACGAGTTTCGGCGACTATCCCTACTGCCAGGACATGCGTCATGGCGTGTTTTCGGTGACCAAGACCATGGGCGCTCTCTTGAGCCTGTTGCGCTTGGCTCAAATCTACGGCGACGAGGTCTTCGACCTGAAGGTTGCCGACTATCTGGAAGTCACGGCCGCCCACGACGGGTGGCAAGCCGTGCGCTTTGGCGATGCCCTGAACATGGCGACCGGCCTCGGCGACAGGTCGCTCGATCCCGAGTCGAAGGACAGGGACGAGGACAACGTCGCCCTGTTCTGGCAATTCGCCAAGGCACCGTCCGCGCGGAAGAAGCTCCGGGCGGCCTTTTTCAGCGGCAATTATCCCTGGGGGCCGGATCAGGTCTTTCGCTATCGCAGCATCGATACTTTTGTCCTGGCCGCCGCGATGGACGCCTTTCTGAAAAGCCGGGCGGGCCCAGAGGCGAACCTCTGGGACATGATGGCCGACGAGGTGCTGCGGCCGATCGGCATCGATCACGCCCCGATCCAGCGCACCCGAGAGGATGACCCGGTAGCGGGCCTACCGATCCTGGCCTGGGGCCTCTTCGTCACCGTGGACGAGGTCGCCAAGATCGCCAAGCTGCTGCAGAACGGCGGCCGCCATCGGGACCAACAGCTGCTCAGCGCCGGCAAGCTGAAAGACGCGCTCTATCGGACGGATCGCCAGGGGAAGTCGACGGCCTGGGCCAGATACAGCTACCACATGTCCTTCTGGCATCTCGCCCTGGAACTCGACGGCTGCGACGTCAACGTCCCGCAGATGATGGGCTATGGCGGCAACATCGTGCAGCTGCTGCCGAACGGGATGGTCGGCTTCTACTTCCAGGACGGCAAAACATGGCCCGTCATGGAGCTCGCAAGGGCCGGCGACGCGGTTCGTCCCTACTGCCCGTCTTAGCAAACTCGAAACCGCGGTTTCTCCGTCCGACCGCGGGCCAGTGAGATTGCCGTTTAGGCGGCGTAGAGGCGCAGGAAGTTTTTTGCCGCGCGCGCGGCGCGTGCCTCTACTTGCGCTTTCCTCGGCGCCGGCAGCCGGCCGAGAAGACGCCTGACCTGGATGTCGCCGAGCAGCAGGCCGAGAAAGTCTTGGGCGGCCAGGGACGGGTCGTCGAAGGTCATGAGGCCGCGCTCGCGCTGCAGTTCGAGATAGCGCAGAAAGCCCGGCAAGGTGGCCTCGCGGCCGGCCCGGGTCAGGATCTCGGACAGGCGCGGATCGGAGGTGGCTTCCGAGATCGCGGCGCGATTGATGGCAACCGCGCTGTCGCCGAGCAGCAATTGCAAAAGCGCGCGGCCGAACTCCACGAGGACCAGCTCGGCGGGCGCGTCGTTCGCCAGATGACGCGCGAGTAGCAATTGAACCGTCCGCGCGTTGCCTTGGATCACCGCTTCGAAGAGGCCCCGCTTGTCGCCGAACCAGGCATAGAGCGTTTCCTTCGAGGCCGATGCGCGCCTGGCGATCTCGAGCATGCTGGCATCCCGGTAGCCTTTCTCCGCGAGGACCTCGATCGCGACCGCCAAAATCTCGTCGCGCCGGGCGTCGCGTGATGCCGTCTTCATAGCCTGCGCCTTTCATAATCCGCTCTTGACAGAAAGCGTACCAGTGGGTACGGATAATTGCAAACGTACCCGATGGTACGGTTTCAAACCAGGAGAAGTGCGATGTCGAAATCCGAAATGGTAACGTCCCGGCCAAACAACCCCGCACCAAACGACCCCGCGCCAAAAAATTCTACGGCGGCGGCAGTTCTGGTTCTTCTGGTGCTCACGGCCGTGATGCTGCTGGCGCTCTTTTCGCGCACGGCGCCCCATCCGCCAATCGAGGTGCCGCTCTTCGCGCTCGGACCATTCCTCGGCGCCTCCCTGGCAATCGGCGCGGCCGCGCTCTATCTCCTGCGTCATGGCGCGCGCCATGGCACATCGCTGGCCGTGCTTTTCGCGTTGACGGCTCTGATATCCTTTGGGCCTCAGAAGTACCTCGATCCCGCTTTCCTGCGCATCTGGCCCGCCGTGATCAGCGCGCAGGTCGCCGCGGTCGTCATCGTGGCAGGCGCGATCTTCGCCTGGCGGAGGGCGCGGTAGAGCTGGCCGTTAAGGAGAAGGACTCACAAAGGGGGCCGGTCACTATCGCCCTAGACTTGCCTCTTTGGAACATTGATTGACGAATTGTTGCGTATTTGATACAATTACTTGTTATCCGATAGACGTCTGAAGGCCTCTATCCAATTCGTTGTTTTTATGTCTTTATGGCGCCTTGGACCGAAAAAGGATCGGGCCGGCCGGCCAAAAAAGCCGACAAGCCGAGCGGCAATGAAGTTAGGCCGGCGGTTCAGAGTGGTTGGCGCACGACTATTTTGGTTGAGAGACCTGGCGCAAGGGCAGCCTCTAAGGGAGCAGTCTTCTTTGCGGGAAGATAGACGAAGGAAGCGGCAATTGTTCAAGAGGAACAATTCGATTTGGCCCGCGAAGGCGGTCGCACCGCTGCTTCGGAGTCTGTTACGCGACAGGGACGGCGCCATTGCCGTATGGTTCGCGCTCGGCCTCTTGATTTTCATTCCGGTCATGGCGCTCGCCATCGACCTGCCCTTCGCCATGGTCGAGCGAAACCGCCTGCAGGTGGCGGCCAGTTCCGGCGCCCTGGCCGGCGCCGCCACCCTGGTCGATGCGGACAAGAACGGCACGCCCGACAACGATGACTACCGCACCGAGGCGGTCGCTTTCGCCTACAAGAACCTATCGGTCGCGGGACATGGCGAAATCCTGGACACGACCTGCGGCACCTACGACCCTGGGACAGGCCAGGTTGTCGGCGGCGGTGCCTGCCCCGATGTCGTGCCGGGGAACTGGAACCCCGCCAACACGCCCAAGTTCGACCCGGTCCCGACCGCCCTGCCGCTGAACGCCGTCCAGGTGAGCGCCCGCCGCTCGACCGCCAACGACAACCCGATCACCACCTTCCTGGCCGGCGCGGTGGGAGTGACCTCAATGAATGTCAACACCAGCGCTATCGCCTGGAACGACAGCAGCACGCTGGACTGCTTCCAGAGCGGGATTATGGCGGGCGGTCTTGTCACGTTCGATTCCAACAACACCCTGATAGACGATATCTGTGTGTACGGCGAATTGGGCGTGCGTGTTCAGACAAGCGATTGCTTTCAGGGGCCGAACGAGGGCTGTGGTCAGGGCACGCAAGATCCTGGCGTTCAAGTCAAGACGCCGGACGCCAGCGATTTCGAAGAACAGGGCGGACCTAACCCCGGCTTTCAGGATGCGCAGGTCGTCGGCACCGAAACGCTGGAACTGGCCACCCAAACAGTGGATTTCATCGATGCCGTGGAGGCCGGATTCCCGCCGGGCGCACCCATATGGTCTGTCGACGGTTTCGACTTCGATGCCTTCGCCAATCCGAACATCACGACCACGTCGACCACCTGGCCAATACTAACCGAGGTGCCGGTTTCCGGGACGCTTTACGATTTGCCCGGACAAACCGTGACGATCAAGGATGACGGAACCGTGCACCAGGACTTTGCAATTCGGGCCAAGAAAATCGTCGTCGCCGATGGCGCGGAGATCTCCCATTCTATCTTGCTTGCCACGGACGAGATTGACGTAAAAGGCTTGCCGAACGCCACGGCGGTTACGAATACGGTTCTTGCCTCGCGGAACCTGCTGAAGATCGGCAGCGATGCCGAAATGGGCGGTATCGCCTGCGACCCCAGTGGTATCAACGTTGCGGTCTATGCCCAGGGTTTGGTGGACATCGGATCATCGACTAAAATCAGCAACACGCATTTTGTGTCATCATACGTCCTCTCGACACCCGCAATTAATGTGCAGACAGACAGCATTTTCAAAGGCGTGACTATTCAGGCGCTTGGACAGATAGATTTCGGCAGCAACAATGACCTCACCTCTTGCCCGCCCGGCACTGGCGAGGGGCCGACAGGTAACGGGCTTGGACCGGTCGTGCGTTTGGTCGACTAGGGCAGCCCGACTCCACCAAGGCCATCGACCACGGCGACGGCAATGCGCCGGACGGCATCGCTGCCGGGTCCATCCGGCGTGGCGCGCGGGATTTCCTGGGCCCGTTTCAGTGTCGGGGTCATGCCGGTTCCTTCGGTCAATCGAAGCTCATCTCGCCGATCGCCTCCAGCATGCGGATCACCTCGGTGGAGTGGTCGGGGTCGTGGGCGTCGCGGTTTTCCAGGACCGAGAAGAAGACCCCGACGACCCCGCTTTCCAGGTCGGCCAGCAGGTACTGGCCGCCGTAGCCGCCATGGCCGATCCAGCGTCCGTTGGTGTTGGTCTGGTTGCTGTAGTGCAGCCAGTCGCGCGGTGCCGGCATGACCGGGCCGGGGTGCTTGCGGGTCGCCTCGATGAAGTCGGGGTTGCCGACCTGGCGGCCCGCGATGCCGGCGCCGCGGCGCACGAAGAGCAGCCCGTAGCGCGCCAGGTCGCGCGCGGTGACGCAGCCGCCGCCGCTGACCCAGGGCTCGCCGTCGCGCCCGCAGGTCAGATGGAAGGCCCCTTCGAAGCCGGCGGCCTCGACGTTGGCCAGAAAGTGCTCGCGCAGCGGCTGGCCGCTGACCCGCTCGACGATCCAGGCCAGAACGTCGGAGTTGGCCGACTTGTAAAGCGCCGCACCGCTGCGGTTGGTGGTGTCGTCGCTGGCGATGCGGGCGAGAAAGGCGCGCTGCGGCTCCTCCGCCTGGCCCTCCGGCGGCAGGCGCCAACCCATGAAGGCTTCGTGCAGATAGGAGGAAGTGAAGGGGTCCGTGTAGTCCTCGCTGTAGTCGTTGGCGACATCCATGTCGAGGACCTGCTGGACCGTCGCCCCGGCATAGCCGCTGCCGATCTCCGGCAGGTAGTCGGCCACGGTCTTGCCCGGGTCGAGCTGGCCGGCCGCGACCAGGCCGCCGACCATGAAGTTCAGGTTGGTCTTGGTGATCGACTGGATGGAATGGGGCTGGTCGGGCCCGAAATCGGGCGCATAGGCCTCGTGCAGAACCTCCTGGCCGCGCACCACCACCATGCCGGAAAAGATCCGCGAACCGGTCAGGCGGCGCACGTCCTCGCGCATGCCGATACGCCGGTCGACGTTCTTTTCCAGGCGCAGCACGGCATCGGAACGCAGGCTGATGGCATAGCGCGCCTTGCGGTAGAGGTTGTGAAAACCCTCGCGGCGATAATCCGACCGGTTCCAGCGCGCCTTGTTGTCGGCAATGACGGCCAGATCGGGGTTGGGATAGGCGGTCAGGTCGGTATCGGCCATGGCGGGTTCCTCCTGTGCGGCGGCGGACAGATTGCGACTTGAAGCCGGAGTGGGCAAGAGGGCGCCAGGAGAGAGTCGACATGCCGGAAAGACCCGTGAGGAGCTTATCCGGCATCTCGGGCCGATTGGTCCTAGGGCACGAGACCCCGGATAAAGGTCGTTGACCTATTCCGGGGTGACGCCAAGGGGCCTGTCTTCACCCCGCCAGGTCGAGCCGGCCGTTGGTCAGGACCACCAGGTCGCGCTCGACGGCCCGGGCGCGAAAGGCGACGTGGCCGGCCTCGCGCCAGATCTCGCTGCGCAGGGTCTCGCCGGGGTAGACCGGGGCCGAAAAGCGCGCGGCCATGGCGCCGAAGCGCGCCGGGTCGCCGTCGCAGACGGTCCGCAACAGCGCATGGCCGACCACGCCGAAGGTGCAAAGGCCGTGCAGGATCGGCCGCTCGAAGCCGGCCTCGGCGGCCACCGCCGGATCGGCGTGCAGCGGGTTCTCGTCGCCGTTCAGGCGGTAGAGCAGGGCGGCCTGGGGCAGGGTCGGCAGATCGCAGGTCGCGTCCGGCGCCCGGTCGGGCAGCGGGCCGCCATAGGCCGGCGCGTCGCCGAAACCGCCCTGGCCGCCATCGGCGCGGCAGACCGCGTTCTGCTGGATGCTGCAGACCGGCTCGCCGCTGCCGGCCAGGGTCACGCGCCGTTCGCTATGGATAAAGGCGCCCTTGCCGGGCCCCTTGTCGATCACCGCGGTCACCTCGGTCCGGCCGATCAACTCGCCTTCGGTCGGCAGGCGCCGGTGCAGGGTGACGCGCTGCTCGCCGTGCAGCAACTGCTGCCAGGTGACGCCGGTCCCCGGATGCTTCAGCCAGAATCCCGGATAGCCAAGCACGTTGGCCATCATGGGATGGGCCAGCAGATCGGCCTCGTAGACGAAACGCAGGTCCGAAGGGTCGAGCGGGTCATGGCCGACGCCCAGACTCAGCGCATAGAGAATGCAGTCCCGGGCGGTCAGCCGTTGTTCGGCGACGGGGATCGGGTGGGCCCGCAGGACCTCGGGGTCGAAGGTCATATGGCAAAACCGCCGAGCTTGGTCTCGAGGTACTCCGCGATCCCCTCCTGGCCACCCTTGCGGCCCAGGCCGCTGTCCTTCATGCGGCCGAAGGGCGCGGCGGCGATGGCTCCGGCGGCCCCGGCGGCCCCGGCGTCGGGCAGTTCGTTGATGGTGGCGCCGTCGGCCGGATTGAAGACCGCGAAGCGGGGCAGGGGGCTCGCGCTCCCCCAGGTACCGTCGATGAACATGCTGGAGGCTCTTGTTGACTGTTGCCGGGTGAAACTTCGCGCCGGTCCTTTAGCGCGAATTTCGCCGGTCGGCAATTTTGCCAGGCGGGGTCTCGGGCCGCGGTGTCCTCCCCGACGAGATCCCGGCTCAAGGCTTCGCCTCGTCCGGGAGGACACGCGGTGGCTACACATCGCGTTCGTACCCTAGGACGACGAGGTCCGTCCGGTTATGCTGACCTCTGGATCAGGCCAAACAGCCGGAGCGGGTCGCCATGGGGCAGCAGGCAAAACACAATGACGGGCCAGGCGCTTCGGTGACGATCGCCGCGGCCGAGCCAGGCGAGGGCCATTTGCTGGTGCGCTGGGGCGACGGGCACGAGAGCCGCTTTGCCTACGGTTGGCTGCGCCACGCCCGGGCCTTCCCGAGTTTCGCCGACGACGCCCGAGGCGATGGCGATTTTCGCCTGCCCGAGCCTTCCAGCCAATTGTCGCCAGCCGCGGTGGCCCTGACGCCGGACGGCGGCCTCGCGATCACCTGGGCGCCTGGCGAGGCGGCGTCTCGCTTCGAGGCTGCGTGGCTGCGCGGCCACTGCCCCTCGCCCCGGGAACGCGCGAAACGGCGCCGGCCCTTGGTGCTGTGGGACGGCCGGCTGGCCGCCGGTCCGCCAGAGATGGACTATGCCGAGGCCGGGGCGAGCGACGGGGGGCGCCTCGACCTGCACCGCCGATTGCTCGATCACGGCTTCGTCTTTCTCCGCAACGTGCCGCCGCGCGAGGGCGAGGTGGCCGAACTGGCCGGGCTCTTCGGTCTGGCCCGTCTCTCGCTCTACAGCGATTGCGCAGAGGACCGCCGCATCGAAAATGTGCGCTCCGACCCGGCGGTCGGGGTCTCGACCCGCCTGTCGCACTTTCTGGCGCCCCATACCGATACCTGCTGGCGCACCTCGGTCACCGGCCTGGTCTGCCTGCACTGCCTGATCGCCCAGGAGGCCGGCGGCGATACCCTGCTGGTCGATGGCTTCGCCGTGGCCGAGCGCCTGCGCCGGGAAGACCCGGACGCCTTTACCTTTCTCTCGACCCACCGGCTGAGTTTCCGCGCCAGCGTGCCCAATGGCGACGAGTGGCGCAGCCTGGGCCAGGTCATCACCTGCGACGACGAGGGCCATGTGGTCGGATTTCGCTTTTCCGACCGCTCGCTGCCGCCGCTCGACCTGCCGGAGGCGCTGATCGAGCCGGCCTACGACGCGCTCGCCGGTCTCGCGCGGGTGCTCTACGACCCGGATCAGTGGATGCGCCTGCGCCTCCAGCCGGGCGATGCCGTGGTCACCGACAACCAGCGGGTGCTCCATGGCCGCAGTCAGTTCGACCCGGCCGCCGGTCCGCGCCACCTGCAGCACTGCGCGGTCGAGCGCGACAGCTTTCACAACAACTACCGTCAACTGGCCCGCGCCCAGGGCGACCCCGACTGGGACCAGATCCTGCCCTGGGGCCTCTGTTGAGATCGTCGTACCAGACACCGCGAGATATCCGCCGCCTGCCGGCGGACAAAGCGCAAGGGCGCGGCCGCGGCGTAAGCCAGGATAGCCCGCGTTAGCCTGCCCCTGGCCGCGACCCGGGGGCGAGTGAGGGCCTAACAAGAAGGCCCAGACCGATAACCGCTTTCTACTCCGCGACGGCACTGTAGCGGGTCACGAAAAGCTCGCCGAGGCCGGAGTGGGTGTACTCCAGGGAGAGGGTCTCGCCGTCCGCCCAGTAACGGTTGAGCTGGGCGATGCTGTGCCCGTTGGTCCAGGTCACCTCGCGGTTCTCCAGGATCTGGCCGTTGGCCTCCTCGATGCTGTCGGCGCGCTCCGAGATGGGCGGGCCGAGGCGGTGCGACAGCGCCGTCAGAAGCGGGTCGAAATACCGCGTCTCGGCGTGCAGAAAGATGCCAAAAAGGCGTGCTACACCGTTGTCATCCCTGATGAAATGAAAGAAGGGAGTCATCGCTACATCGGCCAGCAGAAGTGGCGAGTCCGCGAAGCGCGAGGCGCCCGCTTCGGCTTCCTGGCCATCGGCCACGACGCGGTGGGCGTGGCGGCAACGCACCAGGCCCAGCGCCTCGGCGTTCTCCGGCGGGCTCGGCAAGGTCACGTCGGCGGGGACCTGACGGTCGTTGCTGCAGAGAACCAGGGTGTCTGGGAGACGCGCCGCGTCGGGGTGGATCGTGATCTTGAAGGCGTTCAGCGACATGCCGAGGGCGAAGCCGCGCAGGTCATATGGCCGATCCAGGTCATTGGCCGGTTCCTGGGAAGAGACTGTCTCCGGCGACGCCGGGTCCTCCGGCGGAACCGCGGTGGCTTGCGTGGCCGCTGCGGTCTCCGCCACATTCTCCGTTGTGGCCTCCGTTGGGCTCTCGACCAGGTTCGCCTCGGAGTCCAGGGCGCCCGCCGCCGTGCCGGGAATCTCGCTGGGCGCCGCCGGTGCCAGGGCCACGGTTTCGACCGGCACCAGGGGCGCGGTGAGGGGCCGGCTGTCGGACTCCAGGAACCGGCCGGCAACCCACAGCGGCGCGGCCTCGAGCGGCGATATCCGCGCCCAGCCGTTCTGCCTCGCGGTCACCACCGCGCGCTCGCCGAGCTTGACGGTCTTCTGCACCGGAAAGTTCGGTCCGGGACCCGAGCGGACGTTCAGACTGCTCACGGTTACCCGGTGTTCGCCCAGGTCCCCCTGCGCGACGGCAACGCTGGACAGCACGCCGGACAGGGCCAGTGCGGCCATCACCAGGAGCGGCGCCAGGAAACCGCCAACAGATCGAAGCGCCATCGATACCCTCCGGGGAAGCACCCGCCCAGACTAGTTGCTTTGCCGCCGAGCCGCCACCGCCCAGCCGGACCCACCAAGGGCAATTCCAGTCACCAGCCGCCGGCAGCGACGGACTGTGCCGAATCGGCAGGCCGGGTCAAGATCCTGGCCTGTCGGATCCGCAAGAGGGCGAGAGATCATGGACTTTGACATCCGCGAGGCCCTGCCGGCCGACGAGGCCGCGATCATGGCGCTCTTGCCGCGCCTGGCGGCCTTCGAACTGCCGCCGGGCCGCTCGCCCGAAGAACTGTGGCGCGGCGACGCGGTGGTCTACCGGGCCTGCATGGCCGGCGCGCGAACCGACGCCATCGCCCTGGTCGCGGCCGGGGCCGATAGGGCCCTGCTGGCGACGGCCCTGGTCACGCTGAGCCCGGAGATTCTGAGCGGCGCCCCCAGTGCGCATCTGGAGGTGCTCGTCGTGGCGGCGGGCTGCGAAGGCCGGGGGCTTGCCACGGCCATGATCGCCGCCGCCGAGGCGGCCGCCCGGGCGCGCGGCGCCGAGAGCCTCTCGCTCAACGTTTTCGAGACCAACGCGCGGGCACGGTCGCTTTACGAACGATTGGGCTACCGTGCCGAGATGGTGCGCTGCATCAAGCATCTGAGCGAGACTTAAGAATCATTCAAAAGCAGTTGATCGTCATGGTTTTTTCGGGATCTCTCTATTCAGCCCTCGGGGGATGCGCCGCTCCGGGTCGACCATCGGCGGGGAACAGAGGCTGGCCGGATGGGTCACGCCGTCGAGGCCGGGCACCGCGGCCGCGGCGCCCGGCTCCAGGCCGGCCTGGTCCAGGCGCGCGAAGCCGATGCCACGGCCCGGGGCCGGCGACCAGGCCGCAATACTCCTCATTCTGGGTCCAGTGCGCCCATGGAGACTGTCTCGATCACTGCGCCTGGCGCGATAGGCTTCCTGTTCCGCCAATTGCCCCCGCGCCGTGCTTCCGCCTATAGTTTCGCCTGACAAGGCCGCGACCGGTCAATAGCGGTCTGAAAAATGCGGGAGGCGAGAGCATGGGCACGACAAGGCGGCAACTTCTGAAAACCGGGCTCGCTTCGGCGGCCCTGCTGGGCGCGAGCCGGCTGGCGGCGCCGGCCCTGGCGGCGGGCGAGCCGATCAAGGTCGGCGCGGTCCAGCCCTTCTCGGGCGGCCTCGAGCTGTTCGGCAATCAGGCCAAGCTGGGTCTCGACCTGGCGCAGAAGGAAATCAACGCCGGCGGCGGTATCCTGGGGCGGCCCCTGGAGATCCTCTACGAGGACAACAAGACCGATCCCAAGACCTCGGTGGAGAAAGTCACCAAGCTGGTCAAGCGCGACGGCGCGGTGGCCCTGACCGGGCCGATCACCTCGAACGCGCGCGACGCCATGGCGCCCACCGTGGCGCGCCTCAAGACGCCGCTGCTCTATGCCACCAACTACGAAGGCGGGGCTTGCGGGCGCTATCTCTTCTCCTTCAACACCGTGCCCAACCAGGAACTGGCCAATCTGGTGCCGCACCTGCACGAGACGGCGGGCCAGGACTACTACCTCTTCGGCGCCGACTATGTCTGGCCGCAGAAGATGTTCGAGGCCGCGGAGGGGCTGATCGGCGGCCTCGGCGGGGCGGTCGCCGGCAAGGAGTTCACCCCCTGGGGTGTCACCGATTTCGCCCCGGTCATCCGCCGCATCGCGAACTCCGGCGCCAGGGTGATGCTCTTTGCCCTGCCCGGCGCCGACGGTATCACCTTCATCAAGCAGGCCGAGGACTTCGGCCTCTTGAAGCAGCTCACGGTCGGCTTCCTCGGCTTTTCCGAGGCCTACCTCGGGGCCTTCGGCGAGGGCAAGGGACAGAACATGTGGGTCGCGGCGCCCCTGGTGGCATCCAGCGCCGACAAGGGGGTCCAGGACTTCGTCGCCCGCGTTCGGGCCAACGCCGGCGACGACGTGGTGATCTCGCACTATGTCATGACCCACTACAACGCCATGACCGCCCTGAAGGCCGGCCTGGAGAAACAGGACGAGATCGGCTCCGAGGCGGCGATCGACGGCATGGCGGGGCTGGAGATCGGCAGCCCCACGGGCTCGGTCAAGATCCATGGCGACAGCCACCACGTGACCATGAACATGTACCTGGCCAAGACCGAGGGCGCCGGCCTGCAGACCGTTCAGGATCTGGGCCCGCAGGCCCCGGACGCCGGTTGTAGCTGACCGGGCGGCGGCCCGGGTCAAGTCGGCCCTCCGCCAAGGAAAGAGGCTCAATCTGTGTTCGACGGGCAGTTGCTGGGCGGCCATCTGCTGGAGGTTCACGGCCTGACCAAGGCCTTTGGCGGGGTCCGGGCCGTGGAGGACTTCAATCTGGCCCTCGGCGAGGGCGCGATGCTGGCCGTCATCGGGCCCAATGGCTGCGGCAAGACCACCTTCTTCAATCTCCTGACCGGCCAGCTCGCGCCGGACCAGGGACGGATTGCCTTCGACGGCGAGGAGATCGGCGGTCAGAAGCCCTATCGCATTGCCCGGCGCGGCATCGCCCGAAAGTTTCAGGTGCCGGGGATCTATCCCGGTCTCGGTCTGCGGGAAAATCTGGAGATCGCCTTCGCCTCGGCCCCGGCCAGACGTGGCCTGCGCGGTCTTTGGGCCCGGCGGCGCGGCTGGAGAAACCGCGAGGCGGAGATCCTGGCCGCCGTCGGCTTGGCGGCCAAGGCGGACTGGTTGGCAGGAACCCTGTCGCACGGCGAAAAGCAGTGGCTCGAAATCGCCATGGTGATGGCCAGCGGGCCGCGCCTGCTGCTGCTGGACGAGCCGACCGCGGGCATGACCGGGGCCGAGGCCAAAGCGACCGCGGGGCTGATCCGCGGTCTCAACCGCGACACCGGGGTCGCGGCAATCGTCATCGAACATGACATGACCTTCGTCGAGACCCTGGGCTGCGAGATCGCGGTGATGATGAAGGGCCGCATCGCGCGCCGGGGCCTCTATCGCGACCTGAGCGCCGACCCGCTGGTGCGCGAGGCCTATCTGGGGCCGGTCGAGGGAGACGCCGCGTGAGCCAATCCCTCCCGATCAACCAGCGGCCGATCCTCGAGATAGCCGGTCTGGAAGCGGGCTACGGCGGCTCGCAGGTGCTGCGCGGCCTCGACCTGGCGGTTGCCGAGGGCGAGGTCATGGCGCTGCTCGGGCGCAACGGCATGGGCAAGACGACCCTGCTGCGCTGTCTCATGGGCCTGCTGCCGTCGAAGGCCCGGACCCTGTCCTTTCGCGGCGAAAGCCTGGCCGGCCGCCGGCCCGACGAGGCGGCGCGCCGGGGACTGGCCTACGTGCCCCAGGGCCGCGAGATCTTCGGTGCCCTCAGCGTCGAGGAGAACCTGCGCCTGGCCCGTCTCGGCTGTGGTGGCCGAACGGGTGGGAACAGTGCGCTGCCGGCCAGACTCTTTTCCTACTTTCCGCTGCTGGCCGAACGCCGCGACCAGCGCGCCGGAACGCTTTCCGGCGGCCAGCAGCAACAATTGGCGATCGCCCGAGCCCTGGCCATGGAGCCGGCCATGCTGCTGCTCGACGAACCGTCCGAGGGTATCCAGCCATCGGTGGTGATCGAGATCGGCGCCTCGCTGGCCGCCATCGCCAGGGCCGAAGGCCTGAGCGTGCTCTTGATCGAGCAGAACGTCGCCCTGGTGCGCCAGACCGCGGCGCGCTGCGCCTTCATGGAAAAGGGCCGCATCGCCGCGCTGCATCCAGTGGCGGACCTGGCCGATGCCGGGCTGCTGCAGCGCTTTCTGGGCCTTTAGTAGCAAGATGGAGACGGTCCTCGCCCTCCTGCTCGACGCCACCAGCCTGATCCTGGCCATCGCCCTGGTGGCCCTGGGGCTGGTTATCATCTTCGGGCTCATGGGCGTCATCAACATGGCCCACGGCGAGCTCTTTTTGCTCGGTGCCTACACCATGGTCCTGGTCCAGGGCCACGGCGGCGGGTTCTGGCTCGGTCTTCTGGCGGCGCCCCTGGCGGTGGGTTTGGTTGGCGCCCTGCTGGAGGAGCTGGTGGTGCGCCATGTCTATCGCCGGGTCCTGGATTCCATCCTGGCCACCTGGGGTCTGTCGATCGCGATCAAACAGGCGGTGGTGCTCGTCTTCGGGCCGGCCTCGCACAACGTCGATGCGCCCTTCGATCTTTCCATCGTCCTCTTCGGCGCCGACTACCCGGTCTACCGGCTCTTTGTCATGGCGGTCTCGCTGGCGGTGATCGGCGCGACCTTCTGGCTCTTCTTCCGCAGCGACCAGGGCCTGATGGTGCGGGCCGCGACCGCCAACCGGTCCATGGCGAGCTGTCTTGGCATCAACACCCGGCGGCTCGACCGCTTGACCTTTGCCTTCGGCGCGGCGCTGGCCGGTCTGGCCGGGGCGGTCATGGCGCCCCTCATGTCGGTCGACCCGCAGATGGGCCTCGGCTTTCTGGTGCCGGCCTTCCTCTCGGTCCTGGTCGGCGGGGCCGGGAGCCTGCTGGGCAGTCTCGCCGGGGCCGGGGTGATCGGCGGCACCGACACGCTGGTCGCCAACCTCTGGTCGCCGGTGGTGGCACAGATCACGGTCTTCACCATGGCGGTGATCGTCATCCGCCTCTTTCCGCGCGGCCTCGCCGGCGGCCGGGGAGACGGCTGAGTGACCTACCGGATGCTCACCGTGAACCTGCTGGTCTGGGGCGGCCTGCTGTTGGCGCCTCTGGGGCTCGATCCCTGGTTCCTGGCCCAGTTCGCCCAGTTCCTGACCTACGGCATCTTCGCCATGAGCCTGGCCCTGATCTGGGGCCAGTGCGGCCTGCTTTGCTTTGGCCAGGCGGTCTTTTTCGGCCTCGGTGCCTACGCCATGAGCCTGGCCACCCTGGGGATGATTCCGAGGTTGGAGGACTGGACCTACAGCGCGGCCGGCTTCGCCCTGGCGGTGATTCTGCCGGCGCTGGTGGCCAATCTGCTCGGCCGGTTTCTCTTCTACGGCCGCGGCCTGCGCGGCGCCTATCTGGGGATTGTCACCTTGGCGATTGCCGTCGTGGTCGAGCGCCTGGCGGTCAACTGGTCCTACATCGGCGGGCTCAACGGGTTGATGAACGTGCCGCCCCTGACCCTGGGGCGGATCGGCGCCGGGGTCGAGATCTGGGACGATCTGCCGATCTACTACAGCGCCCTGGCCGCGGCGGGCCTGGTCTATCTGTTGCTCCAGGCGGTGGTGCGCTCGCCCTACGGCACGGTGCTGCGGGCGATCCGCGACAACGAGGACCGGACCGCCTCTTTCGGCCATGACACGGCGGCCATGAAGCTCTCGGTCTTCACCCTGGGCGCGGCGGTGGCTGGCTTGGCGGGCGCGCTCTTCGTCACCCAGTTTTCCTTCGCCTCGCCGCCGCTGATCGGGTTCGCGCTCTCCACCGAGGTCCTGATCTGGGTCGCGCTGGGCGGGCGCGGTTGGCTGCTCGCCGCCTTCCTGGGCGCGCTCCTGGTCAAGAGCGCCGAAGGTCTTCTCTCCGACTGGCTGGGGCCCTGGTGGCTGCTCGCCCTGGGCGGTCTGCTGGTGGTCTCCGTGGTGGCCTTTCCGCAAGGGGTGATCGGTACGGTCTTGCAGCGCATCGCCCGGCCCAACCTTAGAGGGCCTAGTCTTTTCAGGCGCGGCGATTGATGCCAGCCTATGGGCTTCTCGATCTGCCAGGGAGGACGTGATGTCCGATAATCCGACCCAGCACCGCGGGCGCTGCCTCTGCGGCGCCGTCACCTTCGAGGCCGAAGGCGCGCCGCGCTGGGTCGCCCACTGTCACTGCCAATCCTGCCGCCGGGCGACCGGCGCACCGATCACCACCTATGTCTGTTTCGCCAACGCGGACTTTCGTTTCACCGGGGTCGAACCCGCGAAGTTCCAGTCCTCGGCCGACGCGACGCGCCGGTCCTGTCCGCGCTGCGCCTCGCCGATCAGCTACGAGAACGCGAACCTGTCGGACGAGATCCACATCCACATCTCGGCCCTGGACAATGCCGGGGCCTACCACCCGCAGGCCCACGTCTTTTGCGTCGATGCCCTGCCATGGCTGAAGATCGACGACGGCCTGCGGCGCCATGACAAGTTCAGCACCGGCAAGGACAGTCTTTAATCTCAGAGGACCGCGCCATGGACCCCTTCACCTTCAAGGCGGGCAAGTCGCCGCTGCTGGTCTCGATGCCCCACAGCGGGACTTACCTGCCGCCGGACCTGGCGGCGCGCTTCAGCGACGAGGCCCAAATCCTGCCGGACACCGATTGGCACATTCCCGACCTCTATGACTTTCTCGGCGACCTCGACGCCTCGGTCATCCAGGCGACCCATTCACGCTATGTGATCGACCCGAACCGGGATCCCGAGGGCCGCTCGCTCTATCCCGGCGCCAGCAGCACCGAGCTCTGTCCGACCTCGACCTTCGCCGACGCGCCGATCTATGCCGCGGGGGATGTGCCGGCCGAGGCCGAGATCGCCGGCCGGCGGGCCGCGATCTGGCAGCCCTATCACGCCAAGATCGCCGAAGCCCTGGCGGCGCTGAGGGCCGAACACGGCATCGCGCTGCTGTGGGATGCCCATTCGATCAAATCGGTGGTGCCGCGATTTTTCGAGGGGACGCTGCCCGACTTCAACCTCGGCACCGGCGATGGCATCTCTTGCGACCCGGGTCTGATTGGCCTGATCACGGCCGTGGCCCGCGAGGCCGAACAGGACCTGGGCTTCAGCCACGTCCTGAACGGCCGCTTCAAGGGGGGCTACATTACCCGGCACCACGGCGACCCGTCGAACGGCATCCACGCGATCCAACTGGAGCTGTCCGAGGCGACCTACATGGACGAGGACCCGCCCTTCGCCTTCCGCCCCGATTTGGCCGCCAAGGTGCGCCCGGTGATCGCCGGCTTCCTCCAGGCCATGCTCGCCTGGGCCGAGTTGGAGGTGGGTTAGCGGAGGGGTTGAACGAGTATAGAAAATTGACTATTTTCTATACCGAGAGGATTTGGCATGGCGATCAACATTAAGGACAGCGAAGCCGAAAAGATGATCCGAAAACTCGCGGCGCTGACTGGCGAGACCTTGACGGAGACGATCAAAGTCTCGGTCCAGGAGCGTTTTGAGCGCGAACGCCGCCTTTGCGACAGCGAGGACCGCTACCAACGCGGGCTCGCTATGATCAAAGAGATGAACCGTGGTCTCAAGGAAAAACCGGCCAGCGACCATAGTCATCTGTATGACGAGTTCGGACTGCCGAAGTCGTGATCATCGATACTTCCGCCCTTGTGGCGATCATGACCGAAGAACCGGACGGCCAGGATCTCTATGGCGTGGTCGTCAACGCCCGGGTGTGCCTATTGTCGGCCGCCTCTTATGTCGAGATGGCCCTGGTGTTGTCGCGCTATCCGGCACTTTCCAAGGGACTGGACGGTTTCCTGACGCTCGCCGGTATCGAGGTGGCTCCCTTTTCCGCGGCACAGGCCAGGATTGCCAGGGGTGCCTTTGAACGCTTCGGGAAGGGCCGCCACCCAGCAGGCCTTAACTTGGGCGATTGCTACGCCTATGCCCTCGCAAGGTTCATGGATAGCCCTTTGCTTTTCAAAGGCAACGACTTCTCGAAGACGGACCTTCGCGCCGCCGTGCAGTCATAAAACACCTCCCCGCAGCACCCTATGGAGCGGGCGGTCGCCGATGCGGTAGGCCAGGTCGGCCGGGCGCTCGATGTCCCAGATGCAGAGATCGGCGGCCTTGCCCGGCTCCAGGGTGCCGTGGGTCTTGGCCAGCCCCAGGGCCTGGGCGGCGTTGCGGGTGATCCCGGCGAGCGCTTCTTCCGGGGTCAGGCGGAACAGGGTGCAGCCCATGGAAAGCATCAACAGCAGCGAGGTCACTGGCGAGGAGCCCGGGTTGGAGTCGGTCGAAAGCGCGATCGGCACGCCGGCCCGGCGCAGGCTCTCGATCGGCGGCAGCTTGGTCTCGCGCAGCACATAAAAGGCGCCGGGCAGCAGGATGGCGACCGTGCCGGCGGCGGCCAGGGCAGCGACCCCCTCGTCGCTGGTGAACTCCAGGTGATCGGCCGAGAGGGCCCCGAAGCGCGCCGCCAGGGCCGCGCCGCCCAGGTCGGACAGCTGGTCGGCGTGCAGCTTGACCGGCAGGCCCTGGGCGCGCGCCGCCTCGAAGACCTGGGCGGTCTGTTCCGGGGTGAAGCCGATGCCTTCGCAAAAGCCGTCGACCGCGTCGGCCAGGGCCGAGCGCTTGACCTCGGGCATCATGGCGACCACCGAATCGATGTAGCCCTGCTGGTTCCCGGCGTACTCCGGCGGCAGGGCATGGGCGCCGAGAAACGAGGTTTTGACCGTCAGGCCCAGGTCTTCGCCCAGCCGCCGGGCGACGCGCAGTTGCTTCAACTCGTTGGCCAGGTCCAGGCCATAGCCCGATTTGATCTCCAGGGTGGTCACGCCCTCGGCCTTGAGGATTTCGCAGCGCCGCTTGGCGCTGGCAAAGAGGGCATCGTCGCCGGCCTCGCGCGTCGCCTTCACGGTGGAGACGATGCCGCCGCCAGCGCGCGACAGTTCCTCGTAGGAGGCGCCCTCCAGGCGCAGCTCGAACTCACGGGCGCGGTCGCCGCCGTAGACGATGTGAGTGTGACAGTCGATCAGCCCCGGGGTGATCCAACGTCCCGCCAGGGCCTCCACCTGGCGCGCCAGGGCCGCCGGCGGGCCGGGCAGATCGTCCGCCGGCCCGGCAAAGACGATCCTGCCGTCAGAGATCGCAATCGCGCCCTTTTCCACCGCGCCGTAGGGCGCATCCGCCGTCATGCGCGCGAGCCTAGTGTCGACGAAGAGTTGATCCCACATGGCGGTCTCTTCCCGTTGTTTCGCTATTGCCTCTAGCTTACTCTCGCCCAGCATTGCCTGCATGGAAAGTCCCGCAAATGACTGAACGCCTCTTTGCCGAAACTGCTCTGCTGCCCGAGGGCTGGGCCGAGAATGTCCTCTTCGAGGTCGCCGGGAACGGCGACCTGGAGAAGGTGACGGCGGGCGCGGAGCCCGGCGACGCGCCGCGGGCGGCGGGGCCGGTGATCCCCGGCATGCCGAACCTGCACAGTCATGCCTTCCAGCGCGCCATGGCCGGCCTTTGCGAGCGCGCCGGACCGGGCGAGGACTCCTTTTGGACCTGGCGCGAGGTGATGTACGACTTCGTCGGCAAGCTGACGCCGGACCAGGTCGAGGCCATCGCCGCCCAGCTCTATGTCGAGATGCTGAAGAGCGGCTATACGGCGGTCGGCGAGTTTCACTACCTGCACCATGACCCCAGCGGGAGTCCTTACCTCGAGCTGGCGGAGATGTCGCAGCGGGCGATCCAGGCGGCACGCCTGAGCGGCATCGGCATCACCCACCTGCCGGTGCTTTACAGCGACGGCGGCTTCGGCGGCCAGCCGGCGGGCGAGGGACAGCGCCGCTTTCTGAACGACAGCGAGCGCTTTCTGCGCCTGGTCGAGCGGCTGTTCGACTGGGTCGGCCCGGACCCGCAGGTGGCGCTCGGCATGGCACCCCACTCGCTGCGCGCGGTGACGCCGCAGTTGCTCGACCAGACCATACACGGGCTCGACGCCATTCATCCCGGCGCGCCGATCCATATCCATGTCGCCGAGCAGATCAAGGAGGTCGAGGACTGTCAGGCCTGGTGCGGCAAGCGCCCGGTCGAACTGCTGCTCGAGACCTTCTTGGTCGACCGTCGCTGGTGCCTGATCCACGCCACCCACATGACCCCGGCGGAAACCCAGGACCTGGCCGCCACCCGCGCCACCGCCGGGGTCTGCCCGACCACCGAGGCGAACCTCGGCGACGGGATCTTTCCGGCGGTCCCCTTCCTTGCCGCCGGCGGGGTCATCGGCATCGGCTCGGATAACCACATCTCGGTCAGCCCGATCGAGGACCTGAGGGTGCTCGAGTACTCCCAACGCCTGCAATCGGGCCAGCGCAATCTGCTGGCCGGCGGTCCCGATGCGCCCTCGGTCGGGGCCAACCTTTACCGGCGGGCGCTGCAGGGCGGCTCCCAGGCGCTGCGCCGCACGATCGGCATGCTGGTGCCCGGTGCCCGCGCCGACCTGCTGGTGCTCGATGGAAATCATCCAGTGCTCTACGGCAAGACCGGCGACCTGATCCTTGATTCGCTGGTGTTTGCCGGTAACGACAACCCGGTGCGCGA
The DNA here is from genome assembly GCA_021776195.1 of Kiloniellaceae bacterium. Next base: position 3,766 of record JAJFGK010000139.1, on the reverse strand, counting down.
TGTCATGGTCGGCGGGCGCTGGGTGGTGCGCGAGGGTCGCCACGAGAAGGAGGAGGCCATCGCGGAGGGCTATCGCGGCGCGCTCGACGAACTGCTGGCGTGAGCGCGGGTGGCGCGGCAGGACGTCAGGCATCTTGGTTGCGGCCCCACCCCCCTCCCGGCCTTCCCCCGTCGAGGGGGAAGGGGCAGAATTGTACGCTGCGTCAGCGAGCGGGTGGGGGCGACTCTTCGTTGAGTCGGAAGGGTTTACATAGTTAACAACGCGTTAAGGATCGACATTCATGCAGGAAATCCACTTCACCTACCTCTCGGGCCCCGAGATCGAGCAGCTCGCCATGACCAACGACGAGATCCTCGACGCGGTCGAGGAGGGCCTGCGGGCGCAGGGTTCGGGCGATTGCGTCATCGAGCCTCGGGTTCATCTCGAGCCGAACCCGGAATTTCGCGGTCATTTCAATATTTTGCGAGGATATGTTGCCTCATTGGATTATGCGGGGGTGAAGATCGTCGGCGACTTCGTCGACAACTACAAAAAGGATCTGCCCTCGGAGATGGCCTTTCTCAACCTTTTCGACCCGCGCACCGGCATGCCCCGGGCCCTGGTCGACGCCTCGGCCATCACCGACATGCGCACCGGCGCGATGACCGCGCTCGGCGCCAAGTATCTGGCGCGCAAGGATTCGAAGGTCCTCGGCAACATCGGCGCGCGTGGCTCGTCCTACTGGAATGTCCGGCTGCTCGATCACCTCTTCGACCTGGAGGAGATCCGGGTCCATTCGCGCCGGCCCGAGAGCTACCGGCCCTTCGCCGAGCGCCTGTCCCGCGACCTGGGCCGGGAGGTCAAGGCGGTGGACGACTGGGAGGCCTGCCTGAAGGACGCCGACATCATGGTCGAGGCCTCGCGCCTGCCCGAGCCGACGCCGCTCTTCAAGACCGCCTGGGTCAAGCAGGGCGCGACGGTCATCCCCTACGGCACCAAGTCGTCCCTGGAGCCCGACCTGCTGGACCGCATGGACAAGGTGCTGGTGGACGACTGGGGCCAGGTCCATGCCGGCGAGTTTGGCGCCCTGCGCGCCCATGTGCGGGCAGGCAAGCTGACCGAGGAGAGCTGTCACGGCGAGCTCTGCCAGGTGGTGGACGGCCAGCGCGCGGGGCGCGAGCGCGACGACGAGACGATCCTCTTCTGGCACCGCGGCCTTTCGCTCTCCGACATCGCCCTGGGCGCGGCCATGCTGAAAAAGGCCGAAAGCCTGGGCCTGGGACAAAGATTGCGGTTTGCCTGAGGCGCCGGCGCCTTGATCTAGATCATTCTGATCGCCCCCCAATCGCGCCTAGACTTCACGGGCTACAAGATTGGGGAGAAGATAATGCGCAACGTGGTGGAAGAAATCCGAAACGAGCACGCTACCATGGCGCGGCTGCTGACCCTGCTCGACCGGCAGGTGGCGATTTTCGAGTCGGCCGGTCATCCCGACTACGCCTTGATCGAGGACATCGTGCTCTACTTCGCCGACTTTCCCGACGCGTGCCACCATCCCAAGGAGGACCTGCTGGCAGCGATGCTGTTGCGCAAGGCGCCCGACCGGGCCGCCAAGCTGAAAGGGCTCGAGGCGCAGCACGAGGAACTGGCCGCTCTGACCCGCTCGCTGGTCGCGGTGGTGCGGCGCATCCTCGGCGAGGCCGAGTTGCCTCGTGGCGACCTGATCCGCGCCGCCCGGGAGTTCGCCGACTCCCAGCGCCATCATATCGAGATGGAAGAGAAGTACTTTCTGCCCCTGGCCGAGGAACTCCTGACCGGCACCGACCTCGCCGAGTTGGAAGCCGGGGTCTTCAAGCAGGAGGACCCGCTGTTCGGCGCCAAGCAGGAAGCGCACTACGCCACGCTGCGCGAGCAGATCATCGAGGCGGAAACCGCCGAGGCCTGATCGCGAAAGACCCTGTGACCCGTGGGTCTTCCCCGACCCCTTGGCAAATCCGGCGACCCCCGCTAGGGTCCGCGCCCCATCGATCCCTGCCGTCCAAGGACCACGGCCATGGCCGACGATGTCGCGCGTTTCTACGACGACCTGGCGAACCACTACCACCTGCTGATGGCGGACTGGGAGCAGTCGCTGCACTGGCAGGCGGAGCTGTTGGAGCGGGTCATGGCCGAGGCCCTGGGGCCGGGGCCCAAGCGGGTGCTGGACGCCGCCTGCGGCATTGGCACCCAGGCGCTGGGGCTGGCTTTGCGCGGCCACGACGTCTCCGGCAGCGACCTCAGTCCCTCGGCCGTGGCGCGGGCCAAGCGCGAGGCCACGGCGCGCGGCCTGAAGCTGTTCTTTACCGCGGCCGACATGCGCAACCTCTCGGGCTATCACGCCGGGCCTTTCGACAGCGTCTGCATCATGGACAACTCGCTGGTTCACCTGCGCGGCGACGAGGACCTGCTGGCCACCCTGGGCGAGGCCCACGGCCTGTTGCGGCCGGGCGGCCTCTTTATCGCCTCGCTGCGCGACTACGATAGCCTGGTCCAGTCCCGGCCCCGGGCGAGCGAGCCCCGGGTCTTCGACGGGCCCGAGGGCCGGCGCGTGGTCTTTCAGGTCTGGGACTGGCGCAAGGACGGCAGCGGCTACAGGATGCAGCAGTACCTGCTGTTCCAGGACAAGAAGGACGGCCCGGTGCGCGAAACGCTGCACTTTGCCACCGATAGCTGGTGTATCGGCCGCGAGCGTCTCGCCGGCCTGATGGAACGGGCCGGTTTCCAACGCTTCGCCTGGCTGCGGCCCGAGGACAGCGGCTACTACCAGCCCATCGTGCTGGCCCGCCGGGCGGCGGACCCATCGGCCGGCGACCGGGCATGACCGGTCCGGCAGATGGCGGCGGGGCGCGGCCCGAGGCGATCTTCTTCGATCTCGACGACACCCTGATCTTTTCCCATGGCCGGCCCCGGGAAACCTGGATGGCGACGCTGCGGGGTTTCGAAGGCCGCTTCGGCGACCGTACAGCGGTCGAACTGGGCGAGGTCATGATGGCCTCGGCGCGCTGGTTCTGGTCCGACCCGGCGCGGCACCGCGAGGGGCGGCTGGATCTCGGCCAGGCGCGCCAGACCATCGTCGGGCGCGCCTTGGCTGAACTGGGACTGGCGGACGAGGCCCTGCGCGACGCAATCGGCGAGGCCTTCGAGGCCCGGCGCTGGCAGGAAATGCACCTGCTGCCCGGCAGTCACGAGGCCATCGATGCGCTGGCCGACCAGGGGATCCGCCTGGCCCTGGTGACCAATGGCGCCAGCGCGCCGCAGCGCGCCAAGATCGAACGCTTCGCCCTGACCGAGCGTTTCGAGCATATCCAGATCGAGGGCGAGTTCGGCCTCGGCAAGCCCGAGCCCGCGGTCTACCGCCACCTGCTGGAGCGCTTCGGAGTCCGCCCCGAGGCGGCCTGGATGGTCGGCGACAATCTGGAATGGGAGGTCCATGCGCCGCGGCGTCTTGGCATCCGGGGCATCTGGTGCAACAGCACCGGCCGGCCGCACCCGCCGGCGAGCGAGGTCCATCCCGACGACATCGTCGCCAATGTCACCGAAGTCGTCCGGCTGATCGAGGTCGGGTGAGGGGGGCGATGAGGGCAGCCTAATGGGTAAACGTGACCGCTAATACATCCCATACATGAGGTTGCTGCTCTCCGCACCGATTGGAAAGATCGGCGTGGTGGTATTCTCAGAAGGAAGGAGAGCAGCGATGAGAATTTTTACAGGATTGGACGTTGGAGGCAAGGCCACGGCGATTTGCGT
>JAJFGK010000138.1 GCA_021776195.1 Kiloniellaceae bacterium | reverse complement strand
CAGCGCGTCATCCCGGACAGGGCGTAGCCCTGAGCCGGGATCTCGGCCAGAACGAGGCGGGCCCCAAGATCCCGGCTCGGTTCCCGGCCCAAGGCCGGGCCCCGTCCGGGATGACGCGGCGGCTTGGCCCTGCCTTTGGGTGGCACGGTCGCAGCCGGGAAAATCAGCCAGTCCCCGCGCTCGCCGCGGCCGCGCTGGCATCGCCTACAAGTGGAAAAGGCGACAGGCACCTTTTGCCACGGCAAAACGAGCCAGTCCCCTTTTCCACACCCGACCGGCCTGCCGGCCACCCGCCGGAATGACGCGGCCTCTTGGCCCGGTCTTCGAGTGGTGCGTCTTTCACCCGGTCGAGTCCTGCACGAATTCCGCACACTAGGCGTTGTCCTCGTCGTCGGCCCGAGTATTCTGGGGCCGGGATCGGCGGTCCTCCACCGGCCAGGGCAGGTGAGGCGAATGGGGGCAGTGAGGCAGTGTCATGAACGCGACCGGCCAGGGCAGGCACATCCAGTTCGGGTTCTACCTCCATCCGCAGTTCTCGATGCTTGGCTTTACCTCGGCCGTCGAGCCGCTGCGTGTCGTCAATCGGCTTTCGGGGGAAGACCGCTATAGCTGGAAGCTGGTCAGTCGCGACGGGCGGCCGGTGACGGCCTCGAGCGGGATCGAGGTCGTCCCCCACGGCGGCATCGACGACACGGAGGATCTGGAAAACCTGGTGATCGTGGCCGGGCTCGGGGTGACCGATTTTCACGACAAACATCTGCACGCCTGGCTGAGAAGGCTGGCCCGGCGCGGCTGCCGCATGGGCGCGGTCTCCACCGGAAGCTACATTCTGGCCCGCGCCGGCCTGCTCGAGGGCCATCGCTGTACGATTCATTGGGAGAACCTGGCCGGCTTCCGCGAGGAGTTTCCCGATCTCGACGTCACCGGCGAGCTGTTCGAGATCGACGAGACCCGCTTCACCTGCTCCGGCGGCACCGCCTCGCTCGATCTGATGCTGCGCATGATCGCCCTGGAGCACGGGCGCCAGATCGCCACCCAGGTCGCCGAACAGTTCATTCACGAGCGCATCCGCGAGAAGCACGACCAGCAGCGCATGTCCCTGCGCAGCCGCCTGGGCATCAGCCACCCCAAGCTGCTCAAGGTGATCGATCTGATGGAAAAGAACCTGGAGGAGCCGCTGCCGCGGGCCGATCTGGCCCGCCTGTCCGGCCTGTCGGTGCGCCAGCTCGAACGCCTGTTTCGCAAGTATCTTGGCCGCACCCCGACCCGTTACTATCAGGAACTGCGCCTGACCCGGGCCCGGCGGTTGCTGACCCAGACGTCGCTTTCGGTGCTCGACGTGGCCCTGGCCTGCGGCTTTGTCTCGGCATCGCACTTCTCGAAATGCTACCGTGAATTCTTCCGCAGGACTCCGCGCGAAGAGCGCAGCCTGCCTGCCTGACAACTGCCCTGACGAGACCCAGACCCGAACCGCGGGAGACCGACGATGAACGCAGACGCCGCCCTGACCCTGACGCCCGGCCAGCTCAGCCTGGAAGACCTGACGGCCTTTCGCCGCCAGCCCCGACCCGTCGCCCTCGACCCGGCGGCCCTCCCGGGCATCGAGGCCTCGGCGGACACGGTGCGCCAGGTCGTGGCCGACGGGCGGATCGTTTACGGCATCACCACCGGCTTTGGCAGTCTCGCCAAGACCACCATCGCCGCCGAAGACGTCTCGGAACTGCAGCGCCGCCTGGTGCTGTCCCATTCGGTCGGGGTCGGCGCGCCCCTGCCGGATCCGGTGGTGCGCCTGGTCCTGCTCTTGAAGGTCAACGCCCTGGCGCGCGGGCACTCGGGGATCCGACGAAAAGTCATCGAGGCCCTGCTGGCCTTGCTGAACGCCGACCTGCTGCCGGAAATCCCCGGCCAGGGCTCGGTCGGCGCGTCGGGCGATCTGGCGCCCCTGGCGCATATGAGCGGCATCCTGCTCGGCGAGGGCTTTTGCCGGCGTGCCGGTCAACGGCTCCCAGCCGCGGATGCCCTGAAGGAGATCGGCCTCGCCCCGCTCACCCTCGAGGCCAAGGAAGGACTGGCGCTGCTCAATGGCACCCAGGTCTCGACCGCCCTGGCCCTGGAGGGCCTCTTCGCCGCCCAGGACGTTTTCTGCGCTGGCTTGGCCGCCGGGGCGCTGTCGGTCGATGCCGCCCTGGGCAGCGATACGCCCTTCGATTCGCGGATTCACGCCCTGCGCGGACAGCCGGGTCAGATCGACGCGGCCGAGGCTCTTCGCGGCTTGCTCGACGGCAGCGAGATCCGCGAGTCCCACCTGGAGTGCGACCGGGTCCAGGACCCCTATTGTCTACGCTGCCAGCCCCAGGTCATGGGGGCCTGCCTGGACGCCCTGCGCAATGCGGCGGCCACCTTGATCCGCGAAGCCAACGCCGTCTCCGACAATCCGCTGGTCTTCTCGGACACTGGCGAAGTGCTCTCCGGCGGCAACTTCCACGCCGAGCCGGTCGCCATCGCGGCCGACCTGCTGGCCATCGCCCTGGCCGAAATCGGCAGCATCAGCGAACGCCGCACGGCGCTTTTGACCGATACCAACATGAGCGCCCTGCCCGCCTTCCTGGTCGCCCAGCCGGGGCTCAACTCCGGCTTCATGATCGTCCAGGTGACCGCCGCCGCCCTCGTCGCCGAGAACAAGCAACGGGCCCAGCCCGCCTCGATCGATTCGATTCCGACCTCGGCCAACCAGGAAGACCATGTCTCCATGGCGACCCACGGCGCGCGCCGCCTGCTGGATATGGCGGCCAACGCCCGCCACATCGTCGCGGTGGAACTGCTGGCCGCGGCCCAAGGGATCGATTTCCGCCGGCCGCTGGCGACCTCGCCCCGGCTCGGCGAGGCGATGACGGCAATCCGCGCGCGCTCCGCGTTTCTCGACCAGGACCGCAGTCTGGCGCCCGATATTGTCGCCGTCGCACAGCTGGTCGAGGGCGGCTGGTTCACCGAGGCTGTCGGCTGCACGCTCTGAGACACCCGTCTAGAGAGTAGATTCCGCCACCGGCACGGGCAAAAGCCGCTGGATTCTTTTGTCGCTATTCAGATAGGATTCGTCGCCGCAGATTAAGCTATCGCGAGGCTGACGCGCGCCAATATCAGCTCCGCAGGGAGCAAGAGACCCTGCCTTTTTTATGGATGACGCCATGTCCGAAGAAGACGATCTCGATCTCTCCTCGCTCGACGACGACGAGCTGGTCAAGCAGATGCACGACGACCTCTACGACGGTCTCAGAGAAGAGATCGAAGAGGGCGTCAATATCCTTCTGGGACGCGGCTGGGCGCCCTATAAGACCCTGACCGAGGCCCTGGTGGAGGGCATGCGTATCGTCGGTATCGATTTCCGCGACGGCATCCTGTTCGTACCCGAGGTCCTGCTGGCGGCCAACGCCATGAAGGGCGGCATGGCGATCCTGCGGCCGCTGCTGGCGGCGACCGGCGCGCCGAAGATGGGCTGCATGGTGATCGGCACGGTCAAGGGCGATATCCACGATATCGGCAAGAACCTGGTCGGCATGATGATGGAGGGCGCCGGCTTCGACGTCTTCGATCTGGGTATCAACAATCCGGTCGAGAATTATCTGGAAGGCCTGGAAAAGCACGAGGCCGACATTCTCGGCATGTCGGCGCTGCTGACCACCACCATGCCCTACATGAAGGTGGTGATCGACACCCTGAAGGAAAAGGGCATCCGGGACGACTACGTGGTCCTGGTCGGCGGCGCCCCGCTGAACGAAGCCTTCGCCGATGCCATCGGCGCCGATGCCTACTGCCGCGATGCCGCCGTGGCGGTGGAGACGGCCAAGGACTACATGACGCGAAAGCATAATCAAACCGGCGGCGCCAGCGTCGCCTGATATCCCTCGGCCGACCGCTGAGCGAGAGACCATTGCGATGGCAAGAGACGCGCGCGAACCGGGCGATCCAGGACGCACCCTGCTGATCGCCTGCGGGGCCCTGGCGCGCGAAATCATCGACCTGACCCGTCTGAATGGCTGGGACCATCTGAGCGTCACCTGTCTGCCGGCGGTGTGGCACAACACGCCGCAGAAAATACCCGAGGCCGTGCGCGCCAAGATCCAGGCGGCCCGGGGCGACTTCGCCAGGATCTTCGTGCTCTACGGCGACTGCGGGACCGGCGGCCTGCTCGACAAGGTCCTGGAGGAGGAAGGCGTGGAGCGCATCGCCGGTCCGCACTGCTATGCCTTCTTCGCCGGCCTCGATCGCTTCGAGGAATGGCACGAGGCAAACCTCGGCTGTTTCTACCTGACCGACTACCTGGCTCGGCACTTCGACCGGCTGATCATCGAGGGGCTGGGCATCGACCGACACCCTGAACTTCTGCCGATGTACTTCGGCAACTACAACTCGCTGGTCTACCTGGCGCAGACCGAGGACCCGGCCCTGCAGGAGAAGGCGGCAGCCGCGGCCGAGCGCCTCGGGCTGGCCTATAGCTATCGTTTCACCGGATACGGCGGATTGAGCCAGGCGCTCGCCAGCCAGCCGGCCCGTCCGGCCAGCCCACAGGAGTAGCCACCATGGCGCAGCTCACCATCGTCTACTGGCGCGACATCCCGGCCCAGGTCATCGTCAAGGCGGGCCGGCAGAACGCCAAGCGGCAGCTCGAAGAACGCTTCGAAAAGGCCATCGACCGCGCCGCCATGAAGGCCAAGCTGCGCGACACCGATTCCTACCTGGCGGAATGGCGCCGCGGCACGCCGGTCCAGGTCGGCGACGACCTGGAGGCCGAGGTCGCCGCCATGGCGGACAAACTGGAGACCGAGTTCGACGACGCCCGCTTGAAGGCCATGGTCGACAACGGCGGCCTGGACCCGGCGTCGTGACGTCGCGGACGGCTCCCGAGAGAAAGGATCATGACCTTGGCCGCGACAGCATCGCTTCAATTCGTGCCTGAGGAGGGATCGATGGCGGATCCTCTGCGCGACATCGTCGCCCTGACCGAGAACTTCTCGATCGAGACGACCCCGGGCTCGGCCCTGAAGATCCCCGACTACCGCGATCATCTGCGGCCCGGGGCCGATGTCGCGGTGACTTTTCTGCCAGGATCGGACTTCGCCGACACCCTGATCACGGTCAAGCGCCTGCGCGAGGAAGGGTTCAATCCGATGCCCCACTTCGCGGCCCGGTCGATCCCCTCGCGCGACGCCTTCGAGGAGTGGCTGCGGACCCTGCGCGGCGAATCCGGGATCACCGATGCCGTCGCCCTGGCCGGCGCCGTCGACCAACCCCTGGGGGAATTCGAGAGTTCGATGGACCTGCTGGCAACCGGCCTGTTCGACAAGCACGGAATCACGCGCATCGGTGTCGCCGGCCATCCCGAGGGCAACCCCGATATCGCCGACCAGACCGTCGCCGCCGCCCTGGCCTGGAAAAACGCCTTTGCCGAGCGCAGCGACGCACAGTTCTACATCGCCACGCAGTTCTGTTTCGAGGCCGCGCCCATCGTCGCCTGGGACCGCGCGATTCAGGCCGAGGGCAACCGTTTGCCGATCCACATCGGCATCCCCGGCCTCGCCACCTTGAAGACCCTGATCAACCACGCCAAGGCCTGCGGCGTCGGCCCCTCGATGCGTTTTCTCACCCGCCAGGCGCGCAACGTCACCAAACTCTTGACCGTGTCCGCGCCGGACAAGCTGCTGCTCGATCTGGCGCGCTATGCCGCCACCGACCCGAACTGCGGCATCAAGCGCATCCACGTCTACCCCCTGGGCGGCCTGCGGCGCTCGGCGGCCTGGACCTATGCCGTGGCCGACGGCGACTTCAGGCTGAAGCCCAAGGACAAGGGCTTCGAGCTGCTGCGCGCGATCGATTGAGCCCAGCCAAAAGAATGGCCGCCGAGAGAAGACCGCGACGCGACGCGATAGCGCGAATGGACTACACAATGTCGCCCACGTTCAAGCCCAGGACGGGGAATCTGGCACTGAATCGCTTTCCATCATGGTCCGTGCCGGCCGGGTATCCTTCCCGGCCGCCGTTCTTTTGTTGCCGTTAAAGAAAGGCCCGAACTTCCATGGCACGCACCGTCCTTTCCTCCCACAAGCGGGAAATCGCAATCGGCTTCGATCAGCCCTTCTGCATCATCGGCGAGCGGATCAATCCGACCGGCCGCAAAAAGCTGGCGGCCGAGATGGTCGCCGGGGATTTCAGCACGGTCGAGGCCGATGCCGTCGCCCAGGTCGCGGCCGGGGCCCACATGCTGGACGTCAATGCCGGCATTCCCCTGGCCGACGAGCCGGCGATCCTGGCCCAGACCATTCAGTTGGTGCAGTCGCTGGTCGACGTGCCGCTCTCTATCGATTCCTCGATCATCGAGGCTTTGGAGGCCGGCCTGGCCGTCTATCAGGGCCGCCCGCTGGTGAATTCGGTGACCGGCGAGGACGAGGTGCTGGAGCGCGTCCTGCCGCTGGTCAAGAAGTACGACGCCGCGGTGGTCGCGATCTCCAATGACGAGACCGGAATTTCCGAAGACCCCGACGAGCGCTTTATCATCGCCAAGAAGATCGTCGAGCGCGCCCACGACTACGGCATCAAGGCCGAGGATATCGTGGTCGACCCCCTGGTGATGCCGATCGGCGCCCTGGGATCGGCCGGCCGCGCGGCCTTCAGCCTGATCCGGCGCCTGCGCGAGGAACTCGGCGTCAACACCACCTGCGGCGCCTCCAATGTCTCCTTCGGCCTGCCCAACCGCCACGGCATGAACTCGATCTTCCTGGCCATGGCGGCCGGCGCCGGCATGACCTCGGCAATTCTGAACCCGCTCCACGGCGAGGAATTGACCGGTATCATGGCCGCCGACGTGCTGTTGGAGAACGACAGGAACTGCGTGCGCTGGATCAAAAAGTTCCGCGAACCCACGGCCGATGGCGAGGCCGGCGAGGGCCGCCGTGGCGGCGGGCGCCGGCGCCGGCGCGGTTGATCGCAGGCTGACCCATGGCAGATGACGCGCTCGTCGTTTTCACCCCTTCGGGCCGTCGCGGCCGCTTCCCGATTGGCGAGCCGATCCTGAAAATCGCCCGCGGGCTGGGCGTCGACATCGACTCGGTCTGCGGTGGGCGTGGCATCTGCGGCCGCTGCCAGATTCAGGTCAGCGAGGGGGAGTTCGCCAAGCACGGCATCACCAGCCGTGCGGACCACGTATCGGGCTGCAACGCGGTGGAGGCGCGCTACGACGCCAAACGCGGCATCAAGCCGGGCCGGCGCTTGTCTTGTCAGGCGCAACTGACCGGCGACGTGGTGATCGACGTGCCCCCGGACAGCCAAGTCCACAAGCAGGTCGTGCGCAAGCGCGCCGAGGTGCGCTCCATCGAGCTCGATGCGGCCGTCCGGCTGCACTATGTCGAGGTCGAAGAGCCCGACATGCACAATCCGACAGGCGATCTCGAACGCTTGCTTCGGGCCCTCGAAAGCCAGTGGGGCCTGACCGGGCTGGAGGCCGATCTGCGCATTCTGCAGACCCTGCAAAAGGGCCTGCGCGACGGCGGCTGGAAGGTCACGGTGGCGGTCCACCGCGGCCAGGTCATCACCGCCATCTGGCCCGGCTTCAACGACAAGGCCTTCGGACTTGCGGTCGACGTCGGCTCGACCACCATCGCCGCGCACCTTTGCGATCTGGCCACCGGCGAGGTGGTGGCCTCCTCGGGCATCATGAATCCGCAGATCCGCTTCGGCGAGGATCTCATGAGCCGGGTGTCCTACGTCATGATGAACCCCGGCGGCGATGCCGAGATGACTGTCGTCGTCCGCCAGGCGATCAACGATCTGGCGGTCGAGGTCGCCCGCGAGGCGGAAATCTCGACCGACGACATCTTGAACGCGACCTTCGTCGGCAACCCGATCATGCATCACCTGCTGCTGGGCATCGACCCCATCGAGTTGGGCGGCGCCCCCTTCGCCCTGGCCGCCAACTCGGGGATCACGCTCTGGGCCGCGCAGCTCGACTTGACCTTCCATCCCAGCGCCCGGGTCTACGTGCTGCCCTGTATCGCCGGCCATGTGGGCGCCGACACCGCCGGCGTGATTCTCTCCGAGGCGCCGCACCTGGAAGACAAGATGACCCTGGTGGTCGACGTCGGCACCAACGCGGAGATCGTGCTCGGCAATAAAACCCGACTATTGGCCTGCTCCTCCCCGACCGGGCCGGCTTTCGAAGGTGCCCAGATCTCCTGCGGCCAGCGTGCCGCGCCAGGGGCCATCGAGCGGGTGCGAATCGACCGCGAGACGCTGGAGCCGCGCTTCAGGGTGATCGGCTGTGACCTCTGGTCCGACGAGGAGGGCTTCGCCGAGGCCACCAAGTCGACCGGGGTCACCGGCGTCTGCGGGTCCGGTATCATCGAAATCCTGGCCGAGCTTTTTCTGGCCGGCGTGATCATGAGCGACGGCACGATCGACGGCAGCCTGGCCGCGCGCAGCCCGCGCATCCAGCCGGACGGACGAACCTTCGCCTACCTGCTGCAGGCTGGCGAGCCGGAGTTGAGGATCGTGCAGAACGACGTGCGCGCGATCCAACTCGGCAAGGCGGCGCTCTATGCCGGGGTGCGGCTCCTGATGGACAAGCTGGAGGTCGAGGCGGTCGATCAGATTCGCCTGGCCGGCGCCTTTGGCAGTCACATCGACGTCAAGTACGCCATGGTCCTGGGCATGATCCCGGATTGCCCGCTAGACCGGGTCCACTCTGCCGGCAACGCCGCCGGCACCGGCGCGCGCATCGCGCTGTTGGATCAGCGGACCCGGGACAGCATCGAGACGGTGATCCGCCGGGTCGAGAAGATCGAAACCGCCGTCGAGCCGCGCTTCCAGGAGCACTTCGTCGAGGCCATGGCCCTGCCCCATGCCTCGGCCGCCTTCCCCAACCTGGCCGCCGCGGTCGAGCTGCCGGAAAAGAAGGCGGCAACCTCCGGCGACGGCGACCCCGACGACGGGCGGCGCAGGCGACGACGCCGGGGATAAGGGCAGGTGTCCCGCAAAAGGACCCTGGACAAGAAACCCGCTTCCGCTCCAGACTGCGGCCACGCAGCCAAGGGAGGTCGAAGATGGACACGATCAATTTCACCCGCATGGAAGATGGCACGGTCGAGGAATACGCCCTGACCAGCCGGCTCTTTCATGAACACGTCGCGGAGACCCACGTCGACCACCTGTTCCACGTCCTGAACATGATGAAGGGCCCGACGCTGGGCTATAGGGTGGACCGCTACGAGCACTCGCTGCAGAGCGCCACCAGGGCGCAGCGCGACGGTGCCGACGAGGAGACCGTGGTCTGCGCCCTGCTCCACGACATCGGCGATATTCTGGCCCCGGCCAACCACAGCCAGATCGCCGCCGGCACGCTCAGACCCTATGTCAGCGAGAAGAACTACTGGATCGTCAAGCACCACGGCCTGTTCCAGGGCTACTACTTCTTCGACAAGATCGGTGGCGACAAGAACGCCCGCGAAGCCTACCGCGATCACCCCCACTTCGATGACTGCGAGCGTTTCTGCTACCGTTGGGACCAATGTTCCTTCGACCCCGACTACGACACCCAGCCGCTCTCCTTCTTCGAGCCCATGGTGCGCCGGGTCTTCAGCGAGAAGCGCGAGTCTTTCTCCTAGCGGCTACTCGGCTACTGCATGAACTCGCCGCCATTGACGAAGAAGGTCGAGCCGGTGGTAAAGCGGCTGGCAAGGATGGCCTCGACCATCTGCGTGACATCCTCCAGGGCGCCGACCCGATCCATGGGGATCCCGTCGACCAGGGCCTTGCGACGCGCGGGATCGTCCAGTCCGTAGCGCTCCCGGACATCAGGCGTATCGACGGCGCTGGGAATCAGGCAGTTGACCTGGATGCGCGGCGCCAGTTCCCGCGCCATGCATTTGGTCAAGGCCGAGACCCCGCCCTTGGCGCTGCAGAAGTTCACGCCGTTCTTGCGGCCCTGAAGGCCGCAGGCCGCGCCCAGCGTCACGATGTGACCGCGTCCTTCGGGTTTGTGCAGCACGAACTCCTGACAGCAGATAAAGGCGCTTTTCAGGTGGGCTTCCACAACCTCGTCCCAGAGGCTGTCGGTCATCTCCAGAAAGGGCCTGTCCCGATTGACGCCGGCGCAATGGATCAGCACGTCCAGTTGGCCGAACACCTCCAGGGCGCGATCGTACATCGCCCGCACCTCGTCGCGCCGCGTGACGTCGGCCCGGACCGGCAGAATTTCTCCCGCCGTGCCCGTGGCCTCGATTTCATTCAGAACACCCTTCGCCTTTTCGAGATTTCGGCAGTTCATCACGACCCGACTGCCGGCCCGCGCGAAATGACCAACCAGCGCGGCGCCCAGTCCACTGGCGCCTCCGGTTACGACAATGACAGGCTCTTCGGTCATGATCCCTGTATCCTTTGTTCTCGTCGCGTCACTCGCCCACGTAGCCCAGCAAACGTGGCAGGAAGAGCGTAATATCCGGGACATAGCTGATCACCAGGAGGGTGCAGAGCAGGACCAGCAGGAAGGGGATCAAGGGCCTGACAACCGCCTCGATCGGCAGGCGGCTGAGGCCGCAGGCAACGTAGAGGCAGACCCCCACCGGCGGGGTGATGAGCGAGATTGCGACGTTCGCCTCGATGAAGATACCGATGTGAATCGGCTCCATGCCTAGAGCGACACCCGCGGGAACCAGGATCGGCATGAGGATAATCAAAGCAGGTAGGGCATCCATGACCATGCCGAGCAGGAGGAACAGGATGTTCACAAAAATGACGAAGACGACCCAGTTTCCAGCGTGCTCGACGATGAACTGCGCGATTTCGTGCGGAATGCGCTCGAAGGCCAGCACGAAGGAAAAGGCCGAGGCCATACCGAGGACGAGCATCACGATCCCGGTCAGCTTGCAGGCGTCGAGCAGGACGATCGATAACTGGTCGACCTTCAGTTCCCGATAGATGAAGATCGACACGATCAGGCCGTAGAAAACCGCCACCGCGGAGGCCTCGGTCGGCGTAAAAATGCCCCCGAGAATACCGCCCAGAATGATCACCGGCATCAGGATCGCCAGGATGCCGTCGGCCAGGGTCCGCAGCTTTTCAGCCGCCGTCATCGGGTCGACCAGCGGCAGGTCGAGCTTGTGGCCGTAGTAGTAAGTGAGCGCGATCAGCGCCAATCCATTGACCAGGCCAGGCAGAAAGCCGGCAGCGAAGAGACCGCCGATCGAGATCCCGGAAACCACGCCGATGACAATCAGATCGATAGAGGGCGGGATCAGGGTCGCGGTCCCGCCCGCCGCCGCCAAGAGGGCCGTCGCAAAGGCCGGCGGATACTTGCGCTTCAGCATCTCGGGCAGGGTGACGGACCCGATGGCCGCGGTGTCGGCGCTGGCGGAGCCGCAAACGCCGGAAAAGAACATCGTGGCCAGAATGACCACGAACCCCAACCCGCCCTTGGTGCGCCCAACGAAAACCAGCGAGACGCTGACGATGCGCCGGGCGATCCCGCCATGTCCCATGATCGAGCCGGCCAGGATGAAGAGCGGGATGGCCAGCAGGGTGAAGGAGTCCACGCCGCCCAGCACCTTCTGCGGCATCAGAATGAGAAAATCCGGCGAGAGGTAGAACATGCCGGCCATCGCGGCCAGGCCGAGCGCAATGGCGATCGGCACGGAGCAGAGCAGTGCGACGGCTAGGACAAGGGCGACGACCAGTTCCATCGCGACCCGACTACGAGCGTCCGTCCGGGATCTGCGCGCGGCTGGCCCGGAAATCCTGCCAGAAGGTCTTGAGCAGATAGTAGAGCATCAGGACTCCGCCCACGATCGCGGAGGAATAGGGAATCTCCATGGGAATCCGCAGTGCCGGGGCGATGTGGCCATGAACACCGATAACGAACTTCACCGCCATTGCGACGAAGACAACCAGGAAGCCCGCCACCACCACCAGCACGGCGAGCCGAAGCGCCCTTTGGGCCGGCGGCGGCAGACTGCGGGCGACGAAGGTCAGCGCGAAGTGCGCCTTGAGCTTGAAGGCATAGGCCGCGCTAAGCATGGAAAGCCACATCAACAAGAAGCGGGCCAGTTCCTCGGACCAGGAGAGCGGCGCCTCGAAAACATAGCGGGCAATCACCTGGCCGAAGATCACAGTCGCCATCGTGCTGAGAAGGCCACAGAGAACCGCTTCCAGCGGATGGCGTCCGAGCCAGCCGACAAAGCGCAGCAGCGTTTCCCGGTTCATGGTCCCTCCCTCGGCAAGACACGACAATCCGATCCAGCGGCAGCATCATACCAGATCCCGCCAAAGGCGGATGGCAGCCTTCACGGCGCGCCATCCGCCTTTCATTCCGCGGCCGCCTGGAGCCGCCCAGCCGCGTCGCGGTCTATTGCGCGGCAACCTCCTCGATGGCCGCCATACCACCGACATTGGCGGCATTCTTCTCGTAGACCGATTTCACCTTGGCCTGGAAGAGCGACACGTCGACGTCATAGAACTCCAAGCCCTTGGCCTTCAGCTTGTCCAGAGCATCGGTCGTCATGCTCTCCATGGCGGCCCGTTCGGCCGTGACCGCTTCGGCGCCAGCTTTGCGCACGGCCGCCTGCACGTCGGCCGGCATGGCGTCCATCGCTTTCTTGCTGCAGATCAAACCGGCCGCCAGATACATATGGCCGGTCAGCGAGACATACTTGGTCACCTCGTAGAAGTTCTCCACCAGAAGATCGACATGGTCGGTCTCGGCCCCATCGATCACTCCCTGTTGCAGGGAGGTGTAGACCTCGCCGAAGGACATCGGTGT
The DNA here is from genome assembly GCA_021776195.1 of Kiloniellaceae bacterium. The sequence goes on along the minus strand of JAJFGK010000138.1, from coordinate 97,687 downwards.
CGCCTGGGCGCCCAGAGCATTGAAGGTGTCGATCAGCACCGGACTTCCCATCACCCGGATCTTCAGACCCTCGAGGTCCTCGGGCTTGTGGATCGGCTGCTTGCCATTCCAGGCGTTACGCACGCCGGAGAACCACCAACCGAGGAACTCGCTGTCCAGGTTGTTCTCGACCTTCCCGGCGACCCGCGCGCCGACCGGACCGTCCATGACCCGGTAGAAGTGATCCAGGTCGCGAAAGATGAAGGGCAGGTTGAAGAGGTCCGCTTCCGGCACGAAGGGCGCCAAGCCGCCGCCCGCGCTCTCGACGGCGCAGGCCAAGGTCCCCTGCTTGACCATTTGGCTGGTCTGATCCTCCGGCCCGAGTTGCTCGCTGGGAAAAATCTGGACCTCGACCGCGCCTCCGGTCTCCGCCTCGACCACCTGCTTGAAGGTCTCGGCGCCGACCTGGAAGGGGTGCTGCTCGGGCCCATTGTGGGCCAGCTTCAAAACCAGGTCCGCCGCATTGGCCGTGACGGCGAAAGACAGGACCAACCCTGTCGCCAAAACGCACTGCATCAGATTTCTCATGTTACGTCCTCCTCTGTTAAGCCTGATTGTCCGGTCCCTTTGTCTGTCCGATGCGACGAAAAGCCGCGAGGCACCGGTTAGTCCATGGCGCCCCCCCAGATGTCGCCAACGGTGAATCCGTCGGGGAAGGGGTCGTCGGGATCGACCACATACTGGGCAAAACCCGTGATCCAGGCCTGTCCGCTCAGGCGCGGCACGACGGCGCTGTAGGGCCCGATCCTGGTTTCACCCATGAGACGGCCCGTGAAGATCGTCCCTAGAATACCCTCGTGCTGAAAATCCTGTCCGATCGGCAAGCGGCCCTTGGCGTGGAGCGTCGCCATCTTGGCGCAGGTCCCCGTGCCACAGGGCGAGCGGTCGATCGCCCCGGTCCAGGTGGCCGGCCGGTCCCAGTCAAGTTTTCCCGTGGAGACCACGACCGCGTTCTTCAGGGTCGCGTCGGGATGGGTCGGCGGTCCGGAAACCACCGCGATCGTCACGTCCTTGACCTCCGGATTGTCCGGATGGACAACGGGCAGCTGCTCGCGAGCGGCGGCCTTGACCATCTCGCCCAGGCGCACGATCTCACCGCCCTGTTCCGGCGCTATCGTCAGGCCCAGATCGCCGGCTTCCACGATCACGTAAAACATGCCGCCCCAGGCGACGTCGACTTTCACCGGACCGATCTGCGGGACCTCGATGGTTTGGTCCAGATGAACGGCGAAGGCCGGTACATTCTCGAAGGTCACGCGCTTGACCTTGCCGTCGCGGACCTCGGCCTCCACCTTGATCAATCCCGCCGGACTTTCCAGTACCAGCTCGGTGATCGGTTCGCTCACCCGCACCATACCGGTTTCGATCAGCGCGGTTGTGACGCAGATTGTGTTGGTGCCCGACATCGGTGGATACTCGACCTGCTCCATGATGATGAAACCGGCATCGGCATCGGGTTGGGTTGGCGGCAGAATGAGGTTGCAGTTGGCGGCCGGATAGCCGCGTGGCTCGCGCAGCATGCGTTTGCGCAGGTCGTCGGCCCGGGTTTCGAAATAGCGCATCTTTTCGAACATGGTGGCGCCCGGCACGTCGAGAACGCCGCCCACGATGACCCGTCCGGGCTCGCCGCAGGCATGCAGGTCGATAGCCTGGATCATCTTGGAAATCTTCATGTCGAAACCACCCGCAACCTAGACCACCGTCTTCATCCAGCCGGCCGTGTTGTGAAAATCGGCCACCACGCTGCCGGGCGGCACCAGTTCGTCGCAGGCCTGGCGCAGGGAGTCATCCAGGGACATGTCCTTGACCGGCAACAGGCTCTCGAGCTGCGGCACCGTGCGCGGCCCGATCAGCGGCGCGGCGATCCCGGGCTGCTCCTTGACCCAGAGGATGGCAAGCTGTGCCGAGGTCAGTCCGGCCTCTTCTGCCAGACGGGCAAAAGCGAGGCCGACCTCGATACCGCGGTCGGTTACCCGATCGGCGTAGAAACCGCCCCGCAGGGCCGCCCGCGATTCTTCCGGAAAGGACGTGGCGTCCTTGTAGCGGCCGGCCAGCACCCCCATCGCCATCGGTGCCCAGGTTATAAGGCCGAGGCCCTGCGCCTGGCACAGCGGCACCAGTTCGTTCTCGATCCGCCGGTCCAGCAGGTTGTAGGGCGGCTGTTCGGAGACGAAACGAACATAGCCTTTCAGTTCGCTGACCATGATGGCTTCCATGACCGCCCAGGCCGGATGGGTCGAACAACCGATGTAGCGAATCTTGCCCTGGCGCACGAGATCGTCGAGCGCCCGCAGAGTCTCGTCGAAGGGAACGTTGGGCGATTGCCGGTGCAACTGGTAGAGATCGATATAGTCGGTCTGCAGCCGGCGCAGTGAGTTTTCACAGGCACGGATGACATTGAGACGGCTGTGGCCATGGTCGTTGGGGCCATAGAGCCCGGGGTCATCGACCGAATAGCCCGGCCGGCGCCGGCCGTGGTCGCACTTGGTCGCGATCAGCACCTGGTCCCGGCGCCCGTTGGCCTTCAGGGTGCGGCCGATGATCTTCTCGCCCTCGCCCTCGGCATAGACGTCGCCGGTGTCGATCAAGTTGATGCCGGCGTCGATCGCCCGGTTCAGGATTTCCGCCGCTTCGGGCTCGGGAGTCGGGTCGGCGAAATTGTCGGTTCCGAGACAAAGGCAGGACACGTTGACCCCGGTGCGACCCAATACGCGGTAGTCCATAAGCCTCCCCCTGACCGATCCAGTTTCTTGCCCTCCGCCCGACGGCAACGGGGCAATGTCCTTCTTCCCTCCATTCGACCTTTCCTATAATTGATAGGTCAAGCTACAAATTTATCGAATAGGAAATTTCGCGCCGCAAAGGGATGCACCTATGACACGACCGTTGGAGGTGGACTCGATCATTGAGCGAGGAACGGCCAAAGGGCTCGATGCCTCTATCCTCGGCCGCCGCCTGCGCGATCTTCGAAAAAGCCGCAAATGGACTCAAGGGACGCTGTCTCGTCACACGGGGATCGCCACCTCGACCATCTCCAAGGTCGAGAACAATCAACTCTCCCCGTCATTCGAAACTCTCCTGCGGCTCGCCGAGGGCCTTGGGGTAGAGCTTGCGGATCTGCTCGCGTCGCGTCCGGAGAACGAGGCCCTGACCCGCCGTGTCATCACCCGGCAGGGCGAGGGCGATCTGCATGAGACCCCGTCCTACGTCTACGAGCTGCTCTGCACCGACCTGAAGAGCAAGCGCATGCATCCCCTGATCGCCCGCTTGAAGGCCCATAGCGTCACCGAGTTCGGCGAGCTGCTGCACCATCCCGGCGAGGAGTTGTTCTTTGTGCTGCAGGGCCAGGTCGAGCTTCATACGGAACACTACAAGCCGGTCGTCCTGTCTTGCGGCGACTGTGTCTACCTGGACAGCACCATGGGCCACGGCTGCATTTCCGTCGGCCGGGACGAAGCCATGGTCTTTTGGGTTTCCATGGTTTCCTGAAACCCTTGATATCCCGAGGAAAACGAGCCCAGGGCCTTTCCTGGCGCCGGGGCGGCGATTATACGTTTATTTACCCCTAAGCCGCATGATCTCCGGCTGTAGGAGTGGGCCCAATGGGTATCTATCGGTTCAGCGCGGTGGAGGTCATCTTCGCCGGCAACGCCTGGGATCAGAACGAAATTCTGCTGGGCAGCCTGGTTCGGGCCGGTTTCGGCAAGATCTTGCGCGTCAAGGACCTCGAGCGCCTGCCCGAGCGGCTCCACAATTCGACGCCCGATCTCGTGATCCTGCAGTCCGACCCCACCGATACCGCGCCGCTCGACCTCTGCCACGGGCTGCGCCACAATCTGATCGGACACAATCCCTTCGCCACGGTCCTGGAGTGGAACAGCCGGCCGACCGAAGCGATCGTGCAAAAGGCCGCCCAGTGCGGCATCGACGGGGTGATCAGCGATCCCCCCTCGGCGCCCCGGATCATCCACAGCGTGGTCCGGTTCATCGAGAACCGCCGGCCCTTCGTGGTCACCAGCGACTACATCGGCCCGGACCGGCGCAGCGATGACGAGCGCAGCGGCGATGAACTTCTCATCGAGGTTCCCAACGCGCTGAAGACCAAGGCGACAGGCAACGATCTGGCGATCGCCCGCCTCAAGGGCGACATCGCCGCGGCCGTCCGTCAGGTCGACACCCAGAGGTCGGCCTGTCACGTCGAGCGCATCGCCTACCTGGTCGCGATGATCGAATGGACTTCTCAGCCCCAGAATGCCGGTCCCCTTGGCGTCGATCACGATGCCCTGGACCGCCATCTGGAGGCGCTGGTCCAGGTCGCGAATGACCTGGCACCGCGGGTCCAGGGTGCCCGGAGCGAAATCGCCGCCGATCATTGCCGCACCCTCGGCGCCATAGCCAGTCACATGCGCGAGATCGCCCTGGACGGCGAGAGCGTCGAGCTGGATCAGATCCGCCGGCTCGCCCGCGATATCGCCAACGCCAGTCGGCCCTTCCGCGCCGCCGCCAACCGCCCGCCCCCGGACAAAGCCGCGCTCGGTCGCTGAATAAACTCAAGCCAACCGGAAAGAGGTTTCAGGCTTCGGCGAAGTCCTGGGGCACGCCCCGCTCCTTGCGCGGCGTGCGGCCGAAAAAGTCGCGGTAGCACTTGGAGAAATGCGAGGCCGAGACAAAGCCGCAGGCCAGCGCCACATCGATCACCGACATGTTGGTCTGCAACAGCAAGAGCCGCGCCTTGTTGAGACGCAGTTCCAGGTAATAGCGCGCCGGCGAGCGGTTCAGGTACTTGCGGAACAGGCGTTCGAGCTGTCGTGTTGAAAGCCCAGCCGCGGTGGCCAGCTCGGCCCGGCTCAGGGGCTCTTCCAGATTGTTCTCCATCAGCTTGATCACCGCCAGCAGCTTGGGGTGGCGCACGCCCAGGCGCGCCGGCAGGGAGGCCCGCTGCTGATCGTGCTGATCGCGGATCCGCTCGTGCATGAACTGATCGGCCACGGAGGCCGCCAGTTCGTGGCCGTACTGGCGCGAAATCAGGTTCATGACCAGGTCGATCGCCGCCGTGCCGCCGGAACAGGTGAAGCGGTTGCGGTCGATCTCGAAGAGCTCCATGGTCGCCTCGATGTCGGGATAGCGCTCGGAGAAAGCCGCCAGGTTCTCCCAGTGGATGGTGCAGCGGTAACCGTCCAGCAGCCCCGCCCGGGCCAGGATATCGCTGCCGGTGCAGATCGCGCCGATATCGGCGCCCCGGCGATCCATGCGGCGCAACCAGGAAAAGAGATGCTTGTCTTCCTGACGGTGGACGTTCACGCCACTGCAGACCATCACCGTCTGCAGCCGCTCGGCGGCATCGAGATCGCCTTCCGGCGTCAGCACGATGCCGCTGGAGCAGCGCACTGGCTGCCCGTCGGAAGTGAACATGCGCCAGCGGTAGAGCTCCTGGCCGCTGGTCCGGTTGGCGAGCCGCAATGTCTCGACCGCCGCAGTGAAAGCGATCAGGGAAAAATCCGGCACCAGCAGAAATCCGATCTGCTGGGGCAGCTCACGCGGGGGATTGCCAAACATGGCGTTCTCGGTCTTTTCTTCCGGCCAGCCAAAAAACGCGGCACAATGGCACGAAGTCTATGTCGCGGACAGCAAAAAACGCGCCGGAATTTCGCAAGCCTTGCGGGAACCCTTGACCTCCCTCTGGGGCGCTCCGGAACCCCCGAAGCGAGGGGCACCCGGGCGGATCGTCCGCGGCAGGCGCCGTCCGGCAAGAAAACCACGAAGGCCCGCCCGCGGCGGCCTAAGCGACCAGGGACCGACACAGGACATGGCTCAGCGGCATTCCGTTTTCTCGTTGATACGAAACGCTTTTTCCTTTCACCAGGACTGGCCAGAACAGTGGCGCGCGCCCGAGCCTAAGAGCGCTTATGACGTGGTGATCATCGGCGGCGGCGGCCACGGCCTGGCCACCGCCTACTACCTGGCCAAGCTGCACGGCATCACCAACGTCGCGGTTGTCGAGCGCGGTTGGATCGGCGGCGGCAACACGGGTCGCAATACGACAATTGTGCGCTCGAACTACCTTTGGGACGAATCGGCCCGGCTTTACGAGCACGCCCTGAAGCTCTGGGAAGGCCTGTCCCAGGAGCTGAATTACAACGTCATGTTCTCCCAGCGCGGCGTGATGAACCTGGCCCACAACCAGACCGACCTGCGCGAAATCTCACGCCGGGTGAACGCCAACCGCCTGAACGGCGTCGATTCCGAATTCCTGACCCCGGCCCAGATCCAGCAGATCGTCCCGATCATGGATCTGCGCAGCCAGGGACGCTATCCCGTCCTGGGCGCGTCGTTTCAGCGCCGCGGCGGGGTCGCCCGCCACGACGCCATGGCCTGGGGCTACGCCCGGGGGGCCGACGCCCTGGGGGTCGACATCATCCAGGAGTGCCCGGTCGAGGGCTTCGTCATCGAGAACGGCCAGGTCAAGGGCATCGACACCGCCAAGGGCCGGATCATGGCCGGCAAGATCGGCGTCGTGGTCGCCGGTCACTCCAGCGTGATGGCCAACAAGGCGGGCTTTCGCCTGCCAGTGACCTCGATGCCGCTGCAGGCCCTGGTCTCCGAGCCGGTCAAGCCGATCATCGACACGGTGGTCATGTCCAACGCGATCCATGCCTATGTCAGCCAGTCGGACAAGGGCGAGCTGGTGATCGGCGCCGGCACCGACCACTTCGTCGGCTACGGCCAGCGCGGATCTCTCCAGGTGACCGAGGAGACCCTGGCGGCGATCTGCGAGCTCTACCCGCTGTTCCGGCGGATGCGCATGCTGCGCCAGTGGGGCGGTATCGTCGACACCTGCCCGGACGCCAGCCCGATCATCTCCAAGACCCCGGTCGAGGGGCTGTTCTTCAACTGCGGCTGGGGCACCGGCGGCTTCAAGGCGACGCCGGGCTCGGGCTGGGTCTTTGCCCATACCCTGGCGACCGGCGAGCCGCACGCGCTCAATGCCCCCTTCACGCTGGACCGCTTCCGCACCGGCTTCCTGATCGACGAGCACGGCGCCGCCGCCGTCGCGCACTGAGGAGACCTGGTTCCATGCTGCTGATCGACTGTCCCCACTGCGGACCCCGGGCCGAGCTGGAGTTCGCCTACGGCGGCGAGGCCCATATCGCCCGGCCCGAGGCGCCCGAAGAACTCGACGACCAGGACTGGAGCCGCTTCGTCTTTCTGCGCGACAACACCAAGGGCCTCTACCTGGAACGCTGGAGCCACGCTCAGGGCTGTCGGCGCTGGTTCAACGTGGCGCGCGACACCGTGACCTACGAAATCCTGGCGGTTTATTCCATGGGTTCGCCGCCGCCCGAAGGCCTCGAGATGAAGGTCTATACCTGAGATGAAGGTCTATAGCTGACATGTCCGGACCCCATCGTCTGATGAGCGGTGGTGCCGTCGACCACGGCGCAACCCTGACCTTCCGCTTCAACGGCCGCAGCTATCACGGCCTGAAGGGCGACACCCTGGCGGCGGCGCTGCTCGCCAACGGCATCCATCTGGTCGGGCGCTCCTTCAAGTATCACCGCCCGCGCGGCATCATGGCCGCCGGTGCCGAAGAGGCCAATGCCCTGGTCCAGGTCGGACCGGATCCAGTCGGCGACCCGCGCAGCGACCCTAACATCAAGGCGACCCAGCTTGAGCTGATCGAGGGACTGACGGCGAAGTCGCAGAACTGCTGGCCCTCGGTGGAATTCGACATTGGCGCGGTCAATTCGCTGATCCATCGCGCCATCCCGGCCGGTTTCTACTACAAGACCTTCATGTGGCCGAAGGCCTTCTGGATGACCTACGAGCGCTTGATCCGGCGCGCCGCCGGCCTGGGCGTGGCCCCCAGCGGGCGCGACCCGGACCGCTACGACAAGACCTTCGCGCACTGCGATGTCCTGGTGGTCGGCGCCGGCCCGGCCGGCCTGGCGGCGGCGCTCCAGGCCGGGCGCGCCGGGGCCCGGGTGATCCTCTGCGAGCAGGACTTCCTGCTCGGCGGCAGCCTGCTGGCCGCCCCGGACGAGACCATCGACGGCCAGCCGGCGCTGGAATGGGTCGCCGCCGCGGTCGCCGAACTGGCCGGCCTGCCGGAGGTGCGCATCCTGCCGCGCACCATCGCCTACGGCTATTTCGACCACAACTACTTCGGCCTGCTGGAGAACGTCACCGACCATCTGGCTGACAAGCCGGACCATCTGCCGCGCCACCGGCTCTGGAAGCTGCGCGCCAAGCAGGTGGTGTTGGCGACCGGCGCCATCGAGCGGCCCCTGGTCTTCGCCGACAACGACCGGCCCGGCACCATGCTGGCCGGCGCGGCGCGGACCTACCTGAACCGCTATGCGGTCAAGCCGGGCCAGCGCGCGGTGATCTTCACCAACAACGACAGCGCCTATGCCGCGGCCCTCGACCTGCGGGCCGCCGGCGTCGAGATCGCCGCGGTGGTCGACCTGCGCCGCGATCCCAGCGGGCACTACACCGAACTGGCCGAACAGAAGGGCATCAAGGTCCTGGCCGACCACGCCGTGATCGGTACCAGCGGCAAGCAACGCATCAAGGCCGTGCGGGTGGCCGAGATGCGCGCCGACGGCACCAGCGTCCACGCCCTGGCCGGCCAGGAGATCGCCTGCGACCTGCTGCTGACCTCGGGCGGCTGGAACCCGACGGTCCACCTTTTCTGCCAGGCCAAGGGCCAGTTGACCTGGGACGAAGACCTGGCCTGTTACCGGCCCGGCACGCCGATGCAGCCGGCCCAGGCCTCGGCCGGCGCCTGCAACGGCACCTTCGATCTGATGGGCACCCTGGCCGAGGGCTTCCAGGCCGGCGCCGCCGCCGCGACCGCCTGCGGGCACGGTTCGCGGCGCAAGGTCCCGGCGCTGGAGGCCAGCGAGCACGACTTCCTGCCCGGACGCTGGATCTGGGCGGTGCCGTCGGACAAGCCCATCGGCGAGGGCGGCAAGCACTTCGTCGACCTGCAGAACGATTCGACCGCCGCCGACCTGCAGCTCGCCCTGCGCGAGGGCTACCGCTCGATCGAGCACGTCAAGCGCTACACCACCACCGGCATGGCGACCGACCAAGGCAAGACCGCCAACGTGAACGCCATCGGCATCGTCGCCCAGACCGTAGGCCTGTCGCTGCCCGAGGTCGGGGTCACCACCTTCCGGCCGCCCTACACGCCGGTCACCTTCGGGGTCTTCGGCGGGCGCGACCTGGACGACCTGCTGGATCCGCTGCGCCGCACCCCGATGCACGGCTGGCACGAGCGCGCCGGGGCGGCCTTCGAGTGCGTCGGCCAGTGGCACCGCGCCTGGTACTACCCCCGGGCGGGAGAAGACCTCCACGCGGCGGTCAATCGCGAGGTCAAGGCGGTGCGCGACTCCCTGGGCATCTTGGATGCCACCACCCTGGGCAAGATCGACATCCAGGGGCCGGACGCCGCCGAGTTCCTCAACCGGGTCTACACCAACGCCTGGATGAAGCTCGAGGTCGGCAAGTGCCGCTACGGCCTGATGCTGGGCGAGGACGGCATGGTGAGCGACGACGGCGTGACCGCGCGGCTCGGCGAGAACCACTATGTCATGACCACCACCACCGGCAACGCCGCCGCCGTGATGGCCCACCTGGAAGACTACCTGCAGACCGAATGGCCCGACCTGAAGGTCTTCCTGACCTCGGTCACCGAGCAGTTCGCCACCGTCACCCTGTCCGGTCCCAACGCGCGCAAGGTCCTGGCCATGGCGAGCGACATCGACCTCTCGGCCAACGCCCTGCCGCACATGGGAATCGCCACCGGCCGGGTCGCCGGCGTGGCGGCCCGGGTCTTTCGCATCTCCTTTACCGGCGAGCTCTCCTTCGAGATCAACGTGCCGGCCTCGCAAGGCCTGTGGGTCTGGCAGAGCCTCATGGCGGCGGGCGAGAGCTACAACATCACCCCCTACGGCACCGAGGCGATGCATGTGCTGCGCGCCGAGAAGGGCTTCATCATCGTCGGCCAGGAGACCGACGGCTCGGTCAACCCGCACGACCTGGACATGGCCTGGATCGTCTCCAAGACCAAGGACTTCGTCGGCAAGCGCTCCCTGACCCGGGTCGACATGGACAAGCCCAACCGCAAGCAACTGGTCGGCATCCTGACCGAGGACCCAAACGAGGTGCTGCCCGAGGGCGCGCAGCTGGTCGAACACCTGAAGGCCGCCCCGCCCATGGACATGGTCGGCCACATCACCTCCAGCTACATGAGCCCCAACTGCGGCCGCTCCATCGCCCTGGCCCTGGTCAAGGGCGGCCTGGCCAAGAAGGGCGCGACGCTCTTCGCGCCGCTCGAGGGCGAGCGGGTGGTGACCTGCCGGGTCGCCGAGAGCCCGGTCTTTTTCGACCCGCAAGGAGAACGTCTGCGTGGCTGAGAGCTATCAACGACAGTCCGCCCTGGCCCATCTGGGCCTCGCCGGACGGGCCACCTCGGACACCGGCGAAGCTGGAACCGGGCCCGCCGTCACCCTGGCCGAGGTCCCCTACCCCTGCCTGGTGAACCTGCGCGGCAAGCCCAACGATGTGGCCTTCATGGCCGCCGCCGAGGCCGCCCTGGGCGTCGCCCCGCCGACCGAGGCCAACCGCGTCGTCGCCGGCAAGGGCGGCCTCCAGGTGATCTGGCTCAGCCCCGAGGAATGGTGGGTCCTGGGCGGCCCCGACACGACCCAACGCATGGGGGCCGAACGCATGGGGGCCGAACGCATCGAAGCCGAAAGCGAACTGGCCGCGCGTCTGCGCGCCGCCCTGGCGGGCGTTCATGCCGCCGTCACCGAAGTCGGCGAGGGCCGCACCCGCCTGCGCATCGCCGGCCCCCGCGCGCGAGACACCCTGGCCAAGGGCTGCCCCCTGGACCTCCACCCCAGCGTCTTCGGCGACCCGGGCACCTGCGCCCAGACCGTGATCGGCAAGGCCGGCGTCCTGCTCCATCTGACCGACAACGAGCATGTCCAGGGCGGCCCGACCTTCGACATCGTCGTCCTGCGCTCCTTCGCCGACTACCTCTGGCGCTGGCTGGAAGACGCCGGCCGGGAGTACGGGATGACGGTGACGGCGCAGTGAGGGTTGCCCATATGAAATGGGTTATCCTCACTGTCACGGCTTTGACGATCGGCCTCTCGACCCCCGCCCCTGCCAGCGAACGCAAACTGACCGCCGCCGAGATCACCGCGCTTTTGACCGACAACACGGCGCTGGGGGAAAACCGGGGGCGGGCGACGCGGCAGTCGTTTCAGGCCAATGGCCTGACCTATTACATCGAAAAGGGCACGGCGATGACCCAGGGAAAGTGGCGTGTCGATTTGGCGCGCGACAAGTACTGCTCGCTCTGGGCCATGGGCGGCTGGTCCTGCTACGACATAACGACAAATGGCGAAAGCGGCGCGACGCTGCTCTACCACTGGACCCTGCCCGACAGCGACTACCGCTCGCCCTTCACCGTGGTCCCGGGTGAGCAGTTGACGTTTTGAGGGGCGTCGTCCCGGACGAAACCCGGCCCTGTGGCCGGGGATCGAGCCGGGACCTGGTGCCGCGTTTTAGACCCTGCGAGATCCCGGATAAAAGCTTGCGCTTTTTCCGGGATGACGGCTGTGAAGGGGCGAATCTCAGCCTGGCGAGCACCGATGACCGGCGAGGATATCACCCCCCTCTCGGTCTCCCCCCGTCAAAGGGGAGAGGAACTCAGAACCCGGCTTTGCCGTGCCAACTTACCTCCCGCTTGATGGGGGAGGTCGGCGCGGGAGCGCAGGGTGGGGGTGAGCCTTCGCGCTCCGCGCGCCTACGCCGCGAGCAGGCTTTGCGCGCGGCATTCGGCCTGTTCGCAGCGGGCGCGGTCGCCCAGGCCTTTGTAGGCGCGGGCCACCAGGGTCCAGTTCTGCGGGCTGGTCGGCTTCAGGGCGGTGCGCTCGTTTGCTAGTGCGAGGGCGAGGTCGAAGCGGCGGGCGCGCAGGGCCGCCTCCAGCAGGGTCCAGCCGATGATGTCGCGCTGGGCGAAGGACCCGCCCAGGCGGTGGGTCATGTAGCGCACCGGCAGCAGGCGGTCGACGCAGGCGCCGTAGCGGCCCTCGGCGAAGTCCTGCAGGGCCTCGCAGAAGGGGATGCCGATGGTCCGGCTCATGGCGACGTTGGCGTCGTTGGCGTGGGCCAGATAGCGCGCGTTGGCGTGCAGCAGCTTTTCCGCCGCCGCCTTGCGATGGTCGCTGACGAAGGCGGTCATGGCGTGGACGTCGTTGAAGGCATAGAGCGTGTCCTCGGCGCTCGGCTCCCACTTGTCGGCCAGGTCATGCCAGCGCGCGCCGACATCGATGTCGAGCAGCTTCAGGCGCCACAGCAGGGCGGCGGCGTCGAGTTCCTCGTACTTGTCGCCGCTGACCTGGTCGGAGCGCAGATGCTGGTCGTAGATCTCCAGCACCCGCTCGTACTGGCCGAGGTCGAGGTGGAAGAGCGACAGGTGCCACCAGAGGTGATTGCGGAAGTTGCTGTTCTCCCAGGCGTCCAGGTGGCGGTTCATGAAGGCGATGCCGCCGGCCTGGCGGCCCTGCATCTCCAGGACATGGGCGACGGCGTGGATCGCGTAGGGGTGCCGCGGCTGCATGGCGATGGCCCGGCGGCCATACTCCTCCGCATCGGCGAAGTCGCGGGTCTCCTCCAGCCCGAAGGCATAGAAGCCGAGCAGGTACTCATAGCCGGGGACCGATTCGTCCCACATGGCAAAGACCCGGGCGACGCAGTCGCGCTGGCCCACCACGTCGCCCAGCAGCACGTCGGTCTGGTGGACCAACTGTAGCGCCAGCAGGTCGAAGGGATGGCGCACCAGGACCTCTTCCCAGTGCTGCACAGCGCCGAAGAAGTCGCCGTCGATCCAGGCCAGGGCGGCGGCGATATGGCCGCGCTCGCGGTCGTTGGCCTTGTCGGAAAGCGCCTCGGCGGCCCTCGCGCTCTGCACCATCTCGTCGTAGACCCGGGTTTCCATGGCCTGGGTCAGCATGCCGGCCTTGAAGCAGTGCCCCATGACGAAGTCGGGATGGTCGCGCAGCACCGCGTCGATCCCGGCCACCGGGTCGCCGCGGAAGGCCAGGCTGTCCTCGTGGCAGCGGTCGAGCGCCGCGACCGGCGCCGGGTCGTCGCAGGAGGTGGGAACGCCGCGACAGTCTTTCAGTCCCATGGTCGTCGTCCTTTCGTGCCGTGCCGGAAAGGCTGCTCCGGCCACGCGGGATTCGGCCCGATACTACGCCAAGGGGCGGGTCGGAAAAAGCATCGATGGTCGCTTTCGGGAGACTCCGAGCGCCGGAAGACAGTCGTTGGCAATCGGGAGTTAGCTGCGACTCGGACTGTCAAACCATTCCTGCCGCTGCTGTGCCGCGCCCTACTGGCGGAAGGGCTGGCCCTTCAGGCGGACGTTGGGGCGGTCGATCGGGCCGTCCAGCTCGACGGTCAGGTAGGCCTCGCGGTCGCCGTCGCGGTAGAGATCGCTGCGGGTGCCCAAGCGCCAGACCGGCAGATCGACCCGGCCGCGGGTGACCGCCCGCGCGCCCTTGCCGTCGAGCCTGAGGTTCTCGCTGGCCAGCACGCCGTCGCGAATGACGAAGCTGCCGCTGAGCGCCAGGGGCTGTTTGGTGAAGGCCTCCTGGACCAGGTCCGCGCCGGCCGCCAGGGGCGCGATTGCGGCGAGGCCAGCCTCGCCCCCATCGGTTCTACCGCCCGCTGCCTGGCCCGGCAGGGTCAGGGTGGGCGCCTCCGGCGCCGCCAGCGCCAGGCGGGCCTGGCCGTGCAGGTCGCCCTCGCCTTGCAGGTTGGCGATCCAATCGGCCTCGCTCGCCCCGCGGCTGCGCAGCGTCGCCTGCAGGGACACCCGGCCGCGCGGTTCGTCGCGCCCGGCCAGCGCCTTGGTGAGCGCGGTCAAATCCAGGTCGTTGCCGAAGAGGATCAGCTCGCTGGTCAGATCGGCGCCGCCGGTCAGACTGCCGGTCACCGACAGCCGGCCGCTCTCGGCTGCGCCCTGGGCGGCGCCCAATCGCCCTTCCAACCGCGCCAGGTGCAGGACCCTGTCGACCAGCTCGGCCTCCAGCTTGGCCTGCTCGAGCCTGAGGCCGCCCCAGGTCAGGGTCTCGGTGTCGATCAGCGCGCCGAGGTCGAAAGCGCCCATCCAGGAAAAGTCCTGACGCTGACGCGACCAGCGATTGTCGAGCCCGCGCGGGGTGCCGCCGGCCGGCCGATCCCGGGCGGCGACTGTATTGGCGGACTCTTCACCGCCGGACGCGTCATCACCCGAGATGAGGCCGCCGGCCGCGCGCGCGCGGGAGGCCTTGGCCTGGGACCCGAGGCGCGCCAGCAGCCCGGTCCAGCGGTCGAGCTCCAGTTTGTCCATGGTCAGGGCCAGGGTGAAGCGGGGCCGGGCCGCGGCCAGGTCCACCGCCGCCTCGCCGCTCAGATGGGCCGCGCCGATGCGCCCGGCCAGACCGCTCAGGGTCAGGCCCGCGACCGACCCGGCCAGCCGGCCGCTGAGATCGAGCGCATCCTCGCCGCCGTTCTGGGCCGTTGGAGCGGAAAGGCCGAACCCGGCCAGCAGCCCCTCCAGGGAGTCGTGACGGGTCTCGATCTGCAGGTCGAGTTGGCCGGCCAGGGGCTCGAGAATACCGATCGCCCGCGCCTCTCCGCCGGAGAGCAACAACGTGGAATCGGTGGAGAGCGCGGTCGGGTTGCCGGACAGGCTGCCGCTGAGGCCGACTGGCCCCAGCGCGGCGGCCCCGTTGCCGTTGCCGGTCACGAGGCGCAGCAAGCGCGCGCCGTCGGCGGCGGCGAGATCGTAGCGCCCCTCCAGGGAGAGGTCGCGCGCCGGTTGGCGGATCACCCCCTGGAAGCCGGCCGCGAGCCCTTCGACATTGCCGACCCGGGCCTGTTCGAAGGTCAGGTCGCCGCCGCGCAGCGTCCCGCCGAGGCTCAGATCCTCGTACAGCCGGCCGCCGGCAGTCAGCGCGCCGAGCTTCACGTCGAAGTTGGCGTCGAAGTCCTCCAGAAAGGCCAGGGGGCCGGCTTGGCCGACGGTGCGGTCGCCATCGCTTCGCGCACCCTCTCGACCCGTCGCGGCCGGCAGGTAGCCGTCGAGGTTGAGCCGGTCGGCGGTCAACCCGATACCCAGGGCCAGGCGCTCGCGCCGGGCGACCGCGAGGCCGCCGGCCAGCTTGGTCGAATCGACCCGCAGATCCATATCGGTCAGGGTGATCTGATCGGCGGTAACGGCGAGAGCTGTCGCCAGGCTCATGGTGCGCAGGCGCGCCGGAGGCACCGCGGAAAGGTCCAGGCCGAGCCACAGCAGGAGGCCGCGCAGATTGTCCGCGGCGCCCCGCAGTTGGCCGGCGAAGGCGGGCGCCTCGCCGGTCAGCCGCGCCGCGCCGGTGAGACTGAGATCCGAGCCCCCGGGCAACAGCGCCCGCGCCTCGGTGAGCTCGAAACCGCCAGCCTCGAAGGCGCCGGCGGCCTGAATCTGCCGCACCAGTTGGCTGCGATGAACCAGCGTCTCCACCGCCAGCTGGAGCACGATCCGGCGCTCCCCCTCGGCCAAGGCCACGGCCGCCCGGATCAGCGGCGATTCGGCGCCGGTGGGAAACGGCGCGTTGCCCGCGGCTTCGGCCTCAAGGTTGAGCTGGTCGAGGTCGATCCGCTTGGCGCGCAGGGCCAGTTCCCAGCGCGCCGGCGCGCCCAGCGTGGCCGTGAGCGACCCCGTGGCACTGGTCTCGCCCAGCTTCAGGTCGATGTCGGGAACGGTCAGACTGTCGCTCGACCAGTCCAGCCGGCCCTCGACCGACAGGGGCGCCGCCCAACCGGCCGGCGGCGCGGCGCTTTCGGGCGCGGCCCGAAGAGCGGCCGCCTGCCAGACCTGGGACAGATCGGCGGCGGTCACCTCGAGCTGCCCCTTGAGGGAGGGGCTGGCGCCGATCTCGGCCGCGCCCTTGGCGAAAGACCCGCTGAAGGCCAGGCTCGCCTCGGGCTCGCGCAGTGTCACGGTTGCCTTGAGGGACGCGCGCCTTGCACCGTCGAGACGACCCAGGGCAAGGGTCACCCATGCGTTGATACCGGCGACGTCGGTGCTGCCGTCGAGGGTGTAGGGACCCCAGAGCGAGCCCGCGGAAAGGTCGGCATCGATCCGCTCGGCGGTCCAGTCGCGGGCCGCGTCGCGGTAGCGGACACGGCCATTGATCAGACGAACGCGGTCCAGCTTGGTCTCGGCCTCAAGGGTCGAGGAACCCGCTTCGCCCGCGCGGTCGCCCGCCGGCAGTTCCCAGGAAGCCCGGCCGTCGGACAGGATCTCGAGCAGGATGTCGGGATCGCGCAGCGTCAGATCCTCGACCTGAATCCGGCCCTGCAGCAGAGGCGCCGCCGCGACACGCATGGTCAGTTCGGCAATCTGTGCCAGGTAAGGCCCACTGGCGCCGGGTGTCGCGGCGACCCGCAGGTCCTTGGCCGACAGGCGCGGACTGGGCAGGAGCGCGAAGGCGACCTCGCCGGCGATCGTCACCGGGCGCCCGACCGCCGCCTCGATCTGCGCGGCGATACGGGCCTTGTGGTTGTTCCAGTCGACGAGCCCGGGGCCAACCAGCAGCCCGGCGAGCAGCAGGGCGACGAGGACGATCAGGCCGATGAGGAATTTTTGCAAGAAACCCCGAGCCCTTTATGCGACGAAAGACGAACGGATTTCGCTGTGCCGCGGCGCCTCTTGCTCATCTTGCATTGCATGCGCGCGCATTTCGGCTAAGCTGTTCATCCCATGAGCACCAGCAGACGGTCGGACATCGACCGCGAGGCAACGATGGGTGAGGTAGTCTACATCGAGGATTTTCGCAAGGCGCGGGAGCACAAGCGCCGCAAGTCCGATAAGGACAAGGGCGAAAGAGTCGTCGATGGCAAATCCCGGGAACCGGCCCGACCGGCCAGCGAAACCGTCAAGCCGGAAGACGATTCCGCCTGACGACCGGGCGCGGCCCGGTCTCCGATCTCCATTACGAGCGACTTCCAGGGCGGGATCCGACAGTCACCCCGACGCCGAACTGCCGTGAGAGAGTCACCCCCCTCTCGGTCTCCCCCCGTCAAGGGGGGAGAAGAAACAGTGTGATCTCTCGCAGCGGCAGCGCAGCTCCCCCTTGACGGGGGAGATCGAGAGCGCCAGAGAGCGGGTGGGGGTGAGCCGCCGCCGCGCTTCTCGAAAAAATGCCCCCCTAAACCCGAACGATCTTGCCCGGGTTCAGCAGGTTGCGCGGGTCCAGGGCCAGCTTGACCTGGCGCATGACCGAGACCGCCTCGCCGTGCTCGGCCTCCATGAAGGCCATCTTGCCGGTGCCCACGCCATGCTCGCCGGTGCAGGTGCCGCCCGCCGCCAGGGCGCGCAGCACCATGCGCTCGTTGACCGCCTCGCAGCGCTGCATCATCTCGCGGTCCTCGTGGTCGACGAGAAAGACCAGATGGAAGTTGCCGTCGCCGACATGGCCGACGATCGGCGCCGTCAGGCCGGCCTCGTCGATGTCCCGGCGGGTCTCCAGCATGCATTCGGCCAGGGCCGAGATCGGCACGCAGACGTCCGTCGCCCAGCCGCCGCAGCCCGGCTTCAGCGCGAGCGCGGCGTAATAGGCATCGTGGCGCGCCTGCCAGAGCTTGCTGCGGTCCTCGGTCTTGGTGGTCCAGCGGAACTCGCCGCCGCCGAACTCGGCGGTGATCTCGCCGACCCGCTCGGCCTGCTCGGCGACACCCGCCTCGGAGCCGTGGAACTCGAAAAAGAGGGTCGGCTGGGCCGGGTAGTCGAGATGGGAGTAGCGGTTGACGGCGTCCATCTGGACCTCGTCGAGCAGCTCGATGCGGGCCACGGGAATGCCCGACTGGATGGTCAGGATGACGCTGTTGACCGCGCCCTCCAGGGTCTCGAAGGAACAGACCGCCGCCGAGATCGCCTCGGGGATTCCGTAGAGCCTGAGAGTCACCTCGGTGATGACGCCCAGGGTGCCCTCGGAGCCGACCAGCAGCCGGGTCAGGTCATAGCCCGCCGCCGATTTCTTGGCCTTGCCGCCGGTGTGGATGACCCGTCCGTCGGCCAGCACCACGGTCAGGCCCATGACGTTCTCGCGCATGGTCCCGTAACGCACCGCGTTGGTGCCCGAGGCCGAGGTCGCCGCCATGCCGCCGAGCGAGGCGTCGGCGCCGGGATCGATCGGAAAGAACAGGCCGCTGTCGCGCAGGTGCGTGTTCAACTGCTTGCGGGTCACCCCGGCCTGGACCCGGCAGTTAAGATCCTCGGCATTGACCTCGAGCACCTGGTTCATGCCGGAAAGGTCGATGCAGATGCCGCCGCGCGCCGCCTGAACCTGACCCTCCAGCGAGGTGCCGGTGCCGAAGGCGATGATCGGGCAGTCCTGCGCGGCGCAGAGCGTGACGATCTGCGCCACCTCCTCTGTGCTGCGGGCGAAGGCCACCGCGTCGGGCGGCTCGGGGGCGTGATAGGACTCGTCCTTGCCGTGCTGCGCACGAACGGCGGCGCTGGTCGAAAGGCGCTCGTCCAGCAGGGCCGAGAGCGCCTCCAACAGCGGATCCAGGGTAAGCGCCGGCTGGCCCATGATCGCATGCCTCCTCGAAATCGATCGGTACCCAGTGTAGCTTGTCACGCCGTCCGAAGAAAACCGCCCTTCGCGCCGCGAAACTGATGGGCTGTTCGCGGAAACCCGGATGTTAAGGTCGAGCGATGGTGCGGCCAACGAAACAGCAATACCTGCTTCGAATTGCGAGGCACTTTCCGCAGGTTCGGCACAAGACCGCGAGCTTAGTCCGGCGCGGATGGGACAACGACGTTGTCATCCTCGATGATCGCTTGGTGTTTCGTTTTCCCAAACCGTCGTATCGCGAACGCTTCAAGGTCGAGCTGCGAATTCTGGAGTACCTTCGAGACCGGGTCTCCCTGCGCGTCCCGCACTACAGTTATCTGCCCGAAGACCGGAGTTTCGGGGGTTACCCGATCATACCGGGAAGACCGTTGCGTCCGTCGGTTTTCAAACGGCTCTCGCGGTCGTCTCGCCAGCGAATCGCCCGGGATCTCGGTGCATTCCTGACGGTGATGCATGGGATTCCGCTTTCGCAGGCGAAGACCTGGGGGATCGAGGAAGAGCCCGGCGGCTACTGGTGGAGCAAAGCTGAGACGGCACGCCGGCACCTGGCCATGAAAGAGATCCTCTACCCGAAACTGAACCGCGCCGAGAGAACCTGGCTTGACGACAGCCTCACGGACTATCTCAGTCTCGACTTTTCCTTCCACAAGAAGCTCATCCACAGCGACCTAACGGATGACCACATCTATGTTCCGCGCGACCGGAGCAAGCTCGGCGGCATCATCGACTTCGCGGATGCCGAGATCGCCGATCCCGCTCTCGATTTCGCGGGTCTTTGGCCTTTCGGGCGTGAGTTTGTCGTCGCTGTCATGAGTTACTATGGGCAAGACACCGACAGGCACTTCCTAGAGCGCTCGAGAGTTCCCTACCGGGTTCACTCGGCGGCCAACATGCTCGAGATCCTGCAGGGCACGAAGATTCCAAAATCATTCGAACAGTGCCGCCGGGCGTTGAACAGAGACATGATTCTGTACAGGGACTGAAGCGACCTTGAGCGCGGTCTTATCCGCCCGGGGTCTGGCGCATGTTCTCGGGCAGCCAGGTGGCCAGCTCCGGCACGGCGACCAGCAGCAGGACCATCAGAACCATCAGCATGAACATCGGCAGCGCTGTCTTGGCGATGTAGTTCATCTGGTGTTTGGTCATGCCTTGCAGGACGAAAAGGTTGAAGCCGATCGGCGGGGTGATCTGGGCCATCTCCACCACCACCACGATGAAGATACCGAACCAGATGACGTCGATCCCGGCCTGGCGGACCATCGGCTCGACGATGGCCATGGTCAGCACCACCGAGGATATGCCATCGAGGAAGCAGCCGATGATGATGTAGAAGATCATCAAGGCGAAGATCAGCACATAGGGCGAAAGCTGCAGGGCGTCGATCCAGGCGGCCAGGGCCCGGGGCAGGCCGGTGAAACCCATGGAGAGCGAGAGGAAGGCGGCGCCGGCCAGAATCAAGGCGATCATGCAGGAGGTCCGGGTCGCGCCCAGCAGGCTCTCCATGAAGGTCTCCCACTTCAGCGAGCCCTGGGCCGCGGCCAGGATCAGCGCGCCGACCACGCCGAAAGAGGCCGCCTCGGTGGCGGTGGCAAAGCCCAGGTACATCGACCCGATGACGAAGAGCACGAGACAGATCACCGGGATCAGGAAGCGCGCTTCCTTGATCATCGCGCCCAGGGTCATCTTGGGCTCGGGCGGCGGCACCTCGGACTTGCGCACGAAAGACCAGATCACGACATAACTCATGAAAAGGCCGGCCAGCACGATACCGGGAACGATACCGGCGATGAAGAGCTTGGAGATCGACTCGTTGATCGTCACGCCGTAGACGATCAAGGTCAGCGAAGGCGGAATCATCAGTCCCAGGGTCGCGGCGCCGGCCAGGGTGCCGATGATCATATGCTCGGGATAGCCGCGCTTCCTGAGCTCGGGGATCGACATCTTGCCGACGGTGGTGAGGGTCGCCGCCGAGGAGCCCGAAACCGCGGCGAAGATCGTGCAGCCGACGATGTTGGTATGCAGCAGGCGGCCCGGCAGCGGCGCCAGCCAGGGCGCCAGGCCGCGGAACATGTCCTCGCTGAGCCGCGTGCGGTAGAGGATCTCGCCCATCCAGATAAAGAGCGGCAGGGCGGTCAGGGACCAGCTCGACGACGAGGTCCAGATCGTCGTGATCATGGCATCGCCGGCCGGCCGCGAGGTGAAGAGCTCCATGCCGACGAAGGCGACGCCGAGCAGTGCCAGGCCGACCCAGACCCCGCTGCCCAGAAGGAAAAAGAGGGTCAGGAGGAAGAGGACCGTGAGCGCCAGTTGTTCCATTCGCTAAAGGCCCCTACTCGGTATGATGATCGGCGGCGGACTCGTCGCCCAGGCCCGGCAGGCCGCCCAGCAGAATTCGCACCAGATGATCGAACAGGGCGATGGCCAGGACCGTCGTGCCGATCGCCATGGGGATCTGGGGGATCCAGATCGGCAGGGCGTCTTGTCCCTGGGAGATATCGTTCAGCTTGTAGGACCAGTAGGCCGCCTTGATGGCGTAGAAGGCGAAGTAGGCGGCCAGCGCGCCGCCCATGCCAAAGCACCAGATCTCGCCCCAGCGCCGATGGCGCCCGAGCTTGCCGAGGAAGAGCGTGACCCGGATATGGGCGCCGTGGTTCAGCGCATAGGCCATGGCGAAAAAGGAGGCCGCGGCCATGAAATAGCCGGCATAGTCGGTCGAACCGGGAAAGACTGTGCCGAACCAGCGCGCCGCCATCTGGGCGACGATGGTGCTGAGGATCAAGACCAGGAAGATCGCGGCGAGACCGCCACAGAGCCTATAGAGCCCATCGAGGCCCCTGCGCAGCACGCGCCCCAGTCCGGTCATGGCAACGTCCCCCTGCCCCCCCGCCGTCGCGGAAACGGCCCGCAGACGGCGTCGGTCCCGGCCAATCTCGGGCCGGGACCGTTACCTCGACAAACTCGCGGGCCTACTGCGCCGCGTTGAAGGCGTCGACGATGGCCTTGCCGTCGGCACCGGCGGCGTCCAGCCACTCGGTCGTCATGGTGTCGCCGATGCCCTTGAGCTCGTCGCGCAGCTGATCGCCGGCCGGCACCACGCTCATGCCGTTGCTGCTCAGGCCCTTCAAGGTCCAGTCGGTGTACTGCACGGCGCGGTAGTAACCGGCATAGGCCGCCAGGTTGGCGCAACCCAGCAGGGCCCCGCGGGTCTTGTCGTCGAGCCCGTTGTAGGAATCCTTGTTGGCCATGACCGAGTTACGCGGCAGCCAGGCGTTGACCTCGTAGAAGTGGGTCAGGTGTTCCCAGACCTTGCGGTCGTAGCCGGTGGCGCCGGAAGAGACGAAACCCTCGGCGACGCCGGTCGCCAGGGCCTGGGACAGCTCGGCGGCCTCGATCTGCACCGGCAGCATGCCGGCCAGTTCGGCCATGCGCGCCGTGGCGGCATTGTAGGAGCGGAACTTCAGCCCCTTGGCGTCGGCCACGGACTTGACCTCCTTGTTGAAGTAGAGCCCCTGGGGCGGCCAGGGCACGGAATAGAGCAGCACCAGGTTCTGCTCGTCGAGAATCTTGTTGATGGTCGGCTTGGCGATCTCCCAGAGCTTCTCCGAGTCCTCGAAGGAAGCCGCCAGGAAGGGGATCGAATCGATGCCGAAGATGGCGTTCTCGTTCTGGTGGGCCGAGAGCAGGCGCTCGCCGATCGGCGCCTGGCCGGTCTGCACCGCGCGCTTGATCTCGTTGCCCTTGAAGAGCGAACCCGAGGTGTGAACGACGATTTCCAACTCGCCGCCGGTGGCCTCGCCGACACAGGCGGCAAAGGCCTTGCCGGTCTGCGAGTGATAGTTGCTGTCGGCGTAGGCCATGGGCATGTCCCACTTCTCGCCGGCCTGGACCGCCGTTGCGGTCAGCGCCACGGCCGCGGCGAGCGCAATTGTGCTTATACGAATTGTCATGCTTTTGAACCTCCCAAGTTTCAAAGAGTCTCGAATTTGCTCTTATCTGGCGAGACCATAGATCACTTTACCTAGGAGGCAAAGCGCTCCGGGCTGTAGGGCGCCAGGTCGATGTTGGAGCGCCGACCGGCGATCAGGTCGGCGATCATACGCCCGGTCCGGGCGCTGCCGGTCAGGCCGATATGGTGGTGGCCGAAAGCCATGAAGACCTCCGGCCGGCGTACCAGGGCGCCGATCACCGGGATCGAATCGCTGGGCGCCGGGCGGTGCCCCATCCATTCGGTGACGTGGCTCCAGGTCAGGTCCGGATAGACCCGCTTGAACGTCTCCAGCAACAGCTTGATCGGCGCCGCGCTGGGCCCGGCCTCGAGCCCGCCGAACTCGACCAGCCCGGCGCAGCGAATGCGCCCCTCCATCGGTGTCACGATGAACTTCTGCGCCGCGATCATCAGGGGCACCCGTGGCATGACGTTGGGCGCGTGCAGTTCGATGTGATAGCCGCGTTCGGTTTCCAGGGGCACCTTGATCCCCAGTTCGTCTGTCAGGCGGCCCGACCAGGCCCCGCCGGCCAGCACGGCGCGGCCGCAGGGGATGAGGCCGGTATCGCTCTCCAGCCCGACCAGCTTCCCGTCGCGCAGCGCGAAACCCCGCACCGTCGCCTTGTGCAGCGCGCCGCCCTGGGCGACGAAATGAGCCGCCAGATCTTTCACGTAGCGTCCCGGATCCTTGATGTGGGCATGATCCCCGAGCCGCAGGGCCAGGGTGGGACCGCTGGCGAAATCGGGCCGGCCAAAGGCGGGATCGTAGGACGCCAGGGCCTCGGATTCCAGGATCTGCCAATCGAAGCCGTGATGCCGGCGGATATCCCAGGTAAAGCTGTCGCCCTCGAAGGCGGCGCGGTTGGGATAGAGATAGAGCAGGTCGCAGGGCGTGATCCAGCGCGCGGCGGGCGTGTCGCCGGCCAGCGCGAGATGCTCGTTCAGGCTGTCGCCGACGATTGGCGCCAGGGCGGCGGCGATGCGCCGGGTCTCGCCCGGGCTGCAATGCGACATGTACTTCATGAGCCAGGGCATCAGGCGCGGCAGGTAGGACCAGCGCATGAAAAGCGGGCTGGCGCGGTCCGCCAGCATGGGGATCGCCTTGCGCCGAAGGCCGGGACCGGTGACCGGAACCATGGAGCTGGAGCCCAAGATCCCGGCATTTCCGTAGGAGGTCGCCTCGCCAGGCTCCCGGGGGTCGATCAAAACCACATCGTGACCGTCGCGCTGCAGCGCCAGCGCGCTGGCGACCCCGACGATCCCGGCGCCGATCACGGCGATGCGCCGGCTGGCCTCTTGCCCTGCCTCTGTCATGCTGCCCCCCTTGCCGCGACATTTGTATCCAGTGGCCATGAGCCCTGGTTCATGGCCGCTGGCAAGCGCGAATGCGCGCCCGCGGCGTAAGCGAGGATAGCCCGCCCGGCGCGTGATGGCCTAGAAAGTCATATGAAATGGCCCTCGGAAAAATCCAAGGCGGACAGGGCAGATCAATGCGCGCTTGAGGTCCGACCCAAAGCGCCGCTATCGTGCCAGAGACAACGGCGCGAGGGCCCATGGACAACATCTTGGCAAGCGAAGACCGGGCTGGCGAAGACCAAAGCGGCGATCAGTTGGCCCGCGGCGGCAAGACGGTCTATGGCGCCGCCGTCGGTATCCTCATGCTGGAGACCCGCTTTCCGCGCATTCCCGGCGATATGGGCAACGCGCTCACCTGGCCCTTCCCGGTGCACTACCGGGTCGTGCCGGGCGCCTCGCCGGACCGGGTGGTGCGGCTGAAGGGCGAGGGCCTGCTGGAGCCCTTCCTCGAGGCCGCCCGCGCCCTGGTCGATATGGGCGCCGACGGCATCACCACGACCTGCGGCTTCCTCTCCCTGTTCCAAGCGGATCTATCCGCGGATCTCGGCGTGCCGGTGGCGACCTCTTCGTTGATGCAGGTGCCGCTGGTCGAGCGCCTGCTGCCGCCCGGCCGGCGCGCCGGGGTCCTGACCATCTCGGCCGAGAGCCTGACCCCCGACCACCTGACGGCGGCCGGCGTCGATCCGGCGACGCCGGTGGTCGGCACCGAGGGCGGCCGCGCCTTCACCCAGGCGATTCTCGGCGACCAACCTCTGCTCGATGTCGCCGCCTCGCGCCGCGACCTGCTGGACGCTGGCCACGACCTGGTGACCGGCCACCCCGAGGTCGGCGCCATCGTGTTGGAGTGCACCAACATGGTGCCCTACGCGGCCGACCTCCGGGCCGCCTTGGGCCTGCCGGTCTATTCGATCTATTCCTTCGTCACCTGGTTCCAAGCCGGGTTGCTGCCGCGCCGTTTCGACTCTTGGCACGGCGACCCGAGATTGTAGGAGCAGAGAACAGGGTGCCACCCGGTCACGACCTAGCGAATAGCCCAAGGAGGAGCACCGATCAGTGACGCCACCTGCCGACCGGACGCTTGAAGTCAGATACAAACCGGCCAGGGCGGCATTGTGGTGTCTTTGTTCACTGGCGTTCGTCGCTATTGGCATATGGATGTTGGGTCTCGACTCGAGTGACACATCGTCGCGATTTGCGCGCAAGTATGGCTGGGCGCTCCCTTGGCTGCCGTGGGCGTCGATCATCTTCTTCGGGTCTTGCGCATTGGCAT
Source organism: Kiloniellaceae bacterium (assembly GCA_021776195.1). Next base: position 72,351 of record JAJFGK010000138.1, on the reverse strand, counting down.
GGGCACGCAGCTTTCTCGATCGGCGTCCGCAACTCCTGATCGGCCCGGGCGGACTGCTCTGGCGAAAACGAAGTGCGACCGCAATTCCTTGGTCGGAAATTGCTCTTATTGAGGTCAGGCCAGGTCGCCATGTCGATTTTGTCGTCCTGCACCTACGTGACGCCTCTCGGTTTCCACCCAGGGGCCTAACGGCGACCCTGTCTCGATTAGGATTGACACCGGGAAACGGGCACATCTTTATCCCAGATACCGGACTGGATTACTCAACAAGCGAGATCTTGGCAGCGGCCAGACCTTTTATGTAGGGTCATCCAGCCAAGCAGTAGACAACCGGCTTGATGACACTGTGGACACATGGTGGAGGCTAGTCTGAATATGCCGCAGGGGAATGAGACCGACCTAGCTTCTTTGATTCGCCGCCAGAAGCCCGGCATGTCGCTGGAGCAGCCCTTCTACACCAGCGCCGCGATTTTCGAGCGCGACCTGGAGCGTATCGTCGCCCGGCAGTGGCTCTACGTCGACCATGTCTCGCGCCTGCCCCAGGCCGGCGACTACCTGCTCTACGAGGTCGCCGGCGAATCGATCATCCTGGTGCGCGGGCGCGACGCCGAGCTGCGCGCCTTCTTCAACGTCTGCCGACATCGCGGCAGCCGCATCTGCCTGAAGCCCGAGGGTAACCTGCGCACCCTGACCTGCCCCTATCATGCCTGGGTCTGGGACCTGGAGGGGAACCTGAAGGGCGCGCGCACCATGCCCGAGGACTTCGACCCGGCGGACTGGCCGCTGCACCGCTGCCAGGTCAGGGTCTGGCACGGCCTGATCTTCATCAATCTGGCCGAAGAGGACGACCCCGACGCGGTCGACTTCGCCGTCATGCAGGATAATCTGGACCGCTTCCTGGCGCCCAACCAACTGGCGCGGGCCAAGGTGGCCGCGACCAAGGTCTATCCGACCGCCGGCAACTGGAAACTGGCGGTGGAGAATTTTCGCGAGTGCTACCACTGCGCCCCGGCCCATCCCGAATACACCCTGGTCAACGCCTATGTGCGCGACGAGGAGGATGACCCGGGAACCCGCGACATGGTGGTGCGGGCCTGGCGTGCGCGCTGGGCCGAGCGGGGCCGCGAAACCGGCCGCACCGAACCGTGGACGAACGACCCCTACCAGCCCCACGGCGCCTTTCGCCAGCCGATCCGCGAGGGCTACCAGACCCTGTCCGAGGACGGCCGCCCGGTGGCGCCGCTGATGGGCGATCTGGATGCCTTCGACGGTGGCGAGACCCTGGTGATCTTCGGGCCGCTGTTCTACGTCTACCTGGGCAACGACCACGCCACCCTGTTCCGCTTCACCCCGACCTCGCCGACCATGACCGACGTAACCCTGACCTGGCTGGTGCGCGAGGACGCACCCGACGAAGAGGTCGACGTCGAGCGCCTGGTCTGGATGTGGGATGTCACCACGGTCGAAGACACCACGATCATCGGCGACAACCAACTCGGCGTGAACTCGCGCCGCTACCGCCCCGGCCCCTACTCCCTGCGCGAACGCGGCACTACCAACTTCACCGCCTGGTACCTGGAGCGGATGGCGGGAGGCTCGGACGGCAGGCCCCCTCAACTCTGAGATTTGCCGAGAATTTCTGCCGAGGGGATGTCATTCCGGAATCCGGTTCGGCCCAAATCTTCGATTTGGCGGTCGAGGCGAGCTATCCGGAATCTCGGGCCATTCGTTACCTTGGGGGATCTTTGTCAGGGCTTGCGGGCCACGGCAACGAGCGTCGCGCCCCTGGCGTCCGCCGGCGGGGCAATCGCCTGCAGCAGCCCGGCCGCCAGCCAGGAACAAGCCTTGCGGCGGCGCAGCGATCTGCCGAAGCGCGGGCCCTGGCCGCCGCCGATGAAACGCGCCGTGCGCGCCATCCACCAGAGCCGGCGCTCCCAGGGCTCGACGGGAAAACGGCGAAACTCGATGTCCCGCAGACCCTGCCGCCGCAGCAACCGGCCCAGGGCGGCGTCGCTCCACCAGGTGAGGTGATGGGGCGGGGCGTTGAGCACGAAATCCGGAAGCGCCGAGAGATAGCTCTCGGCGTCGGGCAGCCCCAGGATCAGACGTCCGCCAGGCGCCAGACAGCGCAGCGCCGTGACCAGGAAATCGTCAGGCTCGGCCAGGTGTTCGAGAACCTGAAAGGCCGTCACCACGGTAAAGCCCGGCTCGCGCCCCGTGTCGATTTCAGCCGCGAGCCGGGATGGCGGCTGATCGGAAAGATCGCGCCCCAGCAACCGGCCCTGGCGGACGCTCCCGCTGTCGAACTCGAGCCCCTTGTAGTCGGCACCGGCCACGAAGTCGGCAAAGGCGCCCTCGCCGGCGCCAATGTCGAGCACCCGGTCGGCGGGCCCAATGCAACCGCTGGCAAAGCGGTGCTCGGCCTTTGCGACCGGGCGATACCAGTCGAAACTATGCAGCTGGCCGTAAAAGGCCGGCGTGCCGGCTATCGGCGGATCGAAATAGATCCGCAGGGTCGCCGGGTCGCGGCAGAGGCGCAAGGTCTCGACCCCGTCGAAGAGCGGGCCCACGTCGATACCGAAGTCGCGCCGCCAGGCGGCGAGGAGGTCGGCCGCGGCGATGGTCTCCAGGATCTCTGGTCCCGACGAAGCATTGCGCGCCAGTGGGGCCGTGCTCTCAGGCAGGGGCGGCCCATCAGGCACGGGGCGGCACCGTCAGGGGGGTCGCAATCGCCGTCAGCGGGTCCCGCAGATTGCGCCCGACCAGGCGGCCGCAGAGCAGATTGCAGGAAGAGGCCTTCGAACAGGCCGCGATCGCCGGGCGGTCCAGGCGGTCCAGGATCTCGCCCAGGCTCTCCTGCCGCAGATTGCCGGCGGCCGGCAGGGCCAGGCAGGGCGCCACCTTGCCCGAGGCGTCGATCACCAGGCTGTAGCGCCCGGCGTCGCAGCGGCCGAGCCGCCGGCCCCGCAGCCAGTCGATGTTGTCCCGGGCATAGCCCCGGTAGTAGCCCGGCGGCAGGAGATCGCTGTCCAGAATGGCCTCGAAGGTCTTCGCCGCCTGGGCCTTTGAAAACTTCAGCTTCGCGTCGCTCTTGCCGTACTTGCCGACCTCCCAATGGTAGGCACCGAGGATCGGCGCGAAGCCCTGGGTCCGCGCAAAGCGGCAGACCGCCTCTACGTCGTCGCGGTTTTTGTCGCTCACGATGCAGGCGATGAACTTGGGGTGCGGATAGTCCGCCAGGGCCGCGATGCCGCGCAGGACCTGGGGCAGTTGATCGGCGCCGCGAATCTGCCGGTAGGTGGCGCGGTCCAGGCTGTCGAGGCTGACCGAAACCGAGGCCCCGATGGCGGCGAGCCGCGCAACGACAGCCTCGGTCAGGCGGGTGCCATTGGTGACCAGGCAGAGACCGAAACCGATCGCCGCGAGGTCCTCCAGGACATCGAGCGTGTCGCGGCGGACCAGCGGCTCGCCGCCCTGCACGAAAAGATAGCGCAGGCCGTCGCGATAGAGACCGGCGAAGATCTCGCCGATCTCCACCCGGCTCATCTCGTAGCGGCCCTGGTTGAGCGGCAGGTCGCAATAGCCGCAGCGCGAGTTACAGCGCAGGCAGATCTCGAAGACCGCCATGACCGGCTTGCCGCGCGCCAGGGACCAGAGAGGTTTCAGGCTGTCGCGCCAGCTCATGACATCGTCTTACAAGTGCGTGAGGCATCCAGCCCTGACATTGAATTCCTTTCCGGCGCGCCCCTAGTTCTTCTCTGCGTCGCGCCTTGCGTTCCGGTCACTGCCTATATGGTCACGGCGCGGAACGCGAAACGGCAGGTGCCGGGAATGTGAAGAATTGCGATAGGCCCGGCCGCCGGCGCGGTCGGGAGAGTTGGAGGATGTCGAGATGAGCGGATTCTGGTCGAAATGCCTCACCCTGGCCGTGGCGGGCCTGGCCCTCGCCGGCTGCTCCCGGGCGGAGATCGAAGCCAAATTCGTCCCCGACGCGGAGCCCTGGGCCCGCTGGGCGGCCCACGACGAAGCCGCGACCCAGACCATCGATCATTCGGCCTGGGATGCGCTCCTGTCCCGCTATGTCAGCAGCGATGCCTCTGGGGTCAACCGGGTCGCCTATGAGAAGGTCTCGGCGGCCGACAGGGCGGCGCTCGCCGCCTATATCGCGGCACTGGAAGCGGTCGCGATCAGCGATTACGCCAGGGCCGAACAGTTCGCCTACTGGGTCAACCTCTACAACGCGGTCACGGTGCGCACGGTGCTCGACGCCTACCCGGTCGCCTCCATCCGCGAGATCAACGACGGCTGGTTTTCGCCCGGCCCCTGGGATCGCGCCCTGGTCGCGGTCGAGGGCGAGACCCTGACCCTGAACGATATCGAGAGCCGCATCCTGCGCCCGCTGTGGCGCGACCCACGGGCGCACTATGTGCTGAACTGCGCCTCTATCGGCTGTCCCAATCTCGATGTCCCCGCCTATCGCGGGGCCGGCCTGGAGGCGCGGCTGGACGAGGCCGCGCGCCGCTACATCAACCATCCGCGCGGCGTGCGTATCGAGAACGGCGAGCTGATCGTCTCGAGCATCTATGCCTGGTTCCGCGACGACTTCGGCGGCTCCAAGGCCACGGTCCTGGCCCATCTGAAGGCCTACGCGGACCGGGACCTGAAGAACGAGCTGTCGAGTCGCGCCGAGATCGACGGCTACGAATACGACTGGAGCCTCAATGGGGCTCGTTAAATTCGATGACCCTTCCCCATCCCTTTTCACCCGGTCAGCTTTCGGCAATCTGCCTTCTGGTCCTCATAGGCGCGGCCGGCCTCGGCCCCTCGTTCGCGAGGGCGGAAGGTCGCGCCTTGCAAGACGCCACAAACGCCATCGATCCCGAGTTGACCGCCGCCGGCTGGCGGCTTTTCAGCGATTCGCGCTGGGCGCCGGCCCGCTTCAGGCTGCTGCCCGATGGCGCGATCGAGGTGACCAGCGACAACAGCACGGCGCTGATCTGGAAAGAGGTCGAGCGCGGCGACGCGCGCAAGACCCGGTTGACCTGGGAATGGCGCGTCGATCGGAACACGCCGCCGACCGACATCACCGTGAAGGGCGGCGACGATCGTCCCCTGGCGCTGCACATCTGGTTCATGAAACCGCGCGACGAGCTGAACTTCTTCGAGCGCCTGCGCGCCGACGTCCTGGAAGCCGTGGTCGGCCTGCCGGTCCACGGCCGGCTCTTGACCTACGTCTGGGGCGGACGGCGCGAGGCGGGCGACGCCGGGCCCAACCCCCATGTCGGCGACGGCAGCCGCATGTTCGTGCTCAGAAGCGGCCGTGCCGAGCTGGGGGTCTGGTTGCCGGAAAGCCGCGACCTCATCGCCGACTATCGCGCGGCCTTCGGCGAGGACCCGCCGGAGCGCGGCATCGTCGCCCTCGCCGCCGACTCGGAAGACACCCGGACCGGCAGCCGCGCCCGTCTTCGCCGCCTGCGCTTCGCTCACTGAGCGACCGGTCCCGGGAACACCCCGCTAAATCCGCCGCTTGCCCCCGGCAAAGACCTGGGTCCATTCGAGGACACGGACGGTCTTGCGCAGCCCGGTGGGCCAGAAGGGGTCGGCCTCGATCAACGCGCGAACGGCGCGCGGGTCTGCCGCTTCGACGACCCACAGCCCACCGGCCGCCGCGCCGTCGGCGCTGTCTTCAAGCGGGCCCGCAGCCTGGATGTTGGCGGCCTGGCTTTCCAGGAAGGCGAGATGGGCGGCCATGTGGCGCGGCCGCATGGCGGCCTGGCGTTCGTCGTCTTCGAACAGAACGGCGTAGATCATGGCCCGGGGCTCCTTGTCGTTTGGCGGTTGACCGACGCGAGAATGGAGCAGCAAAATTGCACTCTAAACATCAATTTCCGCCGGATAAGTTTGCAAATATGCAGGATGTAGATTGGGACGACCTGCGCTTTGTCCTGGCCGTGGCGCGCGGCCGGTCCCTGGCGGGCGCCGCGCGCCGGCTGCGGGTCAACGAGAGCACCGTGGGCCGTCGCGTCGCGCGGGTGGAGCAGCGACTGGGCGCGCGTCTGTTCGAGCGCATCGCCGGGTCTCTGACGCCGACCGAGGCCGGCTGCCGGGTCATCGCCGGCGCCGAGCGGGTCGAGCTGGAACTCCAGGCGGTGGCCGGCGCCGTTGCCGGCACGGACCGTCTGGCCGCCGGCACGGTGCGCCTGACCGCCGTGCCCATCGTGGTCAACCGGATCCTGGTACCGGCGCTGCCGTCTTTACTTTCCGCCCATCCAGATCTCGAGGTCGAACTGATCGCCGAGCGCCGCGATCTGAGCCTGACCCGGCGCGAAGCCGACATCGCCCTGCGTCTGGCCCGGCCGGAGGAAGAACTGCGGATCTTGGCGCGCCGCGTCGGCGGGCTCGACTATGGCGTCTACGGGGCAGCTGGGCGGCGAGCAGCGGATCTGCCTTGGATCACCTACGAGGACCGCATGGCCGACCTGCCGCAATGGCGTTGGATCGCGGCACAGGCGCTCGAGGATGGCCAGGGCCTATCGCCCCTGAAGGTCAATGACGCGGAAGCCCTGTTTCAGGGCGTCAAGGCGGGTCTCGGGCGCTCGCTGCTACCCGTTCTCCTCGCTGAAAGCGAGCCGGGCCTGGCCCGCCTCGACAGGGGCCGCCCGGCCTTGACGCGCGACCTATGGCTCCTGGTCCACCCGGAGCTGCGCGATCTCGTCCGAATTCGCGTGACTTTGGATTGGCTGCAAGCGGTCTTCGACCGGCGCGACACCGGCGGTTAGCCTGAGCTCTTCATGGGAAAGCGTCCGCTCAGTCGGTGCGGACCCGTGCGGCGGCGCGATAGTTGGCGACGGCGACGACCAGGCTCATGATGACGGCGGCGATGAGAATTTTGGCGATCCACAGCATGGTTCTTGCTCCCCTCATTGTCTCTCCTAGATAGGCACCAATCCGGCAACAGCCAGTGACGGGGATCACTGTTGGGCCAATCTGGTCAATCAGTCCCGGGGGTTATCTGGACTACGGCATGATCTGGGCCGTGGCCATTGTTTCTGTGATCCTGTCCATCCTGTGCTATCAGGTGGTTTTCGTGGTCGAGAAGGCCGTGCTCGGGCGCCTTGGCATGCGCGGCGAATAGTCAGTCGGATCGGGAGATGGCAATGGACAGAACGGACTTCCTGCGGCGCCTGCCCAAGGCGGAACTGCACCTGCACCTGGAAGGCTCCCTGGAGCCGGAGATGCTGATGCGCCTGGCCCGCAAGAACGATGTCGAGATCCCCTTTAGCAGCGTCGAGGAGGTGCAGGCGGCCTACCGCTTCGGCTCGCTGCAGGACTTCCTCGACATCTACTATCAGGGCATGGCGGTGCTGCGCGGGGCCGAGGACTTCCACGACCTGACCCTGGCCTACCTGACTCGGATCGCCGCCGATGGCGCGGTCCATGCCGAGGTCTTCTTCGATCCCCAGGGCCATACCGAGCGCGGCATCCCCTTCGAGGCCGTGGCCGACGGCATTCTCTCGGGCCTGGCCGAGGGCGAGCGGCGCTTCGGCATCACCTCGCGCCTGATCCTGTGCCTCCTGCGCCACCTCAGCGAAGAGGAGGGCTTCGCCACCTACCGCCAGGCCGAGGCCTACTTCGCCGACGGGCGGATCATCGGTATCGGTCTCGATTCCACCGAGAAAGGCAACCCGCCGGGCAAGTTCCAGCGACTCTTCGAGACCGCGCGCGGCGATGGACTCAAGGTGGTCGCCCATGCCGGCGAGGAGGGTCCGGCCGCCTATGTCGCCGACGCGGTCGACCTTTTGAAGCTCGACCGCATCGACCACGGCAACCGCGCCATGGAGGACCCGGCCCTGGTCGCGCGCCTGGCCCAGATGGGGATCGCCTTCACCGTCTGCCCGTTGTCCAACCTGCGGCTTTGCGGCGTCGGCGATCTGGCCGAGCATCCCTTGAAACGCATGCTGGAGGCCGGCCTGAAGGTCACGGTGAACTCCGACGACCCCTCCTACTTCGGCGGCTACCTGCTGGACAATTTCGTCGCCATCGCCGGGGCCCTGGACCTGACCCGGCCGGATCTGGTCACCCTGGCCCGCAACTCGATCGAGGGCTCGTTTCTTTCCGCGACCGACCAAGCGCGCCACCTCGCAAACATCGAAAAGACGGTCGCGGACGCCGGCTGACTCGCAGCGGGTGTTCTACTCCAGCACCAGGACCAGGATGCCGCCGACCACCAGCAGGATGCCGATCACCTCGGTCGCGGTCGAGCGCTCGCGGAAGAAGAAGATCGAGGCGATGAAGGTGAAGACCAGTTCGATCTGGCCGAGGGCGCGGACATAGGCAGCATTGTGCAGGGTCATGGCGGTAAACCAGCCGACCGAGCCCAGCATCGAGGTGAGCCCGACCCAGACGGTCCAGCGCCAGTGGCGGAACACGGCCCAGAGCTGGTCCGGTTCGCGCAGCGCCAGGTAAATCCCCATGGCGAGGGACTGGTAAGCCAGGACCCAGGCCAGGGTGACGCCTGCCTGGATCAGGAATCCCTGGTCGCCGAGCGCCAGGGAGGCGGCGCGATAGCTGACGCCCGAGACCCCGAAGAGGCCGCCCGAGGCGAGCCCGAGCAGAGCCGCCTTTTCGGTCCAGCCGAAAAGCAGCAACCGGGCGGTGATCTTGGACTTGGCGGCCGAGACCACCAGCACCCCGGCCAGGCTGATCAGCACCGCGCCCCAGGCAAGCAGGCTCAAGGGCTCGCCCAGGACCAAAAAGGCGATCACCGCGGTCTGCACCGCCTCGGTCTTGGAATAGGCCGTGCCGACCGCGAAATTGCGGTGCTGGAAGGCCTTCAAGAGGCAGACCGTTGCCAGGATCTGGGCCGACCCGCCGAGCAGCCCATAGAAGGCGAAGGTAGCGTTGGGCAGGGGTAGCTCGTAGCCGCCGAAACGCACCAGCCCGGCGACATAAACCAGGGCCAGCGGCAGCCCCAGGATAAAACGCGCATAGGCCGCGCCCTGGGTCGTCAGGCGCCCGGTCAGGTGCTTTTGCAGCGCCGTGCGCAGGTTCTGAAAGAAGGCCGCAAAGACCGTAATCGGGATCCAGAGGTCCATGAGGGGTCGCGATGCGGCCGGTTAGCGGTCGCCGCCAATGAGATCGCCGATGCCGCCGAGAACCGAGCCTTCGCCGCGCCGGGTCGAGCCCTGGGTCTTGCTGGGCGGGGCGGCGGCCAGCATGCGCCCGGCGAGCCGCGAAAAGGGCAGCGACTGCAGCCAGACCTTGCCGGGTCCGCGCAGGCGGGCGAAGAACATGCCCTCGCCGCCGAAGAACATCGACTTCACCCCACCGACCGATTCCAGGTCCATGTCGACGTCCTTGGTCATGGCCGCCAGGCAGCCGGTGTCGACGTGCAGTTCCTCGCCGTGGGCCAGGTCGCGCTCCAGCAGAGTGCCGCCGACATGGACGAAGCACCAGCCGTCGCCCTCCAGCTTCTGCATGATGAAGCCCTCGCCGCCGAACAGGCCGGTCATGACCTTGCGCTGGAAGTGCAGCCCGACCGAGACGCCGCGCGCGGCGGCCAGGAAAGCGTCCTTCTGACAGATCAGGGTGCCGCCGATACTGGCCAGGGAGATCGCCTGAATGCGGCCGGGATAGGGCGCGGCGAAGCCGACCCGCGCCTTGCCCTGGCCCTCGTGGGTGAAGACCGTGGTAAAGAGGCTCTCGCCGGTGATCAGCCGCTTGCCGGCGCCCACCAGGCGGTCGAACATGCCGGCGCCCCGTTCCTCTTCGGAGCCGTCACCGAAGACCGTGTCCATGGTCACGGTGGTGTCCTTGAACATCATCGAGCCGGCCTCGGCGATGGCGCTCTCGCCGGGGTCCAGCTCGATCTCGACGAACTGCATCTCGGCACCCTTGATTTCGTAGTCGATGACGTCGGCCATGGTCTCTGCGCGCTCCTGTCCTGTGAGGGGTTGGGCCGATCCTGACATAGCAGGTCGGGACGGACGGGTCGAGCGGGCGCCAAGGCGCAGAGGGTCGTCAGAGGTCTTACAGCACGCAGAGTTCAGGGAAGGTCTCGAGACGGCGCTTGAGATGGGTGATGGTCGGCGTGGCCTGCAAGATGAGGTCGCGCCGCATGCCCCGGCAGATCGCCTTGATGGCGGCAGGCTGGCGGGCGTAGCGGCGCTGGCCGCCGACCATGCCGTAGAGCAGCCGGACCACATCGACGATATCGGTCTGGCGCAGGGCCGCCGTCGAGGCCCCAAGATTGTAGAAGTCGATCAGCTTGAGGTCGAAGAAGATGCCGCGCGGCCGGACCAGGATGTTCCAGGGGTGGATGTCGCCGTGATACTCGCGGTGTTGATGGATCTGTTCCAAGCCGCTGACCAGGGCATAGAGCAGGTGCAGCGCCTTGAAGGGCGGCAGGCGGCCGCCGGGATGTTTGGCAGCGAGATCGGACAGCAAGATACCGTCGACATACTCGCTCAGCAGGCAGGTGACGTCGGTGTCCTGGAGCCAGAGCCGCTCGGCATGATGATACTGAATGACGATGGGACAATCGCGCAGGCGGTCCAGTTTCTGGGCATAGGCGCGGCCGGCGCGGCCCTTCTCGTCGTGCTGGGGATAGAACAGCTTGGCGGCCCGGCGCACCCGGGTCTGCAGCTCGGTGACCCGGTAGACCTCGCCCTCCAGCCCGCCGCCCAGATAGGCCTCGACACGGTACTTGCCGCCGAGTTTCTGCCCGGCTGCAAGGTCGAACGTCGAGATCCGGACCGCATGGCGCGCCATCGCCGTTAACCTCCCAGGAACAGGTGACGTCTGCGAGTTTCACCGTGTCGAGGCATGGGAGTCCAGGCCCCCAAGGCCTATCTAGGGATAATGCCTGGGGATATCTTCGCACAGCGCCCCGGACACGCCCCGAAGTCGCGAACGCAACCAACCCCACACCACGGTAAGGTCACTCGACACGGTCACAAGAAGATCCATCGGGCCGACTTGTCTTGTCGGAGCCGATACCATCTGTCATTGAAATTGTGTTGGCAAACTGGCGGTTTCGCGCCACCATTCCAACTGCTGGACGCCCTCGAACGGAGCATCCGGGTCGAGAGGAACCGCGAAACCGGTCTTCAAGGGGGAGAAAAACTGGTGCGAAATCTCTGCTTGGTCATTCTGTTGGGGTTTTTGGCTTCCGGCTGTGCGTTCGGCAATACACACCGGTACGATCTCGGCGATGCGGCTTTGGACCTCCAGAGCGAAAAGACCGTTGCGGTCGCCACTCTCGATCTCAGGCACTACGTGCGCTCCGGCGACAAGTCGCCGAGCTTCGTCGGGCTCCAGCGGGGCGGCTTCGGCAATCCCTTCGACATCAATACCAGCAGCGGCCGGCCAATGGCTGAGGACATGACCACGTCCATCGTAAAAGCCCTGACGACGAGCGGTGTCCGGGCTATAGCGGTGACCACCCCGAGCAGCGGCGGCGAGACCGGCGCACGCATGCTCCTGCTGAAAGCGAAGGCCGAGCGCTTCTTGCTTTTTCTGGTTCGGGAGTGGAAAGCGGACACCTACCTGAACACCGCACTGATTTACGACGTCACACTCAGCGTCCTGCAGAGCGACGGCTCCGAGCTGGCGAAAAGGAGCCTTCAAGGCCGTGACAGTCTCGGCGCCTCCCTGGTGCCCGCGGACGCCCGCGTCAACACCGAGAATGCCTTCCGAAACAAGCTCGAGGAAGCAATCAACGATGCCGCCGTGGCCGCGGCCTTGCGATAGAACGCAATGTCGGCGGAAGGGTTTGGGCAAGGCCGGGACCTTCTTTTGCTGTTGTAGGCGATGTCGTCCGATTCCTGGACCGCGTTCCACTCCTTGTGCGACAGGAAAAGCGCGAAGCCAACATCGGCTTTGAATCGCGGGCGTTCCGGCACTCAAATCTTCCTTTGGTCGCGCTCTTCCGCCGCGCGGATCGCGCGCCAGATACGCTCCGGCGTCAGCGGCATTTCCAGGTGGCCGACACCGAGGGGCTGGAGCGCGTCGAGGGCGGCGTTGACGATGGCCGGCGGCAGGCCCACCGTGCCGACCTCGGCGCAACCCTTGGCGCCGAGCGGATTGTGCGCGCAGGGCGTGGTGTGGTGCAGCACCTCGAGCGCCGGCAGGCTGTCCGCCCGGGGCAGGGCGTAATCCATGAAGGAACCGGTGAGCGGCTGGCCGCTGTCGCGGTCGAACACCACCTGCTCGAACAGCGCCTGGCCCGCACCCTGGGCGAGGCCGCCCTGGATCTGACCCTCGACGATCATCGGGTTGACGAGGGTACCCACGTCGTCGACCGCCAACAGGCGCAGGAGGTCGATGGCGCCGGTCTCGGGATCCACCTCCAGCTCGCAGACGTGGCAGCCGCCGGGATAGGTCCAGTTCTCGGGTTCGTAGTGGGCGCTGGCCGCCAGGCCCGGTTCCGGGTCGTCGGGCGGCAGGTCCTCGGCGGCATAGGCGATGGCGGCGACCTCCCGGAAGGAGAGCGCCCGGTTGCCGTTCTTGACCCGGAAGCTGCCCCGCGCCGCCTCGATTTCGCCGGGTGCGACCTGCAGGGCATGGGCGGCGATGGCCCGGGCCCGCGCCTCGACCTTGCCGAGCGCCTGCCAGATGGCGCTGCCGCCGACCGGGAGCGAGCGCGAGGCGACCGTGCCGCGGCCGAAGTGGACCCGGTCGGTGTCGCCGAACACGACCTCCACGTCGGCGATATCGAGACCGAAGCGGTCTGCGGCAAGTTGGGCAAAGGCGGTCTCGTGCCCCTGGCCCTGACTGTGGGTGCCGACGCTGACCGTCACGTTGCCGGAGGGGTGCACCCGCACCTCTCCGGCCTCGTGACGGCCGCCGGGCGCGCCCATGGCGGCGAAGACCCGGGAGGGCACGCCGCCGGCGATCTCCAGGTAGGTCGACAGTCCCAGGCCGCGCAGCCGTCCGCGCGACCGCGCCGCGGCACGGCGGGCTTCGAAACCGGCCCAACCGATGGCGGCGAGCGCCTTGTCGAGGCAGCCCTCGTGATCGCCCGAATCGTAGACCAGGCCCAGGGCCGTTTCGTAGGGAAAGGCATCCTTGGGGATGAAGTTTCGGCGCCTCAGATCGATGCGGTCGTGGTCGCTCTCCCGCGCCGCCTTGTCGATCAGCCGCTCGAGGACATAGGCCGCCTCGGGCCGCCCGGCGCCACGATAGGCATCGACCGGCGTCGTGTTGGTGAAGGCCAGCTTCACCGAGGCGAAGATCGCGGGAATGCGATAGACGCCCGACAGCAGCGGTGCATAGTAGTGGGTCGGGATCGCCGGTGCGCCTTGCGAGAGATAGGCCCCGACATTGGCGACCGTCTCCACCCTGAGGCCGGTGATGCGCCCCTCCCCGTCGAGGGCCATCGCCGCGCGGGTTGCATGGTCGCGGCCCTGGGCGTCGGTGAGAAAGGCCTCCACCCGGCTCGATACCCAGGCGAGCGGCCGGTCGAGCTTGGCCGCCGCCCAGGTCAGCGCGGTCTCTTCCGGATAGAGGAAGATCTTGGTGCCGAAGCCGCCGCCGACGTCGGGCGAGACCACCCGAATGCGGTGTTCCGGGATGCCCAGGATCTGGTTGCTGAGCATGCCGCGGGCGCCGTGCGGGCTCTGGCTCGTGGTATGGAGCGTATAGCGGCCGCTGCCCGGGTCGAACGCCGCCTGCGCGGCGCGGGGCTCCAGGGGCGCGGCGGCAAGCCGGTTGTTGGTAAGCTCGATCTCGACCACCCTGGCCGCCGCCGCGAAGGCGCGCGCCACGGCGGCCTCGTCGCCGATCGCCCAGTCGAGGCAGAGATTGCCGGGCGCCTCGTCCCAGATCAGCGGCGCATCGGGGGCAAGCGCGGCACGCCCATCGGTGACCGCCGGCAGCGCCCGGTAGTCGACGGCGACCTGCTCCGCGCCGGTCTCCGCCACCGCCGCGGAAGTGGCGACCACGAGGGCCACCGCATCGCCCACGTGGCGCACCCGCTCGGGCGCCAGCGCATAGTGGCGCGGCACGGCCATGGTCGCACCGTCGCGGCCCGCCACCGTCCAGGCGCAGGGGATCGGGCCGATCCCGTCGTCCAGCAGGTCGCGGCCGGTGAAGACCGCCACGACCCCCGGCAGGGCGCGCGCCGGGCCCGTATCGATGGCGGCGATCCGCGCATGAGCGTGCGGCGAGCGCACGAAGGCGCAGGCATAGTCATGATCCCCGATCAGATCGGCCACATAGCGCCCCCGGCCCATCAAAAAGCGCCTATCCTCCTTGCGCCGCAGGGGGCGACCGATGCAGGCTTCGAGGGGCGGGAGCGTCATGGCGGGCGGCGTCCGTCGGCGGTGTCGTGGGCGGTGTCGTGGGCGGTGTCGTGGGCGGTGTCGGGGGCGGTGTCGGGGGCGGCAAGTATGCAGAGGCGCGGGAGCCCCGGCAATCGCGGTGTCTCCAAACAGGGCGTCTCCAAATACGGCGCCTCCAATCAGGGGGAACGAGAGATGAGCGATGAAAACAAGGTGATCTGCTACCGCGGCGTCGATTGGCTCGTGGGCTGGAACGCCGAGGCCGGTGCGCATGAGTATGTCCGCCGCGGCGACTTCGCCTATGCGGGCGACGAGATCCTACATGCCGGCGGGGCCTTCGCCGGACCCTGCGACGAGGAACGCTCGGGGACCGGCATCATGATTATGCCCGGCCTCCTCAATCTCCACAGCCACAGCGCCACCATGCCCATGCTCAAGGGCATCCGCGAGGACCTCGCCAATCCGTCGCTCTACATGTCGGCGCTCTATGACGGCTGGAACCTCTTTCCCACCACGGACGACCGCAAGCCCTGGAACAGCCGCTATGCCTACGGCGAGATGCTGCGCTCGGGCGTCACCACGGTGCTCGACATGTGCTACCCCTACGAGGGTTGGCTCGATGTCGCCGACGAAACCGGCCTGCGCTGCTACATGGGTGGTCTGTTCCAATCGGCGCTCTGGTCGACCTCCAATGGCCACCGCCTCGACTACGACTGGTCGGCGGACGGCGGCGAAGCGGCGATGCGCCGGGCCCTCGATCTCGTGGGTGCGGCTCGCGCCCGCGCGCCGGGCCGGCTCGAGGGGGCGGTGACGCCGATGTCGGTCGACACCTGCACGCCGGAGCTGATCCGCGAGGCGGAGGCCGAGGCGCGCCGGCTCGAGGCGCCCTTCCAGCTCCATGCGGGCGAGGCGATGATCGAGTTCCTGGAGATGACCCGACGCAGCGGTCTGTCCCCGATCCAGTGGCTCGAGGCGAACGGGCTTCTCATGGAAGGCATGCTGGTCGGCCACGGCATCTTCCTCGACCACCATTCCTGGCTCCATTGGGGCACCCGCGCGGATCTGGGCCTGCTGGCCCAGGCCGGCATCGCCGTGACCCATTGCCCGGTGGTCTTCGGGCGCTACGGCATCGTGCTGGAATCCTTCGGCACCTATCGCGAGGCCGGCGTCACCATGACCATCGGCACCGATATCTTTCCGCACAATATGATCGAGGAAATGCGCGCCGCCGCCGTGCACGGCCGGATTGCCGACGAGCACATGCACGCGGTGCCGACCCGGGCGGTGTTCGAGGCGGCGACCTGCGACGCGGCGCGGGCGTTGGGACGCGACGACCTGGGCCGGCTGACGCCAGGCGCGAAAGCCGACTTCGTCGTGGTCGACCTGGATCTGCCGGAAATGCAGCCGCTCTACGACCCGCTGCGCAGCCTCATCTTCACCGCCGCCGACCGGGCGGTGCGCGACGTCTTTATCGGCGGATCGGCGCGGGTGCTTGGCGGCCAGGTGCTGGCCTACGATATGGCCGAAGTCGCCCGCGAGGTGAACGCCACCCAAGTTTCCTTGCTGCCCGGCGCCTCCGAGCGCCATTGGGGCAAGCGCCCTCTCGACGAGATCGCGCCGCGCACCCTGCCGCTTGCAGAGGAGTAGAGCGAGCAGCGGTGCCGAATAGCCTTTCCTGCGGGCCCTTCCGACCCGCGGCCCAAACCGCAGGCTCCAGGACCGGCGAACAGACTAGCTGCGCACGACGTTGACCGAGCAGTTGGCGTGGCGGACGATTCGCGCGGTGTTGGGGCCCAGCAGAAAGTCCGAGACCGCCGGGCGATGGGCGCCGAGCACGATCTGGTCGGCCCCGATCTCCTTGGCGACATTGAGCACTTCCTCGTAGATCGTACCGTGGCGGGCGATGGTTTCGACCTTCATGCCCGATGGCGTGTGCTTCTTGACGATCTCGTTCAAGCGCTCCAGGGCGTCCTTGACGATGGCCTTCAGGTCGTACTCTTCGGAACCGCCGGTCTCGCCACGGATGGCATAGCGATAGTCGATACCGGTGACCATGTCGGGGACCACGGTCATGACCGTCAAGCCGCCCTTGCCCGCCTTGGCCTGCTGGACCGCGGCCTTCAGCACCTTTTCCATGGTCGGCATGTCCACCAGGTCGATCGGCACCAGGATTTTCTCTGTCATGGTCGCGTTCCCTTTCAACTCACCGATATGCCGGTCACCGATAGTCGGGTCACCGGTACTCGGGCCGGATGTAGAGCCATACCACCAAAACGAGGAAGATGACCACGCCCAGGCTGAGGATCGAGACATCCGCCGACGGATTGATACTTGCCGGCGGTTTCGGCAACTCGGGCGCCAGCGCGGCCGCTTGCTTGAGCGTCGGGTCGATCAGCAGCGAGCCGGGGATGGCGTCGTTCAGGGCCTTGACCGCCGCGCCGGAGATCGGCGAAAGGCTGACGGCGACGGAACTGGGACCGAGGTCCCCGACCGCGTCGCCGATGACCGGGGCCGGACCGGCCAGAACCAGTTGCGTGCCCAGCGTTTCGACCGCGCCGAACTGGCCCGGGTAGACACCGCTCGAGATGCGAGTCTCGCGCAGGAAAGGAAAACGCACCAGATTGGCCCCTTCGTTCCAACCGGTGATCGCGATCAGCCGGAGTCCGTCGGCCGCGGCCATGGCGTCGATCAGGGCCTTGTCGCCTTCCGGTGCCGGGATCACGGCCGCATCGGCCTTGCCGTCGGCGACCGCCGCGACCATGGCCGCGGCCGACCCGCCCGCCACCGGAACCGGCGTTGCCGACAGGCCAAGGCCCGAGATCAAGAGCGACCCGATCCGTTGCGAGGAGGAGCCCAGCGGACCCACCGCGAGGGATTCGGCACCGTCGAGCCGGGTCGGCCCGTCGATACGGGTCAAGACATGGACCAGGTTCCGCGCCACGACGGCCACCGCTTCGAGACGGTCGTCGCGCGTGGGGGCCGGCGTCGAGACATCGAAAAAGCTGTCGGCCCCGACCAGGGCCAGACGCGCATCGCCGGCGGCCACGGCGGCCAGCGGATCGGCGCTGGGGGCGATCTGAACGTCGCGCCCGCGAAACGCGTTGCGGGCCGCCCGCAGGGCGGCGCTCGCCGCCTCGCCCTCGCTGACAAGGGGTGAGGCGGCAATCAGCAGGGGGTCGTCGGCGATCACGGCACCGCTGTCGATCAGCTCCATCCGGGCCAGCGCGTCACGGGCGACGGCCTCGGGCAAGCGGCCCTCGATCTCGACCTTGCGGTTGAGGTCCTGCATGGCCTCGGCATCGATCTTGCCGCCCAGGGCGTCGAGCACGGCACCCAGACCAGTGTAAGTCGAAAGCGAGGCCGCGCGGGCCAGAGGCGCCGCCTGGTAGGCCGGGAAGAACTGCAGATCGTCCTCCAGCAATATCAAACCGTAATCGGCGATCTGCCCGTCTGTCGTGTAGACCTCGGCAACATCGATGTCGCCGTCCAGCAGTTTGTCATAGAGCTGGCCACGGTCGCTGAGCGCCACCGCGTCGACCGACGCGAAGGACAGACCGTAACGGCCGGTCAAGGGCTGGTATCCGTCTAGCGGCCGCTTTTCGAAATCGTCCTCGATCCCGATCGTAAGGGAGCCGGCCCGCGACACCAGTTCGCTGATCGAGGCGATGCTCAACTCGGCCGCCCGCTCGGCACGCATCGCCAGACCATAGTCGTTGGCGAAGCCGAAGCGCGCGCGCCAAGACAGGCCCAGGGGTTCGTAGAGCTCCTTGACCCGCGCGGTCGCGGCATCGCCGTCGGCGATCGGGTTCTGGCCCAGCATGACCAGCCCGGTGCCGTTGTAGTCCGGATAGGCGTCGATATCGCCGCGTTTCAAGGCCTCCATGATGGCCTGGGTCGAGGGATAGTCGACCACCCCCTCCACCGGCAGCCCCTGTTGTTGGGCCAGCGCCGACATCATGTGAGCGAGAATCCGGCTTTCGCCGAAATTCTTGGCGCCGATCTTGATACCTCGTTCGTTCTCACCACAGCCGGCCAAGGCGAAGACGGCCAGGAAGACGGCGGTCATTGCGATGCGCATCTGCATTGGTCTGCTCCTCTCCCTATCGCTGCTCATGAGTCGGCCTGGCCGACGGCCTGGCCGCGGGCTTCGATCGGCTTGGCATCCGGCGGCACCTCGTGGCGTATCTCCCTGAAGAATCCGACGATCTGCAACAGCACGATCGCGGTAAAGGGGATCGCCCCGGTAATGGCCATGGCCTTGGCGACGGCAACCGATTCGGAAAACAGCGTGCCGGCGGTCAAGGCGGCGATCAACGTGCCCCAGACCATCTTTTGCATGACCGGCGGATTGAGGTTGCCGTCGGTCGTCATCATCGAGAGCACGAAGGTGCCGGAGTCCGCAGAGGTCACCAGGAAAATGAACATCAGCGCCACGGCCAGGATGTTCAAAATCGGGCCGCCCGGGAAGTACTCGAGAAAGGCGAAGAGCGCCTTGGTGGCATCCTCGAAGATCAACTCCTTCAGGCCGCCGCCGCCGAACATCTCGATATAAAAACTGGCACCGCCGAAAACGGCGAACCACAGCATGGAAAAGAGCGTCGGCACGAAGATGACGCCGAGGCAGAACTCGCGGATCGTCCGTCCGCGCGAGATCCGCGCGACGAAGATGCCGATGAAGGGGCCCCAGGCGATCCACCAGATCAGATAGGTCAGGGTCCAGCCCGCGCTCCAGCCGCCGAGATCCTCGAAGGGGAATAGCTTGAAGGACATGGTGAGCAGGGCGCTGAGGTAAGCACCGATCGAGTCGATGAAGGTCTCGAGCAGGAACCGCGTCGGCCCGGCGAAGAGCACCAGCAGCATGATCAGGATCGCCACCACCATGTTCAGGTTGGAGAGGATCTTGATGCCCTTGTCGACACCGGTGGTCGCCGAAAGCATGTAGCAGACGAAAAGGATCCCCAGGATGATCAGCGAGGAGGTCACGGTCTCGTCGATGTTGAAGGCGTAGAACGAGCCCGAGCGAACCGCCAGCGTGCCCATGGCGAGCGATCCGGCCAGACCGAAGACCACCGACAGCACGGCCAGAATATCGGCGACCTTGCCCGCGGTTTCACCGAGCTGACCGCCGAAAAGCGATTTGATCGGGGTCGAAATCATCGACGGCTGGCCCTTGCGGAAGGTGAAATAGGCGATCACCAGGGCGCAGACCGCGTAGATCGACCAGGCATGAAAGCCCCAATGGAGATTGGTGATGACCAGCGCCTGACGGGCCGCGGCGGCAGTCTCGCCGACCATGCCGGGCGGGCTGACGTAATGGTACATCGGCTCGGCCGGGCCCCAGAGCAGGAGGCCCGAGCCCATACCGCCGGCAAACAGCATGGCGATCCAGGACGCGGTGGAGAATTCCGGCTCTTCGTCGTCGGCACCGAGGCGGATGCGGCCGTAGGGGCCGAAGGCCAGGAACAGACTGAGAAAGAGAAAGGCCGAGCAGATGAAGAGCCAGGCCCAACTGACCCCGGTCAACATGTAGTTGGTGAACCCGAGCATCGTGCCCGTCATGCTGTCCGGGTCGATCAGCCCCCAAATGCCGATCCCGGCGGAGCAAGCCATCGACACAACAAAAACCGTATTGATTGTCAGTTTACCGGAACCGGCTGCCATGATTTTTTGCCTCCCGTTCGGGACGGCGAAAAAATCCGCCCCCTTTCCATTTTCTCCAAAGGAACACGACGTGATTTTTTTTGTGTCGTTGCTCTTGGCATGGAAATTTATAATTGGAATTGAAATGTTTCCACAGCTCGGGTTTTCAGTAAACCCTTAATCCGGGCGCATGGATCGCCAATGGCGAGCAACAGATGGATTGCCGGTGCCGGCTGTCGAGGTTCGTTCAGGTTGTCTCGGAACCGGACCGCAGGCTGGCGTGCTTTGCCTTTTCCTCCTCCAGATCGACGCTGGCGAGCAGACGGTCGACGGCGGCGTTGGCCTTGCTCCAGTCGTAGCGGCGAAAGGCGTGGCCGCGCAGGACGAAGGTGGGGCCGGCGTAGAACATTTCGTATTGGGTGTGGCGCGAGGCGAATTCGGAACCGATGGCATCCCACACCATCTTGAAGAACTTCACCCGCTCGAAGGGGCTGACCGTGGGCGACTTCTGGGTCTTGAAGATCCACTCGGCCTGTTCCTCGTCCAGGAAGTCCTCGATGCCCGAGGGCAGCATGATGACGCCGCCGCCGGCCAGGTTGCGCAGCTCGGTGATGACCTTGGGATAGAGTTGCTGTGCCATCACCTGGGCGGCGCAGACCATCGCCGTATTGGGGACGTAATAGCCCTGGGGATTGGTGTGGCCCTGGACCTCGATGGCGGTGACGAAGGCCTCCATCGAGGCCGTCTCGGCGGCGATCTGACCCAGGGTCTCGGCGACCGGCGGGAACTTGATGGTGCCGTTCACCTCGGTGATGCGCCGGGCGACACCGGCGAGAAAGCGCAGCTTCACCATGAAGCGCACCACCGCCTGGTACTCCTCGTAGGCGTAGCAGGGCGTGGCGTAGAACTGCTTCTGGCACATCTCGCGGTCGCAGTTCACGAAGACCCGCTCCCAGGGCACCTTGACCTCGTCGAAGTAGAGCACGGCATCGTTCTCGTCGAAGCGCGAGGAGAGCGGGTTGTCGAAGCGCGACGGGGCGGCCTGCTCGTAGGACTTGCGCGAGAGGATGCGCAGGCCCGGCGCCGAGAGGGGCACGCAGAAGGACAGCGCATGGGGCTCGTCGCCGGGCGCCAGGGGCTGGATCGAGGAGACCCAAATCTCGTCGGCCATGACCGCGCTGGTGCCCAGCATCTTGGCGCCCTTGACGACGATCCCCTCCTGGTCCTGATCCAAAAGGCGCAGGGCGAGGAAGGGGTCCTGTTGTTCGTGCGCCTCCTTGGACTTGTCGGCCTGGGGGTTGATGATGGTGTAGGCCACGAACAGATCTCGGTCCCGGGCAAAGCGGTAGTAGTCTTCCAGCGCGCCGGCCCGCGCGGGGTCGTGTTCGCGAAAGACCTCGAGCCCCATGGCGAGCCCGGCGAAGGAAGAGGCAACATGGTCGGGTGAGCGCCCGAGGTAGCCGTAGTGCAGCTCGCACCAGGCCTCCAGGGCGCGGCGGCGCTCGACCAGCTCCGCATAGCTGCGCGGCTGCGACCAGGCGCGATTGACCCGGCCGGCGCCCTCCTCCGGTGCACCATCCTCTGGCGCATAGGTCATGAGCTCCAGGGTCTCGGGCGCGCATTGGTAATCGTAGAGCCCGGCATAGGCCTGGAAGGTGTTGCGGAAGGCCGGGTGATCGGCCGGCTGGGCGATCCGCTCGCCCTGGAGCCGCACATCGCGCGGCGCCGCGCGTATCGCTGCCAGATAGGCCTCCCCGTCGCGCGGCATTGCTGCCTCCCCCTCTGCTGGCTGGCCGACGGCGAAGTTTAGACAGGCCGCCGCCGCGCCGTCACGCCCGAAAGGCCGGGGAGGGTGGGTGATCGATCCTGTCGCGCTTGAATTCTAACGGGTGACCCAAGGCGTCTTGGGTCGTCGCGATGGCGCAATTGTTGCCAGGGCCGGGGCTTCACCGGAAACAGGATGACCGCGCAGGTGGCCATCCCTCGCCACCGTGCCGATGCTGGATTTTCGTGCTAGGTTCAGCCGACGTGTTTGAACCGGGGGGCTTCATGCGGGACGAGACCAAGTTCCAGCGCGGACGGGCGCGGGTCCGCAAGGTGGTGCTCGGGCTGCGGCTTCTCGGCCTGCTGCTCGTGCTGATCGCCCTGGGCTTCCTGGGCGACGCGGCCCTGGTCGCCTGGGTGACCCACGACCCGACCGAGGGGCGGGTCGTCGCGCTCACCGAAGAGGGCGATTTCTCCGTCGCCTACCAGGGGCCGGCGGGCCAGACCCGCGAGGCCCGGGTACCCTTCTGGTCCGATGGCTATCCGGACCGGCGCGTGACACTTTACCGCGACCGGGACGACCCCGGGCGGGTCCGGCTGCTGCTGCTCGGCCCGCTCTCCCAGACCCTGACCCAGCTGCTCGTCGGCGCCCTGGGCTGCTTCGGCCTGGCGTTCCTCTTCGCCCGCAGCCTGAAGCGCCTGCGCGCCGATCTCGAGCGGGAGGAGCGGATGATGGACCATGCGAGCGCGCAGGCCCGCGCGGCGCTTGCCCAGTCGGAGGCTTCAGGCTCGCCGCCCCCGTCGTCACAGTCCTCGTCGTCACCGCTCGCACCGCCGGACCGCGGCCAGGACTTGGTGGCGGCGGCCAGCGACCGTCGCCTGGCCGGCCTCTCCGCGGCCTTCCTCTGGGCGGTCGCCTGCCTCTTCGTGCTCGCCTTCACCGGCGTCTTCCATGGTCGGCCCGAGACGCCCTGGACCCTAGCGGGCCTCGCCCTGGTCAGCCTGGCGGCCCTGGCCGGGGGGACCTTGGCCCGGCGCACCTTGCTTTCGAATCGGCATGGCCAGGTCTGTCGGGAGTGGCGTTGCCTCGGCCTGCGCCGCCGCCGCTACCAGCCGATCGCCGGCTTCACCGAAGTTCGCGTGGAGCAGACCATCGCGCGCCGCAGCGGCGACTTCCTGGGCCGCGCGCCCAGCAGCATCCGCAGCAAGCCCCGCGGCCCCACCCTCAGCGTGCGCAGCAGGATCCTGTTGCGGGGCCCCGAGGTCCTCGAGTTGGCCCGAGACACCCCGACCCAAGCCCTGCGCCGCGCCAAGCAGATTGCCGACTACCTGGGCCTGCCCCTGCGCCAGCCGTGAACCGGACGTGCGATGAACGGACCGTTGACGGCGAAAAGTAGTCAGCTCCGGTCCTTCAAGAACATGAAGACCTGCTATCCTCATTGGCTGATGGCGACCCAATGCGGAAGTCCCGTATCGCGTTGGCTATACGGGAATTGCAGCCGGAGCGGACATTCATTTACTGTCTATGATCGCAGCCGATGCCAAAGTCACCCATGGAAGTGGGCACCTCGAAGAACCGGTTTGGTTTGGGCGCATCGGGCACACCATCATCGCTCAAGTGTTACAGTTTACGATCATACAGAACCGAAGAGGTTTGAGTGGGAATATGGAGCGAGCATTTGGAACGTCTTAAGGGTCGTACAGCGCTTGTCACCGGTGCCGCCTCGGGCATCGGGCGCGAGATCGCGCTTCTGTTCGCGCGCGAAGGCGCGAGCGTGCTGGTGGCCGATATCCGCGAGGCGCCGAAAGAGGGCGGCGAAGCGACAGAGAAACTGATCCAGGACGCGGGAGGGCGTGCGATACGCATGCATTGCGACATATCGAAATGGGACGACATCGATGCGGCGGTCACGCGCGTTGTCGAGGATTGGGGCAGTCTCGACATACTCGTGAACAACGCCGCCCATTGGACGACAACGCGGCTCACGGACACCACCAATGACCAATGGCGCGAGGTGATGGCCGTGAATTCCGACGGCTACTTCATGTGCTGCAAACGCGCCATCCAACAGATGCTGACCCAGCCGGTGCGCGGCGACGCCCGGGGACGCATCGTCAACATCACGTCCCAGCACGGCATGATCGGGGCCCCCAACGATGTCGCCTACGGAACCGGCAAGGCGTCCAGCGTCTACCTGACCCGGCAGATCGCAACGGACTATGGGCGCGACCATATCGTCTGCAACGCGGTGGCCCCCGGGCGAATCATTACCGGCAAACCCGGTGTCGCGACCGAGCCCAAAGGTCTGGAGGCGGCTCGCCAGCGCACCCCCTACCCGCGTCTCGGGCGCCCCGACGACGTGGCCAAGGCGGCGCTGTTTCTG
Source organism: Kiloniellaceae bacterium (assembly GCA_021776195.1). The sequence goes on along the minus strand of JAJFGK010000138.1, from coordinate 48,281 downwards.
GCCAGCGACGACTGCAGCTTCATCTCCGGGGTCAATCTGATGGTGGATGGCGGATGGTCAGCCAGTTGACCGAGTTGCGAAAGGGTAGGCGGTGACGCTTCTCATTACCGGTGGCGGGGGGTTTGTGTTGAGCAATCTCGCGCTCTTGTGGTTGCTAAGACATCCCGAGGAACGTGTCGCAGTGCTGGATGCCGGCCCCAGAGATGCGGCTCTCGACAGGTTCTTCGCGCCCGTGGCCGACAGGCTGAACTACGTTCGGGGCAGCGTGTTGGATAGCTCTTTGCTGGACCGGATCGCCGAGACCGGGGACATCGACCGTATCGTCCATGCTGCAACGGTCACCCTGTTCGCGCCCGAGCTTCCCGATGGCACGAAAGTCGCGAATGCCGAGACCGAGGCCCCCGCGACCGTTCTCGAGGTGAATTTCATGGGCACGGTGCGCCTGCTTGAACTCGCCCGGCGGTTAAAAGGTCTCAAGTGCTTTCTCAATCTCAGTTCTGGCGCCGTTTACAACGATTACGGCCCCGAACCCCCGGGGCCCATGCCGGAAGAAGGGTGGGTCGATCCGCCGGAATTCTACGGTATCACCAAGCTCGCCAGCGAGATGACAGCCACCCGCTACGGCCAGATCTTCGGTTTCAAGGTGGCGTCGTGCCGGCTGTCCGGGGTCTATGGGCCAATGGACCGGTGGCGGCCCAGCCGGGCCTGTCATTGCCCGCCCTACGTCGCCATTCACCACGCGCTGGCAGGCAAACCTGTCCGCATCAATGCCCCGTCCGGGATCGGCGATCATATCCATTCACAAGATGTCGCGCGCGCGCTGATATCGCTTCTGGAAAAGGACGCGCCGTTCGCGCATCCCGTCTACAACGTGGCACAGGGCGAAGCCGTGAAGCTCGAACAGCTATTGGAAACCGTCCGGGACATCCTGCCGGGCCTGACCTGGGAAATCGCAGAACCGGCAGGGTGCGACATCGTGATGGATCCAACCTTCACCGGGGGGCGCTGGGGCGCCTACGACATTTCGCGTATGGCGGCCGAAACAGGTTGGAAACCACGTCCGCTGGCAACCGCCCTGGCGGATTACGCGACTTTCGTTCGGGAATTCGGGCAAACACCGTGAGTCCGGAGGATTATGCCGTATGGGGCCCGTCGCGTCCGGCCGAAAGTTCAGTTAGTCATGTCCGGGACCCCGCATGTCCGGGGCCCCGCATGTCCGGGACCCAGGTGGCAATCTTCCATCTCACCTTCACGGTCACCGGCCTGACCGCGGAGCCCTGGAAAAATGCCGACTGTCGGCGCCATCGCGACAAGGGAGACGACCATGATTCCCATTGTTGACATCAGCCCCTTCCGCACCGGCGCGCCAGGCGCCGATGAGACGGCGCAATCCGTCAAGGACGCCTGCGAGACGATCGGGTTCTTCGTCATCACGGGACATGGGATCGCGCCAGACACAATCGCGCGGCTTATCCGCGAGGCGCGTGTCTATTTCGACAAACCTCTCGAGCAGAAGACCAAGATGAAGCGCTCGGGGAACAACTTTGGGGGACCAACCTACGTTCCTGCGAATTCCGAAAGCCTCGGTGCGTTGGATGGCCAGGTCGGCCAGGCCGATCTCAAGGAATCGATTGACGTCGGGCGCCGTCATTTGGGCGACAGGTGGCCCGCCGGGTGGGACAGTCTTCAAGACGCATGGGGCGAGGCAGAGGCAGCCTATACGGAGCTCGCCAAGACCATGCGTGCCTTGTTCTGCGCGGCGATGGGCATGCCGCAGGACAGCCTCGAGCCGTCCTTTGAACGCCATGCCTCCTCGATCCGTTGCCTCAACTATCCTCAGATCACCGGCGCGCTGCGCGCGGGCCAGGTCCGCGCCGGCGTTCACACCGACTACAGCGCCTTCACCATGATCTGCGTCGACGATGCGCCGGGGCTTCAGGCGCAAGGGCGTGATGGCACTTGGTTCAATGTGCCGGCTGTGCCTGGTTCATTGGTCGTCAACATTGGCGATGCGCTCATGCGCTGGACCAATGACAGGTGGATTTCCACGCCTCACCGCGTTGTCTGCCTGGAGGACGGCAAAGACTCTCCGCGTCGTCAGTCGATCGCTTTTTTTCACAATCCCGGTGCCGATGCCGTCATCGAATGCCTTGCGCCCTTTCGACCGGCCGAGGGGGAACCGTCATATCCGCCGGTCACCTATCAGACCTATGCCGAGGAAAAGTTCCGCACTCAGATCGGCGATCCGACTTTTGAGCTCCCCATCGCCCGCAACTAAGCGAACCGCTAAGAAGCGAAGACGAGACAGGGGACTAATCCCACCGGTCAAAAAAGAATGGCCGGTGGGCGCTCATTCGCCGCTGGGGCTATCCTCGCCCGCGCCGCAGGCCCGCGCTTGCGCTGGCCATTGAACCGTGAGGCAAACTCGAGGTTCTTTGGTTCAAGCGCCCAAGACGCCGAGCAAGTCCTCCCCTCACAAAGAGGCCGCCGCCCGTGCCGCCTGGTCGTAGAGGCCCGAGAGGGCGCGCAGCAGGTCGGCGGTCTCGCCGATCTGGGCGCGCAGGTCGTCGCTGCGCGGGCCGGCGAAGACCTCGAAGGCCTGGATCAGACACGCCTCCCGGGTTTCGCGGTAGCGCTCGCAGGCCGCCGCCCCTTCCGCGGTCGTGCCGTAGAAGGTCTCCTTGCCGCGCCGCTCGCGCGCCACCAGCCCGAGCCGGACCAGTTTCTTCAGGGCGTAGTTCACCAGGTGGGTGTCTTCGATGTTGATCATGAAGCAGAGATCGGCCAGGCGCTTTTCCCGGCCCCGGTGGTTGGTCGAGTGCAGCACCTGGACGTCGAGCGCCGAGAGGTCGGCCAGACCCGCCGCGGCCATGCAGCGCACGGTCCAGCGCTGAAAGGCGTTGCCGGCCAGGATCAAGCCGTACTCGACCTCGCTGAGCTCGGCGGCGCGGCCCGAGACCAGATGGGCCGAGGAGACGATCCTCTTGCTCTTGGTCGGGACCTTCGGGACAGCCTTGGGGGCGGCCTTTGCCTTGGTCATTCCGCCGCCTCCGGCAGCTCCTCGACTCTCTCCTCGGGCGGGCCGAAGCCACCGCCGGTCGGGGTCTCGATCACGAAGACGTCGCCCGGCTGCATGACGATGGAATCGGTGCCGCTGAGATCGACCCGGCTGCCGCCCTCCCCTTGCTTGGCGACACGCTCGACCCAGTTGCGCCCGAGCTGGCCGGGCTCGCCGCCCTCCAGGCCGAAGGGCGCCACCACCCGGTGGGACGCCAGGATCGCCGCGGTCATCTCCTCCAGGAAGCGCATGCGCCGTCTTGTGCCGTCGCCGCCTCTATGGCGCCCGGCGCCGCCCGAGCCCGGGCGGATGCCGAAGGATTCCAGCAGCACCGGGAAGCGCCACTCGAGGATCTCCGGATCGGTCAGACGCGAGTTGGTCATGTGGGTGTGGACCGCGCTGGTGCCGTCGAAGTCCGGCCCGGCACCCGAACCGCCGCAGATCGTCTCGTAGTACTGGTGGCGGTCGTTGCCGAAGGTAAAGTTGTTCATGGTGCCCTGGGAGGCCGCCAGAACGCCCAGCGCGCCATAGAGCGTGTCGGTGATGATCTGGCTGGTCTCGACATTGCCCGCCACCACGGCGGCCGGATACTGCGGGTTCAGCATCGAGCCGTCGGGGATGACGATCTCGATCGGCTTCAGGCAACCCTCGTTCATCGGGATCTCGTCGGCCACCAGGGTGCGGAAGACGTAGAGCACCGCCGCGCGGCAGACCGCCGAGGGGGCGTTGAAGTTGCTCGGGAGCTGGTCCGAGCTTTTCGAGAAGTCGATTTTCGCGGTGCGGGCATCGCGGTCGATGGTGATCTCGACCGTGACCTGGCCGGCATCCTTGCCGTCCTTGGCGTCCAGCGGATAGGTGAAGGCGCCGTCCTTCAGGACCGCCAGGACCCGGCGCACCTGCTCTTCGGCATTGTCCTGGACATGGCCCATGTAGGCGTGGACCACCTCGAGGCTGAAATGCCCGATCATGCGGCGCAGCTCCTGCACGCCCTTGGCGTTGGCCGCGATCTGCGCCTTCAGGTCGGCCAGGTTCTGGTGCACGTTGCGGGTCGGGTAACGCCCGGACTTCAGCAGCGCCGTGGTTTCCGCCTCGCAAAAGCGGCCCTTGTCGACCAGCAGGAAGTTGTCGATCAGGACGCCCTCCTCCTCCACCGTGGTCGAGTCCGGCGGCATCGACCCCGGGGTGGTGCCGCCGACGTCGGCGTGGTGGCCGCGCGAGCCGACGTAAAAGAGGATCGACTCGCCGGCCTCGTCGAAAACCGGGGTGATGACGGTGATGTCGGGCAGGTGGGTGCCGCCGTTGTAGGGCGCGTTCAGGACGTAGACGTCGCCCGGCGACATGGTGCCCTGGCGCTCGCGGATCACCACCCGGACCGACTCGCTCATGGAGCCCAGGTGAACCGGCATGTGCGGCGCATTGGCGACCAGGTTGCCGGCCGGATCGAAGATCGCGCAGGAGAAGTCGAGCCGCTCCTTGATGTTCACCGAATAGGCGGTGTTCTCCAGGGTCGAGCCCATCTGTTCGGCGATCGACATGAAAAGATTGTTGAAGACCTCCAGCATCACCGGATCGACCGAGGTGCCGACCGCGGCGGTGCGCTCCAGGGCGACGGTGCGGTCCAGCACCAGATGGTCGCGCGCGGTCAGCTTGGCCTGCCAGCCGGGGTCGACGCAGGTCGTCGAGGTCGGCTCGATGATGATCGCCGGGCCGTCGATGACATCGCCCGGCCAGAGCGCCGCGCGATCATAGACCGGGGTGTCGTGCCAAGCCCCGGCGGCGTAGAGCCGGGTCTGGGCGGCGGCCTCCAGCGCTTGCGGCCGGGCACCGCCGGCCAGGGTCGGATCCTCGCCCTGCTCGGTGGCGCCGACGACCTCCAGGGAGAGAGCCTCGACGATCAGCGGCTTGCCCTCCATCTCGAAGCCATAGCGCTGGCGATGGGCCTCGGCGAAACGCTCGCTCTGCTCGGCGCAGGAGCCGTAGGCCACGACGATGGCCGAATCGGTCCCCTCGTAGCGCAGGTGGGCGCGGGGCAGCACCGTGACCCGGTCCTCGGGAATGCCCTGGCCGGCGATCTCGGCCCGCGCCGAGACTTCCAGGTCCGCCAGAACCTTGTCCAGATCGGCGATGACCGCCTCGGTCAGGCGCTGCTCGACCGCCTGCTCGCGCAGGGCCCGCACGTCGGCCAGCCCCATGCCATAGGCCGAGAGCACGCCGGCGAAGGGGTGCAGGAAGATCCGCGTCATGCCCAGGGTATCGGCCATTTCGCAGGCGTGCTGGCCGCCGGCGCCGCCGAAACACTGCAGGGTGTACTCGGTCACGTCGTAGCCGCGCTGGGTCGAGATCTTCTTGATCGCGTTGGCCATGTTTTCGATGGCGATGCGGCGAAAGCCGGCGGCGACCTCTTCCGGCGCGCGCTCATCGCCCGCGGCATCGCGGATCTCGGTGGCCAGGGCCGCGAACTTCTCGCGCACCACCGCATCGTCCAGGGCCGCGTCGGCCTGGGGCCCGAAGACCTTGGGAAAGAAGGCCGGCACGACGCGGCCCAGCATGACGTTGCAGTCGGTCACCGCCAGGGGGCCGCCGCGGCGGTAACAGGCCGGCCCTGGGTTGGCGCCGGCTGAATCCGGACCGACCCGGTAGCGCGCGCCATCGAAATGCAGGATCGAGCCGCCGCCGGCGGCCACGGTGTGGATCTGCATCATCGGCGCGCGCATCCGCACCCCGGCCACCAGGGTCTCGAAGGCGCGCTCGTACTCGCCGTTGTAGTGCGCCACATCGGTCGAGGTGCCGCCCATGTCGAAGGTGATGATCTGCTCGATCCCGCCCATGGCCGCGGTGCGCACCGCGCCGACAATGCCGCCGGCCGGACCCGAGAGGATCGAATCCTTGCCCTGGAAAAGGTTGGCGTCGGTCAGGCCGCCGTTCGACTGCATGAACATCAGCCGGGCGCCGCCCAGCTCGCCGGCCACCTGATCGACGTAGCGCCGCAGGATCGGCGAGAGGTAGGCATCGACCACCGTGGTGTCGCCGCGCGAGACCAGCTTCATCAGCGGGCTGACCTCGTGGCTGACCGAGACCTGGGTGAAGCCGATCTCGCGGGCCAGCTCTGCCGCCTGCCGCTCGTGGGCGGGAAAGCGGTAGCCGTGCATGAAGACGATGGCGGCGGCGCGAATGCCGCTGTCGAAGGCGGCCTGCAGCTCGCCGCGCAGGGTCTCCGGGTCGAGGCTCTGCAGCACCTCGCCCTCGGCCATGACCCGCTCGTCGGCCTCGACGACGCGCTCGTAGAGCAGCTCGGGCAGGATGATGTGGCACTCGAAGAGCTTGGGCCGGTTCTGGTAGGCGATCCTCAGGGCGTCGTGAAAGCCCTTGGTGATGACCAGCAGGGTGCGGTCGCCCTTGCGCTCCAGCAGCGCGTTGGTCGCCACGGTGGTGCCCATCTTCACCGCCTCCAGGGCGGCGGCCGGGATCGCCTGATCCTGGGCCAGGCCCAGCAGATCGCGGATGCCCTGGATCGCGGCGTCGGGATACTGCTCGGGGTTCTCCGACAGCAGCTTGTGGGTCACCACGGCGCCGTCCGGCCGCCGTGCCACCACGTCGGTGAAGGTGCCGCCACGATCGATCCAGATGTTCCAGCCGCTTTGAGTTCCCTTGCCCGCCATCGCGCCGCTCCCTTGATTGGGTGAACTGCTCTGCTTCCGTCAATGACATTTTATCGATAAATCGTCAATATCGATTCCCCAAGATAAAGCTGACAGCCTGGTTTTCCGCCCAATAGGGCGATCAATCCGGGTTAACGCCCGCGCAAGCCTTCGGTCCTAGACTGGCCCGGCAAGGCGCCCGCGTTCCGCGGCCTGCGCCGGAGGGTATGACCCGATGGATCTCCTTCAGGACCTGGTTATGGACCTGATGCACGGCCTGATCGCGCCGGTCGCGCAGATCGCCGTCGACGGCCGGCACCGGATCTTTTGGCTCTACCTGATCGCCGCCACCCTGATCGGCTTCCTGATCTATCGCCGCGATCTTGCCCGCGGCGAGCCGGAGACGGCGCGCGGCTTTACCGCCTATCTGCTGCCGCGGGAGATCTGGCGTCACCAGAGCGCGGCCACCGATATCGCGGTGATGATGCTGACCTCGGTCACCGTGTCGGTCCTGCTGGCGCCCGTCATGCTGGAAAAGGCAAGCGTCGCCGCCTGGCTGACCGGCGGCGCCCAGATAGACGTCGCCCCGGCCGCCGCGCCCTGGCTGGTCATCCTCTTTACCCTGGTGATTTTCGTGGTCGATGACCTGGCGCGCTTTGCCGGTCACTTCTTGATGCACCGTGTCCCCGCGCTCTGGCAGTTGCACCGGGTCCATCATGCCGCCGAGGTGCTGACGCCCTTCACCGCCTTTCGCTTTCATCCGCTCGAGATCGCCGTGGTGGGGTCGGTCGTCGCGCTGCTGCTGGGCGTCACCACGGCGGGCTTTCATCTGCTGTCCGGCCAGACCCTGGCGACGGCAACGCTGTGGCAGGTCAACATCGGCGTGGTGCTGTTCAATCTGCTTGGCGGCACCCTGCGTCATTCCCATATCTGGTTTTCCTTCGGGCCGCGGCTCGAACGCCATTTCATCAGCCCGGCCATGCACCAGATCCACCATTCCGCCGAACCCCGGCACTTCGACAAGAACCTCGGCTATCACCTGGCGGTCTGGGACCGCCTCGCCGGCACGGCCTATATCCCCCAGGGCCGCGAACGCTTCGACCTGGGACTGGGCGACGACGGCCACAAGATCCGCGGCGTCGCCGCCAGCTTCCTGCAACCGCTTGCCGGGGCGGCGCGCGCTTTGATCCCCACGGCTCTGCGGCGCCCGGACCGGCCAACGCCACCATGACCGTCCGGCGAGCGGCACTGGCCTTCTTCCTCTTCCTCGCTCAGATCGGAATCGGGGTCGCGGCCGGGGCGGCGGCCGAGCCGGCCTTGATCGCGGCCGCCAAGGCCGGCGACCTAGCGCGGGTCGAGACATTGCTGGTCCAAGGCGCCGATCCGGACAGCACCGACAGGCACCGCAACACGGCGCTCATTTTCGCGGCAAGGGACGGCCAACTGACCATTGCCCAGACCCTGATCGCCGCCGGCGCCTCGGTGAACTGGATCGATGGCGAACAGGTGACCCCGCTGATCCTCGCCGCCTTCAAGAACCATCCGGCCCTGGCCCGATTGCTGCTCGACCGGGGCGCCGACCCCGATCATCGCGACAAGTGGGGCCGCAAGGCTCTCGACTACGCCCTGCGCCGCGGCGCCGACGATCCCATCGCGGTGATGCTGCGCGAGACGCGGCCGTAACCAAAGACCACGATCTCTAGCCCCGCGATTCCAGCCAGTCCTTGGGCGGCGCGAAGAAGGCGGCGCCGGTGACCGCGCGGCTGTAGTCCATCAGGTGGTCGTAGTGGCCCTCGCCGTCGGCGACGATCATCGCCTCCAGCATGCGCGCGAAGGTGTCCGGGCGGCCTGTGTAGGCGATGAAGTAGAGGCCCTGCTGGTCGGCGCCGCCGTAGGGCATCGAGTGGCGCAGCATTTCCAGCGACTGGCCGTCCTCCTTGATCGAGACCCGCTTGATATGGGCGGTCGGCGGCTTCTTATCGCTCGGATACTCGATGTTGTCCTGCTTGCTGCGGGCGATGATATCTTCCTGCCGCGGCACCGGCAGGGCCTCCCACTTGGGCAGATCGTGGATGTAGCGCTGGAGGTTGACGAAGCTGCCGCCGGCAAAGGCACCGGCGGAGCCGGGGAGCAGGGCCACCGCGCCGCGGTCCTCGTCGCCCTGCGGGTTTTCCGTGCCGTCGACGAAGCCGGTCAGATCGCGCGAATCGTAGTAGCGAAAGGCCTGCACCTCTTCGATGACACGAACCGCCTCGCCCAGGGCACGGCGCGCCCGCCGCGCCAACTCGAAGCAGAGATCCAGGCGGTCGGCGCGGATATGAAGCAGAAGATCCGCCGCCGTGGCCGGCGCGGTCCGACCGCCGTCGGCAAAGCTCTTGAAGGGCGCCAGTCCCACCGGCCGGTCGGCCCCATAGAGCCGGTCCCAGGCACTGTCGGCGACGGCGGCAACACTTGTCAGCCTGGCCTCGGGGGCGCTTAGCGCCACTTCCGCGGTCATGGCGGGAAAGCCTGCCAGGGCCTGGCGCGCCGTGGCCGCGGAGCCTTCGCCGGGAGCCAGCTCGAGGGTCAGGAAAATGGCGTGAACGTTACCGTCGGGAAGAATGCCGCTCTGCGGTTCAGCCATAGTTCGCTCCCTGATTGCCTTGCCAACGACCTGTCCATAGTCCGGCCGGCGCGACAATAGCGACAAGGCAGCGCGCGGACCAGCCTATCCAAAAGTCCTTGTCTGGGCCGCAAAAAGGCCCATTTCTGTCACCGCTATGTGACTTTTCAAGAGGCAGGCGGTCTGCCACGGTGAGACCATGGGATGGATGACACGCGGTACCCGGAGACTCCTGATCGCCCTCGCGGTCTTGTTGGCCGGGCCCTTTCTGGCGGTGGCAAGCGGCATGGCTGATGTGGGCAAGAGCTGGCAGACGGCCTCGCGCGCGCCGCTCGGTATCGCGCCATCCCCGGCGTCGACTCCCGAGCCGGTGGTCCAGGTCTACGGCGCAAGGACCTGGGGCTGGCGCGGCGCCTTCGCGGTGCACAGCTGGATCTCCTACAAACGTCAGGATGCCGACAGCTACGTGACCTACGAGGTCATCGGCTGGCGCGCCTTCCACGGCGGCAGCGCCCTGTCGCGGCGGGTCGGCGCCCCCGATACCCGATGGTTCGGATCCGATCCCGAAATCTTCGCCGACATCCGGGGACCCGAGGTCGAAGGAGTGATCGATCGGCTGGAAGCGGCGGTCGCGGCCTATCCCTATGCCGAGAGCTATCGCACCTATCCGGGCCCCAACTCGAACACCTTCGTCGCCTTCGTCGCCCGCGACCTGCCGGAACTGCGCCTCGATCTGCCGCCGACGGCCATCGGCAAGGACTATCTCGGCGAGACCACCCTGGCCAAGGCCAGCCCCAGCGGCACCGGCTTTCAGCTCTCGCTCTTCGGCCTGCTCGGCGTAATGGCGGCGGCCGAAGAGGGACTGGAGGTCAACATCCTGGGTCTCGCTTTCGGGCTCGACCCCCTGGACCTCGCCATTAAGCTTCCCGGAATCGGCCGCCTCAGCGCGACCGATTGAGACGCCGCCCGCTTTGCCGGGTCCCCTCTTGAACATCGGCCTCTGGACCGTGATAGTGACAGCCCGTAAAGCGGCTTCAGGGCGGCTCCCTGGACAAAATCGGTCGGTCGTGGCATCACGGCGAATAGGACAATAACTCTGTCCTAAACCATTGCTATCCCTACCGAGGATCGGAAAGGCTGAACCAGGTCATGAGTGTTTGGGGCAAGATCTTGGGCGGTGTCGGCGGCTTTGCCGTGGGCGGGCCGCTGGGGGCCCTGATCGGCGTGGTTGCGGGGCATGCCGTCGATAAAATGCGCACGTCGGGCGAGGACCAGGCGATTGGCGGCCCGGACAAGCAGGTCGCCTTCACCATTGCCGTCATCGTGCTCGGCGCCAAGATGGCCAAGGCCGACGGCACCGTGACGCGCGACGAGGTCGACGCCTTCAAGCAGGTCTTTCACATTCCGCCCGACGAGATGCAGAACGTCGGCAAGGTCTTCAACCAGGCGCGCCTCGACGCCGAAGGGTTCGAGCCTTACGCAAAACAGGTCGCGCGGATGTTCAACGGCAACCCGGCCCTGCTGGAAGAGCTGCTGGAGGGCCTGTTTCACATCGCCCGCGCCGACGGCCAGGTAAAGGACACCGAACTCGGCTTTCTGGAGCAGGTGGCGTCGATCTTCGGCTTCGGCGAGGCCGAGTGGGACCGGATTCGCGCCGCCAACCTGCCGGAAAGCAAGAGCGATCCCTTCCGCATCCTCGGTGTCACCCGCGATGCGACCGACGCCGAGATCAAGGCCAAGCACCGCGATCTGGTGCGGCAGAACCACCCCGACGGGCTGGTCGCCCAAGGCATGCCAGCGGAATTCGTCGAGATGGCCAACGAAAAGCTCGCCCGGATCAACGCGGCCTACGATGAAGTCCGGCGGATCAGAAAGAAAACATGAGCAAGCGGCCCTTGGTGGCCTTGAAGAACGCGGCGCTGGGCTTCGGCAGCGCGCCGCTCTTTCGGGGCCTCGACCTGCAGCTGCCCCAGGGCATGAAGGCTTGTCTGGTGGGCCGCAACGGCACCGGCAAGTCGAGCCTGATGCGCGCCCTGGCGGGCCTGGTGCCGCTCGATGCCGGCGAGCGCTTCTGCCAGACCGGCGCCCGGATCGCCTACCTGCCCCAGAACCCCGCATTCGAGGACCCGGCCTGGAACGCCCGGGCCGACGTCATGGCCTATGTGATCGGCGGCCTGCCGCTCGACGAGGGCGAGATCGCCTACCGGGCCGAGACCGTCATTGCCGCGCTCGATCTGGCGCCCGACTGGCGCCTCGGCCGCCTCTCCGGCGGCGAGGGCCGCCGCGCGGCCATCGCCCGCAGCCTGGTGAACGAGCCCGAGGTCCTGTTGCTCGACGAGCCGACCAACCACCTCGACCTGCCGCGCATCGAGTGGCTGGAGGAAACCGTCGCCCGGTTCCGCGGCGCGCTGCTGGTCATCTCCCACGACCGGGCCTTTCTCGAGAAGGTCAGCAACACCACGCTCTGGCTCGACCGCGGCCGGCTGCACCGGCTCGACAAGTCCTTTGCCCACTTCGAGGCCTGGGCCGCGGAACTGCGCGACAACGAGGCGCAGGAGGAAAGCCGCCTCGCCGTGGCGATCAAGCAGGAGGAAAAGTGGCTGCTGCGCGGCGTGACCGCCCGGCGCAAGCGAAACCAGGGCCGTCTGCGACGGCTGCAGAACCTGCGCGAGACGAGGGACAAGTGGCTGCGCGAACCCGGCCGCGCCGCCCTGGCCCTGGCCGACAGCGGCGGCGGCGGCACCCTGGTGATCGAGGCCGAGGGACTGGCGAAACGCTATCCGGGCGCGACCCCGGAGGAGGCGCCGCTCACGGTCCTCGAAAATTTCTCCACACGCATTCGGCGCGGTGAGCGGATCGGCATCATCGGCCCCAACGGCGCCGGCAAGACCACTCTGATCAAGCTGCTGATCGGCGAGCTGGCCCCCGACGCCGGCAGCCTTCGTCTCGGCACCGGCCTGCAGACGATCCGCTTCGAGCAGAATGCCGAGTCCCTCGACCCCGAGGCGACGCCCTGGCAGACCCTGGCGCCGGACGGCGGCGATTCGATCATGGTCCACGGGCGCCAGCGCCATGTGGTCGCCTATCTGCGCGACTTCCTGTTCGACGAGAGCCAGGCGCGCCAACCGATCAAGAGCCTCTCGGGCGGCGAGCGCAACCGCCTGCTGCTGGCCCGCCTCTTTGCCCGGCCGGCCAACCTGATCGTGCTCGACGAGCCGACCAACGACCTGGACATGGAGACCCTCGACCTGCTGGAGGCCGTGCTGGACGAGAGCGAGGCCACCTTGTTGCTGGTCAGTCACGACCGCGACTTCCTCGACCGCCTGGCCAGCGGCATCATCGCCCTGGAGGGCGACGGACAGGCCAGGGACTACGCCGGCGGCTACAGCGACTACCTGCGTCAGCGCGCCTTGGTTCAACCGGACCCGTCCGCGGCAAAGCCAGGCAAGAGCGTCGCGGCCGCGCCAGCCCCCCGTTCCAGTGCGCCCAGGCAAAAGCTCGGCTACAAGGATCAGCGCGAACTCGATCGGTTGCCTGAAGCGATCGAGGTGCTGTCGCAGCGCATCGCCACCCTGGAGACGGCCCTGGCCGATCCGGCGGGCTACGACCGAGATCCCGAGGGCTTCAAGCAACGGGCCCTGGACCTGGCCGACCTGCGTGCCGAGCTGGCAAGCCAGGAGGACCGCTGGCTGGTGCTGGAGGATCTGCGCGAAAGCCTCGCCCAGGGCGGCAGGGGATCGTGATCGCCTTCCGTCCGCTGGACCTTCTGGTGCTGATCGGGGTCATGCTGATCTGGGGCAGCAACTTCGCGGTGGTCAAGATCGGCCTGGAGGAATTGTCGCCGCTGTTTTTCATGACCCTGCGCTTTGCCGTGGTGGCGCTGATCCTGGTGCCTTTCGTGAAGCGGCCCCGGGGTCACTTCGCCGCGATCTTTGCCATCTCGGTCGTGCTCGGCTTCATCCACTTCACCTTGATGTTCATCGCGCTGGGCACGATCGACGTGGCGACCGCCGCCATCGCCATCCAGCTCCAGGTCCCGCTGACCGCTCTGCTGGCCTGGGCCTTTCTGGCCGATAAACTGGGCTGGCGTCGGGCCCTGGGCATGGCGGTCGCCTTCGGCGGGGTGATCGCGATCGCCGGCGAACCCCGGCTCGAGGGCCAGTACCTGGCACTCGCCATGGTGATCGGCGCCGCCGCCTGTTGGGCGGTCGCGGCGGTCATCATGAAGCGCCTCGGTGCCCTCGACGGCACGGTGGTCAATGCCTGGATGGCGCTCTTTGCGACCCCGCAGTTGCTCATCGCATCGCTGATCTTCGAACAGGGCCAGTGGCAGGCTCTCTCCGACGCCACCCTGATCTCGGTCTTTTGCGTCCTCTATCAATCCCTCGCCGTGGTGGTCGTCGGCTACGGCATCTGGTTTCGCATGCTCAAGCGCTATGACCTGAACCAGGTCATGCCGATCATGCTGACGATCCCCTTCATCGGTGTGCTCTCGGGGGTCCTGTTCCTCGGCGAGACGCTGACGGCGACCTTGATCGGCGGCGGTCTGGCCACCGTGCTCGGCGTCGGCATCATCATCTTGCGGCGCCCGGCGCTGGCGGCACCGGAGGCCGACGGGCTATAGTTCCGGCCATGAACGAGTTCGCCGCTCCCGACATCATCGAGGCGCCATCGCCCAATCATAACGACCGCCGCGGTCAGGCGGTCGACATCTTGCTGCTGCACTACACCGGCATGGCGAGCGGCGAAGCGGCCTTGGCCCGCCTGCGCGACCCCGCCGCCGAGGTCAGCGCGCATTATCTGATCGAGGAGGACGGCCGGGTCTTTGGCCTGGTGGCGGAGGCCAACCGCGCCTGGCACGCCGGCGTCTCGTTCTGGGACGGCGCCACCGACATCAACGCCCGCTCGATCGGCATCGAACTGGTGAACCCGGGCCACGAGTTCGGCTACCGCGCCTTCCCGGAGCCTCAGATGCAAAGCCTGATCGCGCTCTGCCAGGGCCTCCTCGCGCGCCACGCGATCCCGCCGGCGCGCGTCCTGGGCCATTCCGACGTCGCGCCGGCCCGCAAGGAAGACCCCGGCGAGCTGTTCGACTGGCCCCGCCTGGCGGCCGCCGGTATCGGCCTCTGGCCCGGCGAGGCGCCGGCCCTGGACCCACTACCCCCAGCGGCGGCCCTGCTCGCGGCCCTTGGGCGCTTCGGCTACGGCGTGGCGGCGGAGGATCCAAAACCGACCATCGTCGCCTTCCAGCGCCACTTCCGCCCCGCCGCCCTGACTGGCGCCTTCGATGGCGAGACGGCGGGACGGTTGATGGCCCTGCTGGAAACCGGGTGACCGGGAAAAGGGGGCCGTCAAATCCGAGGTCGCCGCATTTGCCCGACCGCAGGATTGTTCTTTGCAGATCATTTCAACCTTCTCGGAAGGCAAGGAGGCATGCCCCTGATCGAAAGAGCGACGATCTTTGTGCTGAGCCTGTCGCTGGCGCTTGCCGCCTGCGCCGAAAAACGTGACGCCCCGCTCGAAAGCGATATGCCCACAAAGAAGGAGATGCCCAGGGAAGAGCCTGGCGGCGGTGCCGGCGGCGGCGCCATGTAACGCCGCCGCGCACCTTGACGCCGCCCCTGGGAACGCCTAGCTCTGGCCTGGATCAGACGGTCGGATGGCCGCCTTGGCCTTTCGTGTTCGCACGGAGCGCCGGGGAGGAAAGTCCGGGCTCCATGGAACAGAGGTGCCGGGTAACGCCCGGCGGGGGCGACCCCAGGGAAAGTGCCACAGAAAGCAAACCGCCGGTCCCGGCCGCCTTCGGGCGGCACGGCCGGCAAGGGTGAAAGGGTGCGGTAAGAGCGCACCGCGCCCCCGGCGACGGGGGTGGCAGGGTAAACCCCACCTGGAGCAAGACCAAGTAGGAACGGCAGGTCCTTCGCGGGCCGGATGGGTTTCCGCATCGCCGTTCGGGTCGGTCGCGCGAGGCGTCCGGTAACGGGCGTCCCAGATGAATGGCCATCTCCCCGCCCCTGGCGGGGAACAGAACCCGGCTTACAGACCGTCTGATCCCAACTTCTCCATCCGAATGCAGCTCGGCAGGCAGTCGCCAGTCGCCTTTTTTCGATTCTTTTCCACAGTCCGAACGAAAGAAGAACACGGCACCGCCGCATTCTATTAGTTCCCTGTTTTCAAATGAATCTGGAGTAGACGGCTGCCATGACTCTCCCGTCAAGGACGCGCGCAAAGGAGATTCTTAACATCTTTTTAACGATGAAGCCTTTACTACTCGTACCATTGAGTCCCATAATATCCAGTCCGATCCCGTCAATTCCCAATTCTGTGATCCGGACAAAACCAAACGCGCAAGATCCCAAGGGACCAATGCGCGGAACGTAGTGAGCCGAGGGGAGCTAGAGGTGGCCGTCTTTATTGGCACCTTTGAGAACAAGGTCGATAAGAAGGGCCGGCTGTCGGTGCCTTCCCCCTTTCGGCACGCTCTCTCCACTCAGGAAACGCCGGGCATTATCGTCTTTCCATCGCGCCGCGCCAATGCCCTTGAAGGCTGCGGCATGGATTTAATGGAGCAATTGGTCGGCGATCAGAGCCAGGACGACCTGCTGAACGACAGCGCGCAGGACGATCCCGCCAGCATCTTCTATGCCCTGCAGCATGTGCCCTTCGACGGCGACGGCCGGGTCATTCTGCCGCTCGGCCTGCGCCAGGAAGCCGGGATCGAAGATGCCGCGACCTTCGTTGGCATCGGCAAGCGCTTCCAGATCTGGGCGCCCGACCGTCTCGCCGCCTATAAGGAAAAACGCGGTGCCGGAGGTGCGGCATGAGCGAAGCATCCACTGCGCTGGCCATCCGCGAGGCGGCCGCCCGCGGGCATCGTCCGGTCCTTCTGAACGAGGTCATGGCGGTGCTGGACCCGCGTCCGGGCGAGATCTTCGTCGACGGCACCTTCGGCGCGGGCGGTTACAGCCAGGCGCTGCTGGAGGCCGCCGACTGCAAGGTCTGGGGCATCGACCGGGACCCCAGCGCGATCGCCGCCGGCCGGACCCTGGCCGCGCGCTACGGCGAACGTCTGACCCTGGTCGAGGGCCGTTTCGGCGACATGGAAAATCTGCTGCCCGATGAATTGGGCGGTCGGGTCGACGGGATCTCGCTCGACCTCGGTCTGTCATCCATGCAGATCGACCAACCCGAACGCGGGTTTTCGTTTCAGCACGACGCCGAGCTTTCGATGCGTATGTCGGGCGACCAGGACGACAGCGGGCCCAGCGCGGCCGAGGTGGTCATGACCATGGGGGAACAGGACCTCGCCGACATCCTCTATCGCTACGGCGAGGAACGCCAGTCGCGCCATATCGCCCGGGCCATTGTCGCGGCGCGCGCCGAAAAGCCGATCGAGCGCACCGGTCAGTTGGCGGCCATTGTCCGTGCCGTCATCACCCGCCGGCAAGGCAAGCCCAAGGGCCGCGGCCTGGACCCGGCCACCCGCACCTTCCAGGCCCTGCGCATCTATGTGAACAACGAGCTTGGCGAACTGGAGCGCGGCCTGGAGGCCGCCGAGCGCCTGTTGGCCCCGGGCGGCCGACTGGCAGTGGTTGCCTTCCACTCGCTGGAAAGCGGCATCACGAAAGCCTTCCTGCGCCAGCGCAGCGGCCAAGATCCGCGGCCCTCGCGCCACCAACCCCAACACCCGTCTCCCTGTCAACTGAAGGGTGGAGGCCGCGATGCGACCTTCACCCTACTTTTTCGCGGCGCGAAGAAGCCCAGCGACAGCGAGATCGCCAGCAACCCACGGGCCCGCTCAGCGAGCCTGCGCGCGGCCCGGCGGACCGATCACCCGGCCCAGGCCCGAGGTCCCGGCGCCGGCCCGGCCGCCAGAGTCTAGGAGGTCCCGGTGTCGCGATTCTCCTTGTTCCTGCTCTGCACGGCCGCCGCGCTCTCGGCGCTTGCCGCCTACTGGATTTCCCAGGAAACCCAATCGACGGAGGCCGAGCTGCGCCGGCTGCAGCGCGATATCGTGCTGGAGCAGGAGGCGATCCATGTGGCCCGCGCAGATTGGAGTTACCTGACCCGGCCGGCCCGCATTGCCGACATTGCCAAGCGACGCCTCGATTACCAGGAGCTGACCGCGGCGCGCTTCATCAAGAGCGGCGACCTGGGGCCGCGGCGCGATCTGCTGCTGGCGGAGTACAACCACGCCTTCACGATCCAGGACCCAGGGCCATGACCGAGCCGAACGAGCCGGCGCGGCATTTTGCGCCACCCTATCCCCCGGCGCCAGCCCATCCCAGGGCCGCCGTGGAAAGCCTGACGGCCGAGGTCGTCAGGGTCGAAGGCAATGCCCAGGAGGCCCTGGAGACCGCCCGCAACCGGCTGGTCTTCTCCGGCATCGTCTTTCTCATCGCCTTTGCCGTGATCGCGGTTCGGGTGGTCGATCTGGGCGTCTTCGACCGCGGCAGCGAGCCGCGCGTCGCGGAGACGACCAGCACCCCGCAGTTGGCCACCCACCGGGCCGAAATCGTCGATCGCAACGGCATTGTCCTGGCCACCACCATGCCGACCTATTCGCTGTCGGCCCGGCCCTATCAGGTTCGCGATCCGGCCGAGGGCGCCCGGTTGCTGGCCGCCATCCTGCACGACAAGTCGGAAAGCTCGCTCCTGGCCAAGCTCTCGAGCGCCAAGGACTATGTCTATATCAAACGGAATCTTTCGCCGCAGGAGCACTACGAGGTCAACCGGCTCGGCCTTCCGGGGCTGAACTTCGAGCGCGAGGACCACCGCTTCTATCCCCAGGGCGCCCTGACCTCTCACCTGGTCGGCTTCACCAACATCGACAACCAGGGCCTCGCCGGGATCGAGCTGTCCTTCGACGATCGCCTGCGCGGCGTGACCGATCCCCTGGCGCTGTCGATCGACCTGCGCCTGCAGCACATCATGACCGAAGAGCTGGCGAGCAGCATGGCGACCTTCCGCGCCATCGGCGGGGCCGGGGTCATTCTCGACGCCAAGACCCACGAGGTCCTGGCCATGGTCTCGCTGCCGAACTTCGATCCCCGTCGTCCCGGCAAGGCGCCCGCCGATACGCGCTTCAACCGGGCCAGCCTCGGCATCTACGAGATGGGCTCGGTCTTCAAGATCTTCACCACCGCGATGGCCCTCGACCGGGGTGTCGTGGGACTGCAGGACGGCTACGACACGAGCAACCCGATCCGGGTCGCGCGCTACACCATCCGCGACTATAAGCCCAAGAACCGCTGGATGTCGGTCCCGGAGATCTTCATCCACTCCAGCAACATCGGCACCGTCCACATGGCCATGGACGCCGGAACCCAAGCGCAGCAGGCCTTTCTGGAGAGCCTCGGCCTGCTCGAGCGGCCGGCCCTCGAGTTGTCCGAGGTCGGCCAGCCACAGGCCCCCTCGCCCTGGCGCGAGATTAACACCATGACGATTTCCTATGGTCATGGCGTGGCGGTCAGTCCGGTGCAGCTGGCCAGCGCGGTCAGCGCCATCGTCAACGGCGGCACCTATCGCGCCGCCACGCTGTTGAAGCGCGGCGAGGACAGCATCGGCGAGAAGGGGCCGCTCGTCGACCGCCGGGTGATCAGCGCCGAGACCTCGGACATCATGCGGCGCCTGATGCGCCTGGTGGTGACCCACGGCACCGGCCGCAAGGCCAACGTCGAACAGTTCATGGTCGGCGGCAAAACCGGCACCTCGGACAAGTACGGCAAGCGCAAGGCGCGGATCGCCTCCTTCGCCGGCGCCTTTCCGATGAACGACCCGCGCTACGTCGTGTTCGCCATGATCGACGAACCCAAGGGCACCAAGGAGACCTTCGGCTATGCGACCGCGGGCTGGGTCGCCGCGCCCCTGGTCGGCCGCCTGGTCGAGCGCATGGCGCCGATCGTGGGCCTGGAGCCGCAGAGCAATCAGATCGAAGAAGACAGCCGCAACCAACTACTGCTCGAGACCGCCGCGCGCGGTAAGGGGCAGGACCTTGCGTCTCGCTGACCTATTGGAGCAGGAAACCGCCGGCATGATGCCGCAGGATGCAACGCTGCAGGTAGAAATCACAGGACTGACGGCAGACAGCCGTCAGGTGATCCCGGGCGCCCTCTTCGCGGCCCTGCCCGGCAGCCGGCAGGACGGGCGCGCCTTCGTGCCGCAAGCCCTGGCCAAGGGCGCCGCCGCGGTCCTGGCGCCGACCGGCAGCGACCGCACGATCCTCGGCCCCGGGGCCGCAGCCGACTTTCCGCTCATCGTCGACGCCAATCCGCGCCGCCGCCTGGCCTTGATGGCGGCCCGCTATCACGCTGCCCAGCCGCGCTGGACCGTGGCCGTGTCGGGGACCAACGGCAAGACCTCGGTGGCTGAGTTCGCCCGCCAGATCTGGCGGGCCCTGGGTCATTCGGCCGCGAGCCTCGGCACCCTGGGCCTGACGCCGCCACGACCGGATGCCCCCGCCGCCCTGACCACGCCGGATCCGGTCGAGCTGCACCGCTGCCTGGCCGGTCTGGCCCGCGACGGCCTCGACCATCTGGCCCTGGAAGCCTCCAGCCACGGGCTCGACCAGCACCGCCTCGACGGCCTGCGTCTGAGCGCGGCGGCCTTCACCAACCTGTCGCGCGACCACCTGGACTACCACGGCACCATGGCCGAGTACCTGACGGCCAAGCTCCGGCTTTTCGAGGAGCTGCTGCCGGCCGGGGCCACCGCGGTGCTGAACGCCGACATCAGCGAGTACCCCCTGCTGGCCGAGATCTGCGACCGGCGCGGCCTGCGGATCATCGACTATGGGCGCAACGCGCGGCAGCTCCGGATCGTCGAGCAGACCCCGCTGCCCGACGGGCAGAACCTGACCGTCTCCTTCGACGGCGAGGAAATGACCCTGGCCCTGCCACTGGCCGGCGCCTTTCAGGGCTGGAACCTGCTGGCGGCCATCGGACTGGTGCTCGCGACCGGCGGCGAACGCGGTGCCATCCTGGCCGTCCTCGGGCACCTGCAAGGCGTGCCGGGGCGGATCGAACGGGTCGCCGCCACCCCGGCCGGCGGTACGGTCTATGTCGACTACGCGCACACGCCGGCGGCCCTCGAAACCCTGCTCCAGGCCCTGCGGCCCCATACCCAGGGCCGGCTCTGGGCGATCTTCGGCTGCGGGGGCGACCGCGACCCGGGAAAACGCCCGCAGATGGGCAAGGTGGTCGAGCGCCTCGCCGATGTGGCGGTGCTGACCGACGACAATCCGCGCAGCGAGGACCCGGCGGCCATCCGCCGTCAGGTCCGCGCCGCGATGACCCAGGCAACCGAGATTGGCGATCGGGGGGAGGCCATCGCTCACGCGATGGCCAACCTTGGTCCGGGCGACGTTTTGGCAATTGCCGGCAAGGGCCATGAACCTGGCCAGATCGTGGGGGAACACGTCTTGCCGTTCGATGACCGGGACGTCGCCCGGACTGTTCAACGCGATCTGGAGGGGCGGTCATGACCGGCGCCGGGCACCAGGCCGACCCGCTCTGGACGGCGGCCGAGACGGCCGCGGCGACCGCCGGACGGACGGCGGGCGACTGGACCGCGTCGGGCGTCGCGATCGACAGCCGCAGCGTGGTCGCCGGCGACCTTTTCGTCGCCCTGAAGGGCCCGAGTTTCGACGGCCACGACTTTGCCCCGCAGGCCCTCGAACAGGGCGCGGTGGCGGCGATGGTCGCCCGCGACAGCCGGGTTCAAGAACCGGACGAGCAGTTGCTGCGGGTCGCCGATACGCTGGAGGGCCTCTGGGCCCTGGGCCGGGCGGCGCGGGAGCGCTGCGGCGGCCGCATGATCGCGGTCACCGGCAGTGTCGGCAAGACCGGCACCAAGGAGGCCTTGCGGCGCTGTCTCGAAATCCAGGCCGCGACCTCGGCCAGCCTTTCCAGCCTCAACAATCACTGGGGCGTGCCCTTGAGCCTGGCCCGCATGCCGCGGCAATCGCGCTACGGCGTGTTCGAGCTGGGCATGAACAATCCGGGCGAGATCCGCGAGCTGACCGCTCTGGTGCGGCCTCACATCGCGATCATCACCAACGTCGAGCCCGTCCATATCGGCAACTTCGAGTCGATCTTCGCCATCGCCGACGCCAAGGCCGAGATCTTCGAGGCCCTGGAGCCGGGCGGCTGTGCCCTGCTCTACCGCGATCATGCGCTCTATCACCACCTGCGCGACCGCGCCCTGGAGGCCGGAGCAGAGCGGGTCGTCGGCTTCGGCCGACACCGCGAAGCCGACGCCCGTCTGCTCGACTGCAACAGCGACGTCGATGGCAGCACAGTGCGCGCCGACATCCTGGGCGAGGCGATCGACTACCGGCTGGGCACGCCAGGCCTGCATTGGGTCACAAACTCCCTGGCCGTGCTCGCCGCGGTGAAACTGGCCGGCGCCGATCCGAGCCAGGCCGCCGCCGCCCTCGCCGGGCTGAAACCGCTGCGCGGCCGCGGCGCCTGGGTTCCCGTGGCCCTGCCCGATGGCGTCATCACCCTGATCGACGACAGCTACAACGCCAATCCGACCTCGATGCGCGCCGCCCTGGCGGTGCTGTCCGAGGGCCAGCCGGCAACCGGCGGGCGCCGGGTCGCGATCCTGGGCGACATGCTGGAGCTGGGCGACGAGGCCGCCTTCCATCACGCCCGGCTGGCCGGACCGCTGACCCGGGCGGCCGATCTGGCGCTGCTCTGCGGTCCCGAAATGGCCGCACTGCAAGCCGCGCTGCCGGACATCCTGCCCTGCCGCCATGTGGCGACCTCGGCCGATCTGGCCAAGCTGGTCGCCGAAACCCTGAGGCCCGGCGATCTGGTCCTGGTCAAGGGCTCGCTCGGCTCCAGGATGAAGGTCATCGTCGAGGCCATCGAGGCCCTGGCGAACAAGAACCCGTCCGGCGATACCCCGTCTGGCAAGGCCACGGGAGGCGCCCGTGCTTTATAATTTTCTGGTGCCCCTGGGCGACGAGTACATTTTCTTCAATCTCTTCCGCTACCTGACCTTCCGCACCGGCGGCGCGGTCATGACGTCGCTGGCGATCTGTTTTCTGCTCGGCCCGCGGATTATTACCTGGCTGCGCAGCAAGCAGGGCGAGGGACAGCCGATCCGCGAAGACGGCCCGGAAAGCCATCTGCTGACCAAGAAGGGCACGCCCACCATGGGCGGCTTCCTGATCCTGATCGCCATCGTCACCTCGACGCTGCTGTGGGCCAACCTGGCCAACCCTTACGTCTGGATCATTCTGTTGGTGACCGCCGGCTTTGGCGCCATCGGCTTCGTCGATGACTACGCCAAGCTCACCAAGCGTTCGAGCGACGGCATCTCGGCGCGGGTCAAGCTGCTGGCGCAACTGAGCCTGAGCCTCGCCGCCGCGGTCTGGATCGTGAAGCTGGCGCCGGAGGGCATGGACACCCATCTGGCGGTGCCCTTCCTGAAAGACCTGCTGATCAACCTCGGCTGGTTCTACATCCCCTTCGCCCTGGTCGTCATGGTCGGCGCCTCCAATGCGGTGAACCTGACCGACGGCCTGGACGGCCTGGCCATCGTGCCGGTCATGATCGCCGCCGGCTGCTTCGCCCTGATTGCCTATCTGGTGGGCAACGCCTTCTTCGCCGACTACCTGCAGGTTCATCATATTCCAGGCGCCGGCGACCTGGCGGTTTTCTGCGGCGCCCTGGTCGGGGCCAGCCTGGGCTTTCTCTGGTTCAACGCCCCGCCGGCCATGGTCTTCATGGGCGACACCGGATCGCTATCTTGCGGCGGCGCCCTGGGCTCGATCGCGATCGTCACCAAGCACGAACTGGTGCTCGCCATCGTCGGCGGCCTCTTCGTTCTGGAAACCGTTTCGGTCATCGTCCAGGTCGCCTCCTTCAAGCTGACCGGACGGCGCGTGTTTCGCATGGCGCCGCTCCACCACCACTTCGAGAAGAAGGGCTGGGCGGAGCCGACCATCGTGATCCGTTTTTGGATTATCGCCTCGATCCTGGCCCTGGCCGGGCTGGCCACCTTGAAGCTGCGCTGAGGGAGGGCCCGATGATCGACCTCTCCTTCTTCGGCGGCCTCCCGGTGGCGGTTCTCGGTCTCGGCCGCAGCGGCACGACCGCGGCGCGCGCCCTGACCGCGTCGGGCGCCGAGGTCTGGGCCTGGGACGACAGCGAGACCGTGCGCGAGGCGGCCGCCGCCAAGGGCATCCCGATCGTCGACCTGATGGATTGCGACTGGCGCGAGCTGACCTCCCTGGTCATCTCGCCGGGCATCCCCCATCGCCATCCTAGCCCGCACCCGATGGCCGCCCTGGCGCGTGAGAACGGCTGCGAAATCATCGGCGATATCGAGCTGCTGGGCCGCGCTCAGCGCGACGCCCAGTACATCGGGATCACCGGGACCAACGGGAAATCGACCACCACGGCCCTGATCGGCCACATCTTCGAGCTGTCCGGCCGTCAGGTCGCCGTCGGCGGCAATCTCGGCACGCCGGCACTGGCCCTCGACGGGCTGGACTCCAGCGGCTTTTATGTACTCGAGATGTCGTCCTACCAGTTGGAGATCACCGTCTCGATCACCTTCGACGTCGCGGTTTTGTTGAACATCAGCCCCGATCACCTGGAGCGGCACGGCGGCCTGGAGGGCTACAAGGCGGCCAAGGAGCTGATCTTCCACCGCCAGACCAAGCCGCGCACGGCGGTGGTCGCCGTCGACGATGCCCATACCCGGGCGCTTTTCGAAGACCTTGCGGCGACGGGCCTGCAGTTCGTGGTGCCGGTGTCCGGCCAGACCCGGCTGGACAAGGGCGTCTATGTGGAAAACGGCATCCTGACCGATGCCACCGGCGACGAGCCGGTCGCGGTCATGGACCTGAAGCCCATCGTCAGCCTGCCCGGCAGGCACAACTGGCAAAATGCCGCCGCCGCCTATGCGGCCTGCACCGCCGCTGGGATCGATCCCCCGGTGGTCAGCGCCTGCCTGCGCTCCTTTCCCGGTCTGGCCCATCGCCAGGAACTGGTCGCGGTGCTCGACGGAGTCGCCTACATCAATGATTCCAAGGCAACCAACCCGGACGCCGCGGCCCGGGCGCTGGACTGCTACCGGGAGGTCTTCTGGATCGCGGGAGGGCGGCCCAAGGCGGACGGACTGGCCGGCCTGGACACCCTGTTGGGGAAGGCCGAAGAGGCTTTCCTGATTGGCGAGGCCGCCGGGTCCTTTGCCACCGAGTTGGGAGACCGCCTGCGCCATTCCCAACACCAGACCCTGGAACAAGCCGTGGCCGCCGCCAGCCGGGCCGCCCGCGCGGCACTGGCAGAGGGCCGCTGCCGAACGCCGGTGGTGCTGCTGTCGCCGGCCTGCGCATCCTTTGACCAGTTCGCCGACTTCGAAGCCCGCGGCGACGCCTTCAAGCAAGCCGTCGGGGCGCTTGGCGGCGCGGAAAGCGATCTCGAAGACTGGTCGCAAGAGGGGGCATGGCTGCAATGACCGGCTTCGCCCGCACCGACCGCAGCCATCTAAGCCATTGGTGGTGGACCATCGATCGCTGGTCCCTGGCCGCGGTGATCTGCCTGATGGGTTTCGGTGCCCTCCTGATCCTGGCGGCTTCGCCGGCGGCGGGCGGACGGATCGGTCTGGGGGCCTTTCATCTTGCCAGCCGTCAACTGGTCCTGCTGCCCCTGGCGGCGGCTCTGCTGCTCGGCTTTTCCCTGCTCAGTCCGCGCGGCGTGCGACGCATCGCCGTAATCGGCTTCATCGTGAGCGTGATCCTGCTCGTCGTGACACTCCTCATCGGGTCCGAAGCCAAGGGCTCGACACGCTGGCTCGCGCTCGCCGGCTTTTCCCTGCAGCCTTCCGAATTCGTGAAGCCGTTCTTCGCCATCACCATCGCCTGGCTCCTCGCGGCACAGCGCGGCGGGGCGGGCATTCCCGGCAGCCGCCTGGCCCTGGGTCTCTGGGGTTTGCTGGTCGCCCTGCTGTTGCTGCAGCCCGATCTGGGTCAGTCGGTCCTGGTCACGGCGATCTGGGGTGGCGAGCTCTTCCTCGCCGGCCTGCCCCTGCTCTGGGTCGGGCTGCTTGGATGCCTCGCCGCCGCGGGACTGCTGGGCGCCTACTTCACCTTCCCGCACGTGCGGGTGCGCATCAACGGATTCTTCGATCCCGAGGCGAGCGACCGTTACCAGATCTCCCAGTCCATGGAGGCCTTTCGCAGCGGCGGCCCTTTTGGCCGCGGGCCCGGCGAAGGCACGGTGAAGGCCCATTTGCCCGACGCCCATTCCGATTTCATCTTTGCCGTGGCCGGCGAGGAACTCGGCGTGATCGCCTGTCTGTTCATCGTCATGCTGTTCGGCTTCGTCGTGCTGCGCGGGCTGGTCCGTGTGCTGCGGGAAACCGACCTCTTTGTCGTGCTGGCGGTTTCGGGCCTGCTGATTCAATTTGGCCTCCAGGCCATCATCAACATGGCCTCGGCGCTGCACTTGATCCCGCCCAAGGGCATGACCCTGCCCTTCATCAGCTACGGCGGCTCGTCGCTCATCGCCCTGGCGATCGGCACCGGCATGATCCTGGCCCTGACCCGGCGGCGCGCCGGACAGGGAGGCGCGCTATGACCGCCCGTACCGCCAATGACCCCAGGCCGCCGCGCAAGGTCGTGCTCGCCGCCGGCGGTACCGGCGGTCACCTCTTCCCGGCCCAGGCCCTGGCGCGCGAGTTGCTGGCCCGCGACATCGCCGTCTTGCTGATCACCGACCGGCGGGGCGGCGGCTTCGGCCCGGACCTGGCCCAGGTCGAGACCCACGCCATCGCGGCCGGCGGCATCGCCGGGATCGGCCTGCTGCGCCAGGCCAAGAACATCGGACTGCTGGCGCTCGGCTACCTGCAGGCGCGCAAGGTGATCCGCTCCGCCGGCGCCGACTGCCTGGTCGGCTTCGGCGGCTATCCCTCGGTGCCGCCGGTCCTGGCCGGCACCCATCTGGGGCTGCGGGTGGTCTTGCACGAACAGAACTCCGTCATGGGTCGGGCCAACCGCCGTCTCAGCCGCTACAGCGCCGCGCTTTGCACCTCGTTTCGCGAGGTCGCCGCGATCCCTGCCAGCGAGCGCTCCAAGGTGGTGCTGACCGGCAATCCGGTGCGCCAAGCGATTCAGGAAATCGGCAAACGGCCTTTCGCCGTTCCCGGCCCGGGCGATCCCCTGTCCCTGCTGGTGGTCGGCGGCAGCCAGGGGGCCGCCGTCTTCAACGACCTGGTGCCGGCCGCGGTGGCCGGGCTGCCGGAAGATCTGCGCCAGCGCCTGCGAGTGGTGCAGCAGGTTCCGGGCGATCGTCTCGACGAGGTCGCCGCGCGCTATCGCGCCGCCGGTGTCGCGGCCGAGACCGCGGCCTTCTTCGACGATATCCCGCAGCGCCTGGAGGCCGCCCATCTGGTGATCTCGAGAGCCGGCGCTTCGACGGTCGCCGAGCTGGCGGCAGCCGGACGACCCGCGATCATGGTCCCCTTTCCCAGCGCCGCCGACGATCATCAGACCTCCAATGCCCAGGCCCTCTCCGAGGCCGGCGGCGGCTGGTTGATGCCCCAGGCCAGCCTGTCCGCCGAGAGCCTGACCGAACGCCTGGCCTCGCTCCTGTCCAACCCGGCGCTGCTCACCCGCGCGGCGAGCTGTGCCGGTCAGGGCGCCCACCAGCAGGCCGCAAGACGCCTGGCGGCCGTCGTCTGCGGCGAACCGCACGACCGGGAAAACGGCGGCGAGAAATCCGGGGAGGTCGCCGCATGAAGGCCCTTCCTCTCAATCTCGGCCGGCTCCACTTCGTCGGCATCGGCGGCATCGGCATGAGCGGGATCGCCGAGATCCTGGCCAATCTCGGCTACCAGGTCCAGGGCAGCGATGTGGCCGAGAACGCCAACGTGCAGCGCCTGCGCACACTCGGCATTCCCGTTGCTGTCGGGCATTCCGCGGAAAACCTGGAAGGCGCCGATGTCGTGGTGGTGTCCGCCGCGGTGAAAGCCGACAATCCGGAACTGCAAGCGGCCCGGCAGAACTTTCTGCCCATCGTCCCGCGCGCCGAAATGCTTGGCGAACTCATGCGTCTGAAGTGGTCGATCGCGGTCGGCGGCACCCACGGCAAGACCACCACCACCTCGATGATCGCCACCCTGCTTGACGGCAGCGGGCGGGATCCGACCGTGATCAACGGCGGCATCATCAACGCCTATGGCACCAACGCGCGGCTCGGCCAGGGCGATTGGATGGTGGTGGAGGCCGACGAGAGCGACGGCAGCTTCACCAAGCTGCCGGCGACCATCGCCGTGGTCACCAATATCGACCCCGAGCACATGGAACACTATGGCTCGCTCGAGGCCCTGCACGAGGCCTTCGAGTCCTTCGTCAAGAACATCCCCTTCTATGGCCTCGCCGTCCTCTGCATCGACCACCCGGCGGTGCAGGCCCTGATCGGCCGCATCCAGGACCGCCGGATCGTCACCTACGGCACGTCTTCCCAGGCCGCCGTGCGCCTGGAAAACCTGACGCTCTGCGTCAGCGGCCAGCGCTTCGACCTGACGATCGAAAAACGCGGCTCCGAGGGACCGCGCCGCATCGAGGGTCTGGTTTTGCCGATGTTGGGCGCGCACAACGCCATGAATGCGGTCGCCGCCATCGCCGTCGCCGAGGAGATGGGAATCGGCGACGACGAGATCCGCGCCGCTCTGGCTCAGTTCGGCGGCGTCAAGCGTCGCTTCACCCAGACCGGGCAGGTCGCCGGCATCACCGTGATCGACGACTACGGCCACCACCCGGTGGAGATTTCCGCGGTCCTTTCCGCGGCCCGCCAGGCGACCGGCAACCGGGTCATCGCCGTGGTCCAGCCGCACCGCTATTCGCGCCTGGCCAGCCTGTTCGAGGACTTTTGCGCCTGCTTCAACGACGCCGATATCGTGATCGTCGCCGATGTCTACCCGGCCGGCGAGGATCCGATCGAGGGCGCCGACCGCGATGCCCTGGTCGAGGGCCTGCGCAATCACGGTCATCGCGCGGCGATGGCCCTGGCCGACCCGGCGGCGCTGGTCGATCTGATCGCCGAGAAGGCCGAGTCCGGCGATCTGGTGGTCTGCCTGGGCGCCGGATCGATCACGGCCTGGGCCAACGCCCTGCCCGGCGAACTGGCCGGCCGGTTGAACGCCAGCCCGCGGCCTTCCGAAGCGGGAGGGACCCGGTGATCGCCATGGCCAAGATCCGCGACACAAACCTGATCGAGCGCCTGCCGGCGGTGCGCGGCCGACTGAGCAGCGCCGCGCCCCTGGCCGGCGTCACCTGGTTTCGCGTCGGCGGTCCGGCCGAGGTGCTGTTTCGGCCCGCCAACCAGGAAGATCTCGCCGCTTTCCTTGCGGCCAAACCCGCCGATGTGCCAGTCACGGTCCTCGGGGTCGCCTCCAACCTGCTGATCCGCGATGGCGGCGTCGCCGGGGTGGTGCTGCGACTCGGCCGTGGCTTTACCGATATCCAGGCCGAGGGGGAAGACATCGTCTGCGGCGCGGCGGCGCTCGACCTGAACGTCGCCAAGGTGGCGCGCAACGCCGGCCTGGCGGGCTTGGAGTTTCTCTTCGGCGTGCCTGGCACGATCGGCGGCGCCGTCCGCATGAACGCCGGCGCCTACGGATGCGAGATCAAGGATGTCCTGATCGAGGCCCGCTTCCTCGATGCGGCTGGCGCCGAGCAGGTTCTGACCGCCAGCGAGCTGGGCTTCGACTACCGTCATTCCGACTGGCCGACCGACTGGATCTGCATCGGCGCGCGCCTGCGCGGCACCCCTGACGACAGCGCGGCCATCGGCGGGCGCATGACGGCGATTCAGGCGCAACGCGCCGGGAGCCAACCGATCCGCAGCCGCACCGGCGGCAGTACCTTCAAGAACCCGACCGGGCCGGAGGCTCAGGGCGCCAAGGCCTGGCAGTTGATCGACCGGGCCGGCTGCCGCGGCCTGACCATGGGTCAGGCCATGGTCTCCGAACAGCACTGCAACTTTCTGATCAATCTCGGCACGGCCAGTGCCGCCGATCTCGAGCGCCTGGGCGAAGAGGTCCGCCGCCGGGTCAAGGAGACCAGCGGGGTCACCCTGGAGTGGGAGATCAAACGAATCGGCACATTCGCCGAGACGGCAATCGAGGAGGCCGGACAGTGAGCAAGCGCGTCCTGGTCCTGATGGGCGGAAAGTCGGCCGAGCGCGAGGTCTCGCTCGACAGCGGCCGCGCCTGCGCCGAGGCCTTGACCGAAGCCGGTTACCAGGCCGAGGCCTACGACTTCACCGGCAAGGTCGAGGACCTTGTCGACCGTCTGAAGGACCGTCCCGACGTGGTCTTCAACGCTCTGCATGGCCGTTGGGGCGAGGACGGCTGCGTCCAGGGGCTGTTGGAACTCCTCGGCCTCCCCTACACCCATTCCGGCGTTGCCGCCTCGGCCCTGGCCATGGACAAGCCCACGGCCAAGAAGATCGTCGCCGGCGCCGGCGTCATCAGCCCGCACGGTGTTGTCCTGCCGGTCGAGGAACTGCTGCGCCAGGAGCCCCTGCCGCGACCCTACGTCGTCAAGCCGCCGCAGGAAGGCTCTTCGGTGGGCGTGCGGATCGTGCGCGAGGGCGACAACGAGCCGCTGCTCGGGGCCAACGCCTGGACCTTCGGCGACCTTGTCCTGGTCGAAGAATACATCCCCGGTCGCGAACTGACGGTGGCGGTCATGGGCGACCGCCCGCTGGGCGTCACCGAGATCGTCTCCAAGGTCGGGTTCTACGACTACCGCGCCAAGTACACCGAGGGTTTCGCCGATCACGTCTTCCCGGCGGAGATTTCCGAGGCGCTCGCCAGCCAGGCCATGGAGGCGGCCCACAAGGCGCACCAGGCGCTGGGCTGCCGCGGGGTCTCGCGCAGCGACTTCCGATACGACGACACCGCCGGCGAGCCGGGCCGGCTGTTCTACCTGGAGACCAACACACAGCCCGGCATGACCTCGATGTCCCTGGCGCCCGAGCAGGCCAATCACCTGGGCATATCCTTTCCAGAACTCTGCGGCTGGATGGTGGAGCACGCGACATGCGGTTCTTGACGAAGGGCGAAGACAAGGGTGTCCGGCTGCGCGGCCTGACCGCCACCAGCCAGGCCCCCAAACGTAAGAGCAAGCCGCGCGGCGAAACCGCCGGGCAACGCAAGACGCGTGCCACCAAGGCGCCCACCACCCGGACAGGCACAACCCGGTCGTCGCCGCGGCGCAGCCGTCTGCGGGCCTGGCTGCGGCCGACGCGTGTGGCCAAGGCGCTCGCCGCCTGTCTGGTCGTCGGACTGATCGGCGGCGGCGCGACTTTGTGGGAGTCCGGATGGGTGCACCGCCAGACCGTGGCGCTGATCGACGCCGGCTACGATGCCAGCGCACGCTTCGGCCTGGCCCTTGGCGATCTTCAGGTGGTCGGCCGCAAACGAACTTCGCGTGAGGAAATTCTGAACGCCCTGGCGGTCGATCGCGGCACCGCCATTCTGACCATCGATCCGGTGGTCGCTCGCGCCAGCCTGGAGGCCCTGCCCTGGATCAAGTCGGCGCGGGTCAATCGCCGATTGCCCGACGTCTTGCGACTGGACCTGGTGGAGCGCGAACCGCTGGCAATCTGGCAGCTCGGCGAAAATCTGCTGCTGCTGGATCAGGACGGCCAGGTGATCGAGGACGTCGAGGCCCGTCGTTTTGCCGGCCTGCCGATCGTGCTGGGCGAAGGCGCCCCCCATGAGACGCCGGCGCTGATCGCCATGCTGCGCCAGGAACCGTCCCTGAGCGACCGGGTGACCGCGGCGACCTGGATCGGCAAGCGGCGCTGGAACGTACAGTTGGACGGAGCCATTGCCGTACGCCTGCCTGAAGGCGACGCCCAAAGGGCCTGGATCGAGTTTGCCAAGGTCGAAAGAGAACACGGCCTGCTGACCCGCGACGTCATCGCCGTCGACCTGCGGCAACCCGACCGGGTGGTGGTGCGCACCGCGCCTGACAGCAAACCGCGGAGCCAAGGCGCTGGCGAAGAGACCTGATCGCGAGGCCGACACTGGGGACTGCCCAGGGCCGAGCCCTCGAGGAAACGAGGAAACGAAGGACCGGATGGAAAAAGTACGATGAAGAAGGGGGTAGGAAAGAACGGCCTGATCGCCGCGCTCGATGTGGGCAGCAGCAAGGTTTGCTGTTTCATCGCCGAGGAGAACCCCGGCGGGCAGCCGCGTGTTCTGGGGATCGGCCAGCAGGCCAGCCGGGGGTTGAAAAACGGGGCGATTGTCGACTTGGACAAGGCGGAGGGCGCCATCTTGAACGCCGTCCACGCCGCCGAGGAGATGGCCGGCGTCACCATCGACCGCGTCCTGGTCAACCTGTCCTGCGGGTACCCGGCATCGAGCTCGATCGGGATCGAGGTGGCGATTTCCGGCCACGAGGTCGGCGAGGCCGATCTTCAGCGCGCCTTCGAGCAGACCCGCAACGCCAACTGTCTCAAGGGCGAGACCGAAGCCGGCCGTCAGCCCATCCACTTCATCCCGACCAGCTATTCGATCGACGGCAACCGCGGCATTCGCGATCCGCTCGGCATGTTCGGCGAACAGCTGGGCGTTTCACTGCACATCATCACCGCCGCCTCCAGCGCCGTGCGCAACCTCGGATCGGCGATTCAGCGTTGTCATCTCTTGCCGGCCGGCTATGTCGTCTCGCCCTTCGCCTCCGGACTGGCCACCCTGGTCGAGGACGAAAAGGACCTCGGGGTCACCCTGGTCGACCTGGGCGGCGGGACCACCACCATCGCCGTCTTCTTCGAGGGCAAGGTGGTCTACACCGACATCGTGCCGGTGGGCGGCAACCATGTCACCTCGGACATCGCGCGTGGTCTCTCGACCACGCTGACCCATGCCGAGCGCATCAAGACGCTGTTCGGTCACGCCATACCCTCGCCCTCGGACGAGCGCGAGATGATCGATGTCCCGCAGGTCGGCGAGAGCGACGAGGACAACGTCCATCAGGTCCCGCGCTCCTTGATGATCGGCATCATGCGGCCGCGCCTCGAGGAGACCCTCGAGCTGATCCGCTCGCGGCTCGAGGAAAGCGGCTTCGACAAGGTGGCCGGACGCCGGGTCGTGCTGACCGGCGGCGCCAGCCAGTTGCCCGGCCTGCGCGAGCTGGCCGGCCTGGTGCTGGACAAGCAGGTCCGCATCGGCAAGCCCCACGCCGTCGCCGGGCTCGCCGAGGCGACCTCCGGTCCTGCCTATTCCTGCTGCGTCGGACTGCTGTCCTACGCGTTGGACGAAGAGACGACACCCGGCCTTCTCTCGGTCGGAGAAAGCGCCAAGACAAGCGGCTTCGTCGGCCGCCTGGGGAGCTGGTTTCGTGAGCATTTTTGAATCACCGCCTCGCAGCCCTTTCGGCTGGAGGATCTCATATCCCGATCGGATGCCCAGCCGCGTCGGGTTGCCTTTAGGACTAGTGGAGTAGACGACATGACCTTGAACATCGAATTGCCCGTTTCCAACCCTGAACTCAAGCCGAAGATCACGGTCGTCGGTGTTGGCGGTGCCGGCGGCAATGCCGTGAACAACATGATCCAATCGAAGCTCGGCGGCGTCGACTTCCTGGTGACCAATACCGATGCCCAGGCCCTTCAGCAGACCCTCTGCGAGCGCCAGATCCAGCTCGGACGGAATATCACCCAGGGTCTTGGCGCCGGTTCGCGGCCCGACATCGGCCGAGCCGCCGCCGAAGAAGCGCTGGACGAGATCCTGGTCGACCTGGAAGGCGCCCATATGGTCTTCGTCACCGCCGGGATGGGCGGCGGCACCGGCACCGGCGCCGCGCCGGTAATCGCCCGGGCCGCGCGCGAAGCGGGGATACTGACGGTCGGCGTAATCACCAAGCCCTTCCACTTCGAGGGCGTCCACCGCATGCGCCTGGCCGAAGAGGGCATCAACGAGCTGAGCCAGTACGTCGACACCCTGATCATTATCCCCAATCAGAACCTCTTCCGGGTCGCCAACGAGAAGACGACCTTCGCCGATGCCTTCAAGATGGCCGACGATGTGCTGGAGTCCGGCGTTCGCGGCGTGACCGATCTGATGGTCAACCCGGGCCTGATCAACCTCGACTTCGCCGATATCCGCTCGGTCATGTCGGAAATGGGCAAGGCCATGATGGGCACCGGCGAAGCGGAGGGCGAAAACCGCGCCGTCGCGGCGGCCGAAGCGGCCATTTCCAATCCCCTGCTGGACGATGTCTCGATGCGCGGCGCCCGGGGCGTATTGATCAACATCACCGGCGGGCAGGACCTCACCCTCTTCGAGGTCGACGAGGCCGCCAACCGGATTCGCGACGAGGTCGACCCCGAGGCCAATATCATCTTCGGTTCGACTTTCGACGACAGCATGGAAAAACTGGTGCGCGTGTCGGTGGTCGCGACCGGGATCGACGCCGACGAGATGGTCTCGCCACGGCCGGTATCGCTCAGTGTCGTGGCCGGCGGCCGACCGTCGAATCGCAGCGTGGGCGAGCCCGAGTCGGCGCCCGGCATCACCACCGCACAGTCCCGTGCCCGCGGTGAGGCACCGCTATACGGGTCCAGCGGCGGCGGCGCCCAGGCCCATGCCCTACAGGCCGACCTGGATTCGGAGATGATCCAGCCGGCCCCTGCGATGGAACCGCCTCGGTTCGAAGCGGCCCCAGAGCCGGCCCCGCAGCCTGAACCGGTGGCGATGGTGGCACCCCAGGATCAGCTTCCGGTCGCCCAAGAAGGGGTCGCCCAGGACGAGCTCGAACCGGACCAAGGCGAACCGCACCGGGGCCAATCGGACCGGAGCGAGCCCGAAATGCCGACCCTCGATCTCAAGTCGGAGCCTGCTTTCGATCCCTTCCTGCGCGCACCCGAAAACCAAGCGCCCCAAACCCAGGCGCCCCAAACCCAGGCGCCCGAGGCCGGCGTTGCACCGACGGCAGCGGAGAGCCAGAGCTTCTACGCACCGCCGCCGCCGGTTCGCGCCGCGAGCGACGATCTGCGTATCAGCCAGGGCTATGCCAGGGCCGAGCCCCTGGCGGAGGCCGACTTGATGAACGCGAGCCGCTCTCCGGCCGCACCGAGTCACAAGACTCGCGAAAGCCTCTTTGCCCGCGTGACCAACGGTGCGGCGAGGGCCCTGCAAGCCGCGACCTCCGGGATCGAGGAAAGCGACGAGCAGGCGGCTTCGGCGGCGCCGGACTCGCCGCCGAGGGTTGCCTCCGGCGCCCCGGACGCCACGGCCGCGAAGGTCACCGAGCAGCCGGGTCCAGGCAGCCATGATCCCAAGGAGCGGACCAGATCGGCGGAATTCGAGGAAGACCTGCTCGATATTCCCGCTTTCCTGCGCCGCCAAGCCAACTAGGCGCCGGCCACGCCGACCCACAGGGGCCCCGATCCGCGAGGACCGGGGCCCTTTTTCTTGCCCGAACATGGCGGACCGCCGCCACAATCGGACAACCCGCGACCGAAAACTTTCGTAATATTGTGTGATTTGATTTTGACCCAGGAATGCTCATAAGTTGAGCTGCTGGGACAGTTTACTAAACGGATGATTTAAAATGTCTTTTGGACGGGGGACGATGCAGCGGACCTTACGGCACGATATCCACTGTGCCGGCGTGGGGCTGCATAGCGGCGAGCGGGTCAAGATGACACTGTATCCCGCGCCGATCGATAGCGGTATCACCGTTGCCTGGTCGGACGGTCCTTACAAGGGACAGAGCCTGAAAGCTTCCTGGCAGCATGCCGTGGAAACGCCGCTCTGCACGACCCTCATCGCGGGCGAACAGAAAGTCTCGACGGTCGAGCATCTCTTTTCCGCCCTGGCGGGCTGCGGCATCGATAACGCGCGGATCGAGCTCACCGGGACGGAAATTCCGATCATGGACGGCAGCGCGGCGCCCTTCGTCTATCTGATCGACTGCGCCGGGACGGTCGAGCAGGACGTCCCGCGCCGTGTCCTCAAGATCCTCAAGCCGATCGTCATCGAAGATGGCGACCGGATAGCGAGCCTGGAGCCCGGCGACGGTTTTTCCGTGAGCTTCGAGATCGACTTCGACGGCACCACCATCGGCCACCAACAGCTCGCCCTCGATATGGACGAGACGACCTACCGCAGGGAGATCGCCCGGGCCCGGACCTTCGGGTTTTTCGAGCAGGTCGAGTTGATGCGCCGCAACGGCCTGGCGCTGGGCGGCTCGCTCGACAACGCCGTCGTCTTCAAGAACGGCGAGGTGCTCAATCCCGGAGGCCTGCGTTTCCACAACGAGCCCGTGCGCCACAAGATTCTCGATTCCATCGGCGACCTCTATCTCGCCGGCGGTGCGATCGAAGGCCACTATCGCGGTGTCCGCTGCGGCCATGCCCTCAACTGCCGTCTTCTGAAAACACTTTTCGCCGACGAGAGGGCCTGGTGCTGGATCGACGCCGGCAGCACGCAGGCGAGGCCGCAGGCCGCCGGTGCAGTGCTTCCAGAGTCTGCCGTCGCGGCCTTCGCCTGACGTCCCCCTCCTGACCTGTCGAGTCTGTACGACCCTTCGGCGACGCTTGAGGGTGCCGCGGCGAATCAATATAGTCGCCCGCGAGTACCGCCTCGCACAGCCTTGGCGGCAGCGCGCCATCGACCATAGAGATAGCCAGGCCACCTCGTGACGGATCAGACCAACACCGAGACCTTCCCCGCGACGAGCGGCCGTGCCAGCCGCGCGGCGAGCGGACGTACCAGATGCGCGCGTCCTGGGAATTGGTTGCGCGTGGCGGCGGTTCTGGCGCTGCTCACCGGCTGCGCCGCCGACGACGACGCTCTGCCGGTCGACGGCACGCCGGTGGAGACCCTTTACAATCAGGCGCTCGATACGCTTCTGGCCGGCGACCGGGACCGGGCGGCCAAGTTGTTCGACGAGGTCGAGCGCCAGTACCCCTATTCGCCCTGGGCCACCAAGGCTCAACTCATGGCCGGCTATGCCTTTTACGTGGGCCAGAAGTACGACGAGACGGTGGCGGCCCTGGACCGCTTCATCCAGCTTCATCCCGGCCATCCCGATGTGGCCTATGCCCACTATCTGAAGGCGGTCAGCTACTACGAACAGATTTCCGACGTGGGCCGGGATCAGAAGATGACCGAGAGCGCCCTGGAGTCGCTGCAGGTCGTCACCCGGCGCTTCCCCGACAGTCCCTATGCCCGCGACGCCCAGCTCAAGGTCGACCTCGCGGTCGACCACCTGGCCGGCAAGCATATGGAGATCGGCCGCTACTATCAGCGCCAGGGCGAGTATCTCGGGTCCATCAATCGGTTCCGCGAGGTCATCACCAACTACCAGACCACGACCCATGTGCCCGAGGCCCTGCATCGCCTGGTCGAATGTTATCTGGCGCTGGGCGTCGCGTCGGAAGCCCAGGCCACGGCGGCGGTGCTGGGGCATAACTTTCCCGGCAGCGAGTGGTACATCGACAGCTACGCCCTCCTCACCGGCCAGGATTTGACACCCGAGGCGAACGACGAATCCTGGATCGCGGGCGTCTGGGGGACGTTCTTTTGAGCCGGGGCCAACCCTGACCCCGGATCTGGACTTCTGACCCATGCTGGCCAGCCTATCGATACGCGATGTTGTCCTGATTGACAGTCTCGATCTCGATTTCGAGGAGGGGCTCTGCGCCCTGACCGGCGAAACCGGGGCGGGCAAGTCGATCCTGCTGGATTCGCTCGGCCTTGCCCTGGGACAGCGCGCCGAAGGCCGTTTGCTGCGCCCCGGGGCCGACCGGGCCAGCGTCACCGCCGGTTTCCATCTGCCGGCCGCACATCCCGCCTTCGCGATCCTGGAGGACCTCGGCCTGGCTGCACGGGCCGCCCGCGAGTCCCGCGAGGAAGGCCACCTGATCCTGCGCCGGGTGCTGCGCGAGGACGGGCGCAGCCGCGCCTTCGTCAATGACGAGCCGGTTTCGATCAGCGCCCTGCGCCGTCTCGGCGACAGCCTGATCGAAATCCAGGGCCAGTTCGACCAGCACGGCCTGCTCGATCCGGTCAGCCACCGCCGGCTCTTGGATGCCTTCGGCGGCCTGGGGACCCGGGGCGGCGACTTGGCGGCCCTTTGGCGCCAGTCGCAGGCGGCCGCCAAGGCCTATGGCGAGGCGGAAGAGGAAATCCTCCAGGCCCAACGCGAAGAGGCCTTCCTGCGCCATGCGGTCGGGGAACTGGAGGGACTGGCACCCCAGGCCGGCGAGGCCGCCGCCCTGGAAGAGCGCCGCGCGCTCCTGAAAGACAAGACCCGCCTGATCGGCGCCGTGGACGAGGCGCTCCACGCGCTCGACGGCGACGAGGGCGCGCTGTTCCGTCTCGGGCTGGCACAGCGGGCCCTGCCAGATGGCGCCGAGCGCCAGTCCGTGGCCCTGCGACTGGCGACCGACGCGCTGGCCCGGGCCGAAGCCGAAATTGGCGAGGCCGAGGCGGCCCTGGGCGTCCTCTTGCGGTCCTTCGACGAAGAAAACGACACCCTGGAGACGGTCGAGGCCCGTTTCTTCGCCCTCCACGACATGGCCCGCAAGCATCGCTGCGATCCCGAGGCCCTGCCGGAACTCTTGGCGGACTTTCAGCGTCGCCTCCTGGCCCTGGACAGCGGCAGCGCCCAGTTGGAACGGTTGGCGCGCGCGAAGACCGAGGCCTGGCAGGCCTTCGCCGCGGCCGCCCGGGCCTTGAGCGACGCCAGGCGAGCGGCTGCCAAGGATTTCGACCTGGCGGTCCTGCGCGAACTGCCGGCCCTCAAGCTCGAGCGGGCGCGTTTCGAAACCCGGGTCGAGCCCCTCGAAGAGGCCCGCTGGGGCCCGAGCGGCGGCGACGCAGTTGCCTTCCTGGTCGCGACCAACCCGGGCGGCGAGGCCGGGCATCTGGGCCGCATCGCCTCGGGCGGCGAACTCAGCCGCTTCCTGCTCGCCATCAAGGTCGCTCTCGCCGGTGAAGAGGACGGCCGCGCGCAGGTTTTCGACGAGGTCGACAGCGGCATCGGCGGCGCCACCGCGGACGCCGTCGGAGAGCGCCTCGCGCGGCTCGCGGCACAGCATCAGATCCTGGTGGTGACCCACAGCCCCCAGGTCGCCGCGCGGGCCGATCACCACTGGCTGGTGAGCAAACTCAGCGATGGCGAGACCAGCCGCACCACCGTGCGCCGGCTCGAGCCCGACGCGCGGCGCGAGGAGATCGCCCGCATGCTGTCCGGCGCCGAGGTGACGCAAGAGGCCCGCGCCGCCGCCGCCCGCCTGATGGGGGCCGCGTAATGGTGGCCAAGGCGCAGACCAAGCCGGTCGAGACGCTCGACCCAATCGAAGCCCAGTCCGAACTGGCCCGGTTGGCGCGGGAGATCGCCCGCCACGACGCCCTCTACCACCAGGAGGACGCCCCGGAGATCAGCGACGCGGACTACGACGCCCTGGTCCGCCGCAACGGCGAGATCGAGGCCCGCTTCCCCGCCCTGCGCCGCGAGGACAGCCCGAGCCGCCGGGTCGGCGCGGCCCCGGCCCAGGGCTTCGCCAAGGTGCGCCACCGGGTCGCCATGCTGTCCCTGGGCAACGCCTTCGACGAGGAGGAGGTGGCCGACTTTCGCACGCGCGTGGCCCGTTTCCTCTCCCTGGAGGAGCCGCCGGAGATCTTCGCCGAGCCCAAGATCGACGGGCTCTCCTGCTCGCTGCGCTACGAGGCCGGCCGCCTGATCCAGGCGGCGACCCGGGGCGACGGCGCCGAGGGCGAGGACATCACCGCCAATGTGCGGACCATCGCGGAGATCCCCGAAGAGCTCCAGGACGGCGGCTGGCCGGAGGTTCTGGAGGTGCGCGGCGAGGTCTATATGCGCGGCGCAGACTTTCAGGCCCTGAACGCGCGCCAGGCGGAGAGCGGCGGCAAGGTCTTCGCCAATCCGCGCAATGCCGCCGCCGGCTCGCTGCGCCAGCTCGACCCGGCCATCACGGCGGCCCGGCCGCTGTGTTTCTTTGCCTATGCCTGGGGCGAGATCTCGGCGCCGATCGGCGGCCGCATTACCGAGGTGCGCGACAATTTCGCGCGCTGGGGCTTCACCTTGACCGATCCCACCGCGCTCTGCGGCACCCTGGAGGAACTCCTGGGCTACTATGCCCTGGTGGGGTCACGGCGGGCCGATCTGGCCTACGACATCGACGGCGTGGTCTACAAGGTCGACCGCCTCGACCTGCAGGAGCGGCTCGGTTTCGTCAGCCGGGCGCCGCGCTGGGCGATTGCCCACAAGTTTCCCGCCGAGCAGGCCGAGACCACCCTGGAGACGATCGCCATTCAGGTCGGACGCACCGGCGCGCTGACACCGGTCGCCCATCTGGCGCCGATCACCGTCGGCGGCGTGGTGGTCTCGCGCGCCACGCTGCACAACGAAGACGAGATCGAGCGCAAGGACATCCGCGAAGGCGACCGGGTGGTGATCCAGCGCGCCGGCGACGTCATCCCCCAGGTGGTCCGGGTGATCGCCGAGCAGCGCCCCGCCGACAGCAAGCCCTTTGCCTTTCCCACGCTCTGTCCGGAATGCGGCAGCGAGGCGGTGCGCGAGGCCGGCGAGGCGGTCAAGCGCTGCACCGGCGGCTTGATCTGCCCGGCCCAGGCGGTTGAGCGCCTGAAGCATTTCGTCTCGCGCCTGGCCTTCGACATCGACGGCCTGGGCGACAAGCAGGTGACCTTCTTCTTCCGCGAGGGCTGGATCAAGACCCCCGCCGATATCTTCCGCTTGGCGGCGAAGGACGGCCAGGACCGCACGCCGCTGGCCGAGGTTCCAGGCTGGGGCGAGCTCTCGGCCAGGAACCTCTTCGCCGCCATCGAGGCGCGCCGCGCCATCGGGCTGGACCGCTTCATCTTCGCCCTGGGCATCCGTCATGTGGGCCAGGAAAACGCCCGTCTGTTGGCCCGCAGCTACACCGGTCTCGCCGCCTTCATGCAGGCCATGACGGAGGCCCAGGACCGCGAGGGCGAGGCTTGGGCCGAGCTGTTGGGCATCGACGGCATCGGGCCGATCGTCGCCGAGGGCCTGGTCGCCTTTTTCCACGAACCCCACAACCGCGAAGCGGTCGAGGATCTGGCCTCGGTCCTGACCGTCGAGGACGTGGTGCTGGCCGACACGGCGGGCTCGCCGGTCGCCGGCAAGACCGTGGTCTTCACCGGCAAGCTGGAGCGTTTCTCCCGCGACGAGGCCAAGGCCCGGGCCGAGTCCCTGGGCGCCAAGGTGGCGGGTTCGGTCTCCGCCAAGACCGACTACCTGGTGGCCGGGCCCGGGGCCGGTTCCAAGGCCAAGAAGGCGGCGGAGCTGGGCGTCGCGACCCTGGACGAAGACCAGTGGCTGGAACTGATTGGACAAAGTACATGAGCCTGATACCAGACTTCCACAATGAAGGCCCATTTGACCGCTGTGGTTTTGTCCGCTGGGAAGGCGCGGGCCGCGCCGTGGTGCGAGCACCACAAGCGGACCGGAACGCAGCCAGCGGTCAAAAGAACGCGGCCTATCGGTGCGGCAAAAGAGCCTCAGGGGTGCGTTCCGGCGCTTGCCCGATACCAGTATCGCGCTGCGCGCCGCGCCTTCCCCTGACGCTCTTTTGCTCCCATCAAATGGGTCTTTACTGTGGAGGTCTGGTATGATCCCCCTCGACGCCATCGAAGCAGCCGCCGAGCGAATTTCCGGCCGGGTGCGCCGTACGCCCTTCCTGCGCGCGCGCCATCTGAAGGACCCGCTGCGCGCCGGCGAGACCCTGCTGAAGCTGGAGAACCTTCAGGTCACCGGCTCCTTCAAGGCGCGCGGTGCCTCCAACACGGCGCTCAGCCTGAGCCAGGCCGAGCTGGCCCGGGGCATCATCACCGCCTCGGGCGGCAACCACGGCCTCGCGGTGGCCTATGCCGGCTGGGCCTCGGACTGCCGGGCCGTGGTCTACCTGCCGGCCAGCTCGCCGCCCGGCAAGGCCGAGAAGATCAAGGCCTGGGGCGCCGAGGTGGTGATCGAGGGCGCCGGCTGGGACGAGTCCAACCTCGCCGCCCTGGCCCGGGCCGAGGCCGAGGGCCTGGTCTACATCCACCCCTTCGCCGATCCCCGGGTCATGGCCGGCCAGGGCACCGTCGGGCTGGAGATGCTGAAGCAGTCGTCGCACTGCCAGGTCTTCGTCATCGCCATCGGCGGCGGCGGGCTGATCGGCGGCATTGCCAGCGCGATCCGCCAGAAGAAACCCGAGGCGCGCATCGTCGGCGTCGAGCCGGTCGGCGCGCCGACCTTGAAGACCAGCCTGGAGGCTGGCGAACTGACCACCCTGGCCGCCGTCGAGACCCAGGCC
The DNA here is from genome assembly GCA_021776195.1 of Kiloniellaceae bacterium. The sequence continues at coordinate 6,635 of JAJFGK010000138.1, read as the reverse complement.
AACACCCTGGCGCCCCGGCGCAGCGCCGAGCCCAACTTGGCCATCGTCCAAGAGGCGGTCGACGAGATCGTCCTGGTCGACGACGCGGAGATGCGCGCCGCCGCCCGCTGGCTCTGGTTCGAAATGGGTATTGCCGCCGAACTCTCCGGCGCCGCCTCGGTCGCCGCCCTGCAAGCCGGAAGAGTCTCGGCGGCGGACGACGAGAGCATCGGCCTGCTGGTCTGCGGCGCCGGCACCGATGGGATCGGCTAGCGCCCTGACCCAGCGATGACGATCGCCCGCATCACCGCCACCCCCCTGCCGCTGGCCTTTCGCGGCGGCGGCTACAGCACGACCTACGGCACCCGCACGCACCTGGACAACCTGCTGCTGCGGGTGGAGACCGACGCGGGGTCGGTCGGCCTGGGTGAGATCTGCCGCCTGACCGGGGCCTCACCCAAACCCAGCGACGCCGGCTTTCTCGCCGCCGTGGCGGAACTGCTGCCCCGGGTGATCGGCGCTGAAGCCACGCCGGCATCGCTCGCGGCCCGGCTCGGCCCCCTGCCCGCGGACCTGAGCAACCTGGCCTGCGGGCTGGACACCGCCTGTTGGGACATCTTGGGTCAGGCCGCCGGGTTGCCGCTCTATGCCTTGTTCGGTGGGCAGCGGGTCGCGGCGGTGCCCTATTACGCCACCTTCGGACAAGCCGAACCGGCAGTCCTGGCCGGACAGGCCAGCCAGGCCCGGGCGGCGGGTTACCGGCGCTTCCAAGTCAAGGTGGGCGGCGACCCGCAAGCCGATGCCGCCAGCATCGCGGCGGTCCTGCCGATGATCGGCCCCGAGGACCCCCTTATGGCCGACGCCAACGGCGGCTGGTCGCCCGACCAGGCCCTGGCGGCCATGGCGCGGATCGACGACCCCCGGGTCCTCTGGGAAGAGCCCTGCAGGACCTACGAAGTCAACCGCAGGGTCGCCCTGGAGAGCGGCCGCCGGGTCATGCTCGACCAGTGCCTCGCCGACCTGGCGGCCTATGCCCGGCTGGCCTCGGACGGCTTTGCCGCCGGCGCCGGCCTGAAGCCCTCGATTCAGGGCGGCCCGAGCGCGGCGCGGACCGCCCGCGACCTCTGCGTCGCCGCCGGCATCGCCTTGAAGGTCGACGACTCCTGGGCCGCCGATGTCGCCAGCACCGCGGCCCTTCACCTGGCGCTCGGGGTACCGGAGCCGCTGTTGCTCGCCGGGATCGATATGCCAGCCTACCTCGAGACCCGCCTGGCTCCACTCGACCCGGCGGCCAGCCCGGTCGGCTTCGTCCCCGCGAACCGGCCCGGTCTCGGGCTCGACCTCGACCCGGCGAAGCTGGGCGAACCGGTCCTCGATCTGTCATAGGATCGGGTGGCGGCAGGCAGGGCTTATCCTGAGCAACCGGAAAGATGGGAGAGGAAAAAAACTCAGCCTGCTTTCGGGCCTACGGAGACGTGCGCGGGAATGCCCCTCCCGCCGCCCCTCACGCCGCCGTGTCGGTCTCGGCCGGCGGGAAGCGCGGCGGGAGCTGACCCAGGGCCTTGGCCTGGTCCATCAGGGCGACCAGGTCGCGATCGAAGAGGTCGCGCAGTTGCCGGAAGTCCTCGATGACGTAGTAGACCGGTTGGTAGATATCGATCCGGTAGGGCGTGCGGAAGATCTCGACCGGGTCGAAGGGCAGGTGCTCGGGCTCCCCGCTCTCCAGGGCGAAATGGGTCTCGCCGGGGGACGAGGCGATCCCCGCGCCGAAGATCCGGGTTCCCTCCTTGGCGGCCACCAGGCCGAATTCGACGGTGAACCAGAAGAGCCGCTGCAAGCGCCAGAAGTAGGGCTTGCCCGCCGCCAGCGCGGTCTCGCCGAAGCGCTGCAGGAAGTCGGCGTAGTCCGGGTTTGTCAGCAGCGGGCAGTGACCGAAGACCTCGTGGAAGATGTCGGGCTCCTGCAGGTAATCGAATTCCTCGCGGCGGCGAATGAAGGTGGCGACCGGGAAGCGGCGCGCCGCCAGGAGACCGAAGAACTTCTCGGGGCTGATCAGCGCCGGCACCGCCGCCACGCCGAAACCGCTGGTCCGGGCCAGCCGGGCATTGATCTCGGCCAACTGCGGAATCCGCTCGCGCGGCAGGTCGAGCGCGTCGAGCCCGGCGAGAAACGCGTCGCAGACCCGGCCCGGCAAGAGTTTTTCCTGACGCGCCAGAAGATTGCGCCAGACCGCGTCCTCCGCCGCGTCGTAGGGGATTTTCCCGTCCTGGTCGGGCAACTTCGAGCGATAGGCGCTGTGCGTGGCCATGATGGCGACCTCCGGGGCATGATGCCCCTGTCTTTAATATAGGTCCCGGGGCGTGAAATTTTCTCCCAGATACTCACGGATTCTTGAAAATTTCAGCTATTCTCTTTCATAATTCCTGCTTTTCTGATATGTACATCCCATGTCTCTGTCCGATAGTGACCGCGTTCTTCTCTCGGTGGTGCAGCGCGACGCCACCTTGTCGATGCAGCAACTGGCCGAACGGGTCGGGCAATCCCAGAGCACCGTCTGGCGCAAGCTGCAGGAGTTCGACAAGGCCGGGCTGATCCGCGGCCGGGTGGTCCTGCTCGACCCGGCGGCCGTGGACCTGAAGATCTGCGTGATCACCAACATCACCCTGGCGAGCCACAGCGAGGAGGCCACGGCGGCCTTTCAGAAGCTGGTGGCCGAGCGGCCGGAGATCATGGAGTGCTACGCGATCTCCGGCGCCTACGACTACATGCTGAAGGTGCGGGTGCGCGACGTCGAGGCCTACGAGCGGTTCCTCACCCGCTTCCTGCTGCGCAATCCCTATGTCGCCTCGGTCGCCTCGGGCTTCACCCTGCGCGAGCTGAAATACGCCACCGCCCTGCCGCTTTGACCCGGGCTTGCCCACAACCTCTGTCGCGCGCATTGCCCCGAGCCGCAATTCGGCCCAAGATCATGGCACCAGTTGAATCCGAATAATCAGCGGGAGGGAACATGCCATGATTATCTTCCCCGATATCGAACTGCAAAACGGTAAGTGCGTAAACCTGGTGCGCGGTCAGATGGACCAGCCGGTGGTCTACGACCGCGACCCTGTGGCGGCGGCCAAGGCCTTCGCCGAAGAAGGCGCGGAATGGCTGCACGTGGTCGACCTCGACGCGGTGGCCAAGAAAGAAGTCAACAACGCGGCCTTGATCGAGGAGATCATCGACACGGTGCACATCCCGGTCCAGGTCGCCGGCGGCATCGGCACGCACCATGAGATCGACCATTGGTTCGAGCGCGGCGCCAGCCGCGTGGTGGTCGCCACGGCGGCGGTCGTCGAGCCGCGCATGGTCATCGAAGCCGCCTCGCACCACCCGGGCAAAATCGTCATCTCGGTCGACGCGCGCGGCGGACAGGTGGTGATCGAGGGCTGGAAGAAGACCACGGCCTGGACTCCCTTGGAGTTTGCCCGCCAGTTCGAGACCGCCGGCCTCGCCGGCATCATCTTCACCGATATCGACCGCGACGACGAACTGCCGGAAAGCTCCCTGGCCGCCACCACGGACCTGGCCACCGAGCTGATCGTGCCGGTGATCGCCTCGGGGACGGTCAAGGTCCTGGACGATATCTCGACCCTGCACTATCTGCCGAACATTGCCGGCGCCATTGTCGGCCGCGCCCTCTTCAACGGCGTCTTCACCCTGCCGGAGGCCATCGAGGTGGTACGCAGCCGCTAGAGCCTTCAGGTCGGCGCGGTCTGGCCGATAGGCTGCGTCGCCGCTTCCAGCCATGTCCGGTCGGGTGGGTCCAGTTTGTCTTCATGGGTTTCCCAAACCCGGCGGTGATAGCCGTCGAGCCAGGCGGTCTCCTCACCCGTGAGCCGCGCCGGGTCGATCAGGCGGCGGTCGATGGGCGCCAGGGTCAGGGTCTCGAAGGCGCGCATGGGGCGGTCTTCGTCCGCGCCCTCGGCGGCCGGCGATTCGATCACCACCACCAGGTTCTCGATGCGGATACCGAAAGCGCCGGTCTTGTAGTAGCCCGGCTCGTTGGAGACGATCATGCCGGGCTCCAGCGGGACCTTCTGGAAGACCTTGGAGATCCGCTGCGGGCCTTCGTGGACGCCCAGGTAACTGCCGACCCCATGGCCGGTGCCGTGGTCGTAATCGAGCCCGTCGAGCCACAGGGGATAGCGCGCCAGGCTGTCGAGCTGGCTGCCGGTGGTCTTGACCGGAAAGCGCGCCCGGGCCAGGGCGATGTGGCCCTTCAACACCAGGGTGAAGGCGCGGCGCATCCCGGCGCTGGGCTCGCCGATGGCGACGGTCCGGGTCACGTCGGTGGTGCCGTCCAGATACTGGCCGCCCGAATCGCAGAGGAAGAGCTCGCCCAGGCCCAGGGCCCGGTCGCTCTCGGCATCGAAACGATAGTGCACGATGGCGCCGTTGGGGCCCGAGCCGGAAATGGTCTCGAAGGAGGGCTGGCGATAGAGCGGGTCCTCTTTGCGGAAGGCTTCGAGTTGCGCCGCGGCCTCGCTTTCCATGACGGCCTCACCACTCGCCCGGCTTGCCGCCTCGCGGTCGAGCCAGGCGAGGAAGCGGGTCAGGGCCAGACCGTCGCGTCGGTGCGCGGCCCGGGTGCCGGCCAATTCAGCGGCGTTCTTGATCGCCTTGGGCAACTGGCAGGGGTCGCCACCCTTGACCAGGGTCGCGCCCGCCGCCCGCAGGCGCTGGAAGACCCAGGCCGGGGCGCTGGCGCCGTCGACCAGCACCTTGGCGCCCTTGAGTTGGTCCAGGGACGGACCGAAATCCCCTGGCGCCGCCACCTGGATTGCCTCGTCGAGCTGGGCGCGAACGTTATCGCCGAGCTTTTGCGGCGCGACGAACCAATCCACCGCCCCATCGGCCTTCAGGGTGGCGAAGGACAGCGGCAGCGGCGTGCAGTCGACATCGCCGCCGCGCACATTGAGCAGCCAGGCGATGGAATCCGGCAGGGTCAGGACGGCCGCCGTCAGGTCCTTGCTGCGCAGCTCGGCGGCCAGCGCCTGACGCTTTTCCAGCGACGCCAGGCCGGCGTAGTCCAGAGGATGGGGTGCGATGGGGGCGGTCGGCGGCGGTGGCTGATAACGCCAGACGGCATCGAGCGGATTGTCCTCGGTCGGCACCAGCTCGCCGCCCAGTTCCGTCAGCTTCTTGGCCAGTGCCGCGACCTGGTCCTCGGTGTGGAGCCAGGGGTCGTAGCCGAGCTTGCCGCCGGCGGGGAAGACCTCCTGCAGCCAGTCGGTCAGCGGTTCGTCGGCGCTGTGGCGGGGCGTGAAAAGATCGGTGTCGACCTGTTCGCCGACCTGCAGCGTGTAGCGTCCGTCGACGAAAATCGCCGCCTTGTCGGACAGCACCGCGGCCTGCCCCGCCGAGCCGGCGAAGCCGGTCAGCCAGCCCAGCCGCTGGGCCCGCGGCGGAACGTACTCGCCCTGATGCTCATCGGCGCGGGGCACCAGGAACCCTTCGAGCCCGCGCCGCGCCAGCTCGGCGCGCAGATCATGAAGGCGTTGGGCGGGTGCCGGCATCGGCAAATCCTTTCGTCCTAACATCATGCCACTCCGCCGAAGCTAGGCAGCCTCCCGGCCCCTGACAAGCCCGCCGAACCCCGCCTATTGGTAAAGATTTGATGAAGCCGAGCCATGCTCGCCTTGCATCGCTGGGCTGAGAAATGGCCACTCCTCATCGCAGGTCCAAAGGACCAAGTTCCGGTTCATAGAGAGGCAAGGCATGGCCTCGACGGTACTTAATCGCAAGGCCGCAACAGCAAGACTGACGGAGACGAACAATGGCCAACCGGGTCACCCACATGCAGGGCTCAGCCGCTGCAATCAACGCGAGCCAGATGGCCGCGCAGCATAACCTTTTCGGCATCCTCGTCGATGTCGTCGGCCTGATCACCGCGCCGGTCACCGGACTGGGCAAGCGTCGTCACGCCTATAGCGCCCTGATGTCGATGGACGACCGTCAGCTCGAGGACATCGGGTTGGGCCGCGGCGATATTTCGCAGGCCGTCTACGGCAAGGCACCGACCACGCTGACGGGCAAGCTGGCCGCCTTCGGCAAGCTTGTCGCGGCGCCGGTCATCGACATGGTCAGGCGGGCCCAGGCCTTCGGCAGTTTGATGGCGTTGGACGACCGCATGCTGGAGGACATCGGCCTCAACCGCGGCGACGTCGCACGGGCCGTCTACGGCGACGATGAAACCGGTCTGATCGGCAAGCTGATCACCAAGATCAAGCAAGCCAACGATAGGCGCGCTGCCCTGCGCGCCCTGGAAGGCCTGTCTGATCATCTGCTGGCCGACATCGGTTTCCAGCGCACCACCATCGAAGCCCAGCTCGCCGGCGACCTGTTGCACGAGCAGGACAAGATCGCGGGCCGTGGCCAGGGCGTGTTGGCGCCTTTGGGCCCGAAAACTCCGTTCCATCCGGTCGCCGCGCAGATCGCGCGGATCGACCTCGGCCTGCGCAGCGAAAGCATCGGTCAGGTCGAGGCCAACGACAAGGCGCCGGCACGGGACAAGATCGCGGCATAATCCAGCCACGGCTGTCTGTCAGAGCAGGGGCGGGGGGGGGGGGGGGGCGGCCCCCCCCGGAGGTGTGGGCGGGGGGGGTTTTGGCCGC
>JAJFGK010000137.1 GCA_021776195.1 Kiloniellaceae bacterium | reverse complement strand
CAAAAGATCATGGAAAACGCTATTGTGATGGGGCATGGCGTTGGTCCTTTCTCATGTCCAAAACGTCGCTAAACGCTTGGAGATGAGTAGAATCAATGCCATGCACAACGTCCACAATTTTAAACCGGACAGCAGTGGGCTTGACCCGAAGATCCAGGAAAGACATCTCCGGCACTTTCCCCGGTGAGTACGGGTCGCCTCATTCCTGGACCCTCGGGTCAAGCCCGAGGGCGACAACAAGATAGCTACCCAATCCTATAACTGACTGAAATCACGTAATTAAATCTGGATCGGACGCAACCGACACCAGCGCCCTCCCCGGCCAAGGCTGCCCTACTCGGGCAGGGCCGAGACCAGGTAGAGAATCTGCAGGACCCGGCTGGGCTGGACCAGATCGCCGAAGGCCTTGGTGAAGATCACCTCGATGGTGCCGGACCGATAAATGTGGCTGAGCGCGCTATCCACCGCCAGGCGGAAATCGCTGTCGCCCTTGGGCAGGGCCAGGGCATAGGGCTCGTGGGTGAAGAAGCGCTCGGACAGCCGCAGTTGGTCGGGCGCGGCGCTCCGCTCCATCAGCGACTGAAGGATGCTGCGGTCGGCGAAATAGGCCGCGAGTTCGCCCTTCTCCAGGCGCGCCATGCCGTCCGCATGGTCGGCGACGAAGACCAGGTCGGCCGTGATCTTGCGGTCCGCCAGGGACTTCACGAGCGACTTTTCCGTGGTGGTCCCTGCCCGCACGCCGATCGGGCGGCCCGCCAATTCCTGAAAGCTCTTCGGCCCGTCGGCGCGAAAGATCACGCTGGCGCCGTCGAAGAAGGTCGGGATCGAAAAATCGACCAGGGCGCGCCGCGACAGGGCCGCGGTGGTCGCCCCGCAGAGCAGATCGGCATCACCCGTGCCGATCGCCGCGAAACGGTCCTCCGCGCCGACCGCGACGAAGTCGATCCCGATGTCGCCGACCCCCAGATTCTCGCCCAGGACCGCGATCACGGCGCGGCAGAGGTCGACCGTGAAGCCCGCCGGCTGGCCGGCCTCGTCGAGATAGGAAAAGGGCCGCGCGTCCTCGCGGTAGGCGACCTTGATGGTGCCGGCCCGCTGGACCTTCTCGATCACCGTCTCCGCCGCCGCACCCGGCGCCATCAACGGCGTTGCCAGAAACGCCAGGGCAATGATCATCACGACTAAACGCATTATCGGTCCTTCCCAACGGCCAGGGCTGCCAGCCCGCCAAATCCCAAGAACCCACTGTAGCGAGCGCCGCCGCCCTTTGCCAGGGTGCGCTGCCGCTAGACCTCTGTTTGGCTGGAGAAAAGGGCGGAACCAGAAAAGCCGACCTTGCCGGGAACGGCATGGCTGGGAAATGTCTCACAGATTGCGCTGCCCTGGGCGTGAGGCGCGGGCCTCTTCGAGCAGCCAGTCGCGGAAGGCGGCGACCTTGGGCTGCTCGGCGCTGTCTTTCGCGCTCAGCAGATAGTAGGCGAAAGTAAGCGGCGTGCTGAGGCGCGGGTCGAAGGGGCGCACCAGGCGGCCGGCGGCGAGGTCGTCGGCCACCAGGATGTCGCCGACCAAGGCCACGCCCTGGCCGTCCAGCGCGGCCTGCACCGCCATGGTCTCCATGGTGAAGCGCGGCCCGCGGGCCGGGTCGATGTCGGGCAGCCCGGCCGCCAGCAGCCACATGCGCCAGCTCGCCTCGGCGTCCTTCCACTCGATGTGCAACAGGGTGTGGTGACGCAGATCGCCGGGCCGCCTCAAGGGGTGCTCGCCGCGCAGGAGCGCTGGGCTGCAGACCGGCGTGTTGACCTGGCCGAAAAGGCGGTCGACCCGCACCTCGTCGTAGCCGCCGGGGCCGTAGCGGATCGCCACGTCGGCGTCGTCGCGGGCCAAATCGACCAGCCGGTCGGTGCCGTCGAGGCGGATCTCGATTTCCGGGTGCCGGACGCGGAAGGCCTCGAGCCGGGGCACCAGCCACATGGCGCCGAACGAGGGGCTGACGCTGATGGTCAGCACCCCGCTCTCGCAGTGTGCGCGCATCTGCTCGACCCCCAGGGCCAGCTTGTCGAAGCCCTGGCCGAGCGCCGGCAGGGCCGCCTGGCCGGCCTCGGTGAGGCGTAAGGCTCGGGTCATGCGGCGGAACAGGCGCACCCCGAGCCGTTCCTCGAGCGCCTTCACCTGGTGGCTGATCGCCGCCGGCGTGACGTTCAGCTCGGCCGCCGCCTTGGTGAAGCTGAGATGCCGGCCGGCCGATTCGAAGGCCTTGAGCGCGTTCAGGGGCGGGAGCGGTCGGGTCATGGTTATACCTGAGTTAATCTAATAGATAGACCGAGCTCTTCTCGTTTGTTGATGGTCTTAGATGTGCATATTTTGTCAGCTATACAAGGCTGAGCCGTCCTAAGGCCGGCACGACACAGACAGTCATACAGATTGAATAGATCTAAGTCATGGGTTTGCCGACGGGCGGTCGATCCGGAAGCTCGCGGAGGCGACCATGAACCCCGACTGCGCGATTCCCATTCGCGGCGACTGCTGCCAGCAGGCGCCCGCGGGCCGGCCCGAGCGGCCAGCCCACCCGATCGATGGAATCCGGGCCATCGGCCCGGCGCCCCATGACCTCCTGGGCGCATCCAACGGCGCGGCCGAGGAAAAGGCCCCATGAACCCGCACCCCCGATCTGACTATTACACCGGTGTCCTTCTCGTTGTGATTTCGGCGATCACATTCAGCACGGCGGGTTTGTTCACCAAGGGCGTTGATGCCGGATCGTGGGAGGTGATTTTTTGGCGGGCCTTTTTCGGCGCCGCTTTCACGACTGTCTGGATCGTCAACAGAGGAACGTTGCGACAGAATTTTCTCGAGATGGGTTCCAGTGGCTTGGCGATAGCCGTTGTCGGCGCATTGGGGACGGCGGCATTTATCGCCTCATTCAAGTTCACGACCATTGCCAATGTCTCGCTTATCTATGCGGTCTCGCCGCTTATCGCCGCGGTCCTTGCCTGGGCCGTCGTCGGCGAAAGGGTATCATCGAGGACCATGGCCGGATGCGTCGGCGCGCTGTTGGGTGTCGCGATCATCGTCTGGGGCTCTTTGGGGCACATCAGCCTCAAGGGCGATTTGCTGGCCTTGTGGATGGCCATCGTCATGGCCTCGATCATGGTCATCTATCGAAAGTACCCGGATACGCCGGGGGCCGGTCCCGCAACGCTGTCATCGGTTCTTCTGCTGCCCTTCGCCGCTATACTGGGTCACCCCTTCGACGTTGACCACACAGAGGTCCTTATTCTCTCTGCCTTTGGACTGCTGTTCGCCATCGCGTCGGTCACCTTGGCGGAAGGCGCCAAACGGGTGCCGTCCGGCCAGACCGCGCTCTTGAGCATCCTGGAGACCCCTCTGGCCCCGGTTTTCGCCTTCATCGTGCTGACGGAAATTCCAAACGTCCCAACCTTGCTTGGCGGTTCGGTCGTGCTCATTGCGGTGCTTTTTTCGATGAGAAACAATACTTGATGGCCGGGTTCACCTCGGCGGAAGTCGTGAGGTATTATTTTGAGCCAACGGTTCTCTCCGGTAAGTTCAATTGAACAGCTTTGCCATGGTTCAGTCGCTTCCGTCAGGATCGACACCTCAATCCCAGAGAAAGGTACAAGCAGAACCGCGCTGCCGCGCTCACTGAATGGCAGCAACGCGCTGCCTGACAATTCTGAACGGTAATGACCCGCATGGCCGCGCCGAGTTATTCTGACAGAGCCCCAAAACCACTTGCCGCTTGAGTCGTCAACCTGGATTCGTTGCCGCGGGGGCGGATTGATTGACTCCTTTTCCTCTCACATTAGAGTGATCTGACAGGGTGATAAGACACATTTCGCGGTTCGGTCCGAATTGTGCGGGCTCGAAGATCATCGTGATTGAGAAGGCTGTTCAGCAATCCGCAAAAACATGGGAGCGAGTTAATGAGAAATCTGCTAATTGGCGCCATCAGTGCCGTCGCACTGGTCGCCTTTCCAGTCGGTGCCGCCGTCTCGGCGGAGCCGAAATCAGGCGGCAAGATCAACGTTGTGATCCAACCCGAGCCACCGGGTCTGATGCTGGGCCTGACCCAAAACGGTCCAACCGCGATGGTTGCCAGCAACATCTATGAGAGCTTGCTGCGCTATGGCACCGATCTTGAACCGCTTCCCGCGCTCGCCAAGTCTTGGTCGCGATCCGACGATGGATTGACTTACACTTTCAACTTACATGAGAATGTAAAGTGGCATGACGGCGCCCCCTTCAGCGCTGCTGACGTGGTGTTTTCGGCCGATGTCTTTTTGCGCGAGACGCACCCGCGCCTGCGCGTCAGCCTGGCCCATGTGGAAAGCATCACGGCGCCCGACGACAACACCGTGGTGTTCAAGCTGAAGAACCCCTTTGGACCCTTCCTCGGTGTGTTCGAAGCCGGCACCATGCCGATCGTGCCCAAGCATATCTACGAGGGCACGGACTATGCGACCAATCCGATGAACGCGACGCCCATTGGCACCGGGCCGTTTAAATTCAATGAGTGGGTCAAGGGATCATACATCCAACTCGTGAAGAATGAAGACTACTACATCGAGGGACAGCCCTACCTTGATGAAATTTACTGGCAAGTCATTCCCGACGCCGCCAGTCGCGCCGTTGCATTCGAGACCGGCAAGATCGACGTGCTGCCGGGCGGCTCGGTCGAAAACTTCGACGTCCCGCGCCTCACCGAGATGGACAACGTCTGCTCGACCGGCAAGGGATGGGAATACTTCGCGCCCCATTCCTTCATGTGGCTGAACAACCGCGAAGGGCCGACGGCGGACGTCAAGTTCCGGCAAGCCGTCATGTATGCCATGGACCGCGAGTTCGTGCGCGACGTTGTCTGGCATGGTTTTGGCAATGTGGCCACCGGGCCGGTCTCATCGAAAACACGGTTTTATTCAGACGACGTCACCAAGTACGACTTCAATCCTGAAAAGGCCAAAGCCTTGTTGGCCGAGATGGGCTACGACGGCACAACGGTTCGCATCTTGCCGCTGCCCTACGGCGAGACCTGGCAGCGTTGGGGCGAGGTGGTTAAACAGAACCTCGCGGATGTTGGCGTGAACACCGAAATCGTGGCAACCGACGTTGCCGGCTGGAATCAGAAGATTTCGGAGTGGGACTATGACATAGCCTTTACCTATCTCTATCAATTCGGCGACCCGGCCTTGGGCGTGGCGCGAACCTATATCTCGACCAACATCGCCAAAGGCAGCCCCTGGAACAATGTCTCGGGCTATGCGGTTCAGAAGGTCGACGACCTGTTCGCCGAGGCCGCCCTGCTGCCCAAGGACGAGGATCGCCAGGCGCTCTACACCGAAGTTCAGCAAAAACTGGTCGACGAAGTACCGGTGGCCTGGACGCTGGAGCTGGCCTTCCCGACCATCTATCGCTGCGATGTGAAAGACCTGATCCAGACCGCTATCGGCGTGAATGACGGGTTCAAGGATGCCTGGCTTGACCGCTAGGCCTGTTGCGGCAACTCTGAGGCTGGGCACTGTTGCCCAGCCTTTTTTGCTTGGATTGCCCCAGCCTTTTTTGCTTGGATTGCCCCAGCCTTACTTGCTTGGATTGCCAGAGTGAAGATCGCCCGTTTCATTCTGGCAAGGCTGGCGAAATCGGTGATTGTCTTGCTGGCAATCGTGATTTTGAATTTCTGTCTGATCCATGCGGCACCGGGCGACCCGGCAGCGGTTATGGCGGGGGAGGCCGGCGCCACCGACGAGATTTTTCTTCAGCAGTTGCAGGAAAAATTCGGCCTGGACCAACCGTTCCACGTTCAGCTCGGCAAGTATCTGTCGGGAATTGTGCAGTTCGACCTGGGTTTTTCCTATCGCCAAGAAGCGCCGGTGCTGGACCTCATTCTCGAGCGGCTGCCCGCCACCTTGCTTTTGACCGGCTCCGCATTCTTCATTTCGATTGTCCTTGGGATCTTTGCCGGCGTCATGGCGGCGATCAGGGTCGGCGGCTGGGCGGACACGGCGATCACCACATTGGCTTTGCTGTTCTATGCCACGCCGCTGTTCTGGATCGCCTTGATGGCAGTTCTATTGTTCTCCTTGCAGCTTGATTGGCTGCCCGCCTATGGCATCGAAACGGTCGGCGGCGGCTATACGGGTTTTGAGCGCTGGCTCGATGTCGCACGCCATCTGGTCCTGCCATCCATGACGCTTGGTTTGTTTTTCACCGCGATCTACGCGCGTATGACCCGCGCTTCGATGTTGGAGACCGCGGGCGAGGATTTCGTAAAGACCGCGCGAGCAAAGGGACTGACCGAAGGCAAAATCACCCGCCGCCATGTCTTGCGCAATGCCGTATTGCCCGTTGTCACGCTGGCCGGCCTGCAGGCCGGGCAGATCGTCGGCGGGGCGGTTTTGACGGAAACGGTTTTTGCTTGGCCGGGCATCGGCAGGCTGATGTTCGAAGCCCTTCTGCAGCGCGACTACAACTTGCTGCTTGGCGTATTCCTCGTCTCCTCCGCGATGGTACTGCTCTTCAATTTGATTACCGATCTTTTGTACATGGTGGTCGATCCGCGCATCGAGGTGACCCAGTGAGAGATTTCTGGCACCGGGTGGCCGGCAATCGTGGGGCGGTGATAGGGCTGGCGTTGTTGGCCCTGGTCATTCTGGTGGCGGTTTTGGCGCCACTGCTTTATCCGCAGTCCCCCTGGCGCATGGTGCAGCGGCCGTTTCTGCCGCCGATGGCGATTGACGGCTTTTGGTTTGGCACGGACACATTGGGCCGCGACATCGGTGCCGGTCTGGCGCACGGCGCGCGGGTTTCACTTTTGATCGGATTGGTGTCGACCGTCGCGGCGCTTGCCATCGGCATTCCGCTGGGTGCGGTCGCGGGTTATTTCGGCGGGCGTTGGGACGACGCCCTGATGCGCTTTACGGAGTTCTTTCAGACCATCCCCAGTTTCGCCCTGGCCATTGTCATCGTCGCAATTCTGGAACCTTCGCTCGCTTCCATCGTGCTGGCGATTTCGCTGGTCACCTGGCCGCCGGTGGCGCGCCTGGTTCGCGGTGAATTCTTGTCTCTGCGAACCCGGGAGTATGTGCAGGCCGCGGTGTTGTCGGGATTGTCACCCGCCAGCATCATCTTTCGCCAGATCCTGCCGAACACCATTTCACCGATCATCGTGCTGGCGTCACTGATGGTGGCCAGTGCCATACTCCTCGAAAGCGCCCTTTCCTTTCTCGGGCTGGGCGATCCCAACGCGATGAGTTGGGGCTACATGATCGGGGCCGGGCGAACGGTGCTGCGCCAGGCCTGGTGGATTTGCGTTTTCCCCGGCATTGCCATCGTGCTGGCGGTGCTGTCACTCAATTTGATCGGCGAAGGCCTGAACGACGCACTCAACCCTCGCCTCGCGCGCGAGGGGCGCTGAGATGGCGGCGGAAATGGTGGTGCGGATCGAAAACCTGAGCGTCGCGCTGCCCCAGGGGGCCGACAGGGCGCTTGCGGTAGACGGGGTTAGCCTGACCGTCGCCGCGGGCGAAGTGCATTGTGTCGTCGGCGAATCCGGTTCGGGAAAATCGGTCACCGCGAATGCCATCATCGGCTTGCTGCCCAAGGCGGTTCGCCCGGTGTCCGGCAAAATCGTCATGGACGGGCGCGATCTCTTGACCCTGAGCGAGGCGGAGCGGCGCGCCATGCGCGGGCGCGATATCGCCATGATCTTTCAGGAGCCGATGACGGCCCTGAACCCCTTGATGCGCATTGGCGATCAGATTGCCGAGGTTTTCGAGGCACATGGTGCGCTCGGTGGCGCCGAGCGCCGCGCGCGCGCACTGGCGCTGGTCGAAGAAGTGAGCATGCCCGAGCCGGCGAAAATCCTGCGCGCCTACCCCTTCGAGCTTTCCGGCGGGCAACGCCAGCGGGTCATGATTGCCATGGCCCTGGCACTGGGTCCAAAGCTGTTGATCGCCGACGAACCGACCACCGCGCTGGATGTCACAAATCAGGCCCAGATCCTCAAACTGATCCGCAATTTGCAATGCAATTACGGCATGGCCGTCCTCTTCATCACTCATGACATCGGCGTCGTGGCCGAGATCGCCGATCGCGTGACCGTCATGCGCGATGGTCAGGTCGTGGAGGAAGGCGATACCGCGGCGGTGCTCGGCGGTTCCCGGCAAGCCTACACCAAGGCCCTGATCGCGGCCGTGCCGTCGCTCATCCCGCCGCCGCCCCGCGCTCTCCCCTCGAGCGCCCATGCTCTTCATGTGAGCGGGCTCAGCAAGACCTTCCGCTCGGGCGCCGGGCTGTTCAACGCCGCCCGCAAGGTCAAGGCCGTGGCGGATGTATCGTTCGAACTCCGCCGCGGTGAAACTTTGGGTATTGTCGGCGAATCAGGGTCGGGAAAATCCACCGCGGGGCGCTGCATCGTGCGGCTGCTGAACGCCGATGTGGGCAGCTTGCGCCTTGGCGACCTCGAATGGGGCGCAATCAGCGGCAAGGCCCTGCGCGCGCAGCGCCACCGCGTCCAAATGGTCTTCCAGGATCCCTACGCGTCGCTCAATCCGCGGAGCCGCGTCTCGAGGATCTTGACCGAGGGCCAGGTTGCGAACGGCGCGACCCTCAAGACGGCCACCGACAAGGCGGGCAAGCTGTTGGAAACCGTCGGTCTCGACATCGGTGCCATGACCCGCTTTCCCCATGAGTTCTCCGGCGGCCAGCGGCAACGCATCGGCATCGCGCGGGCGCTGGTGCTGGAGCCCGAGATCCTGGTCGCGGACGAGGCGGTGTCGGCGCTCGACGTCTCGGTGCAAGCCCAGGTCCTCAAGCTGCTGCGCGATATGCGAGACCGCATGGATCTGTCGCTGATCTTCATCACGCACGATCTTTGCGTGGCGGCGCAGGTCTGCGATCGTATTCTCGTGATGCGCGATGGCGCGGTGGTCGAAGCCGGCGCCACGGGCGAGGTTTTTGCCAACCCACGCCACGACTACACCCGCTCTCTTCTTTCCGCCATTCCGGGCTGGGGCAAGGACAGCCCCTTAAGAGCGGCACGCCAGTAACACCTCCGAGCCGCATCGGCTTGCGCCCGTGCATAACTGTTGCGCTGAGGTTCCCGGGCCATTGGCGATCCTGGTCGAGACGGTCTTGCGAGATTCGAGGGTGCCCATCGGGCGACTGGCCAAGCGAGGACCGGGACAGCGCGCGCTGCCGCCGACACCCCGGCGGGGTTCGGGCGTAATCCGTGCCTGCGACTGGATGTGTCTGTTTGAGTTCCGGGATGCCCCCGGCGCTTAATGGTCGGAGCGGCAGGATTCGAACCTGCGACCCCTTGGCCCCCAGCCAAGTGCGCTACCAGACTGCGCTACGCTCCGCCCGATGCGCCACCGTTCTCGTCCGGCGGCGCGCGCCTTGTATACAGGCGACCTCCGGCCAAGGCAATGCGCTTGGAGGCCCCTGCCCCGCCTAACTGGGGCCAGTTCAGTTGGATTGGGCCAGTCCCCCGGTCAGCAAGGGGTCAGCCCCGTCCCGCGGCCAGCCGCAGTCGATCGCGCAGGCCTTCCAGTTCTTCGATGACTTCCTTGATCGTGTCGCGGTCGAGCCGGTCGGCCCGGGCCGCGTCGCCGTCGGGGGGCGGCGGCGCCAGATTGGGCGGCACCACGATCCCGGTTTCGCTGCCGGGTGTCCTGCCCTGCTCGGTCTTGCCCGGCGCCGCGGAACCGTCGACCCCGCCGAGGCTATCGGCCTTGGCCGTGACCTTGCGTTCCTTCAGCAGGCGCTGGACGCCGCGAATGGTGTAGCCCTCGTCATAGAGAAGAGAGCGGATGCGGCCCAGGAGGACGACGTCCTCGGGGCGGTAATAGCGCCGCCCGCCGCCGCGCTTCAGCGGCCGGACTTGTGGAAACTTGGATTCCCAAAAGCGCAGGACATGCTGGGGCACATCCAGATATCCCGAGACTTCGCTGATCGTTCGAAAAGCATCCGCCGACTTAACGCCGGCTCTGGCGGCTCGCATAAGGGCGTCGCCCTCTCCAATGTTTGACTGTCAAAAGGACTTCATTCGCCGGCGCCATCGCTTTGCCGAGGGGCGTCGTTAATACGGTTCTTCAACACATGCGAAGCGCGAAAGACCAGAACCCGTCGCGGCAGGATCGGAACCTCTTCGCCGGTCTTGGGGTTCCGGCCGATTCGTTGGCCTTTCTCCCGCGCGGAAAAACTGCCGAAAGATGACAGCTTTACGACGTCTCCCTTGACCAGGGCCTTAGCAATCTCGTCGAGCACTGTCTCGACCAACTCGGCCGACTCATTGCGCGAGAGACCGACTTCCCTGTAAACGGCCTCGCTAAGATCCGCCCGCGTCACGGTACGATCGGCCATGTTTCCCCCTGTTGGTATAGTCTGTTTTTCAAACCGTACCGCAAGGCCGCAGAAGGGTCAATTATTCAAGCAATTCCGAGGGATGGCAGCGGTCTTTCAGAGACGGTTTCGAGGCATCCGATTCAGCGCGCCCGATACCTTCCGTGGCTACCAGCGCAGCAAGGCCGAGCCCCAGGTAAAGCCGCCGCCCATGGCTTCCATCATGACCAGGTCGCCGGCCTTGATTCGACCGTCGCCCACCGCCTCGCAGAGCGCCAGGGGGATCGAGGCGGCCGAGGTGTTGGCGTGGCGGTCGACGGTCACGACCACGCGCTCGGCCGGGAGATTGAGACGCTTGCCCATCGCGTCGATGATCCGGGCGTTGGCCTGGTGCGGAACCAACCAGTCGACGTCTTCGGCCCTGAGGTTGTTCTGCTCCAGGGCGTCATCGACCGCCTCGGCCATGAAGACGACGGCATGGCGGAAGACTTCGCGGCCCTCCATGCGCAGGAAACCCGCGGTCCCGGTCGAAGAAGGACCGCCATCGACATAGAGCGCGTCATGGTGCCGCCCGTCGGCATAGAGGTGCGTCGAGATGATCCCCCGGTCGGCGGTGGTTCCCTCGCTTTCGGCGGCTTCCAGGATCATCGCGCCGGCGCCGTCGCCGAACAGGACGCAGGTGCCGCGGTCTTCCCAGTCCAGGATTCGCGAAAAGGTCTCGGCGCCGATTACCAGGGCCCGCTTGGCCTGGCCGCAGCGGATGAAATTATCGGCCACGCCGAGCGCATAGACGAAGCCGGTACAAACCGCCTGGATGTCGAAGGCGATGCCGCGCCCACAGCCCAGCTCGGCCTGGATCCGCGTCGCCGTGGCCGGAAAGGTCTCGTCGGGGGTCGAGGTCGCGCAGACGATGAGGTCGATCGCGTCGGCCTCCAGCCCCGCCATTTTCAACGCCGCTTGCGCCGCCTTGATGCCCAGGTCGGAGGTCATTTCGCCGTCGGCGGCGATATGCCTTTGGCGGATCCCCGTACGCTTGGTGATCCACTCGTCGGACGTGTCGAGTCGATTTTCGAGTTCACGATTGCTGACGATGCGGTCCGGCAAATAGGCACCGCATCCCGTGGCCCGAGACCTTATGATCATTATCCCGTCGCCGCCCTCGCCTTGGGCGGACTGCGGTCAAGCTTTTCCATCCCCGCTTCGATCTTACTGATCACGTCTTGGCAATAGAGGCTGTGCGCCACCTCGATAGCATTGGCGAAGCCGAGGGCGTCCGTCCCTCCGTGGCTCTTGACGGCGATACCATTCAGACCCAAAAACATCGCGCCATTATAGCGGCGCGGATCGATTCGGTGACGCATTTTTCGCAAGGCCGGCCGCGCCAGAAGGTAGCCGAGGCCGGCGAAGATCGACGAGCGGAAGGTCCGGCGAACGAATTCGTAGACCAGGTTGGCGGTCCCCTCGGCGGTCTTGAGGGCGACATTGCCGGTGAAGCCGTCGGTCACCACGACATCGACATTGCCCTTGCCGATGTCATCGCCCTCGACGAACCCGAGAAAGGTTCCGGGCATCTCCACGGTACGCAGGACGGCGGCGGCTTCCTGCAGCTCTTCATGACCCTTGATGTCCTCTGAGCCGACGTTCAGCAGACCGACCCGCGGCTCTTGGATGCCCAGCAGCGCGCGCGCGAAGGCGTTCCCCATGATCGCGAAGTCGACAAGGTTCTCGACGTCGCACTGCAGATTGGCGCCAAGATCGAGCATCACCACCTCGCTCCCCAAGCTCGGGAAGAAGGAGGCGATCGCCGGCCGGCTGACCCCCGGCAGGGTCTTCAGGGTAAACTTGGACATGGCCAGGAGCGCGCCGGTATTGCCCGCCGACACCGCGCCGATGGCTTCGCCCTTGGCCACGGCGTTCAACGCCAGACGCATGCTGGACTGCCGGCGCGACCGCAGCGCGATCGAGGGACGCTCGCCGCTGGGCACCACGTCGTCGGTGTGGACGACCGTGGTCACCGAAGCCAGCTTCGGCACGGCCTCCAGAAGCGGTGCAATGTCGGGTTCGCGGCCGAACATCAGGAAGTGGACGTTGGGCAAGCGCTCGTGGGCGATCTCGGCGCCGGCGACAACCATCTGCGGAGCGGCGTCGCCGCCCATGGCATCGATAGCCAATGTGACCTGTTTGTTCACCTGGTTCTCGCCGTACGAACCCCAAGACGCCCAACTGCGACCCGGCTAGTCATGGTCACGAAAAGTGTGCCGCCTCGTAGAGGCTAAAGGCTCTCGGCCTCGACCACTTCACGCCCGTCGTAGAAACCGCAGGCACCGCAAACGTGGTGCGGACGCTTGAGCTCACCGCAACTCGGGCACTCGTGGTAAGTGTTCGAGGCCAAAGCATCGTGTGAACGCCGCATCCCGCGCCGGGACCGTGACTTTTTATTTGTAGGAACTGCCATTCTATTCGTCTTTCCCGCTAAGTGCCAAAGCGGCTCTTGCCAAAACCCTGTCCCGACAACAAGCCGCACTCATAGCCAATTCGCTCCCTTCCGGCAAGGAAAAGCGCGCGGTGGGCCACTCCGATCAATCCTCTAGGCGCCGTCCTTCAGGGCCTTCAATGCCGCAAAGGGAGAGACTGGTCCGTCATCACCCACGGCTGTCCCATCGCCGCTCACCGTCAAGAGTCCGCTATCTGGATGACGTGGATAGGGATCCAGACATAGGGCCAACTGCTGCGCCAGCAGCTCGCCGACATCCAGCCCTTCCGGTCCGACCGGCTCGGCCGGGTCCGGCCCTTCCGGGTCGATCTCCAACTCGACCGTGTCGGCCCCTTCCGGCTCCAGCGTCACGAGCATATCGAAGCTCTCGCGAACCTTGCCGGCCACCGGCTCCAGCGACACCACACAGGGCTGAACCACTTCCGCCTCCAGATCGGCCGTCAGGACCACGATCAGGCCCTTGGAGCGCGGTCTGGTCCGCACCCGGGCCTGGAGGGATTTGCAGTCGAGCAAGCCGAAACGCCGTGCCAGGGCCCGCCGCTCGGCGGGGCTGGCCGTGACCGTTAACTCGACAGGCCCCTTCGCAAGCGCCTCGCTGGCGATGACTCGCGAAAGTTCGTTCTCCGGCATCGGTTCAACTGACATGGTTTCGTCCTCGCCGCTCTGGGCGGAAAAAGCCGCGCACCCTAGGCAAACAGTCCTGCCCGGTCAACGAAAACCGACGCGTGGGGCTCGCAGGGCGCGGGCGTTGCCAAACGGGTCCTAATCCGCGGGCGCGCGGTCCTCTCCCGGCAGGGCCCCAAAGTCCAGATTCCCGCCCTCTATCGCCTGTAGAGGCAGGGCTGACAAACTGGCGCTGGCGCCTTGGACATAGACCGTCATGGCAGAAATCCACCGCGCCGCCGGTTGCTCCATGGTGCCGTACAGGTTGCGCCTCAGGGCCACTTCGAGTCCGCCGGGAGCGGCGCCCAGGGCCTGGTCGTAGCTCTCGATACGGCCGTGAAAGGCCTCGGCCATGCGCTTGACCTTCTTGCCGACGCCCAGATCGCCGGCCCCCATCTCGCGCAGCGACCGGTCCATGTCGTCGAAAAAGTAGTCGTGCAGGGTCTGGGCGAGATGAGCGCCATCGGGATGGTTCTGTTTGAGCCGGTGAAGCACCAAAAACAGATGCAGGACGATCAACTCGAAGCGCCCGTCCAGGCTGTCCGGGACACCCAGATCCCGGTAAAAGACCGGCGATCGCGCGCGCTCCACCAGGCGGCAGTAGAGTGCGGTCGCCACTTCGGCATCGTTCGATTTCCGAAAAATTTTTCCTATCATATTGAAATCACGATCTTTCTACTGCGTATCGGGTCCAATTCCACAGCGCTGCGCGCCACTTTAAAGCTTGAGCGGCGCGCGACCGTAAGACTTGAAATGGCAGAGCGGGTCGTGTTTAACAAGCCTTGCCGTGCCGCACCGACCAAGATGATCGATTCGATCCGGAACCGCAGGGGCAGGCTGGCCGGGGGAACACTGAATGACCAAGGACGGATGGCGTCGAGGACTGGTCGTGGCGACGGCCCTCTGCGCCCTTGTCGGGGCCGGCTGTGCGCCCATCGTGGCGGTCCGGGGCAACATGCCGGACGTCGAGGAGATCGCCGAGATCAAGCCCGGCCACGACACCCGACAGGATGTCATCCAAACGCTAGGCTCGCCCTCCACACTCTCCACCTTCGAAGCCCGGACCTGGTTCTACATCGGGCAGAAGACCGAACAGGTCGCCTTCTTCGCGCCGAAGGTCGTCGACCGCTCGGTGTTCGTCGTGAAATTCGACAGCGGCGGCACGGTCGACCAGACCAAGCTCTACACCCTCCACGACGGCCAGATCATCGACCCGGTCTCGCGGGAGACCCCGACCGAAGGCCGGGAGTTGACCATCCTGCAGCAGATCTTCGGCAATCTCGGCCGCCTGCCGGGCGCCCTGGGCGACGACGGCGGATCCTCCACCACGCCCGGCCGGCCCTGAAGGCAACCCTGCGCTGAAACGAAAAAAGGGCCCCGTTCGTCGCACCGGGGCCCTTTCCTTCGAGGTCTCCCTGGCCCGGCTCAGTGCGCGAGCACCGCCAGCAGCAGCAGGGCGACGATATTGGTGATCTTGATCATCGGGTTGACGGCGGGTCCCGCGGTGTCCTTGTAGGGATCGCCCACGGTATCGCCGGTCACCGCGGCCTTGTGGGCCTCGCTGCCCTTGCCGCCGTGGTTGCCGTCCTCGATGTACTTCTTGGCGTTGTCCCAGGCGCCGCCGCCGGCGGTCATGGAAATGGCCACGAAGATGCCGGTGACGATGACGCCCAGCAGCATCGCGCCGACCGCCGCCAGGGCCGCGGCCTGATCGGCGATGACCAGGATCACGAAGTAGAGCACGATGGGCGACAGGACCGGCAGCAAGGAGGGGATGATCATCTCCTTGATCGCCGCCTTGGTCAGCAGATCGACGCAGCGGCCGTACTCCGGCTTGCCGGTGCCTTCCATGATGCCCGGGATATCGCGGAACTGCCGGCGCACCTCATCGACCACCGAGCCTGCCGCACGGCCGACCGCGGTCCTGCCCATGGCCCCGAACAGGAAGGGCAACAGGCCGCCCATGATCAGGCCGACGACCACGTAGGGGTTGGACAGGCCGAAGTCGATGCCCCCGGCGGGGATGTCGATCAGGCCCTGGGCCATGAAGTACTCGAGATCCGAGGTATAGGCCGCGAAAAGCACCAGGGCGCCCAGGCCGGCCGAGCCGATGGCATAGCCCTTGGTGACCGCCTTGGTGGTGTTGCCGACGGCGTCCAGGGCGTCGGTGGTCTTGCGGACGTCCTCGTCCATATCGGCCATCTCGGCGATGCCACCGGCATTGTCGGTGACCGGACCATAAGCGTCCAGGGCGACGACCATGCCCGCCAGGGCCAGCATGGTGGTCACCGCGATCGCGATACCCATCAGACCGGCCAGATTATGGGTCGCGATGATACCGGCGCAGATGATCAGAGCCGGTATAGCCGTGGCCTCCAGCGAAATCGCCAAGCCCTGGATCACGTTGGTGCCATGGCCCGTCGTCGAGGCCTTGGCCACCGAGCGCACAGGACGGTACTCTGTGCCGGTGTAGTACTCGGTCACCCAGATGATGCCGCCGGTAATGAAGAGACCGATAACACCGCAGTAGTAGAGATGACGGCCCGCGAAGGTCTGGTCGCCCACCTGGAACTGGGTTCCCATGCCCAGTATCCAGTCGGTGACCGGCCAGAGCACGATGGCCGAGAGAACCGCCGAGGCAATGAAGCCCTTGTAGAGAGCGCCCATGATGGACTGCGAGGCGCCGAGTTTCACGAAGAAGGTGCCGATCACCGAAGTGATGATGCAGGCGCCGCCGATAACCAGCGGGTAGAGCATCATCGGCGCGGCCGAATCGGTGCCGATGAAGAAGATCGAGGCCAGCACCATGGTGGCCACGATGGTCACCGCATAGGTTTCGAAGAGATCGGCCGCCATGCCGGCGCAGTCGCCGACATTGTCGCCCACGTTATCGGCGATCACCGCCGGATTGCGCGGATCGTCCTCGGGAATACCGGCTTCCACCTTGCCGACCAGATCGGCGCCGACATCGGCGCCCTTGGTGAAGATACCGCCGCCGAGACGCGCAAAGATCGAAATCAACGAGGCCCCGAACCCGAGCGCCACCAGAGGCTCGATCAGGTCGCGGCCCTCGTCGCCCATGACCAGCAGGGCGCCATAGTAGCCAGCGACGGCGAGAAGCGCCAAACCGGCGACCAGCATTCCCGTGACCGCCCCGGCCCGGAAAGCAATCTCCAGGCCGCGCCCCAGGCTGGTGCGAGCCGCTTCAGCGGTGCGGACGTTGGCCCGCACCGAAACGTGCATGCCGATGTAGCCCGTGGCACCCGACAGGATGGCGCCGATCAGAAAGCCGATGCCGACCTTTACGCCCAGTAGTGCGACCAGAATGACGCAGATGATGACGCCGACGATTGCGATCGTCCGGTACTGTCGGTTGAGATAGGCCTGGGCCCCTTCCTGGATCGCCGCGGCGATCTCCTGCATTCGCTCGTTGCCCGCGGACGCGGAGAGAACCGATTTGGACGCCCAGATGCCATAGAGCAGCGCAATGCCGCCACAAACCAGGACGAAGACCAACGCACTCGTCATTTGAAGTTTCCTTGTTAGCGATGAACCGGCGCCTCGAACGAGGCTTGCCGTCAGACCCTTGTGCCGCCCGTTTGACCCCAAACGCGCGAGCCCCCAAAAAAGCGCGCGGAAAATGCCAGAAGCGGCCCGCGAAGGCAACAGCTTGT
>JAJFGK010000136.1 GCA_021776195.1 Kiloniellaceae bacterium | reverse complement strand
ACGCTGTCACTCAAGGTCAAGGGATCCGTCGGCGTGTTGATGTCGCGAGAGCCATAGAGCGCCGCCGCGTCGCCAGCAGTCTGGCCGCTGCCGAGCGGCGTGTTGGCGCCGCGGTTGTGAATCTGATTGACCGTGTCGCGCAGGGCTGCCGTGAGCTGATCGATCTGGGTCGACATCGAGGGCAGGATATTGTCGCGCATGTCGATCAGACCAGCCAGTTCGCCACTGGTGATCCCGCTGGTGACGTCGATGCCCTCGAGTTGAATGTCACTGATCGTCCCGGGATAGACCTGGAGGGGGGTCAAGGTGGCAGCGGGGGTATAGGAGAAGGTCGCCGGCGAACCACCGGCCACCAGCCTGCGGCCTTGGTTGGTCAGAACATTGATCTGACCGTCGGACTGGGTGAAGAACTGCACGTCGAGCTGTTGCGACACCCGGCTCAAGGCGGCCTCGCGCTGGTCTTCGAGATCGCCGATCGGCGAGCCCTGACCAATATTGGCGGAAATCTGCGAGATCAACTCGGCGATCGAGACCAAAGACAGATTGATTTCCTTGACCGCTCCGGCGATGCGCTGATCGGCATCGAGCCGCAACGACTGGATCTCGTCGCTCATGCGCTGCAGTTCCTGGGCCACGAGCTGCGCCTGGCCGACCGCGGTGAAGCGATGCGCCGGAATGTCCGGATTGTTCGCGACATTTTCCAATTCAACCGCCAGGTCGGTAATGAAGTTGCCCAGGGCATTATTGTTGCCTGGCGAGCCGAACAGAGTCTGAATGCGCTCGAAGAACTCGTTGCGCACGGTCGCCTTGCCGATCAAGGAGTTCTCCTGGATCAGATCGTTCTTCAAGAACTGATCGATCTGCCGGATGATGCCAGCGGTCTCGACGCCCGCCGAGAGTCCGTTCAGAACCCTTGTTTCCTGCTGATGGACCTTGCGCGAGTAGCCTTCGGTGTTGACGTTGGAAATGTTGGCCGACGTGGCCTGGATCGCGGCCAGGTTGGTCTGCAGGCCGGTCAGGGCGTTGACCAAGGATGTTGTGAGGCTCATCGATTGGACCTTCCTGTAGCGTCGTCTGGTTGCTTGACCTGGGGCCTAGAGCTGCTGATCGATTTGGACCGAGAGCGGGGCTGTCGACCGGCTGGCCGCGACCTGCCCCGCCGCGCCGTAGATGCCCCCCGGACTGCGTTGTTCGCGAACCGACTGGGCTATGGCCATGGCGAGCCGCTGGTTCACCTGCCGGGCGGCCTCGATGGAGACCTGGTTCTGTGTCATGGCGTCGCGCATCCGCGGCAGGGCCTCCCGCAGGCTCTGGCGCAGCGGGGGCTCCAGGTCACGATCCAGTGTCGGACAGTCGCTCAGGTCTTTCGCCAAGGTCTCGTAGCGCCGGATCATTGCCATTTTGCGATCCTGCAGCGCACTGAACTCGGCCATCCGTTGTGCGTTAAGATGAGCCGTTTCCTGCTCCATCAGGTCGGACAGGTTGCCGATCACCACGATGAGTTCGCGCGCCGCCACTGTCACCAGGGCAAAGTTCTCGGCCTGCTCGGTCATCGGACGGCTCCTTCTTGTATCTTCAACATTTCCCGTTCCACCGCATCGGCGATACCGAAACCGCCGGATTTCGACAGCGCCTTGCCGTACTCCTGCACCATCAAGGAGCGATAGATCTCCTCGCCGCTGCCGCCGTCGAACATGCCATCGCCCTTGTCGATTTCGGCGAACATGGGCTTCAACATCTCGGCCAGGAAGACCGATTCGAATTCCTCGGCGGCCTGCCTGACCCGCGCCCTATTGACCTCATTGGGGTTGGTCGCGGCGATGGCCCGAGGGTTGATGGCCGGTGCTGTGGCCTGGAACGCTGCAAGATCGATGTCCATCACAAGACCTCTATTTCGGCCTGCAGGGCGCCACCCGCCTTGATCGCCTGCAAGATGGTGATGAGATCGCGCGGTCCGATCCCCAGCGAGGTCAGGCCGTTCACCAGGTCGTCCAGGCTCACGCCGCCGCGAAGCACCCCCAGCGGCACGTCCGGTCCCTGGTCGATCTCAATCGTTGTCCGGTCCACCACCTCGGTGTTGCCGACCTCGGCGAAAGGCGCGGGTTGGCTCACCTGCGGCGTTTCGGTGATGCGAATGGTCAGATTTCCCTGGGCGATGGCGACCGTGTCGATCTGCACGTTGTTACCCATGACGATGACGCCCGAGCGTTCGTCGATCACGACCTTGGCGACCTGATCGGTGTTGACCCGCAGGCCCTCGATGTCGGTGAGGAAAGCCACGGTATCGCCGCGGTAGCTTGCCGGCACCCGCAGTTCGACCGTACCGGGGTCGCGGGCCCAGGCGGACTTCGCATCGCCGGTCTTCTTGGTCACCGCGGTGGCGATGCGCCGCGCGGTTGTGAAGTCGGGATTGCGCAGCGCCAGCTTGACGGTCTGCAATTGGGTCAGCGCGAAATCGATCTCCTGTTCGATGATGGCGCCGCCCGGAATGCGCCCGGAGGTCGGGACGGCCTGGGTGACACTGGCCGCGTTGCCTTGGGCGGAAAATCCGCCGATCTGGACCGAGCCCTGGGCGACCGCGTAGATCTCGCCGTCCGCGGCGAGCAACGGGGTCACCAGCAGCGTGCCGCCGAGCAGGCTTTCCGAATCGCCCAGAGCGGAGACTTGAATGTCGAGGCGAGCGCCCTGACGGGCGAAGGGCGGCAGGTTTGCCGTGACCATGACAGCGGCCACGTTGTCGGTGTCCAGATCGTCGTCGCGGGCATTGACGCCAAGGCGCTCCAACATGCCAATCAAGCTGGCACGGGTGAAAACGGCGCTGCCCAGGTCGTCGCCCGTTCCGTCGAGACCGACAACGAGGCCGTATCCGACAAGCAGATTTTCGCGCACGCCTTCGAACTCGACGATATCTTTGATCCGGCTGTCGGCGCGCAGCGGCGTGACGACGCCGGCGACCAAGGCCAGGGTGCCGGCCACGATGAGGCCCAGCAGAAACCGGCGCAGACCTCTGAACAGGCGCGCGCCGATGGCGTTGATCGAAATCGACTTACGGGCAATTTGAGAAGCACTGTTCATGAGGCGTGGGACCGATCCTGTGGTTTGCCCCATTCCTATGCGAAAGCCGTGCCAAGTATCGGTCCTGGGAGCCGAATAAAAAATTGTGTGATTTCAATGGGTCAAGGAGAGCGCTCGGACGAGATGGCGCCATCCGCTCGGCAGGGGCGCCTCTCGTCGGCAAGTCCTGCCGGGTTGGCGCGACCTGTCGGCCAATGATTGCCACCGAAGGTACCAAGGGTCGCTTTAACGCCATCTTAACTCTGCCGGGCCCAATTTACTGGGCGTCGAACGAGGCCATCGGTTTGTCCAAGGGCCGGAATATCAAGGGGTTATCATGAAGGTCGAACGCTTCGGGCCCGCCGGGACCAGCGCGCCGCGCCGCGGCGAGCGTGCCCCGACGGCCAAGGCGGGGGCTTTTGCCGCGCGTCTGCTAGACGAGACCGAGGCACCTTTGATGACCTCGGCCGCCTCCGCGGTTGCCCCGGTGGACTCGCTCTTGGCTATCCAAGAGGTTGAAGGCGACGAGTCCAAGAAACGCAGGGCCGTCAGCCGCGGCCATGGCCTGCTGGACGAGCTCGAGGGGCTGCGCAACGCCATCTTGTTGGGCGAGATAACCCCCGGCATGCTGGGCCGCTTGCAGGTCCTTTTTGACGGCGAACGGCCTGAAATGGCCGATCCGGCCTTGGCGGAGCTGCTCAATGAAATCGAGATTCGCGTCGCCGTCGAGCTGGCGAAGATAGAGCTTCGCCGCAACTGAAAGCCAGGCAGGGCCACGATGTCGCGGATTGACTATTTGTTCTTTGGTTACAGCCCTGTGAAGGCCAAATTTCATCAAAAACGGTACTTGTCGGCGGCGGAAAATTTTCTATACTCCGCGGCTCTTTCAATGTGGTTTCTGACAGCGCGTGAAGGATGACAGTGAAAGTGCCACCAAGCTATATGCCGACAGACGACGAGCCGTTCATGAATCCGGTTATGCGCGAGTACTTCCGGCGCAAGCTTATGGCCTGGAAGGACGAGCTGCGCCGTGAGTCGGGGGAGACGATTCAGCATCTGCAGCAGGAATCGCTGCAGGAGCCGGACCTGGCGGATCGGGCCTCCCTGGAAACCGATAGGGCCCTCGAGCTGCGGACCCGTGATCGCGAGCGCAAGCTGATCTCCAAGATCGACGCCGCGCTGCGCCGGATCGAGGAAGACTCCTATGGATTTTGCGAGGAGACCGGCGAGCCTATTTCGGTGCGCCGCCTCGAGGCCAGGCCGATTGCGACCCTCTCGATCGAGAGCCAAGAGCGCCACGAGCGCATGGAGCGGACCCACCGCGACGAGTAGCGCGCTGGTTCAATCTGATTGCGAAGGGGCCGTCCCGGGTGGGACGGCCCCTTTTTTCGTGCCGACCCCAGTTTTCGTACAAGTAACCTGTCCTTGGCTCAGAAGGGCCAGAGGATATCGAAGACCTGCTGGCCATAGCGCGGTTGCTGCACGTCGGAGATATGGCCCTGGCCGCCATAGGCAATGCGGGCCTCGGCGATCTGATCGTAGCCAATCGTATTGGTGTTGGTGATGTCCTCGGGACGGATCAGGCCGGCCACCAGAAGCTCGCGCTTTTCGTAGTTGATGCGCACTTCCTGGCGACCTGAAACAACCATGTTGCCGTTCGGCAGGACCTGGGTCACCAGGGCCGCGATGCGCAGGTTGACCGTTTCGTTGCGCGCCACGCTGCCGGCGCCCTGGCTGGAACTGGTGCTGTCGAGGTCGACCAGATTGGTCGGATCGAAGGCATCGGGAAGCAGGTCCGCGACCTTGGTTTCAAGACCGATAAAGGCGCTGGCCGAGGCGTCCTCGGCGTTGGTCCGCGACCGGTTGGTGGTGTTCGAGATGTTGGCGCTGTCGGCGATCTCGATGATGATCGTCAAGATGTCGCCAATTTCCGAGGCGCGCTGATCCTTCAGGAAAGCGCGCGAGCCCGGCCGCCAGAGCGAGTTCGGCTGGCGCTTGATCATGACGGGCGCCGGCATGGGCAGCGAGACCGGCTGAACGCCATTCGGACCGGCGCCCGGGTTTTCGATGCGGCTGAGTGCCGGTGCGTCGCCGACCTCCGCGAGGCGGTTGGCCAGATTGCAGCCGGTCAGGCCGGCAAACAGGCCCGCCACCAGCAACAGGCGGGTAATTCTACTGCGCATGACTATGCCTCCAGGTGTGAGCATTGGCTCATCAGTTGAGTTGTGCCGCGGCCAGACGGGGTGGCACGATTTCGACCAGATCCGGGCCACGAACCGCGGCCGTGATAGTCCGGTTCGACGTGGTGTTCTGCACCCGGATCGCTTCGCCCAGGGCGCCGTCCTCAAGGGCGCGGCCCTGCACGGTGAGGACCATCAGCGCGGTGGCCAGTCGGATTGTCACGATGCTGTTCTTGGCGACGGCGATCGGCCGCCGCAGGTCGCCCTCGCGAACCATCTGACCGACGCGAAGAACCCGCCTTGGGCTCATGCCGATCAGGGCATTGGGGTCGAGGATTGTGTTGCGGGCCACACGGTTGCCGCGCCGGCGCTCCCAGGCGATGTCCTCGGCACCGATCACCTCGTCGCTGGTCATGCGCCGGGCCAGGATCGGGACTTCGACCATATCGATGGCACTGCCCAGGATTTGAGCGCGGGCCTGGACCTTGCCTTCGGCCGGTGCGACCACCTCGGCGGCAAAGCGTCCGCTGCGTGAATCATAGGTCAGGTTGGCGACGCGCAGCCCGGATCCGGCATCGAGGGCAAGACGCAGTTGCGGCAGTGCGAAGTCGAAGCCGATGTCCGCGGTTTCCGGCACGCCTTGCTGCGCGAGGGCGGCGCGCACCGCCGCCTCGACCGCTGCCGGTTCGATGATTCGGCTCGCGCGCTCCAGGGTGACCTGGTCGAGCATGCTTGAAGGCCGCCAGTCGAGACCCTGAGCCTTGGCGACCGCGGCGAGCCAGCGGGCGTCCAAGACCACGCTATGGCCGGGCTGCGGCGCGCGGGCAATGGGTGTCTGTGCCTTGCGCAGGTTCAGGCCGGCAAAGAGATCCGCCAAAAGCACCACGGGCCCTTCGACCGAAGCGGCGCGTTTGAGCGTCACCGCGGCATCCGCGCCCGACAGGCCCGTGTGCAGTATCAAAGTCAGGCTGGCTGCTGCCAGGGCCATGGCGCGGATCTTTGTCATGCTTGCGCTTCCTACCTCAGTGTCCGGTCATCAAAGGTTCGAGACGACCTGTTCCATTTCATTGGCGGTTTCGATGACCTTGGAGTTCATCTCATAGGCCCGCTGTGCGGTGATCAGGCTGGTGATTTCCTGGACCACGTTGACGTTCGAAGTCTCCAAAGCGCCCTGCAGCATGACCCCGAAACCGGCCGAACCGGGGACCGCCACGCTGGGCGCGCCGGAGGCCGGGGTTTCCAGGAACAGGTTGCCGCCGATGGCATCGAGGCCGGCCGGGTTGGCAAAAGTTGCCAGCTCCAGTTGGCCCACCAGGGTCGGCGCGACTTGACCGTCGATGACCGCGCGCACCTCGCCGCTGGCGTTGATCGAGACCCCGGTCGCGTTGGTGGGGACGGTAATGCCGGGCTGTACGACGTAGCCGTCGCCGGTGACCAGGTCGCCGTTGGGGCTGAGCTGAAACGCACCGGCGCGGGTATAGGAGGTCTCGCCGGTGGGGATCTCGACCTGGAAATAGCCCAGACCGTTGATCGCCAGGTCCAACGGGTTGTCGGTCACGTGCAGGCTGCCCTGTTCCATGATGCGATAGACCGCCGAGGGCTGCACGCCGGTGCCCAGTTGAATGCCGGTCGGCTCGATCGTGCCGGTGTCCGAGCTGTCGCTGCCGACGCGAACCAAATCCTGATAGAGCAGGTCTTGGAACTCGGCGCGCTGACGCTTGAAGCCGGTGGTGTTCATATTGGCGATGTTGTTCGAGATAACCTCGACGTTGAGCTGCTGTGCCAGCATCCCGGTGGCGCCGATATCGAGAGCACTCATGTCTCAAATTCTCCTGACTAGATGCCCGAGGTGGAGCCCAAGATCCGGATCGCCTTCATGATCCGTTCGTGCTCTTCCTTGGACATTTTGACGACGTTGGAATTGCTCTTGGTGGTCTCCAGCATCCGCGTCAGTTCGACGATCGCGTTAATGTTGGAACTCTCCAACATGCCCTGCTGGATCTTGTAATCGCTGCTCGGCTCGGGGTCCTGGCCGTCGGCGTCGTAAAGGCTGCCCGACAGTTTCACCATGGCCTGCTCGTCTTCGAAGGTTACTACCTTGATCCGCCCGACGGCGCCGTTGGCCCCGGAAACGGTGCCGTTTTCCGTGATCTCCACCGGTCCGCCGCCGGCGATCACGATGGGGCGGTCGTTGTCGCCCAGGATCGGGTGACCGGCAGCGGTGACCAGCTGGCTATCGGGGTTCAGCGAGAGCGATCCGTTTCGGGTATAGCGCTCGCCGAAGGGCGTTTCGACCGCGAAGTAACCCTGGCCGACGATTGCCAGGTCAAGATCGTTGAAAGTCGGGACCTTGTTGCCCTGGGTGACGTCGCGGACCGTCACGATGTCCTGGACCAAGCTGACCCGCTGGCCCGATGCGGTGGGCTTCAGGTACTCGGAGAAGACCATCTGTTCGCCCTTGTAGCCCGTGGTGTTCATGTTCGCGATATTGTTCGCGATCATGTCGACCTTGCGCCGGATGGCGACCTGCCTGGAGAGGGAGATGTAACTTGCGTTTTCCATGCCTGATCTCAGTCCCGGTGACGTTTCGTTCGGTTATGACGCGCCGACAGGGCGATCGCCCGGAAGACACCAGGATTAACGCAGGAACCGTGCCAAGATCAGATGCAAGTCATGTCAAAGGCTTAGACGAAGAAACCGCCCGGAGGCCGGGGCAATCACGCCGATTCGGCAGGCCCTGCCCGGCAGATTGTTCCACATTGGGGTTCGCCCGAATTAGGTCGCTATTTCAATGAGATGTTAACCATCCGATCCTACTCTGCGGATCTCCAATTTTCATCCGCACATAAGGGTCCTGATTAATGTCTGACGAGGTGGGCGCCGGCGAAGAAGAAGTCGAAATCGAAGCCAAGCCCAAGCGGGGTTTGTCGGGCAAAAAGATGGTGTTGTTCATCATTGTGCCTTTGTTCTTGATTCTGGGCGGCGGCGGTACGGCGGCCTACCTCATGGGGTTCCTCGACTCTCTGCTCGGTGTCGAGGAGGTGGTTGAGGGCGAAGGTCTGCAGGGAGAGGAGGGGCAGGTGGCCGAGGAAGCCGGCACGCCGTCGACCTTCTATGATCTTCCCGACATGCTGGTGAACCTCAATTCCAGCAGCAAGCGCGCCAGCTACCTGAAGGTCTCGATCGCGCTCGAGCTGCGAGACGAGGATGTCGCCAAGGAGCTAGAGGCGGTGATTCCGCGCATTGTCGACCAGTTCCAGGTCTATCTGCGCGAACTGCGGGTCGAGGATCTCCAGGGATCGGCGGGTTTGCAGCGGATGCGCGAGGAACTGCTCTTGCGCGTGCAAACCGCTTCCAAGTCCGATGGCGTGCGCGACGTGTTGTTCAGGGAAATGTTGGTCCAGTAAACCCTTCGAGGCGCAATCAGTCGATGTCCGAGGAAAACGAAGAAGCGAGCCCCGACGACGCCGCCATGCTGGCCGAGTGGGAGGCTATGGCGGATGAGGGCGAAGACGCTGGCGGGGATGACGCCGCCGGGGATGACGGTGGCGGAGACGGTGGCGCGGCGGACGGCGATGCGGGCGACGCCGCCCCGGTCAGCGGTGCGCGCGTCCTCGATCAAAGCGAGATCGACAGCCTTCTGGGCATCGATTCCTCCGGGGCCGGCGATGGCGAGGAATCGGGGATCCAGGCGATTCTCAATTCGGCCCTGGTGTCATACGAACGCTTGCCGATGCTGGAGGTCGTGTTCGATCGTCTGGTCCGCATGATGTCGACCTCGCTACGTAACTTTACCTCGGACAACGTCGAGGTCAGCCTCGACAACATCACCTCGACTCGCTTTGGCGATCATTTGAACTCCATTCCCCTGCCGGCCATGCTGGCGGTCTTCAAGGCCGAGGAGTGGGACAACTATGCCCTGATGGCCGTCGACAGCGCCTTGATCTACTCGATTGTCGACGTGCTGCTTGGCGGCCGTCGCGGTACGGCAGCCATGCGGATCGAGGGGCGGCCCTACACGACGATCGAACGCAATCTCGTGGAGCGCATGGTTCACGTCGTGCTGGCCGATCTTTCGGCTGCCTTCGACCCGCTATCGCCCGTGACCTTTCGGTTCGAGCGGCTGGAGACCAATCCGAGATTTGCGGCCATCGCGCGCCAGGCCAACGCGACGATCATCGTGACCCTGCGGATCGATATGGAGGATCGCGGCGGCCGTATCGAGATGCTGATACCCTACGCCACGCTGGAGCCGATCCGCGAACTCCTGTTGCAGATGTTCATGGGCGAGAAGTTCGGCCGGGACTCGATTTGGGAGAGCCACCTCACGGCCGAGCTCTGGCAGACCGAAGTCGGTATTCAGGCCGTGCTCGATCAAGTCGAACTGCCTCTCGGCGAAGTCCTGGCCTGGGAGCCCGGAAGCCGCCTGGAGTTGACCACCAAGCCGACTTCGATGATCGACATGCGCTGCGGCGATACGTCGATGTTCCATGGCCAAATGGGACGCAAGGGCAACAACATCGCCGTGCGGGTCGCCGAAAAGGCGACCACGCCAGAGGAATCCTACTGATCATGTCTTTCGAGAATCTCGGCCTGGTCTTCGATGCCGCTGTCGCTGTTTTGCTGATTGTTTTCATTGGCTATGCCTTCGTCCTGAACCGCAAGCTGACTCAGTTACGGGACGGCAAGGAAGAGATGGCGCGCCTGGCCCGCGAGCTGGGCGAAT
Organism: Kiloniellaceae bacterium; assembly: GCA_021776195.1. The sequence goes on along the minus strand of JAJFGK010000136.1, from coordinate 26,404 downwards.
CCCTGGACAAGGCGCAACGCAATCTCGATACGCTCAAGGAAGCGGCGGCCGACAAAGCGGGGTCGCTTCAGGAGCAGCTCGATAGGGCCGACTCGCTGGCGGACGATCTCGCCTTTCTGGTGCGCAAATCCGATATTGCGGCGCAGAAGCTGGATCTCGCGGGCGCGCGCAATAGGAACCCGCTCGCTCAGGACCCCTCGCCCAGGGCGAGACCGCCCGCGGCACGGGCCAAGCGCGCCAGGTCGGATGCGGCCCCTTCGCCGCAAGCCGGCTTGGTCCAGCCCGCCGCCGGCGCCCAAGCGGGTGCGCGGCCCTTGGCGGAAAAGCTCGAAGAGGCTCGGCTGCGTGCCGGTGCCGCGGCCGAGGAGAACAGAGCCGCATCGGCGCCGGAACAAGCCTCGCAAGGGCAGGGCGCGGCGGCGGCGAAATCAGGACCTCGGAGCGACGAGGAAAACAAGCTCCTGAAGGTGTTGCAAGGTATGCGATAGGGCGGCGGCTCTGCCGAGCGCCCAGAATTTGTCAGGTAGGAAGGATAGAGGTCGATGCGATTGCGTCTTTTGCCGATCGTCATAGTTATTGCCGGGCTGGCCATCAGTACGCGGCTCGGCGCGCTTTGGGTCGATGTGGCGGCCTTCGCCCAGGCCGACAACGGCGAGCCGGTGACGGCCCCGACGACATCGGGCGAAGCAGAGCCGCAAGGCGAAGCCGATGATGCTGCCACGATGGCCGCCGGCGGCGAGGAGTCGGAGGACGACCAGGCGGCCGCGAGCGAACCCCAAGCCGGAGAGCAGCCGGCGACCGCGGATTTCCAGAAAACCGTTTTGTCGCCAGATCCCTTCGCCTTGACCGACACCGATATCGACCTTCTGCAAGAACTCGCCCAACGTCGCGAGGAGCTGGGGCAGCGGGCCCGTCGACTGGACCAGCGCGAGGCCCTCCTGGCCGCCGCCGAGTCCAGGTTGGACCAGAAGGTGGCGGCGCTCGAAGCGCTGAAAGGGGAAATCGAGCGATTGGTGACCGAGCAGGACCAGCGGAACGATGAGCAGATCGCCTCCCTGGTGCGGATTTACGAAACCATGAAGCCAAAGCAGGCGGCCACCATCATGGAAGGCCTCGATCTGGAGGTCGTGATCGCGGTCATCGGTCAGATGAAAGAACGCAAGTCGGCGACGATCCTTGCCCAGATGGACGCGCAAAAAGCCCAGGAGATCACGCTCAAGCTGGCGAACCGCAACGAATTGCCGATTCCCAGGGAATAGGTCGACTGGGACCACGCCGACCGGCCCGGATACCGCATTGGTCGGCCAGGGTTTAGCCCTCGAGTTTACGGCCTATTAACGACGGTATCGTAAGTTCGCTCTTCACACCAACGGCTGCGCAAGCGCTTTCTGATAACAGGAGTTTCGCGATGTCTTCAGTGGACATGAAAATGCCGATCCTGATCGTGGATGACTACAAGACCATGCTCAGGATCATCCGTAACCTTTTGAAACAGCTCGGTTTCGACAACGTGGACGAAGCCACGGATGGCAGCGCGGCGCTGCAGAAACTGCGCAGCAAAGAATACAAACTGGTCATCTCGGACTGGAACATGGAGCCGATGAGCGGCATGCAGCTTCTGACCGAGGTCCGGGCCGATGCCAAGCTCAAGGACTTGCCCTTCATCATGATCACGGCCGAAAGCAAGACCGAGAACGTTGTCGCCGCCAAGCAGGCGGGTGTCAGCAACTACATCGTGAAGCCGTTCAACGCCGCCACCCTGAAGACGAAGCTTACGTCTGTTCTGGGTGAATTCTAAGGGTGCACTCATGACCGCAGCTTTGTCGGCGAAAGCCAAGCTGGAGCATCAGCTGGAAATTCTCGAGCAATCGCCGGGTTCGGTCGATGCGCGGGCACTGTCGGCTGCGCTCGAGGATGCCGTGGCGGACCTCGACGGGGGGCCGTCCGATCAGGCGGATGAAGCCGATGGCGGAAACTTGCGAGGCGCGGCCGCCAAGCTGTTCGACCTGGCGAGCTTCATCAAAATGGCGCGTTGCGAGATCGCCGAGATCAGGCCGCAGGACATTAGCGAAAAGCACGTCCAGACCGCGACCGACGAACTCGACGCTATTGTTGAATCGACCGAGTTCGCGACCAACAATATCTTTGAGGCGGTCGAAGCGATCGAGGCCCTGACCGAAAGCATGGATCCTGCCCTGGCCGAGAAGGTCACCGGTCACGTGACCGAGGTCTATGAGGCTTGCAGTTTCCAGGACATTACGGGGCAGCGGATCACCAAAGTGGTCAAGGCCCTCAAACTCATCGAAGAAAAGGTCGACGCCCTGGTCGACCTGGTGGGCGCCGAACGCGACGCCGGTTTCGCCGACCGCCAAGCCGCGCGTGCGGCAAGCGAGGCTCAATCGTCCAAACGCCCGGACGAGCACCTGCTCAATGGCCCGCAGTTCGAGCAGGATGCGGTCGATCAATCTGACGTGGACGCCCTGCTGAACTTCGATTGATCGCTAGCGACTTTCTTTTGTCATGGGAAATCGTTTGATGGGTCATAGGCGATCATTCGGGAAGGCGCGCTGTGCGGCGCGATGCTTAAGCATCGGGCAAACAGCGGAACGCACCCGATGATCCCCTATGGCCCACCGAAGGCCGGGTTCTCTTGCCTTCTGGCCGCGTTCCGCTTCTCGAGCGATACGCCTATCGCCCTTCGAAGCGCGCCTTGCCAGAAGACAGAATAATCCCGGTCAAATGGTTTCCCATGACAATGAAAGGCTCTAGCCGCGGGATGGACAGCATGAACCCGCAGGATCTGAAAGTGCCGCCGACCGCGGCGAAGTGGGGCGAATCCAGTCTCGTACCCCTACTGAGCTTGAAGCTGCTGCTTCTGGCATTCTTCATCCTGCTGAATGCGCGGTCCAGCTTGGAGGTCTTGAAGGTGGACGCGGTTCTGTCGAGCGTGAACCGAGCCTTCAACGGCCAAGTAGTGGTGGCGAGGAATGTCTCGGCACAGTCTGCCGCGTCCGGGCCGATGGAGACCACCTCCTTCGCCTTGACCGCCGTGGGCCAGCTTTTCGAGGCTATGCTGCCCGCCGTGCAGCGGCGCGAGACGCCGCGGGGACCGATCATGAGTTTGGAACTCGCCGCCGGATCGTTCTTCCTGAATGGCGAGGCGCGTCTCCATGCCGGCCGGAACGGAATTTTGGATCGCCTGGTCGAGACCCTCCGCATACAGGGGCAGGCCTACGACTATGAAATGAGGTTTTTGCATGCCCGGGACCCAAAGTCGCGCGGCCTGTCCAGCCTTGCCGGCGCGCGCCTGCAGACCCTGGCGGAGAGTTTGACGGCGCGGGGGTTGCCCGTCGAACGTCTCCAGGTCGGTTTCTTCGATGAGGGGCGCGAACGCGTTCGCTTCGAGATTCGCATGTCGGCGCGGCCTCTCATAGAGGCCGGCGGGGATGCCGCGGCGGGCCCGGCCAGGCCGAGCAGGCCATGACCGAGCAGCTGCCGGCAACCAGTTCCGCTGTCGCGCTGGCCGACCCCTTGGGAATCTATCGTCCAAGGGCTGGCGCGGGCGCGTCGCGGCAAGCCTGGATGGTGACCTTTACCGACCTGATCGCCTTGATGCTGACCTTTTTCGTGCTGGTCTTCTCGATGTCGAGCCTCGACGAGGTGCGCTGGCAGAACCTGGCCGACTCGCTTGCCGAAGGATTGGATTCGGTGCGGGAGCAGAAGGTCCCCCTGACCCGCGAAACACTCAACATCGACCGTGTGACGCACCTGCCCGGCAAGAACCTCGAGTATCTCTACAGCCTGTTGACGGAACACATGCGATCCTCGCCGAGCCTTGCCAAGCGTGAAATCATCAAGGCTGGCGACCGCTTGATCCTGCGTTTCGCGGTTGCGGATTTTTTTCTTCCGGCCGCCGCGGATCAAGCTGGCGTCTTCGCCGAGAATCAACGCCCGGTCGTGCCGGACCTGAGCCCAGGAGGCCAAGGCCTGATCTTCGCGCTCAGCGGGTTGTTGCAGTCCGTCGAACAGCGGGTTTCGGTCATCGGGTTCAGTCCTCTCGGCACCACCCCGGCAGACGGGTCAGCGGCGGGGTCGGACTGGACCAATGCAACAGCTGTTGCGCTGCAGGTCGCCGAGGCGCTGCGTGGCGCCGGTTACCTGGGCCGGCTGCAGGTCTTGGGCGCGCGCCGGGCGGAGACGTCGAGCGGCACGCAAGTTGACATCGTGATTCAAGACGACCGTGGCGAGGACACCTTATGAACCGGATCCTCGCCGACCTCCGGATTCCGGTCCTGCTGATGGCGCTGCTGGCCGCCCTGGTACTTGCGTTGCCCTCGGTCGGTCTCGCGCAGGAGAAGGTGGGGCTGCGTGGCGGTCGTCACGCCGACTTCGGGCGATTGGTCTTCGACTGGCCCAGCCCGGTTGGCTACCAGGCGAAGGTACAGGGCCAGTCTCTCGTGGTGACATTCGACCGGCCCGCCCGTTTCGCCACCGCCAAGGCCTTGGCGCGGCTCCGTGGCTATCTTGGCGAGGCCGAGGCCGGCAGCGACGGGCGCAGTCTCCGCATCGCCCTGACCGGTGACTACGAAATCAAGCACTTCGCGCTGACCAATCGGGTCGTGATCGATCTGTTGGGCGCCCCCCGAACGGCCAAGCCGGCCAAGGCTGCCGAGACGACCGCGGCGGCGGCCCAACCATCGAAGACGCTGCAGGCGACGGTCGATCGAGTGGCCACGGCGCAGGCTGCTGCCAAGCCGAGCGAGACCGCCCGGGCCGACCCGCAAGCGGCGCCGTCGCGCGGCGAAGGTGCCAAGGCCGGCCCGGCCAAGACTGCCGATGGGGCGGCGCCGATGTCGATCCTGCCCCCGGCTCTGGATCAGGTCCGGCGCAAGCCGAAAACGACCAATCCGGGCGGCGGTGCCGCGCCGAAAGCTGCCGCGCCGAAAGCACCCGCGCCGGCGCCCGCAAGGGCGGATTCATCGGGCGCGAAAGCCGGCACGACGCAGACCGCGAAAACACCCGGCGGATCGCCCGAGCCCGCGACCCGCCCGACGGCCGTCGTGCCGGGCAAAAGGCCTTCATCCGCGGCCCAATCGTCCCAGGACGTCCAAGCGACGGGGTCCCCCAGCGCCGCGGCCGATGGCGGCGGGCGACTGGAGGTGCTGCCGGCACCCCTTTGGCTGGCGGGTCAAGAGGCAGCTCCTGGTACGCGCCAGGCGCAGCACCCTCTGACCCTTCGCTTTACCTGGACCGAGCCCACGCGCGCCGCCGCCTTTCGTTATGGCGGCGATATCTGGCTGGTGTTCGACCGCCCGCTTGCGGCCGGTGCATTGGATCGTTTGACACAAGACGATCTGGGACTGGGTCACGTCCGGCAGATGGACAATGCCGAGGCCACGGTGATCCGCCTCGGCACGTCACCCGACCAGGTGCCGCGGCTGACGGCGGAGCTCACGGGGGGATGGCTGGTCGACATACGCCGCCGCAGCCCCTTGCCGGAGCGCAGCCTCGAAGCCGACCTGGCGGCCGATGGCGACCAGGCGGTGTTGCGCTTTGCGGTGTCCGGCGGCGGACGAATTCAGTGGATTACCGATCCCGACACGAACGAGCGTCTGGCCGTGGTGCCGGTCGCCGAGCAGGGGGTCGGGGTTGCCCGGGCCCATCGCTATCCGCAGTTCGTCGCCTTGCCGTCACAACAGGGCGTGGCCCTGTTGCCGATCTCGGACAGCCTCGAGGTGGCCGCGGCGCGCAGCGGCGTGCTGATCCGAGACCGCAACGGTCTGTTGGTTTCGAACGCCAAGATCCGCGCCGCCCGGCCCGGCGACCCGAACGCCGTACTGACCGGCCATCGCCTGTTCGATCTCCCGGCCTGGCGTCAGCAGGACGACGAGACCTTTCTGGAGCGCAAGCATGCCCTGATGCAGCAGACCATCAAGTCTTCGTCCGATGCGCCCGAACTCGCCCATCTGGATCTTGCCCGGTTCCACTTCTCATGGGGACTGGCGACCGAAACGCTGGGGCTGCTCGAGGTTGTCGCGAGCGAGGCGCCGCGCTTCGCCGAGGACCCTCAGTCTTTGCTTATGACCGGGGTCAGCGCCTTTATCTTGCACGACTACGACCGGGCCGCCGAGATCCTGTCCCACCCTGCGCTGGCCAGCGAATGGGAGGCATTGCTATGGCAGGCGGCCCTGGCGGCGGTTGCACAGGATTGGCAGGCCGCGGCCAGCGCCTTCGAGCTGTCCGACGGATTGATCGGCGCCTATCCGCCGCGTGTCGCCAACCGGCTGCAGTTGCTCGCGGCCGAGGCCCGGCTCGGGATCGGCGACTCCGGCGGCGCCAGCGAGTATTTGATCTCACTGACCCGGGGCGAACTTTCCTCGAACGAAGAAGCAAGCACCAAGTACCTGCTCGGTCGACGTTTTTTCCTCGACGAGGACTTCGATCTGGCGGCGAAGATCTGGCGCGAGATCAAGGATCACGGCTATGGCGCGGCGCGCGTTCGAGCCCGACTCGGGTTGCTGGAACTGGCATTGGCCGAAGGCAGAATGGATCGCCACGAGGTGACCAAGGAATTGGAGCATCTGCGCTATTCATGGCGCGGCGACCAGTTCGAGCTTACGATCCTGCTGCGACTCGGCGAGCTCTACCATGAGGACCGACAGTACGAGGAGGCGCTGCGGACCTACCGCTTCGCCGCATCGCACTATCCCGACAGCGCCCGGTCCGCCGGCGTCACAGGCCAAATGCGTGATATCTTCACGAAAGTTTTCCTCGACGAGGAAGCCACGCCGGTCGCGCCGCTGAAGGCACTGGCGATCTATGAGCACTTCAAGGAGTTGACCCCGGCCGGCCGCGACGGCGAGCGGGTGATCGAACGCCTGGCCGACCGCCTGGTCGAGGTCGATCTGCTCGAAAAGGCGGCAAATCTGCTGGACGATCAGGTGGCTTATCGCCTCGAAGGCGAAGAGAGGGCCCGGGTCGGTGCGCGTCTTGCCGTGGTCCGGCTGCTCGACCAGCAGGCGCCCCGGGCATTGCAGGCGCTCGACGACACACGGGTCCAGTCGATACCCCAGGGTCTGGCCGATCAACGCCGTCATCTGCGTGCCCGTGCGCTGGCCGCCATGGGGCGCCGCGAGAAGGCCCTCGCGCTGCTCAACAACGATACCTCGGTCGAGGCGGTCGAGCTGCGGGCGGAAATACAGTGGGAGGCGGGCGACTGGTCTTCGGTCGCATCGTCCCTGCGCCAACTCGTGCCGAAGGACCCGCCGGACGGGCCCCTTGGAGAGCGACAGGCGCGAATCGTGCTGAACCTGGCGATCGCCCTGACCCTGGCCGACGACCGCGTCAAGCTGATCGACCTGAACAAGCGCTACGGCGGGCCCATGTCAGGTACGCCCAAAGGCGAGATTTTCGCCCTGCTGGCCAACGATATCGATTCGTCGGGGTTTCGAACCATCGCCGAGGGTCTGGGTCAACTGAACGAAGCTCAGGCCTTTATGGCCGGGTACCGCGAGATGGTGAAGTCCGGGCGGCTCAGCGCCCTGAACTGACCGTGCCGGGAAGCCTTGCGCGCAGGGCTCGCCGGGCTGCCGGAGCGCCATCCTCCTTGTCCCGCCGAGATAATCGGGATTGCCGCCGATACAGCGTTCACGACCAGGTGTTTTGCGCGCTCGGCAATTCGTTGACAGGGTTGTCAAAAGCAGATCTAATTTGGGTGATAGCCAACCTAGCGTTGGTCAATCGCACCCGTAACAGGGGCAATATTTTGGCCGGCGCGAAGCCGGGGTGAGCCGTCAGGGTGGCTCGGGGAATGACAAGGGCGTTCAAGAAGGCCTTTACACAGGGCCCGCTAACTCTCGAAACACCCGCGAACTTGCCCACGGCGAATGGGAAGAGGAGTTCTCGTGGTCGCTGAGTACGACCAACTGGCGGGCGGAGAGGAAGAGGCTCTGCGTGCCCATTGGTACGCCCTCTTGGCGCGCTTGCTGGCCAGCGAACCCGATGAGGAGGCGCTCGCCTACTGCCGCGCCCTGGGCGGCGATCGCACGACGGAGCTGGGCGAGGCGGTGGCGACCCTGTCGAGCGCCGCGAAGGTGACGAACACCGAGGCCCTCAGAGAGGAATACTTTAACCTCTTCATCGGCGTCGGCCAGGGCGAGCTCTTGCCCTTCGGGTCCTACTACATTTCGGGCTTTTTGAACGAGAAACCGCTGGCCCGCCTGCGCGCGGACATGGGCGAGCTCGGGATTGCCCGAGCCGAAGACGTCAGCGAGCCGGAAGACCATATCGCGGCCCTCTGCGAGATCATGTTGGGCTTGATCATCGGGGCGTTCGGGGCGCCGGCGAGTCTGGAGACCCAAAAGGAGTTCTTTCACAAGCACGTCGCCAGTTGGGCGCCGCGGTTCTTCGAGGATCTGCAGGCCGCCCCGTCGGCGATGTTCTATATGCCGGTGGGCAAGATCGGCCAGCTCTTCATGACGATCGAGTCCGAGGCATTCGATATGGCGGCCTGACATCTGTCGTCGGCTGGGCAAAGAGGTTGAGACGGCCTCTGTGAGGTTCCCCGTCTCGAGTAGAGCTTCGATGAGAAGGGCTTCGCCCCGGCGAGGTCGCAGCTTCACCGAGAAAGGCGAGGCTTCACCAAGAAAGGAAGGTGGATCCATGAGTGTAAAAGAAGAAACCTCTGTCGGCCGGCGGGACTTCTTCCGCAAGGCCGTCGGTGCCGGCGCGGCGGGCGCCGCGGCCGTTGCCCTGAGCGCGACAGGCGCCAAGGCCACGGAGACGCCCGAGCAAGGCAAGGGCTATCAGGAGACCGAACACGTCAAGACCTACTACCGGCTCGCGAGGTTTTAGCGCCGGTCGGTCGGGTCTTCGGCAATTCACGTGACAGCGGAAAAAATAGGAGAGGTCAATGCTAACGAAAAAGACGAATGGGGTTGCGAATGGCCCCCGTTTGTCAAAGGCACTCTCGGGTATGACCGGGGGGTCGATTGACCGTCGCACCTTCTTGAGGCGATCGGGTTTGGCCGTGGGCGGCGCCGCCGTCGCCGGCTTGCCGGTTGCCGGCAGGGTTAAACAGGCCGCGGCGCAGACCAAGGGCGAAGTGAAGATCGTAAAGTCGATCTGCACCCACTGCTCGGTCGGCTGCACCGTTCTGGCAGAAGTTCAGGATGGCGTTTGGATCGGGCAGGAGCCGGGCTGGGACAGCCCCTTCAACCTCGGCGCCCACTGCGCCAAGGGCGCATCGGTGCGCGAGCATGCCCATGGCGAACGCCGCTTGAAGTATCCGGTGAAGATGGAAGGCGGAAAGTGGAAGCGCGTGTCCTGGGAACAGGCGATCGACGAGATCGGCGATTCCATGCTGAAGATCCGCCAGGAATCGGGTCCCGACTCGGTCTACTGGCTGGGCTCCGCCAAGCACAGCAACGAGCAGGCCTATCTGTTCCGCAAGTTCTACGCCTTCTGGGGCTCCAACAACGGAGACCATCAGGCGCGGATCTGTCACTCCACCACGGTCGCGGGTGTCGCCAACACCTGGGGCTATGGCGCGATGACCAACAGCTACAACGACATCCACAACTCGCGCGCCATCTTCCAGATCGGCGGCAACCCGGCCGAAGCGCATCCGGTGGCATTGCAACATATGCTCAAGGCGAAGGAGCAGAACAACGCGCCCTTCATCGTTTGCGATCCGCGCTTCACCCGCACGGCGGCCCACGCCGACGAGTACGTGCGGTTCCGCCCGGGCACCGACGTCGCCCTGATCTGGGGCATCCTCTGGCACGTCTTCGAGAACGGCTGGGAGGACAAGGAGTTCATCCGCCAGCGGGTCTGGGGCCTTGAGCAGATCAAGCAGGAAGTGAAGCAGTGGACGCCCGACGAGGTCGAGCGGGTGACCGGCGTGCCGGGCTCGCAGTTGCGGCGGGTCGCCAGAACCCTGGCCAACAACCGGCCCTTCACCATCATCTGGTGCATGGGCGGGACCCAGCACACCAACGGCAACAACAACACCCGGGCCTACTGCATCCTGGGTCTGGCGTTGGGCACGATCGGCACCCAGGGCGGCGGCGCCAATATCTTCCGCGGCCACGACAACGTGCAGGGTGCCACCGATCTGGGCGTGCTGTCCCACACACTGCCGGGCTACTACGGCATCAAGACCGGGTCCTGGAAGCACTGGGCGCGGGTCTGGGACGTCGACTACGACTACCTGTTGGGCCGTTTCCACAGCAAGGAGCTGATGGAGTCCAAGGGTGTGACGGTGGCGCGCTGGTTCGACCTGGTCCTTGAGGACAAGGCCAACATGGACCAGCCGGACAACCTGCGGGCCATGGTCTTCGACGGCCACGCGCCGAACTCGCAGACCCGTCTGCCGGAAATGAAGACGGCGATGGAAAAGCTCGACCTCCTGGTCGTCATCGATCCCTATCCGACCATGACGGCGGTGATGCAGGATCGCAAGGAGGGCACCTATCTCCTGCCGGCGGCCACGCAGTTCGAGACCTACGGGTCGGTCACCGCGTCCAACCGGTCGATCCAGTGGCGTGACAAGGTTTTCGATCCGCTCTTCGAATCGAAGCCCGACCACACGATCCTCTACCTGCTCGCCAAGAAACTCGGTTTCGCCGACGAGATGTTCAAGAACATCAAGGTGAACGAGGAAAGCGGCGAGCCGCTGGTCGAGGACATCACCGGCGAAATCAACCGCGGCATGTGGACGATCGGCTACACCGGCCAATCGCCCGAGCGGCTGAAACTCCATATGGCCAACCAGCACACCTTCGACCGCACCACCCTGCAAGCGCGCGGCGGTCCGGCCGATGGCGAGTACTACGGCATGCCATGGCCCTGCTGGGGCACGCCGGAGATGGGCCATCCGGGAACGCCGGTGCTCTACGATCCCTCCAAGCCGGTGGCCGAGGGCGGTCTTTGTTTCCGGGCGCGTTTCGGCGTCGAGCGGGAAGGCGAGAACCTGCTGGCCGAGGGCAGCTATCCGGTGGGATCGGAGATCGAGGACGGTTATCCCGAGTTCACCATGGCCATGCTGCAGAAGCTCGGCTGGGACACGGATCTCACGGCCGAGGAACGGGCGGTGATCGACGGCATCGCCGGGGAAAAGACCAACTGGAAGACCGACCTGTCGGGCGGGATCCAGCGCGTCGCCATCAAGCACGGCTGCGCCCCCTTCGGCAACGCCAAGGCCCGCACCGTGGTGTGGAACTTCCCGGATCCGGTGCCCTTGCACCGCGAGCCGCTTTACACCCCGCGGCGTGACCTGGTGGCCGACTATCCGACCTACGAGGATCGCAAGATGTACCGCTTGCCGATCCTCTACAAATCCATCCAGGACGTCGACTACTCGAAGAACTTCCCGACGATCCTCACCTCAGGCCGGTTGGTCGAGTACGAGGGCGGCGGCGAGGAGACTCGCTCCAATCCGTGGCTGGCCGAGCTCCAGCAGGATATGTTCGTCGAGATCAATCCGGTCGATGCCAACAACGGCGGCATCAGGGATGGCGAGATGGTCTGGCTCCATTCGCCCGCCGGCGAGGATGTGAAGGTGAAGGTCAAGGCGCTGGTGACCGATCGTGTCGGTCAGGGCGTCGCCTTCATGCCCTTCCACTTCGGCGGTCATTGGATGGGCGAAGACCAAAGGCACAAGTATCCTGAGGGGGCCGACCCCTATGTCCTGGGCGAGGCGTCGAACACGGCGCAGACCTATGGCTATGACTCGGTCACCAACATGCAGGAGACCAAGTGCACCCTCTGTCGAATTGAACGAGCCTAAGGGAGGCATGATCGATGGCAAGAATGAAGTTCCTCTGTGATGCGGAACGTTGCATCGAATGCAATGCCTGTGTCACGGCTTGCAAGAACGAGCACGAGGTGCCCTGGGGCGTAAACCGCCGCCGGGTCGTCACCATCAACGACGGCAAGCCCGGCGAGCGGTCGATCTCGGTCGCCTGCATGCACTGTTCGGACGCACCCTGCATGGCGGTTTGCCCCGTGGATTGCTTCTATGAGACCGAAGAAGGCGTGGTCCTGCATTCCAAGGACCTCTGCATCGGCTGCGGCTACTGCTTCTACGCCTGCCCCTTTGGGGCACCGCAGTTCCCGCAGACCGGCAACTACGGCAGCCGCGGCAAGATGGACAAGTGCACCTTCTGTGCCGGCGGTCCGGAGGCGGACAACTCGAGCGCGGAATTCTCGAAGTACGGCCGCAACCGGCTTGCCGAAGGCAAGCTGCCGCTCTGTGCCGAGATGTGCGCCACCAAGGCCCTGCTGGGCGGTGATGGCGATATCGTGTCCGGTATCTACCGCGAGCGTGTCGTGGCCCGAGGCTTCGGGTCGGGCGCTTGGGGTTGGGGCACGGCCTACCAGCAGAAGTCGGGATCCTGATCTCATCGGCGGGCGGGGCTCTCTTTCGGGAGCCCCGCCCGTTGCTTCTGGCGGATGGATGGCTCCAATTGGATCGTTGCGTCGCGGTTGATCCACGCATGATCGGCAGGCAGTGCTGTGTGGCCCGTCACAAGGCCGGCAGTGCTTCAAGGGTTGTTCCAATTCAGTGGTTTAGGGCTAGTCGACCTACCTCGTTGTCATTGCCGGACTTGATTCGGCAATCCAGGAACCGCTCGCAACGCACTTATCCTGGACCCTCGGGTCAAGCCCGAGGGTGACACCATAGGATGAGGTCATGCCTGCAAACTATTGATAATAGACATTTCGTTTTGAGATAGACTCCAGATAGCCGGATCAGAACCCGACACGATCGTGCCTGAGTTGGCTGGCTCCAACCGGCGCAAGACTGGCGTCGACTCGGGGCGCCGGTCTGTTATAGAAAGGCTGTGGGCGGGGATATGGCGATGGGGCAAACCCAAAAGGGGTGTTCCGTCAAAACAACAAAGGTATCGGTGCTATGACGAAGATGGTGCAGTCCTGGTACGGCCCACATGGTTTCTCGCAGCCTGTGCGCGCCCTGACCAAGACCGTGGCCTTGGCCGTGGCGCTGAGCGTGATGGTGATCCTTGGCGGCGCCGTCGATGGCGGTCAGGCCCTGGCCCAGAGCGACGACCGATCGGTCGAGGCCGAAAAGCCGGTCGGCGGCAATGTCCCAGGCGGGCACCTTGGCGTGAGCAGCGACGCGGAGATCTGGCGCGCCGTCAAGGACGGCTTGCAGGGCGGTGTGACGATCCCCAATCAACAGTCCGGCGTGATGATCCAGACCCAGGGACAGAACTGGCGCGAGTTGCGCAATCGGACCGTCGTTGAAGTCGGCGTCTGGGCCCTGGCCGGTATGGTCGCTCTGCTGGCCCTGTTCTTCCTGCTTCGCGGTCGGATCAGAATCGAGGCCGGCCCGAGCGGCCACACCATGGAGCGCTTCAATGGCTTCGAGCGTTTCGTTCATTGGCTGACCGCCAGCTCTTTCGTGGTTCTCGGGCTGACCGGCCTCAACCTGCTTTACGGCAAGTTCCTGCTGCTGCCCCTGATCGGGGGGAGCGCCTTCGGCGCTGTGATGATCGCCGGCAAGTACGCCCACAATTTCCTGGCCTTCTCCTTCATGGTCGGCATCGTGTTGATGCTGGTGATCTGGCTGCGCCACAACATTCCCAACAAGTACGATCTGGCCTGGGCGCTGAAACTGGGCGGCCTCTTCGTCAAGGGAGTCCACCCGCCGTCGCGCAAGTTCAATCTCGGCCAGAAGGTGATCTTCTGGTTGGTCATCGTCGGCGGCGGATCGCTGTCCTTGTCCGGCGTCGCGTTGCTCTTTCCCTTCCAGATGGCCCTGTTCGACGGCACCTTCGTGGTGCTGAACGCCATCGGCTTCGATCTGCCCACCGGACTGTCGGCGATGGAGGAGATGCAGTACGCACAAATCTGGCACGCCCTGGTCGGGCTCATCATGATCGCCGTCATCATCGCCCACATCTACATCGGCTCGATTGGCATGGAGGGGGCCTTCGATGCCATGGGAAGCGGTCAGGTCGACGAAAACTGGGCCCGCGAACATCACAATGTCTGGGTCGCCGAGACCAAGGGCGAACCCTTGCCGGAGCCCTTCGCCGGGAACGGCGATCACGGGACCCAGGCGGCAGAGTAGCGTTCGGGACCCGTGAAGCGGTATCCGCGAGGACGGTCTGCCACGGCCCTGGCATCCAGGGCGAGGGGCACTGTCGCCTCGATCCGGCGGAGTCTGTTGTCGATAACCTTTTGTCTCGCGGCCCTCGGGGCCGGGCCCCTTCAGGCGGCGCTGGAGGGCCACGGCGGCTTCGTCAAGTGCGTGACGGTGTCGCCCGACGGCCGTCTCGCCGTCACCGGCTCTTTCGACTATCGTCTGATCCTCTGGTCGATTGCCGAACAGCGCGCGCTCCGGGTCTTCGACGACCATGAAGCGGCGGTGAACTCGGTTGCCTTCCTGCCCGACGGACGGCGTTTCCTCTCCGCCGGCGACGACGGCACCCTGCGGCTTTGGCACGTGGACCAGGACCGCCCGCTCGAGGTCTTGCGCGGCCACCAGGGCAAGGTGGCCGCCCTCGCGGTCTCGCCCGATGGGAATTGGGCGGCATCGGCGGGGTGGGACCGGACCATTCGCCTTTGGAATCTCGCCGACCCGAGCGCCGGCCCGGTTCTGGACGGACTGCGCAGCAACCCCAATGCCGTGGCCTTCTCGCCCGATGGCCGTCTGCTCCTGTCGGGCGGGTCCGATGCCGCGATCAGTGTCTGGCGGGTCCCCGAAGGACAGCTGCTGCAATCCTTGACCGGCCATGACTTCGCGGTCACCGGCGTGGCCTTCCTGCCCGACGGCCTGACCGCGCTCTCGGTCTCGGTCGACGAGACCTTGCGGCTGTGGGATCTGACCACCGGTGTCCTGTCGCGTCAGTTTCACTCGCACCGTGGCCCCATACTGGGGCTCGCCGTTTCCCCCGATGGCAGCCTCGCCGCGACCGGCGGCATCGACAAGGCGGTCAATCTCTGGGATCTGCGCGAAGGCCGTCTGCTCCGGAGCTTCTATGGCCACAGCGATACGGTCTGGTCCCTGGCCTTCGCGGCGGACGAGGGGCCGCTGCTCTCCGCCGGTTCGGATGCGGTGGCGCGGGTGTGGGATCTGGACCGGCAGGTCGAGATCGGCGCGACGCCCACCGCGGCCGAGACCGGACAGGAGAGCATCGCGCCGGAAGACGCGCGGGGCGCCAAGCTGTTCCAGACGTGCGCCAATTGCCATTCGGTGGTCCCGGATGGGCCTCGCAGGGCCGGCCCCAATCTGCACCGCCTGTTCGGCCGCGTGGCCGGTGGCTACAACGGCTACAACTATTCCGAGGCTCTGTCCGGCGCCAGTTTCCGCTGGTCGGCCGAGACCATCGACCGTCTCTTCGCCGAGGGGCCAGATGTCTTCACCCCCGGCAGCAAGATGCCCTTGCAGCGGATGCCCTCGGCCGAGGACCGCGCCCACTTGATCGCCTACCTGAAAAAGATTACCGCTGGTACGGCGGAACCGACCGACGACTAGCGAGAAAATAGAAAAGATATCAAAGGGGCAGGGTCATGACAGCGATGGACACTCTCGCGCGGCTATCGGCCGCGAGCCTGGGACGGCTGCTCCAGGCCGGCGATCTGGATGCGGTCGCCGTGGCCGAGTGGTTCCTGGAGGCCATCGAGGCGCGGCCCGACGACAAGGTCTTCATCACCGTCACCCGCGAGCGCGCGCTGCGCGAAGCGGCGGCCGCGGCTCGCCGCCTGAAGGAAGGCCGGCCGGCTTCGGCGCTGGACGGCGTCCCGCTCGCCTGGAAGGACCTGGTAGACCTGGAAGGCACCGTCACCACGGCGGCCTCCGATCTCTACCGCGACGCGCCACCGGCCAAGACCGACGCGCCCATCGCCGTCAATCTGGCCGACGCCGGCATGGTGGTGCTGGGCAAGGCCAACCTCTCGGAGTTCGCCTACTCGGGCCTTGGCATCAACATGCACTTCGGCACCCCGGCCAACCCTCATGACAAGGCGACACCGCGCGTGCCGGGCGGGTCTTCTTCGGGCTCGGCGGTGGCCGTCGCCGCCGGCCTGGCGCCGATCGCGATCGGCAGCGACACCGGCGGCTCGGTGCGTATCCCGGCCTCGCTGAACGGTCTGGTGGGCTACAAGTCGACCGAGAGCCGCATCGACAAGACCAGCGTCTTTCCGCTCTCCTATACCCTGGACACCATCGGGCCGCTGGCCCGTTCGGTGGAGGACTGCATCCTGATCGATATGGCCCTGCGCCGGGCGGCGACCAGCCCGATCGCGCGCGCTGGCCTGTCCGGGCTCGAGCTGGCGGTGCCGGAGAACGTCGTCTTCGAGGGCGTGGAAGAGGCCGTCGCGGCCAACTTCGAGAATTCCTTGGGCCGACTTTCCGCGGCCGGCGCCCGGGTGACGCGACGGCATTTCCCCGCATTCGACGAGATGCAGCGAATCACCGTCGAGAACGGCACCCTGACGGCGGCGGAGGCCTACCACATTCACCGGGTCGCCATGGCGGGGCCGGACCGGGCGCGCATCGACCAGCGCATCGTCTCGCGCATCGCCCGGGCCGAGACCATGACCGCGCTCGACACCATCACCATCGTCGAAAGCCGCAAGTCCCTGCAACGGGAGCTCTATGCGGCGCTCGACGGCGCCCTGCTGGTGTTCCCGACCACCCCCCACGCGGCACCGGCGATCGCGCCCCTGGAGGCGGACGAAGAACTCTATCACGCGACCAACCTGAAGACCCTGCGCAACACCATGATCGGCAACTTCTTCAGGACCTGCGGCCTGGCCCTGCCCAACGGCTTCGATGGCGGCGGTCTGCCGACCTCGATCCTGTTCAGCGCTCCGGGCGGCGAGGACGAGCGCCTGCTGTCCTATGGCCTGGAGATCGAACGGGTGCTGGCCAGTTAGAGCCGCAACTGGTGCCGTTGGTGCCAAGGTTTGTGGACGAAGGGCGGTCATCCCGGACACGACTTTCCTCCAAATCTTCGATTTGGGAAGGAAAATCAGCGAGCCGGGATCTCGGCGGAACTGAGATCAGGCGTCGGCCCGAGATTCCGGATACCACGGTTCGACAGCCAAATCGAAGATTGGGGCCGAACCGGGTTCCGGAATGACATTCCCTGGGCGGCAATCGTCAACAGAGCCTAGTTACCCAACGAAGCGTAGTAGGCGGCGACCGCCTGGGTGCGGTTGTGGATTGATAGCTTGTCGAAGAGATTGCGCAGGTGGAACTTCACGGTGTTGACCGAGACGCCGAAATCGCTGGCCAGTTGGTTGTTGGTGCGGCCGGTGGCGAGCGCCGCGAGCAGCTCGCGCTCCTTGGGGGTCAGATGCTGCAGCGGGTCGTTGTGCAGGCTGCGCACGTCGACGAAGGGAAAGACCATCTTGCCGCCGGCAACGGCGTGGACCGTCTCGATCAACTGTTCGGGCTCATCGCTCTTGGAACAGAAGCCGGCGCCGCCGCAGGCCATGACCTTGCGCGGTGTGTCCAGATCGCTGCTGCCCGAATAGACCACGACGCGCGGCCCCTGACCGCGTTCGCGCAGATTGTCCAGCACGGCGGCGCCGCCCAAGGGCGGCAGCACCCAGCCGATCACCGCCACGTCGACGTCGTTCTGTTCGACCGCGACCAGAAAGGACTGGGCATCCTTGACCGTGATCGCCAGGGAAAAGCGTGGATCGGCGTCGAACAGGCCGCCCAGGCCTTTGCGAACCAACGGGTTCTTGTCGGCCAGTGCCACCTTGATTGGAACGCCATCCCATCGCTCGGGCCGCATGTCGATGTCACTTCCCTTGGTTGCTGTCGCGGGCCTTGGTTGCTGTCGCGGGCCGCCCCCTGCTTTAGAAGTCCGGTTTCGGCAAGATCGCTCCGGCACCGACCGATGATCTTCCGCAAGCGACGCGATTTCGACCCCTTCCTAGGACCCTATCAGAAAGGATGGGAAATTACCATCCTAATGGAGCCGGTTGTCCCGCCACTCCAAACAGTTTTCTCCCACCTGAATAACTTCGGTACCCCGCCAGGAGGGGTGTTCTCCGGCGTGCCCTGCCTGCCCATGATCGCTGGCTTGGTTAATCCGTGGTGCCTGCCGCGATCTTGGCAAGCTCCGGGGCCGCCGCGAACCATTGGGAGTGCCGCCATGTCCATCTACCTTGACGAGACCGCCCGCATCGCCGTCTTCGGCGGCGCCTCCGCGTTGCGCGGCGACCGCTTCGAACGGCTCCCCTTCTTCGCCCAGCGTATCGTGGCCGCGGTCGAACCCGACTTCGCGCCAAGGGGCCCGAAGACTTCCGCCGCGCCCAACTGGCTGCTGGGCTCGGTGCCTCGCTTTGCCGCCGCGGCCGAGGCCCGGAGGCGGAGCGGCGCGACCGTCGCAGCGGTTCTCAGCCCGCCGGAGCGGGCCGGGGCCGTTCTGCTGGACTGCATCGCCGCCGGTTTCGAGTTGATCGTCGTGTTCAGCGAGGAGCTCTTCTACCAGGACCGCCAGGCCATCCGCGCCGCGCTGGAGGGCCGCTCGACCCGGGTGATTGGCCCCGGCAGCCTGGGTCTCGTTTGCCCCGGCCAAGGCCAGGTCGGGTTCCTGCAGAGCGCGATGCAGAGCCCGGGCCCGGTGGCGATCCTGTCGCGCTCGGCGCCGCTGGCCTACGACGCCGCCTTGCAGACCTCCGCCCAAGGCCTCGGTCAATCCTGCATTGTCGACCTCGGAGCCCGGCCCCTGGATCGGCGGACCATGGCCGCCAGCCTGGCCGGCCTGAAGGACGATCCGGCGACCGGGGCCGTGGTGTTGGTCGGTGACGGCGACGGACGGGTCGAGGACGAGGCCGCCGCCTATCTTCGTTCCGTGAGTTTTCGTAAGCCCGTCGTGGCTTTCCTGATGGACGCCCTCGCCGAGGACGATGTCTCCGCGGCCCCCGACGATCCGCGCGTCGTGCAACTGAGCGGAATCGCCCTGGCGCGCAAGGTGGGCGCCCTGCGCGCGGCCGGTGTGGTTGTTGTCGAGCAGCCCGAAGAGATCGGCCGCGTCGTCGCGCGCGAATTGGCCCGGCGCCGGTCCGACAAGGGCCGCAGCCTCGGCAAGTCCGATTTCGTCCTGGCCCTGCGCCGGGTCGAGGAGAGCGTCTACAACGCGCTTTAGCGCTGTCTGTTTCGACACTAGCGAAGAAACCCAAACCGAACGGGAGCCCGTCCCATGCCTGGAACCAACAGCATTTTCATCCCGGGGCCGACCAACGTGCCGCACCGTATCCGCCAGGCCATCGACCGGCCCATGGAGGATCAACGCGCCCCGGACCTGCCGGCCTTCACCCTGCCGCTCTTCGAGGACCTGAAGAAGGTGTTCAAGAGCGAGACCGGCCAGGTCTTTCTCTACCCGGCCACGGGCACCGGCGGCTGGGAGGCTGCGATCACCAACCTGCTGTCGCCGGGCGACCGGGTCCTGGCCTCGCGCTTCGGTCAGTTCTCGCATCTCTGGATCGACCTCTGCCAGCGCCACGGCATGGCGGTGGAGGCGGTCGAGCGCCCCTGGGGCGAGGGGGTTTCGTTGGCCGAATACCGCCGCCGTCTGGAAGCCGACAAGGCCTGCGAGATCAAGGTCGTCCTGGTCTGCCACAACGAGACCGCGACCGGCGTCACCAGCCCGGTGGCCGGGGTGCGTGAAATCCTCGACGCGCTGGACCACCCGGCACTGCTCTTCGTGGATGGGGTCAGCTCCATCGCCTCGATCGATTTCCGCATGGAGGAATGGGGCGTCGATGTCGCGGTCAGCGGCTCCCAGAAGGGCTTCATGATGCCGGCCGGCCTGGCCATCCTCTGCGTCAGCCCCAAGGCGCTGGAGGCCGCCACCCGCGCCCGCTGCCCGCGCTGCTACTTCGACTTCAAGGACATGGCGGCGACCAACAAGGACGGCTACTTCCCCTATACGCCGCCCCTGACCTTGATCCGCGGTCTGCGCGCCTCGGTCGACCTGCTGCTGGAGGAGGGACTGGAGAACGTTTTCCGGCGCCACCATCGGCTCGCCGAGACGGTGCGCCAGGCGGTGTGGGGCTGGGGCCTGACGCTCTGCGCCAAGGACCCCCAGTGGCACTCCGACACGGTGAGCGCGATCATGGTGCCCGAGGGTTTCGACGGCACCGCCGTGGCCAGGCTGGCCTACGAGCGTTACGGCCTGTCGCTCGGTGTCGGGTTGAGCCAGGTCGCCGGCCGGCTATTCCGCATCGGCCATTTGGGCGATCTCAACGAGCTGATGATCATGAGCGCCCTGGTTGGCGCCGAGATGACCATGCGAGATCTGGGCTTTCCGTTGGAGGCCGGCAGCGGGGTCGCAGCGGCCAGCGAGTACCTGCGCCGGACCGCGCCCGCGCTGCCGCTCGAGGCGGCCCGGGCCGCGGCTTAGTAGCACAAGCAACCTTTCTCGGCAGAGGGATCAAGGGCATGGAAATTCACGAGTATCAGGCCAAGGACCTGCTCGCCCGTTTCGGCGTGCCGGTGCCCCAGGGCGGGCTGGCCTACAGCCCGGAACAGGCGGTCTACCGCAGCAGCGAAATCGGCGGCGAGCGCTGGGTGGTCAAGGCCCAGGTCCATGCCGGCGGGCGCGGCAAGGTCGGCGGAATCGTGCTTTGCGAGGACAGCAACGCGGTCTGGGATGCGGCCGACGCCCTGCTCGGGCGCAAGCTGGTCAATGAGCAGACCGGCGAGCGCGGCCGCGGCGTCTATCGCCTCTTTGTCGAAGAGGCCGCCGACATCGAGCGCGAGGTCTATCTCGGCTTCGTGCTCGACCGTCAGACCGAGCGGGTCATGGTGGTCGCCTCGGCCGCCGGCGGCATGGAGATCGAGGAGATCAGCCGCGATCGGCCCGACAGCCTGATCCGCGTCTCGATCGAGCCGGCGGTCGGTATGCAGGCCTTCCAGGCGCGCGAGATCGCCTTTGCCCTGGGCCTCGATGCGCAGCTCGTGAGCCGTGCCGCGGCGGCGATCCTCGGCTGCTACGAGGCCTTCCGCGCCTTCGACGCCACCATGGTCGAGGTCAATCCCCTGGCAGTGACACGCGACGGCCGGCTGCTGGCCCTCGATGCCAAGATGACCTTCGACACCAACGCGCTGTTTCGCCATCCCGAGATTTCCGAGCTGCGCGACAAGTCCCAGGAGGACAGCCGCGAGACCGCGGCCTCCGACCGCGGCCTGAACTACGTCGGGCTCGACGGGTCGATCGGCTGCATCGTGAACGGCGCGGGGCTGGCCATGGCGACCATGGATATGATCCTGCAGGCCGGCGGCCGGCCCGCCAACTTCCTCGACATCGGTGGCGGCGCCTCGCCGGACCGGGTCACCAAGGCCTTCCGACTGGTGCTGTCGGATCCGGGGGTCGAGGCGATCCTGGTAAACGTCTTTGCCGGCATCAACCGCTGCGACTGGGTCGCCGAGGGCATCGTCGAGGCGATCCGCCGGACCGAACCCCAGGTGCCGGTGGTGGTTCGCCTGGCCGGCACCCATGTGGAGGAGGGCCGGCTGATCCTGTCGGAAAGCGGCCTGCCGATCGTCCGGGCCAACTCCCTGGCGGAGGCGGCCGAGCGCATCGTCGAGGCCTGGCAGAAAACGTCGAAGGGCGCCAAGAGCGCGGGGAGGGCGGCATGAGCATCCTGCTCGATCGAGACACGCCGGTGGTGGTCCAGGGGATCACCGGGCGCATCGGCCAGTTCCACACCCAGGAGATGCTCGACTACGGCACCCGCCTGGTCGGCGGCGTCACGCCGGGCAAGGGCGGCACCAGCGTGTGCGGCCTGCCGGTCTTCGATTCGCTGCGCGAGGCGGTCGCCGAGACCGGCGCCACGGCCAGCGCGGTCTTCGTGCCGCCGCCCTTCGCCGCCGACGCCATGATGGAGGCGGCGGATTGCGGGATCACGCTTTGCGTGGCGATCACCGACGGCATCCCGGCCCAGGACATGATCACCGTGAAGCGCTACCTCAGGCGCTACCGCTACGAAGCCCGGATGCGTCTGGTCGGGCCCAACTGCGCCGGCATCATCACGCCGGGCGCTGCCATGATGGGCATCATGCCGGGTCACATTTACAGCCCCGGCCAGGTCGGCCTGGTGACCCGCTCGGGCACCCTGGGCTACGAGGCCGCGGCCCAGATGAGCGAGCGCGGCATCGGCGTTACGACCTCGGTCGGGATCGGCGGCGATCCGATCAACGGCAGCTCCTTCAAGGATATCCTGGCGCTCTTCGAGGCCGACCCGCAGACCGAGGCGGTCTTGATGATCGGCGAGATCGGCGGGCCGCAGGAGGCCGAGGCGGCGCGCTTCATTCAAGAGCAGATGAGCAAGCCCGTGATCGCCTACATCGCCGGCTTGAGCGCGCCAAAGGGCCGCACCATGGGGCATGCCGGGGCGATCATCCAGGCTTTCGGCGAGAGCGCCGTGGAGAAGGCCGGCATCCTGCGCGAGGCCGGGGTCCTGGTGGTCGAGCACCCCTCGGACCTGGGCGCCAGCGTCGCCCAGGCGACCCGGCGCGCGGCGTGAGGGAAAGGACAGTTGGTCGGCGAACTGGTTTTGAGATTTCGTGTAATCTGAATCACGACGGTACGTCCGCGTTTGTCGCGCCGCAAAGCATTTTTCTTGGACGCGGCGTAGCTCCCATAGTTTAACCCATACCCTCCAGTCGCCCGAACTTTCGCGCACTCTTATCCAACGTGAGGATTTGAGTTGGCGCCTGTTTCAAGCCCACGTAGTCGGTTCTTGGCGAGCCGCTGGTATGTGATAGAGTTCGTACGATTTTCTGGTACAGGCATTGCGGAGCGAGGGGATACAGCACATGACCCTAACGCCAGAGGAGCAGGAGAAGTGCATCACTATATGGGCTAAGGTTGTTGATACACAGATGCACTTCAACGAGATGTCTGTTAAATCTCGCCAACTTGGCCTTACATTCGTCGCCGCTGCTTTAGGCGTAGGTATCGTTCTGTTAAGTCGGGGTGGTGATTTCACCTTCCCAGTGAACTTTAAATATTTTGTGTTTCAGATCCATATATCAGTAGTACTAGTTCTTGGTGCTTGGGCTGCCCTAGCTGCTGTACGAGGTCTAGATTTAAATGTCTACCACCGAATGTTGCGCGGTGCTGTCACTTTCGGAGAAGATTTCGAGCAGAATTACATGAAGCAGATATTTGATCTCAACAAGGGCATGACACAGACGATTTCGCATTACAGTCGCTACCAAGATGCAGGGAAGATGATTTCGGGTACTGGAAAATACGAGTATACTGGAAAAATGATGATCACTGCTGAAGATAAAATTCGACAATTCTATAGCTATACAACGCGATTTTTATGGATAGCGGCTTTATCTTTATTCTTGGTAACGAATTTGCCATTGTGGTTTGACTATAATTTGGCCGAGCCCTCAGTAGGGATCACTGTCCCAGAAGTGGGCCCGGACACACCTTCAGGCGAACCAATCGGTGCGGAAACCAATGGATAGAAAGCTGCTAGTTTGTGACTTGGACAACACACTCTATGATTGGGTGAGCTATTTCGTGCCGGCCTTTTACGCTATGGTTGAAGAAGTCGTGAAAATTACGCAGTGTGACCGGGAGTCCCTGCTCGATGACTTCCGTAGTGTTCACAAGCACCATCATGATTCAGAGCATCCGTTTTCGCTACTAGAGACACAGACGATAAGAAGGCTCTTTGGTGGCCTGCCAAGAAAAGAGGTGGCGAAGGAGCTTGACTCTGCATTTCATGCATTCAATTCAGCTCGAAGACAAAACTTGCAACTCTATCCGGGTGTTCGGGAGGGGCTAGAGGCACTCGCACAGTCGGGCGTGACCCTAGTGGCCCACACAGAAAGCAAACTGTATGCCGTGGTTGATAGGCTAACTAGGCTAGAGCTAACGGAATATTTTCGTCGGATTTACTGTAGGGAGCGCCCGAACTCGGAACATCCTGATCCGGAGACGGGCAACAGATGGCTGGAGCGCTTCCCTCTTCACAAGGTGGTGGAGTTATCACACCACCAGAGGAAGCCTAATCCGAGTGTTCTTCGTGAGATTTGCCGCAAGGAGGGCGTTTTGCCGAACGAGACCGCTTATGTTGGTGATAGTATGGCGCGCGACATACTCATGGCCAATTCAGCGGGCGTTTTCGCGATTTGGGCTAAGTACGGTGCTTTTCACGATCGGGCGCACTACGAGAAACTTGTTCGAGTTTCGCATTGGACTAAAGAGGACGTTACGAGGGAACAGGAGCTAAGGGAAAAAGTCGAAGGAATTGAAGCTGATTACACTCTCGAAAATACTTTTAGCGATATTCCATACGCACTTGACCAATCTTTTTTGCCGTTTGTTGCTAGCCGATGAGAGCGGCATTTTTCGGTTGCTTAGTGTTCGAATTCGAGATTCGAGGGCGCCATCGCTTCCAGCGAGAAGAGGTCTCCTTTCTGTTATCCTCTCCGCTTCGAATCATCGCACATGAGGATAGGAAGTTCGCCAATTTTCGATGATTCCATGGATTGATTATAGTGTCTTGGGTACTTTCGGAAATGCGTTTGCGTCGGGGCATCGTTCGATAGCCCGTCCGAGTGGGTCCGGAAGTGAGGCAAGATAAGGTAGTCACGTACCGGACCCGTCGCGCCGAACGGTGGGATTTACTGCACAGGCGTGAAGTCGAAGGCCTGATCGGCGTAGAAGTAGAACTCGCAAGGCACCTGCGAGACGCAGGTCGTCCGGTGCGGCGAGCCGGCGGGCACGTACCAGTAGGAACCGGCTTCCATGGTCGGCGGGTTCTCTTCGCCGGCGAAGGGATTGGTCATCACGCCCTTGATCACCACGCCATGATAAGCGCCCGTATGGGTGTGGAGCGGCGTGGCGAAATTGGGTGGAAAGCGTCCGAAGGTCCCGTGGGCGCCCTTGGACTTGTCGCCGTAGACCGTGGCCATCTTGATCATCGGATTGATGTTCTCGTAGGTCAGCTGCCAGCCCGGCCTGGCGACATCCTTGTTCGCGTCGAAGTCGGACCCCGCGTTGGCGGCACAGCCCGACAGTAGCAGCGCGGCGGCCGCGCCCAGGGCCGTGAGGAACCGCGTTTTGACGCCCGAGGTGAGAGAAATTCTAGCCATGTGTGACACTCCGATACGAGGGGGTTGATGGGGTCCTGGGAGTGTCGATCCAACCGGATGCGATGATAATGACCGTTTTTCCAGTTTTGCATACCGATCGTCCAGAAACGGCGAAAGATCCGGATGCCCTGGCCGATTTGCGCTAAGCTTCGCCAGTTTCGGCGGAGACCTCCGGATGGAAGACGAACTGAGCGACGTGCTGCGGCTGATCCGCTTGAAGAGTTGCGTCTACTTCGCGCGGAGTTTCTGGGCGCCCTGGGCCATGCGGCTGGAGGGCGGGGCCGTGGCCCAGTTCCATGTGGTGCTGCGGGGGCCCTGCGTCTTCGAGGCCGCCGGCCGGGTCTTTCAGGCCGCGCCCGGCGATGTCTTCCTCTTTCCCCGCGGCGAGGCCCACGTCCTGGCCGACAGCCCGGGCCGCGACGCGGTGGCGGGGTCGGACTTCATGGGCTCCCTGCAGGCCGGCCGGCCGCTCTTTGCCGAGGGCGAGATGGCGACCGAGCTCATCTGCGGGCACTACGAGTACCGCAACGACACGGGTCATCCGCTGATCGACGAACTGCCCGCGGTCATCCACGTCAAATCCTTCGAGACCTATGCGCCGGAGACCCTGCGTTCGGTCCTGCCGGCGCTGATCCGGGAACTGAAAAGCGAGAGCCCCGGCGCGTCGGTGGTCACGGAGAAGCTGGCCGAGGTCCTGCTGGTCCAGGTGATCCGCGCTCACTTCGCCCAGGAGCGCCAAAGCCAGGGTTTCCTCGCCGGACTCTTCGAACCGCGCCTGGTCCGGGCTTTCCGGTTGATCCACGGCCAGTTCGACCGGGACCTTTCCCTGGAGGATCTGGCGGCGGCGGCCCGCATGTCGCGCTCGGCCTTCGCCCAGCACTTCAAGACCACCGTCGGCCAGGCGCCGATCGCCTACCTGACCCGCTGGCGGATGTGCCGCGCCCACGAGCTGTTGCAGGACCAGGGCATGACGGTCTCCCGGGTCGCCTTCAAGGTCGGCTACGAATCCGACATCGCCTTCAGCCGGGCCTTCAAGCGCCAGTTCGGCCGCAGCCCCTCGGCCTTCCGGCGCAAGGCGCAGGCCCCGGCCGAGTCCGCCTGAGCGGGGCCGGGCCGATGCTAACTGCCACGATCTTCCCGACTCAGGGTCCGTTATACCAATGAGCGTGAATAGGAACCCATAGGATGGGAGAAAATCAGTCCCAGGGGAAGGCGCGGTGTGCGGCGCGATGCCATCGCATCGGGCAAGCGCCGGAACGCACCCCTGGGACTGATTTTCCCCACCGGAGGCCG
>JAJFGK010000135.1 GCA_021776195.1 Kiloniellaceae bacterium | reverse complement strand
GGGAATCACAAAACGGCGAATAAGTGAATCCAAAACGCAAGAAAACCCCCGCCGAAACGCCGCTTTCTTGCAAACACCGTTACTTAAGAGCAGCGATTAAATCAGCCAGAACAAAGG
Source organism: Kiloniellaceae bacterium (assembly GCA_021776195.1). The sequence goes on along the minus strand of JAJFGK010000135.1, from coordinate 51,665 downwards.
CCTGCGGGTTTTTCACAGGGAACTGACTACCTGTCTTCGATTGAACAGGACATGCGCTACACGGCGGCGAGCCCCTACGTGCAGGAGGCCCTGGGCGATTTCTCGGCGGCCTGGCAGGACCTGGGCGGCGACCGGACCGCGATGCTGCAGCGCCTCTATATCGACGAGAACCCCAACCCCCTGGGTCAGAAAGAAAACCTCGACGCCGCCGCGGACGGCTCCCGCTACAGCGGCTATCATGCCGACTACCATCCCTGGTTCCGGCAGTTCCTGCGCGAGCGGGACTACTATGATATCTTCCTCTTCGATCTGGAGGGCAACCTGGTCTACACGGTCTTCAAGGAACTGGACTTCGCGACCAATCTGATGCGAGGCCGGTGGAAAGACAGCGACCTGGGCAACGCCTTCCGCGCGGCACGGGATGCCGGCAAGGCGGGCAGTCTCCACTTCTTCGATTTCAAGCCCTATGCGCCGAGCCACGGCGCGCCGGCCAGCTTCATCTCCACGCCCATCGTCACCGCCGCCGGCGAGACCCAGGGCGTCCTGGTCTTCCAGATGCCGATCAACCGGATCAACGCCGTCATGGCGGTGGAAGCCGGCCTGGGCGAGACCGGGGAGAGCTACATCGTCGGTGCCGATCATCTGCTGCGCAACGACTCCCGCTTTGCCGAGGACTCGACCATCCTGACCGCCCAGGCACAGAACGATCTGATCGATGCCGCCCTGTCGGCCCGGAATGACCAGGTTCATGCCGGCGACGTCACCAGCTACCGGGGGCTGGATGTGATGGCCGGCGCGGTGCCGCTGGACTTCCATGGCACCCGCTGGGCGCTGGTCGCGGAGATCGCCCTGTCGGAGGCCGAGGCGCCGGTCGTTGCCATGCGCAACACCATGATCATGGTGGCGGTCGGGCTGCTGATCGCCGTTGCCATCATCGCGGTCTTCCTCGCCCGCCGCATCACCGGGCCGATCTCCGAGACCACCGCCGCCATGGCCCGCCTGGCCGAGGGCGACACCACGGTCGAGCTGGCGGGTGCCGCGCGGAGCGACGAGATCGGCGACATGGCAAGTGCGGTGGAGGTCTTCAAACAGAACGCGATCGAGGCCCGCCGCCTGGAAGCCGAACAGGCCGCCGAACAGGCCAACAAGGAAAGGCGCGCCGCGGAGATCGAACAGATGATCCACGACTTCGACGCGACCTCCAGTGCGCTCCTCGAGCAGGTCGCCACGGCGGCCAGCCAACTGGCCGACACGGCCAACTCCATGAGCGGCACGGCGCAGAACACCAGCGAGCGCTCGACGGCGGTCGCGGCGGCGGCGGAGGAGGCCTCCGCGAACGTGCAGACCATGGCGTCCTCGGCCGAGGAGCTCTCCAGCTCGATCGGCGAGGTCTCGGCCCAGGTCACCCGGTCGAACGCGATCACCAGTCAGGCCGCCGATGAGGCCCGTCAGTCCAACGCCACCGTGGCGGAACTGTCGGCCTCGGCCGAGGAGATCGGCTCGGTGGTGAGCCTGATCCAGGATATCGCCGAGCAGACCAACCTTCTCGCCCTGAACGCGACCATCGAAGCCGCGCGCGCCGGCGAGGCCGGCAAGGGCTTTGCCGTGGTCGCCAGCGAAGTCAAGAACCTCGCGGGGCAGACGGCCAAGGCGACCCAGGAAATCGGCGCCAAGATCGAGGCCATCCAGGCCTCCACCGGACTGGCGGCGGAGAAGATCGAATCCGTGGCCAAGGTGATCGCCCAGATCTCGGAGTCCTCGGCGGCGGTCGCCGCCGCCGTGGAAGAACAGGGCGCCGCCACCCAGGAGATCGCGCGCAATGCCCAGCAGGCCGCCGCCGGCACCCAGGACGTCACGGTGAACATCACCGAGGTCAACAGCGGTGCCGCCGAGACCGGCGAGGCCGCCAACGTGGTCCAGGGCCTGTCCGGCACGCTCTCGACACAGTCGAGCGAGCTGAAGGACAAGGTCGGTCAGTTCCTCGCCGCGGTCCGGGCCGCCTGAGACCGCAACCCGGTCGTGACCGGGAAAGAATGAAAGACGAGGCCGGCCTTTGACGCCGGCCTTGTCGGGTTTTACGGCGGGCTTAAGCGGCGGATCATGCCGAATGATCCCTCGCGGTCTCGCCGGCGCACAATTCACGCCGATCAATCTAGGCCGGTGACGCGACGGTCGACCTTGATAGGCCGGTCAAATTCAAGGGACGACCGCCACCTTGAAGAGCCGGTGTTGTGCAGTGGATTTTCTTGTACTATCTAAGTGCGACTTGAATTGGCGGTTATAATAGAGATTTAAAAACTTAACTTATTGCGCAGTTAACACCGGACATTCCCTGATTTTCTACAGGGAAAACTTTCAAACTTTAAGATTCTAGAAACCGTTTTCACTGTAGCGCAGGGCCCTCTTTGCCGTCTGTGTGGGAAAACGCTATCGGCAATTTGGAAGGATTTTGACCTAACAACAAGAACGGGGCAGATCAATGCGAAAGAGAGTTATCCACGGCCTAAAGCGCCCGATGGACGTATTCAACCGTCTGGAATTGAGCGTAAAACTGCCGCTCTTGACGATCCTCACGGCGCTTGTCGTCGTTACCGGCGTGGGTCTGTCGAACTATTTACAAGCATCCCGGGCGACGGTCGCCGGGATCGATGAGCGCCTCTCCGCCGTGGTCGAGAGCCGCAAATCGGAACTCAGGACCTACCTCGACTCGATCGATCAGGACATGGCTTTCACGGCCGCCAGTCCCTATGTGCGCCAAGCGTTGCGCGACTTCATAGCAGGATGGGAGCGTTTGGAGGGCGGCCACACCTCGGAGCTACAGCGCCTCTACATCGACGAAAATCCCCATCCGACCGGGCAGAAGGAAAACCTTGACGCCGCCGAGGACGGGTCGGCCTACAGCCAATACCACGCCCAGTATCATCCCTGGTTCCGCAGCTTCCTGCGCGAGCGGGACTACTACGACATCTTCCTTTTCGACCTCGAGGGCAACTTGGTCTACACGGTCTTCAAGGAGCTCGACTACGCCACCAACCTGATGACCGGTGAGTGGAAGGACAGCGACCTGGGCAATGCCTTTCGCGCGGCGCGCAACGACGGTACCGCCGGTACACTTCAATTCTTCGATTTCAAACCCTACGCGCCCAGCCACGGCGCCCCGGCCAGTTTCATTTCGACACCGATCGTCGGCGATAACGGCGCGGTCGAGGGTGTCCTGGTGTTCCAGATGCCGATCAACCGTATCAACGGCGTGATGGCCAACCCGGCGGGTCTGGGCGAGACCGGCGAGAGCTACATCCTGGGACAGGACCGCCTGATGCGCAACGACACCCGCTCGGCCGGCGACTCCACGATCCTGGTGCAACGTGTCGATTCGCCCTTCATCACCGAGACTTTCTCAATGCCGTCCGAGGCCGTCAGCATCGGCCGCGATGCCAGCTATCGCGGGATCACGGTCAACATCGCGGCGGCCCCCTTTGACTTCCACGGCGCCGAATGGCTGATCGTCGCGGAAATCTCGACGGACGAGGTCATGGCGCCGGTCGTCGAGATGCGCAACATGATGATCCTGCTCACCCTGGGTCTCTTGGTGCTAACGAGCCTGGCCGGTTTTCTGGCGATCAAAAGGATCACCAGCGCCTTGAGCGGTCTCACCGGCACCATGGAGACCATCAGCCGCGGCGACATCGATGCCGCTATCGACAACCTGGAGCGCGGCGACGAGATTGGTGCCATGGCCCGCGCGTTGGCCGTTTTCAAGGACAATGCGGCTGAAATCGAGCGCCTCAACGACGAACGGATCGCGGAATCGCACAGGGTCGAAGAGGAGAAACGACAGACCACCCTGGCGCTCGCGGACGACCTGGAGACGAACGTGAAGAGCGTCGTCGACGCGGTGTCCAAGGCCGTGGCCGAAATGAAGGTGACGACCCAGTCGGTCGCCGAGAACGCCGAGAGCACCGCGGAACAGGCGAGCGTCGTCAGCGCGACCGCGGAGTCGGCAAGCGGGAACGTTCAGACCGTCGCATCTGCGGCGGAAGAACTGGCGGCCTCGATCCAGGAGATCGGCCGCCAGGTCGACCAGGCCACCGAAGTCGCCCAAGACACCTCGCAGCAGGCCGAACAGACCAACGGGGTGGTCAAGGGCCTGACCGAGAGCGCGGCCAAGATCGGCGAGGTCGTCAATCTCATCCGCGACATCGCCGAGCAGACCAACCTCTTGGCCCTGAATGCGACCATCGAGGCAGCCCGCGCCGGAGAAGCCGGCAAGGGCTTTTCCGTGGTTGCCTCGGAGGTCAAATCCTTGGCAAATCAGACGGCCAAGGCCACTGAGGAAATCGGCCGCCAGATTGAAGAGGTCCAGACGGTCTCCAACCAGACGGCGACCTCGATCGGCACCGTGGCCACCGCCATCGAAACCATCAACAGCACCATCCAGGGCATTTCCACCGCGGTGAAGGAGCAGAACACGGTCACCACGGATATTGCCCGCAGCGCTCAAGAGGTGGCCACGGGGAGCCGGGAGATCACAAGTACCATCCAGGGCGTCAGCCAGGCCGCCGAGGGTTCCAGTCAAGCCGCCGAGCAGCTGATGGGCAAAGTTGACACCATGGCCGGGCAGTCCAAATCCCTTACCGACAGCCTGGACCAGTTCTTGACCTCGATTCGCGCCGCTTAGGATTCTATTCCACGGTCTCGGTCCGGACCCGAGGCGGAACTACAAGGCCAGCCGCTCGACTGGAAAGGTATCCGGCGGGGCGACCAGGGCGTCCTGGGCGGCGATCAACTGAAGTTCGCGGGTCCCGGCGTCCTGGGTTGCCCGCAGCACGGCAAATACCGCCGCCGCGGCGGCGCCGAGGGCGGCGGGCGTGTCCCGGCCCTGCAACAGGTGGCCGAGGAACAGCGCGGCCACGGCGTCGCCGGCGCCGTTGGGCATCGGTTCCATGACGAGATAGGGCGTCGCCAGACGCCAGGCCGCGGTGGCCGTCACGGCGATCATGGCGATGGTCTGGCGATCGGCCCCCGGAGCTGGAACGCTGGTCACCAGGACCGTGTGAGGTCCGCGTGCGACCAGGGTGCGGGCCCCGGCGACAAGGGCGGCGAGGTCCGCGGCGCGGTGGCCGCAGAGCTGCTCCAACTCGAAGCGGTTGGGGGTGACGATATCGGCCAGGCCAAGGGCGTCGTCACGCAGGAAGGCGGCGGTGCCGGCGTCGACATAGAGGCCGGGCAGTTCGTCGCCCATCACCGGGTCGCAGAGATAAAGCGCCGCCGGGTTGGCACGCTTCACCCGGCGAACCGCATCGGCGATGACCGCGCCGACCGCCGCGCTGCCGACGTAGCCCGATAGCACGGCATCGCAGGCGGCCAGGGCACCGCGCGCCTCCAAGCCGTCAACCAGGTTGGCCAGTTGCGCGGCCGGTACCCCCTCGCCCTGCCAGTCCCCGTAACCCTTGTGATTGGAGAACTGCACGGTGTTGAGACGCCAGACCGTATGGCCGAGACGCTCCAGGGGAAAGGCGGCGGCGGCATTGCCCACATGGCCGTAGACCACGTGGGACTGAATCGAAAGAACGGTTTTGCCTGCCATGGTGCCGCTGGTCCGGTTTCGGGAGGCTTGCCAGATAGCCCATCTCCGAAGGCCCGTCCAGCGCGACACCCGGCCGGGGCGTCTTGCGCTCCCAGGGCCAGCCGCTATAGTCCCGCCGCTCTTTTGGGGCCGCTCTGAGGGGATGGAAACGATGGTCCAGAACGTGCGTCCGCGCCGCTCGGTGCTCTACATGCCGGGATCCAACACCCGCGCACTGGAAAAGGCCCGCAGCCTGGCGGCCGACAGCTACATCCTCGACCTGGAAGACGCGGTCGCGCCCGACGCCAAGGCCGAGGCACGCGCCAACATCGCCCGCGCGCTTGCCGAGGGCGGCTACGGACAGCGCGAGCTGATCGTCCGCACCAACGGCCTGGCCACCGCCTGGGGTCACGAGGATCTTGCCATGGTCTGCGCCAGCGGGGCCGATGCGGTGCTCTTGCCCAAGGTCGAGAGCGCGGATCTGGTCCGGCAGGTCGAAGCGGTGATGGACGATCTCGGCGCCCCGCCGGAGATGCAGATCTGGGCCATGATGGAAACGCCGCGCGGTATGCTCCATGCCGAAGAGATCGCGGCTTCGACCCGCCGCTTGAACTGTCTGGTCATGGGGACGTCGGATCTCGCCAAGGACCTCCATGCCGGCCACACCCGCGAGCGCCTGCCGATGCTCACCAGTCTCGGTCTTTGCCTGTTGGCGGCGCGCGGCTACGACCTTTGTATTCTCGATGGCGTTCATCTCGACCTCGACGACGACGAGGGGTTCACCGCCTCCTGCCATCAGGGCCTCGAGCTCGGGTTCGACGGCAAGACACTGATCCACCCCAAGACCATCGCCAGCGCCAACGAGGTCTTCGCGCCGTCGCACGAGGAGGTGGACTGGTCGAAAAAGATCATTCAAGCCCACGCCGCGGCGGCGGCCGCCGGTCAGGGCGTGGTGGTCTGCGACGGCAAGCTGATCGAGAACCTCCACGTGACCAACGCCAGGCGCCTGGTGGCGATGGCCGATGCGATCGCCGCGCGCGAAGCGGCCGCGGCCTAGGTGTTGGTCATGCAGGGGAGGGACCGGGCGCGATCATGAACAAGACCGGCGGCGGCAATTTTTTCGAGGACTTCCGGTTTGGCCAGACGATCGTGCACGCCACGCCGCGCTCGGTCAGTGCCGGCGATCAGGCGCTCTACACCGCGCTCTACGGCACGCGCTTCGCGCTGCATTCCTCGGACGGCTTCGCGCGCGATCTCGGCCTGCCCTCGGCGCCGGTCGACGACCTCTTGGCCTTTCATCTGGTGTTCGGCAAGACCGTCCCCGATATCTCGTTGAACGCGGTGGCGAACCTCGGCTATGCCGACTGCCGTTTTGCCGACCCGGTCTACCCGGGCGACGATCTGCGGGCGGTGAGCGAGGTCATCGGGCTCAAGGAAAACTCCAATGGCAAGACCGGCGTGGTGACGGTCCGCAGCCGCGGGACCAAGGCGGACGGCGCCCTGGTTGTCGAGTTCATCCGCTGGGTCATGGTCCTGAAGCGCGATCCGGCGAGCCCGGCACCGGTCCCGGTGGCGGCGAACCTGCCGGCCCGCGTCGCGGCCGGCGACCTGCGGGTTCCACAAGGCCTGAAGGCCGAAGGCTACGATACCGCCCTGGCCGGCTCGTCCCACTGCTGGGACGACTATGCGGTCGGCGAGAAGATCGATCATATCGACGGCATGACCCTGGAAGAGGCCGAGCACCAGTTGGCGACCCGGCTCTACCAGAACACCGCCAAGGTCCACTTCGACAACCGCGCCGCCGCGTCGAGCCGCTTTGGCCGGCGCATCGTCTATGGCGGTCACATTATTTCTCTGGCCCGCGCACTCAGTTTCAACGGCCTGGCCAACGCCTTCAAGCTGGTCGCCATCAACGGCGGCACCCATAGCGCCCCGAGTTTCGCCGGCGACACGATCTATGCCTGGTCGGAGGTGCTCGAGAAGATCGCGCTGCCGGGTCGCGACGACATCGGTGCCTTGCGTCTGCGCACCCTGGCCTGTAAGGACCGCCCCTGCGAGACTTTCCCCGACCGCGACGAGAATGGCGGGCGCGACCCCAGCGTGGTGCTGGATCTCGACTACACCGTGCTGATGCCGCGGTCGCCCTGAGGGCGCCCCGGCACCACGGCGCGCAAGCGCGTGCAGCCGGACATCAGGTCTCGATCCACTTTACCGGGTCGGGAATCAAAATTGGGCAACGCATGGACGCATGCGCGCATTTGCATTAAACTTCGGTTCAACAGGTCGGGCCTGGAGCCCGTGCCCGCGGCCCCATAGCTACCCCCACGATCACTCGGGGCCTCGCCGCGGACAACGTGCTCGACCGTCGGACATCCCAACCAGGAGGTGATGCCGTGTATGTCAGTGAGATACTCAAGGTCAAGGGCAACGAGATCGCCACGGTACGGAGCGACTCGACCATCGCCACCGCGGTCGGCCTGCTGAAGCTCAAGGGGATCGGCGCTCTTGTGGTGAGCGACGACGGTGCCACGGTGGCCGGGATCCTCTCGGAGCGCGACATCGTCCGAGCCCTTGCCGATCATGGTGGGCAGGCTTTGGAGATGCGGGTCACCGATTTCATGAGTTGGCCGGTCAAGACCTGCCAGTCATCGGCCAGCGTCACCGATGTCATGGGCGAGATGACGCGCAGCCGAATCCGCCACTTGCCGGTGGTCGACGATCATCGTTTGACCGGCATCATTTCGATCGGCGATGTGGTCAAGAACCGGCTCGACGAACTGCAGACCGAAACCCAGGTCCTGCGGGAGTACATCGTCGGCCGCAGCTAGCTTTGTCGTTGTCAGCTTGGCGCGCGCCAAGCTGGCTGCACTAGCTCGGGGCGCAGGCCGCCGGCTTTCAGGGTTGTCCGCGTCCGAATTTCAATAAGGCAATATCAAGGGCTTGTGAAAAAAATTCGCTGAACCACAAAATCTTGTTGCATGCGGATTCGAAGGTTGCTAAAGAGTGAGGCGCCGGGTGCAGTTGACTTCAAAGAAGCCCTCTGCGCCGTGCCCCTGGAAGAGACACACCCCGACGCCTCACGAGCCTGACAGGCTCTTTAACGTGAAAGCGGCGGGGTTTTCTCTTGTCCTATAGCGCCTCGGTCGGGCCTGGCGAGACCAACCGTGGCAGCCGTAAGACCGGCGTCCCCTAGGAGACGCAACCCTCTCCGAAAAACCCGCGTCTATGCCGCTCGTTCCGCTGCCTGTCCCGATTTTCGCCGACCCTCCGCGGCATCGCGGCCGTGCAAGCACGACCCCAACGCCGACTCGGACCGACTTGACCCGAACCGACCGGGCAAGGATGGAACCGAAGTCCCATCCTTCAAATCGTCACGGTCTTACGAAACCCGAAAGTCCCGATGGACCAAAGTAAGCGCTGCCCGAAGGCGGCGTTACGTCCGATTCGAACCGGGTCCCCCGAAGGAGTCCCTTGCCCAGTTGGCCACCGGCATCACCGGTGTTGCCACCAATGAGCCCGATGAACCGAAGCGAACCGCGCGGTGGCCTTGCGACCAGCCGTGAGTTCCAGAGCAGCGGCCCCAGACCTGCAGGGCACTAGAACCGCCACACCAAGCCATGAATCTCCCGGACGAGATTCTCGGCCCCCGATCCTCTTTCATCGCGGTGCGATGCGACAAGCGCCCGAAGACGCTCTTCTCATCGCCGCCTCCCTGGCCAAAGACCACTCGCCCGAAGACGAGAGTTCTTCACCGGCACTCCAGAACGCGTGGGCCGCAGCCCACACAGACTGAACTACCAAAAGCCCCGAAAGGCTTTCCCGGACGTCCGACCGAAGGCTCCGAAGAGCTTCTGCCGAAGCACAGGGCCGATCCGAGGACGGACCCTGAGGCCGGACACCAAGCAGAGCCCGAAGACCCGCTTGGGGCACAGTCCCGGTCAGCTCAAGGCCGAAGCCTTTCCCTTTCCAGGACCCTTGAGTTTTCCAGCCGAGGCTGGGAAACCGCCGCGCGATGGCCGTGGACCGGCGCTTTCGCGTATGGTTGATGCTCACCCGGGGCGTGGTTCGGAGCAAGACGGATTCGTCGCACGCGGCGCAATTATCTGTGCATAGTTCGCTGTCTGGCGCACAGAACAATCACATTAAGTCCACAAACTTTTCCACATGTTTCCCGCGCCGGCGAAACTCAGGTCAAGGAATCCCAACATTTAGCGGTCCACGGAACGGCCCACCACTATAGTCGGGTTTTCTTGTTGCAGTGCGAAAGGGTGGGACCTGGCGGGCACGACGGAGATTGACGCGGGCAAAAGGGCGGGATAAACCAACCTGCGGCATCCGATGCCGGGGATGCCGCGTCATAAGTCAGGCAAGCGCGGGACGACTCGGGGGAAAAGGACTTCATGGCGAACCAGGAACGACCTCTCTCGCCCCACCTGCAAGTCTATCGGCCGCAACTGACATCCATGCTATCCATCCTGCACCGCCTGACCGGCGTGGCGCTGGCGGTCGGCACCCTTTTGCTCGTCTACTGGCTGGTCGCGGCGGCTTCGGGCCCGGCGGCATTCGAAGCGGCGCAGGGCTTTATGGGCTCGATTCTTGGCCGCTTGCTGTTGTTCGGCTGGAGCGCCGCGCTGTTCTTCCATCTTTGTAACGGGATCCGGCATCTCTTCTGGGATGTTGGGCTCGGCTTCGAACTGTCGACGGTCTACCGCTCGGGCTGGGCGGTCTTGATCGGGACTCTTGTCCTGACCCTGCTGGCCTGGATCCTGGGCTACGTCATGAAGGGAGGCGCCTGATGTCGCTTCGCTCCGCCCTCGGCACGGCGCGCGGCCTGGGCTCCGCCAAGGAGGGCACGGGTCACTGGTGGGCGCAACGCTGGACCGCCCTGGCGCTGGTGCCACTGGTCTTGTGGTTCGTCGCCTCGGTGATCGCCCTGTCCGGCGCCGACCACGCGGCAATGCTCGCCTGGGCCGGCTCGCCGGTGCCGGCCGGCCTGCTGATCCTGCTGATCGCGGCCACTTTCTACCATGGCGCCCTGGGGCTGCAGGTGGTGATCGAGGACTATGTTTCCTCGGAAGGCATCAAGATCGCCGCCCTGCTGCTCAACAAGGCGGTCATGACCGTGCTTGCCCTGACGGGGATTCTCGCCGTCTTGACCCTTCTCTTCGGGGGCTGAAGCAATGAGCCAATCAACGGAGACCCCGACGGCGGGCGGTCCCGCGGCGCTCGGCCGCGCCTACGAGATCGTCGAACACAGCTATGATGTGGTGGTCGTGGGCGCCGGCGGCGCCGGTCTGCGCGCGACCCTGGGCCTGGCCGAGGCCGGGCTCAAGACCGCCTGCATCTCCAAGGTCTTCCCGACACGCTCGCACACGGTCGCCGCCCAGGGCGGCGTCTCCGCTTCGCTCGGCAACATGGGCGAAGACAACTGGCGCTGGCATATGTACGACACGGTCAAGGGCTCGGACTGGCTCGGCGACCAGGATTCCATCGAGTACATGGTGCGCGAGGCGGCGCCGGCGATCCTCGAGCTGGAGCACTACGGCATGCCCTTCTCGCGCACGCCGGAGGGCAAGATCTACCAGCGCCCCTTCGGCGGCATGACGACCCATTTCGGCGAGGGCATCGCCCAGCGCACCTGCGCCGCGGCCGACCGCACCGGCCACGCCATGCTGCACACCCTCTATCAGCAGTCCCTGCGCCGCCAAGCCGAGTTCTTCATCGAGTACTTCGCCATCGATCTGATGATGGACGAGGGCCAGTGCCGCGGCGTGGTGGCCTGGAACCTGGACGACGGCACGATCCACCGCTTCCGCGCCCAGACGACGATCCTGGCGACCGGCGGTTACGGCCGCACCTATTTCTCCTGCACCGGCGCCCACACCCAGACCGGCGACGGCGGCGGCATGGTCCTGCGCGCCGGCCTGCCGATGCAGGACATGGAGTTCGTGCAGTTCCACCCGACCGGGATCTACGGCGCCGGCTGCCTGATTACCGAGGGCGTGCGCGGCGAGGGCGGCTATCTGACCAATTCGGAAGGCGAGCGCTTCATGGAGCGCTATGCGCCCTCGGCCAAGGATCTGGCGAGCCGCGACGTGGTCAGCCGCTCCATGACCATGGAGATCCGCGACGGCCGCGGGGTCGGCACGGGGAAGGATCACATTCACCTGCACATCGAGCACCTCGATCCGGCGCTGATCAACGAGCGCCTGCCGGGCATCGCCGAATCGGCGCGGATCTTCGCCGGCGTCGACGTCAGCAAGGAACCGATCCCGGTGCTGCCGACCTGTCACTACAATATGGGCGGGGCCCCCGCGCTCTACAGCGGCGAGGTGGTGGCGCCGCGCGACGGCAATCCGGACACCCCGGTACCCGGATTGATGGCGATCGGCGAGGCGGCCTGTGTTTCGGTGCATGGCGCCAACCGTCTGGGCTCCAACTCGCTGCTCGATCTGGTGGTTTTCGGCCGCGCGGCGGCCAAGCGCTGCGCCGAGGTCCTGACCCCGGGCGCGAGCCTGCCGCCCTTGCCGGACGGCGCCGACGAGCTGGCCCTGTCGCGCCTCGACCACTTCCGCCACGCCAAGGGCGAACTGCCGACCGCCGGCCTGCGCGCCGAGATGCAGCGCGCCATGCAGGACCACGCCGCGGTGTTCCGCACCGGCGAGTCCCTGGCCGAGGGGGTCGACAAGCTGACCGAGGTCTGGAGCAAGCGCGCGGCGATCGGCGTGACCGACCGCTCGATGATCTGGAACTCGGATCTGGTCGAGACGCTCGAACTCGACAACCTGCTGTACCAGGCGCGGGTCACCATGGCCTCGGCCGCGAACCGGACCGAAAGCCGCGGCGCCCATGCCCGCGAGGACTACCCGGACCGCGACGATGTCGACTGGATGAAGCACACCCTGGCGACCTGCGGCGAGGATGGCGTCGTCGCCTTCGACAGCCGCCCGGTGCACCTGAACACCCTGACCAACGAAGTACAGACCTTCCCGCCCAAGGCGCGGGTCTACTAGTGGCGGTCCGGCGAGGAGAGGCCTTTCGACATGGTTGAACTAGCGCTACCGGCCAATTCCAAGATCGGCGAGGGCAAGAGCCATCCTGCGCCCGCCGGCGGCGCGCGCATGAAGACCTTCAAGGTCTACCGCTGGGAGCCGGAGGACGGCCAGAACCCGCGCATCGACAGCTATCAGGTCGATCTCGACGACTGCGGGCCGATGGTTCTGGACGCCCTGATCAAGATCAAGGACCAGATCGATGCCACCCTGACCTTCCGGCGCTCCTGCCGCGAGGGGGTCTGCGGCTCCTGCGCCATGAACATCGACGGCACCAACACCCTGGCCTGTACCAAGTACATCAGCGAGGTCCAGGGCGATGTGAAGGTCTACCCGCTGCCCCACATGCCGGTGGTCAAGGACCTGGTACCGGACCTGAACCATGTCTATGCCCAGTACACCTCGATCGAGCCCTGGCTGAAGAGCGACACGCCGCCGCCCGAGCGCGAGCGTCTGCAGAGCCCCGAGGAGCGCGAGGCGCTGGACGGCCTGTGGGAATGCATCTTGTGCTTTTGCTGCTCGACCTCCTGTCCGAGCTACTGGTGGAACGGCGAACGCTACCTGGGCCCGGCGATTCTGCTTCAGGCTTACCGCTGGATCGCCGATTCCCGCGACGAGGCCCGTGGCGAGCGGCTGGACAATCTGGAGGATCCCTTCCGGCTCTACCGCTGCCACACCATCATGAACTGCACCAAGACCTGCCCCAAGTCGCTGAACCCGGCCAAGGCCATCGCCGAGATCAAGAAGCTGATGGTCGAGCGCAAGGTCTGACCGGCCGGCGGTCCCGTCGCCCCCCAGGAATTCGGTAAATCTTTAGAAATTGGCGCTAGCCTTGCGCTTTAGGATGCAAGTTGAAAGACGCCCGCATGACGATTGAGTCCGATCTGGCTGCCCCCCATCCGGCCAGCGCCCAAATGGCCGGCGCCCAACTGGCCAGCACCCGGGGCCCGGCCTACAGCCCGCCGCCGGCCGAAGCCTGGACCAAGGACAACCTTCTGCGCAAGGCGGCACCGGGCCTGCTGGCCCTGGTCCTCTTCTGCGCCACGACGGCCGCCTTTCTGGCCGTCTGATCCGCTTCCGCGGGGTCTCCTTCTCTTCAGCTAACAGCGACCCTCGCCGGTTGGCGCCAGGTCCAACCGGTCAAGTGGCTCTTTGGCAGGCGGCACTGGCAATGTTAGCGTCTGGCCCTGTTCCGTCATGCCAGGGGCCCGTCCATGTTCGTTCCCGACGCTTTCAAGCTGAGCGATCCCGCCATCATCAAGGAGGTCATCGAGGGCTACGACTTTGCCCTGCTGGTGACCGCCCGGCCCGGCGAGGCGCCGATGGCCAGCCATATTCCGATCATCTTCGAGCCGGAGAGCGGTCCACAGGGCCGGCTGCTGGGTCACCTGGCGCGGGCCAATCCGCAGTGGCGCGACCTGGCAGGCCTGGCGGCCGAGGGCGGCGAGGCCCTGGTGATTTTTCAGGGACCGCACGCCTATGTTTCGCCGCGCTGGTACGGCGCGTCGACACCCCAGGTGCCGACCTGGAACTATCTGGCGGTTCACGCCTATGGCCCACCGCGCCTGATCGAGGCGCTGGAGCCGTTGCGGGATCTGCTGGACCGGCTGGCCGCCAAGCAGGAAGCGGGCGCGCCGGCGCCCTGGCGGCTGGACGATCAGCCGGACGATTTCGTCACCGGGATGGCGCGCGGCATCGTCGGCTTCGAAATCCCCGTGACGCGCCTCGACGCCAAGGCCAAACTCAGCCAGAATAAGGCCCCCGAGGCGGCCCGTGGTGCGGCGACCGCGCTGGCCGCCCAGGACGATCCCCTGGCGCGTGAAACGGCGCGGCACATGGCCGCCTTGCTGGACAGAAGCTGAGAATTGGCCGACGACCCTCAAGAGACGAAAGCGAAACGCGGCGCGCGGGCGCTTTCGCGTCGATCCATGAGCCTTGCGGTCGGTACGGTCTTGCTTGCGCTGGTCGCCTTGGGCACTTTGCTGACCGCGAAGAACCCGCCCGCGCAAGGCACGGCCAAGGACCCGTCGATGAGCGAACCCCTTTTCGAGGCGCAGGGCCATCGCGGCGCGCGCGGCCTCTTTCCCGAGAACAGCCTGCCCGCCTTCGAGGGCGCCCTGGCGATCGGCGTGACCACCCTGGAACTGGACGTCGGTCTGTCCAAGGACGGCGTCTTGATGGTGCATCACGACCGCCGCCTGACCGCCGACCACAGCCGCGATGAAAGCGGAGCCTTCCTGGTCGAACCGACGCCGGCGCTGAAGGACCTGACCGCCGCCGAGATCGCCCGGTATGACATCGGCCGCCTGCGCGAAGGCTCGGAAAGTGCCGGCCGCTATCCCGATCAAGTGGGCCTGGATGGCGTGCGGGTGCCAACCCTGGAGGCGGTCGTCGCCCGCATGGAGGCGCTCTCCGGAAAATCCATCCGTTACAATATCGAGGCCAAGGTCTCGCCCGAGGAACCCGACGAATCGGCCGACCCGGGGGCGGTGGCGGCCGCCCTGGTGGCCTTGATCAAGGACCAGGATATTGCCGGCCGGGTGACCGTCCAGTCCTTCGACTGGCGGGTGCAGAGCGCGACCCGGGCGTTGGATCCGGCCATCGCGCTGTCCTTCCTGACGGTCGAGCAGCCCTGGTACGACAATCTACGGCGCGGCCAGCCCGGACCCTCGATCTGGACCGATGGACTGGACCTGGACGAGGGACCGCTCACGCCGCCCCAGGCCATCGACCTGCGCGGCGGCCGGGTCTGGTCGCCCTTCTTTCGCGACCTGCAGCCCAACGACCTTGCCGAGGCCCACGACAGGGGCCTGCGGGTGATTGTCTGGACGGTGAACGAGCCAGCCGATATGCGGCGCCTCATCGAAGCCGGAGTCGACGGCATCATCACCGACTACCCCGACCGGCTGCGCGCCGTCATGGCCGAGCTGGGGCGGCCCCTACCCCCAGCCTTCAAGGCAGAGTAACGGGACTTTGGCCAACGCGGCCGAACCATCACGTCAGGCTGATATCGCCTTCGATGGTCTCGTTGATGTCGAGCCCCGCGATGGTCAACACGACCTTGGCCTTCAGGGCCTCGCCGTCTGAAATCGAACCGCTCTCGAGCCCGGCGCGCACCGCCTGCTCGATCTCGCGCTGGGATGTCACGCCGACCTTCTTTAGGAACTTCCGCAGCGACATGTTGAAAATTTCTTCGTCCATCGATCCGCCCTTCTGGTTGTCGATCGCTTGCCAGGCGCTGTGATAACGCCGGCCCGGCCCGGGGCCAAGCCCTCATGGCAGGGTCAGACCCTGCCAATGGTTCGGCCAGGCCCTTGCGCCGATCCTGGCCTCGGGTTAAGCCGAACAGGGCCTCGAGGGGACGGATGATTGGGCACGAGCATGACAAGCGGGCCCGTTCAGGAAGCCGAAAGGGCTCTCGGCCATGGTGGTCGGCGGGCACGATCAAAAACGTAGGATTTCATGACCGACGGGCCGCTGCAGCACTACCGCGACCGGCGACGGGAGGGCCTCCTGAAGCCCGACCCGGGCCAGGCCCTGGCGGCCGAGAAGCTGCAGTCGCTGCACAATGCCCTGCGCAATTACCAGCCCTCGAGCGGCGGTGGCGGGTGGAAGGAACGCCTCGGCCTGGGCCGCCGGCGGGTCGAGCCGCCCCAGGGCCTCTATATCTTCGGCGGCGTCGGCACCGGCAAGTCGATGCTGATGGATCTCTTCTTCGAAACCGGGCCTGTCGAGAAGAAACGCCGGGTGCACTTTCATGCCTTCATGCAGGAGGTCCATGACCGCCTGCATCACTGGCGCCAGGAAACCAAGGGCTCCCAGGCCGACCCCCTGCCCGAGTTGGCGCGCGAAATCGCGGAGGAGTCCTGGCTGGTCTGCTTCGACGAGTTCCATGTGGTGAACGTCGCCGACGCGATGATCCTCGGGCGCCTCTTTACCACCCTTTTCGAAGAGGGCGTGGTGGTGGTCGCGACCTCCAACTGGCCGCCCGACCGGCTCTACGAGGGCGGCCTGCAGCGCGACCGCTTCGAGCCCTTCATCGCCTTGTTGAAGGAGCGTCTGGACATCCTGCTGCTCGATGGCGGCCTGGACTACCGGCGGGACCGCCTAAAGACCATGCCGGTCTACTATTCACCGCTCGGCCGCGCCGCCGGCAAGGCTATCGAGACGGCCTTCGCCCAGCTCACCGAGGGGGCCGAGACCGAACCGGCGACGGTCGCCCACAAGGGCCGCGAGATTGCGGTGCCGGCGGCGGCCCGCGGCGTCGCCCGCTTCCATTTCGCCGACCTCTGCGAGGCGCCTCTGGGGCCAGGCGACTACCTGGCGATTGCCGATCGGTTCCACACCCTGATCCTGACCGACGTGCCCCAGCTCGGCGAGGCGCGGCGCAACGAGGCGCGCCGCTTCATGACCCTGATCGACGCGCTCTACGAAAAGCGGGTCAACCTGGTGATCGCCGCCGAGGCCGAGCCGGACAAGCTCTATCCCCGCGGCGACGGCGCCTTCGAGTTCGAGCGCACCGCCAGCCGGCTGAACGAAATGCGCTCGGCCGAGTATGTCGGCCAGGCCCGCGGCGGCTGAGCATTCGCTTTCGTCGCCGGTGTTGCCCAGCGCCGCGCCCGCCATCGAGCCAAGTGCGAGACCTTCATCCCAACCCCGAGAACCGACGAAGGATTGTGATGAGGCGGTGGCGCAATCGGGAGTTATACTGCACCGGATTTCAGCAAGGGCTGCGTGTTCCCGGGCGATGGTCCCGGAAATGGAGGTGCATCGATGTCGATGACCGAGACGACGGACACCGAAGAGTTTGTTGCTGCCATGGCCTGGTGCCAAGAGGTTCGCAAACACTGCGGGCTGAAACCGCTCGAGGGCGGGGACCCGGCCATGAAGGCGCTGGCCGGCAAGGTGCAAAGCCAGGCGGCTCGCATCAAGATACGCCTCACCGGCGTCAAGGCGACACTCGACGGACTGGGAGAGGGCAAGAAGGCTGCGGTTTTGGAGGGCAAGCTTCAGAACTTCAAAAAGCTCTTCGTTTGGATCGTGGGTGAAATCAAGAAGGCTGTCGGCGAGAATAACTCTGAAAAGACCGCGGTCCTGGCGGAGCACCTCGACAACCTGGAGGCCAAGATCGAGCGCGACCTGACCGCGATTGAAAGGCGGGCCGACGTGGTTGAGGAATCGGACGACGGATCGGAGGACGGGTCGGAAGAAGGGTCGGACGACGAGGCGAATGCTGGGTCTGGGGCCGATTCAGAGACGGAGTTTGAAAGTCTGGAGGAGGAATCCGCGACCAAAGAGGAGATCGGCGAGACCATCGAAATCTGCGAGAACTTCATCGCCGAGTTCAAGGTCTTCGGAACCTCCGAAGGCTTCTGCACGGCAATCGACGAGTTCATGGCAAAGCTGACCAAAGGCAAGAAACACTATGCCAGTGGGGACTACGACAAGGCACGTGATGTACTGCCAGACCCAAGATATTTCGGAGCAAAGGAGAAGTTAAGAGAAGCGTTCCTGGCCGCCTTGTCGAAGAAGGAGGATACCCTGGTGAGGCACGTGGATGAACTTGAAAAACGCGACAAGGAAAAGCTGATCGTTCGGGACATCGCATGCCTTCGTGTTCATCTGGGCAACCCAAGCAAACCCGAAAGCTCCTCAGAGAAGGGCAGCGGTCCCCCGCCGGCTGCTTTCATGAAGACCATCGCAAGCTTCATGACCCAGGCCGACAAGACCCTGACGGACTACGCTGCCTACGAGAAACAGGCCGCCGCGCTTGGCGAAAGAGTGCTGAACCTGCAGGAGAGGAACGCCGACGGGGTCAACACGGAGGCTCTGAAGAAGATCAAGACCTGCCTGGCCAGCGCGAAAGAGAGCCTCGAGACGAGAAAAGACGTTCCCGCGGCCCTCCGTGATCTGGCCCTGGCCGAGGCCGATTGCGAAGCAGCAGACGCGATCGCCGAGGCCTATGCCGCCGGCGTTGCGGCTCAACCTGATCCGGACACGATCAAGAAGGACCCTGAGGCCGCCTTGAGGCAGGCCACCCAGGCCCTGGCGGAGTTTCAGAAAGAGAAGGCGCCGAAAGCTCTGGTCGAGTTGGCCGGAGAAATCGGGAGAAACCTCGCCGGTGTCGAGCAAGCGATGGAGAAAGCCGACCCTGCGGTGGATGTCGTCAAGCGCTTGAGCCAGGCGGCTCTCGATTGCCGAAAGGCCCTGCTGCTGAAGACCCGCTTCGGGCAGTTCGCAACCCGTGCCGAAGCGATCAAGGCCGTGATGGGCGATAAGGAAATCACAGAGCTGGTCGAAGAGTGCTCCATCGCAAAGAAGGCCTTGTCCGATGCCGAAGCCCCCCGCGAGGAGGCGCATGATAAAGCCGACCAGGGCCTGCACGAAGCGGCCATGGGCCTGCTCGGGAAGGCGGAGGCCAAGATCCGGGATGCCCGTGCCCTGGCCAAGATGGCTGCCGCCCTGGCCAAGGGCGATGACGGCGCGGCGGCACTGTCGCAGTTGGCAAGAGAACACGATGGCGACCGCCGCCTCGACGAACTAGTCGCCGGTCTGGAGGAGGCGCCCGAGCCCCGGGTTCTTCGGGCACTTTTCAGCGCGCGATTTGGGGTGGACCTCCAGGTATTCTGGGGGGAGGACGATACGGGTGCGGCCAAGAAATCTTGCAAAGCCATCTACAGCGTGCTTGCCAAAGTCCCTACGGCCGACACCCGGGACAATCCGCTTTTGCTGAAAGTCGAGCGCCTTTCAGGCGCCCAACAGGCCAAGGCAACGAAGCAAAGCAGCTACGGCGCGCGCGGACGTGAGATCCAAATTGTCAGCTCCGTGGACCGGCCGTTGATCTCTAGCGAGTATAGCGCGGAGAAAGTCCAGGGGAAGGAAATCGGCGAAGACGTCGAGGACAAGTTCAAGCCCGTGCCTGGAAAAACCATCCCCAAGCTGAACTGGGTGACACTCCACGAATTGGGCCACTCCGTCGACGAGAAGACCGGCTTCATGAAGCAGAACGGCAGCAAGGATCTCTACGGCCGCTGGATCGACTATGGCGCGGACCTTGGCCCGGTCGCCAATGCCGCGGCTGCATGGGCGAAGTTCCCAGGGGCCGAGGCCTATGCCAAGAGCATTCTGGAGGGTGGCAAAAAGGAAGAGAACCTGCCGCAGGGAGTGGGCCCCGAAGACAAGCGTTTGATCAAGCTGCGCAGTTGGTGTGAAGCCATACGCATGGGTAACTCTCCCTGGAGAAAGAAGGAGATCGCGGCCCAGGCGGTCGGTGGCCGAATTTATCACGAGGCCTACACTGACAAGTGGGTCAGTTACGATGTCTCGGCGCGGTCGGAGGGCCTGACCGGCTACCAGTTCCGCGCCCCTGGGGAGTGGTTTGCCGAGCTCTATGCCGGCTATCGGTCGGGCAAGCTGAAGAAGAAACACCCGGCCGTGAAATTTCTGAGCAAGGTCTGAGGAAGGGGCGGCACCATGTCGATGTTCGAGACCGTGCAGCTTGCCTGCCCCGCCTGCGGCGAGCAGGTGGATTTCGAGGCCTGCGGCAGCGTCAACGCCGGCCGCAGCCCCGAGCTGCGCGCGGCGATCCTCGACGGCAGCTTTCAAAGCTCAGCCTGCGCGGCCTGCGAGACCGTCTTCCGCCTCGCGCCGCAGTTCAACTACCTGGACATCGGCCGCAGCCAGTGGCTCACCGTCCATCCGGTCGCGCGGATCGGCGACTGGGCGGCCCTGGAGGCCGAAGCGCTGAGCCTGTTCGGCGATGCCTATGGCGCCTCGGCTCCCGGAACCGCCCGGGAGATCGGACGGGACATCGCGCCGCGGGTGGCGTTCGGCTGGTGGGGCCTGGCGGAAAAGCTGGTGGCAGCCGAGGCGGGCCTGGACGACGCCCTGCTCGAACTGGTCAAGATCGCCCTGCTGCGAAGCCAGGACTCCATGCCCTTCGCCACAGGCAACGAGCTGCGCCTGGCGGCACTGGAAGACGATGCCCTGGTCATGTTCTGGGTCGAGCCGCGGAGCGAGGCGATGGTCGAGGCCCTGCGTGTGCCGCGCGGGATCTATGACCAGATTGCCGCGCAGCCGGAAGGCTGGGAGACGCTCCATGCCGCCATCACCTCCGGGATCTTCGTCGACCTGCAGCGTCTCACGATGGACGCCGCCGCGCGCCATGACGATCACGTAGATTTGCTTGTCCAATAGATTGGGTCAGCCTGAATAAACTTGTGCGTAAGTGTCTGACCCGAGACACTGTGCAGGGGCCTCACGGCAATATCCAAAAATCTACACAAAGTAGAATGCTCAACAGGGAGACTTGATATGTACAAGAAATTTTTGATGACTGCGGTCGCGGTGGCGACTGGCACGATCGCGACTGCGGTGCCGCCGGCAGCAGCGGAAATTCAGGAGTATCGCTTCGAGACTGTTGGCACCTGGGGCTTTTTGGAAAACTGGAAGGAGTTCGAGAGCAAATTCTGGAACGAACGGCTTCCGGCGGCCTCTGGTGGCAAGCTGACCGCCAACGCCAAGCCCTATACCGAACTCGGCATCAAGGGCTACGAGGTCATGTCGGGCCTGAAGAAGGGCGCCTATGACGCGGTCCACGCCCTGACCTCCTATAGCGCCAAGGCGAGCCCGGCGCTGGAAGGCATCGACCTGGCCGGGGTCATCCAGGACTACGAAACCTACCGCAAGGCGGTGAACGCCTATCGCCCGATCATCGAGCGCGAGGTGGCGGAGAAATACAACGCCAAGCTGATCAACATCTACACCTTCCCGAGCCAGCAGCTCTGGTGCAATCTGGGCGACCGGAACGTCACCGAGGTGTCGCTCAAGGACCTGGCCGGCAAGAAGATCCGCACCTATAGCCGCACCCTGGGCGATTTCATCGAGGGCCTGAATGCCAGTGCCGTGACCATCGCCTTCGCCGAGGTCGTCCCGGCGCTGCAAAAAGGCGTGGCGGACTGCGGCATCACCGGCACCATGCCGGCCTACAATGCGAAATGGTGGCAGGTGGTGACCCACAACATCCGGGTCCGGGTCGGCTACGCGGCGACCTTCACGGCCATCAACCTGGACACCTGGAACAGCCTCAACGCCGAAACGCAAAACCTGATCCAGGACGAGGCCAAGAAGCTCGAGGACGAAATCTGGGCCTTCGAGAACAGCCTCGACCAGAAGGGCATGGACTGCAACGCCGCCGGCCCCTGCGACAAGGGCGAGCCCGGCGGCATGGTGCCGATCACGCCCTCGGCGGCCGATCAGGCCATGCTGGCTGACATCGCCGAGAATGTGGTCCTGAAGCGCTGGGCCGAACGCTGCGGCCAAGCCTGCGCCGAGGAGTGGAACGCCACCATCGGCAAGATCGTCGGAATGACCGCGAAGGAATAGGCCCCGGGTCCCGAAACCCCAATCCGCCGCGCCGCGCGGGCCGTACCATTGGTACAGTTACCCTTGGTATAGGTTGTCCGCGCGGCGATGGCCGATCCAGGAAGGGGTGCCGCACGCATGTTCCCCGCCATCCATGCCAAGTTCCTCGCCGTGTCGCGCGTCGCGGTGTGGTGCGGCGGTCTGGCCCTGATGCTGTCGGCTATCATGGTGACGCTGGATGTCTTCGCGCGAAAACTGTTCGGCATCACGATCAGCGGCTCGGACGAGATCAGCGGCTACATCTTTGCCGCCAGCACGACCTGGGCCTATTCCTACTGTCTCTTTACCCGCGCCAACATCCGCATTGACGCGCTCTACAATCTGCTGGGCGTCAAATCGAAAGCGCTGCTCGACCTGCTCGGGCTGATCTTGCTGCTCTATTACATCTATCTCCTGACCGTGAACGCCCTGGGCATGTTCCTGGAGAACGTCGAGTACAACTCGACGGCCCAGACGACGCTCGCCACACCGCTGTGGATCCCGCAGATCTTCTGGCTCTCGGGGCTCGCTTTCTTCCTGCTCAGTCTGGCCTTTCTGACCCTCTACGGTCTGGTCGCGCTGGTCCGGCGGGACTGGCCGACCATCGGCCGCATCGCGGGCGTGAAGTCGGTCCAGGAAGAGATCTCCGACGAGGTCCATCTTTAGATCATGGCTGACCTTTTGACTTCCAATCCCGCGACCGCGTCATGCCTCTTCTGATCGTCGTCATCCTCCTCGCCCTGGTCGCCGCGGCGGTGCCGGTCGCCGCCGTGCTGGGGATTCTGAGCCTGACCCTGGACGAGGTCTTCGCGCGGGGCCGGCGTTCGCTGATGCTCGGCGACTTCGTCTGGGAACAGTCCATCGAGTACATCCTGGTGGCCATCCCGATGTTCATCCTGCTGGGCGAGATCGTCCTGCGCGCGGGCATCGCCCTGCGCATGTACAACGCGGTCATCCAGTGGCTGTCGTGGCTGCCGGGCGGCCTGATGCACGCCAACATCGGGTCCTCGGCGATCTTCGCGGCCTCGTCGGGCTCCAGTGTCGCCACCGCCGCCACGGTCGGGACCGTCGCCTACCCGGAAATCCAAAAGCACCGCTACAACGAGAGCCTGTTCCTCGGATCCCTGGCGGCCGGCGGCACCCTGGGCATTCTGATCCCGCCCTCGATCAACCTGATCATTTACGGTCTTCTGACCGATTCCTCGGTGCCCGAACTCTATCTCGCGGGCATCCTGCCGGGTCTGGTGCTGGCCTTGCTGTTCATGGCGGTGATCGCCGTGACCTGTCTCCACAAGCCGGCCTGGGGCGGTGAGAGGGTCCAGACCAGTTGGTCCGAACGGATCCGAGTCCTGCCGGATCTGCTGCCGCCGATCCTGCTTTTCGTCGCCGTGGTCGGCTCGATCTACGCCGGCATCGCCACGCCCACCGAGGCGGCCTCCATCGGCGTCGTCTTCGCATTGATCATCGCGGCCTGGAACAAGGCGCTGAACACGACCATGCTGAGGGAGGCCTTCGAGGGCACCATGAAGTCGAGCGCGATGATCATGCTGATCATCCTGGCCGCGGTCTTTCTCAACTTCGTGCTCGGCTTCATGGGCGTTACCCAGGCCATCTTGGAGACCATCGAGACCCTCGGCTGGTCGGCGATGGAGACCATGCTGGTGATCGTTTGCTTTTACATCGTGCTCGGCATGTTCATGGAAACCCTCTCGATGATGCTGACCACCATCCCGGTGGTCTTTCCCATCGTCGTTCACATGGGCTTCGATCCGATCTGGTTCGGCATCATGATCACCGTGCTGATGGAGGCGGCCCTGATCACGCCGCCGATCGGAATCAATCTTTATGTGGTGCACGGCATCCGCGCGCGCGGCGGCAAGTTCAGCGACGTCAGTATCGGCGCCCTGCCGTTCCTCTGTGCCATGTTCGCCCTGATCGCCGTGCTCTTGCTGTTTCCCCAGGTTGCCACCTGGCTGCCGGATCAGTTCTATTGACGCCAAATTCGTGGGGTAGGGAGGATCGGCGATGGTCGATATCGATACCGGGCTGAACGTCTGGCAGATGACCTCCAACCACAACCGCATGATCGAGCTGCAGGCCGACAGCTCGCCGGCCAAGGACGGCCCGGTGGAGATCGCCTATTTCGGCAGCTCAGCTTTTCGCATCACCTCGCCCAAGGGTGTCAGCGTAATGATCGATCCCTGGCGCAACCACCCCTCGCGCAAGTGGGACTGGTACTTTCACGACTTCCCCGTCGTCCCCGTGGATATCGGCTGTTCGACCCATGCGCACTTCGATCACGACGCGCTGCACCGCCTCGACGCCCATGTCCTGCCCGACCGCCTGATCGGTCAGTATCGCTTCGGCGACATGACCATCACCGGCTTCGCCGACAAGCACGCGGTCGATTCGAGCTGCGCGATCTACGATTTCAAGAAGATCCACAAGCTGTTCCACGGCACCGACGTGGAGCCGCCGGACAATCCGCGCTCGTGGGATCACTGCCTCCTCCTGGTCGAGACCGGCGGCCTCAGGATCGTCCATTGGGGCGACAACCGACACGACCCGCCCGACGATATCTGGAAGGCTCTCGGCGCCATCGACATCGCCCTGCTGCCGGTCGACGCCTCGCAGCACGTGATGGGTCATGTCCACGTGGCCTCGATCATCGCGCGCCTGAAGCCCCGGGTGGTCATCCCGCATCACTACTACATCTGGGATGTGGTGCAGCGCCAAAGCACGCTGCAAACCGCCGATGCCTGGGTCGAGGCCTATCCCGAGAAGATGCTGATCAAGGGGCCGACCCATCTCTACCGCATCGCCGATCTCGACAAGCTCGACCGGGCCGTCCACTTCTTCGGCGACAACGTGGCCTTCGACAAGGCGGCCTGGCTGCGGGACGGGCGTTAGCGGGTTTGGTCCGTTCGATCAACCCGCGTCTTCCAGGCGGCTGTCGAAGGCGCTGGGCAGGTCGGTGATCAGCATCCGGCCGGGCGTGTGGGTGATGCAGATCTCGGGCTTGGCCAGCCGAATCGCGTTTTGCGGCGTCACCCCACAGGCCCAGAAGACCGGCAACTCGTCGTCCTCGATCCGTTGGGCGTCGCCCCAATCGGGCCGCGCGATGTCGGCGATGCCGATCTGCGATGGATCGCCGAGATGCACCGGAGCGCCGTGGGTGTGGGGAAATCGCGCGGTGATCTCGACGGCGCGGATGGCGTTGCGCGCGGTCATGGGCCGCATCGACACCACCATGCCGCCGGCAAAACGCCCGGCCGGCTGGGTCTCGATCGTGGTGCGGTACATCGAGACGGTCAGTTCCTCGTCGATATGGCGCAGGGGCACGCCACCCTCGACCAGGGCCTGCTCGAACGAATAGGAGCAGCCGAGAACGAAGGCGACGAAGTCGTCCCGCCAGAGATCGCGGATATCGCTTGCGGTCTCGGTCAGTTCGCCGTCGCGGTAGATATTGTAGCTCGGGACGTCGCTGCGAATATCGATGTCGCGGCCGAGCGTGGGCAGGGACGGATCGCCGGTCTCGGACAGGCCGATCACCGGGCAGGGCTTGGGATTGCGCTGGCAGTAGCGCAGGAAGTCGAGGGCCAGGTCGGCCGGCAGGATGGCCAGGTTGCCCTGGGTATAGCCCGGCGCCAGGCCAGCGGTGGAGCCGTCATAGGCGCCGGTGCGAATGGCGCGGCGCGCCGCCGACGGATCGGCGAAACTGTCGGGGGCAAACGCTGCTGCGATCTCGGTCATTTACGAAACACCTCACGGTATCACGGCAAGGACGGTCCCCCGTTCAAGAAGGGTACCATGGCCGGACCTGTTCCGTTACCTCCGATCCACCGGCGCAAGGAAAAAGGGGCGCGGCTCCATGCCGCGCCCCGAAGACTTGGATCGGTCGGTTGCCGGTCAGGCCATCCACCAGCGCTCCATGGCGCGGGCGCCGTCGAGGGCCCAGTTGCCGGAGAGCTGTTCGGGCGTTCCGATGTTGGAGCGTGCCGCGTAGACGTAGTTGCGGAAGAAGGGAACAATGGTGCCGCCCTCGTCGCGCATGATCTGCTGCATCTCGAAGTACATCTCGCCGCGCTTGGTGTCGTCGAGCTCGGCGCGGGCCATGACCAGAAGCTGGTTGAAACGCTCGTGCTTGAAGTGCGATTCGTTCCAGGCCGCGTCGGCCGCGTAGGCCAGGGAGAACATCACGTCCGGGGTCGGGCGCTGGCCCCAGGAGACGACGCAGAAGGGCTTGTTGAGCCAGACGTTCGACCAGTAGCCATCGTTCGGCTCGCGCACGACATCGAGCTTGATGCCGCCCTTGGAAGCCGTTTCCTGGAAGAGGATCGCCAGATCGACGGCGCCCGGGAAGGGCGTGTCCGAGGTCGAGAGCGACACCGTGAGCGAGTCCAGGCCGGCCTGCTTGAGATGGAACTTGGCCTTGTCGGGATCGTACTGACGCTGCTCCAGCTCGGCGGCGTGATAGGGCAGGACCGCGCCGATCGGGTGGTCGTTGCCCAGAGTGCCGTGACCCTTGACGATCTTGTCGAGCGCCTGTTGGCGGTCCATGCCGTACTTCAGGGCGAGGCGGACGTGGTTGTTGTCGAAGGGCGCGACGTCGGTGAACATCGGCATGGTGATGTGGGTGCCGCTCGGGACCTCGATGATGTTGACGTCGGGGTTGCGCCCCAAAAGCTTCACGGTCTTGAGGTCGACCTCGCTCATGGCGTCGATGTCGCCGGTGGTCAGCGCGGTCTGGCGGGCGTTCACGTCGGCGATCGAGAGAACCTCGACGTCGTCGAAGTTGGCCTTGTCCTCTTTGAAGTAGTTCTCGAAACGCTTGAGGTAGGAGCGCACGCCGGGCTCGTGTTCCTCGAGGACATAGCCGCCGGTCCCGACACCGCCCTCCCAGGTCACCTTGCCCTCGCTGTCGGAGGGCAGCATGGTCAGGTGGTAATCGGTCAGGACGTAAGGGAAGTCAGCGCTGCCGGCTTTCAACTTGATCGTGACGGTGTGGCTGTCATCGACGTTGATTTCCTCCACCGATTCGAGCAGCGCCTTGGCCGCCGACTTGGTGTCCTCGCCGCGATGATAGTTCAGGGTCGCGGCCACATCGTTGGCGTCGAAGGACTTGCCGTTGTGGAACTCGACGCCCTTGCGCAGTTTGAAGGTCCAGCTCGCGGCGTCGGCCGATGCCTCCCAGGACTCGGCCAGTTCGGGGCCGACCACGTTCTCCGGGGTGATCTCGGTGAGGAAGTTCCGGATCGTGTGGCTCATGGTGATCATGTAGGTGGATTCGGTGGTCGCCGGATCCAGACTGTCGGTGGTGTTGCCGTCATCCATGCCCAGCTTGAAGGTGCCGCCCTTCTTGGGCGCGGCCTTGGCGGCCTTGCTGTAGAGCGCGGTCGCGGCGGTGACCGTCAATCCGGTGGCCAGGGCGCCGTTCATGAATCCGCGCCGGTCGAGACGGCCTTCGGTTACACAGGTCTTCAAATGATCGAGATATGCGTCTTTCGTTTCGGCTGGCATCGAGGTCTCCTCTGTCTCACTCCGATTATGGGGCGCTTGGCTTTCTCGCCAAGGCCTTGGTCCCGGCGGCCCGGGTCGGCCAATTGCAAAGATAGTGAGCCACCAGATGCTTGTCTTTACTATGACTTCCCGACAGAAATCTGCAAGCGTTGAGCGGGTATCCTCACCTGGTTGTGCGTGGACCTGGTCCAGGATTGCAGCAATGTTGTGTTGTCGGGCGGTTTTCTTGCCCTTTGTTTCGAAAAAGTTTAGGTAGGCTTTAGATCTCTCCATCGCATCGAGATCATCCGACCTCGGCAATCAAATGACAGGAACGCTTCACCATGGCACGCAACAAGATCGCGCTGATCGGCGCGGGCAATATCGGCGGCACACTCGCGCTACTCGCGGGCTTGAAGGAACTGGGCGACGTGGTGCTGTTCGACATTGTCGATGGCGTGCCGCAGGGCAAGGCGCTCGATCTCTCCCAGTCCTCGCCGGTCGAGGGATTCAATGCCCAGCTCAGCGGTGCCAGCAAGTACAGCGCGATCAAGGACGCCGATGTGGTTATCGTCACCGCCGGCATTCCACGGCGGCCGGGCATGAGCCGCGACGATCTGTTGGATGTGAACGCCCGGGTCATGGGACAGGTCGGGGCCGGGATCAAGAGGTACGCCCCCAAGGCCTTCGTCATCTGCATCACCAACCCGCTGGATGCGATGGTCTGGGTGCTGCAGCGCGAATCGGGCCTGCCGGCCAACAAGGTCGTCGGCATGGCCGGCGTGTTGGACTCGGCGCGCTTTCGCTACTTTCTCTCGGAGGAGATGGGCGTCTCGGTGGAAGACGTGACCGCCTTCGTCCTCGGCGGTCACGGCGACACGATGGTCCCCATGGTGCGCCATTCGACCGTCGCCGGTATCGCCCTGCCGGAGCTGGTCAAGATGGGTTGGATCGAGCAGAAGCGGGTCAACGAGATTGTCCAGCGCACGCGCGACGGCGGTGCCGAGATCGTCGCGCTTCTGAAAACCGGGTCGGCCTTTTACGCGCCGGCCTCCTCGGCCATCGCGATGGCCGAATCCTACCTCAAGGACAAGAAGCGGGTGCTGCCCTGTGCCGCCTACCTGAAGGGCGAGTACGGCATCAAGGGTCTCTACGTCGGCGTGCCGGCGGTGATCGGCGCCGGGGGGGTCGAGCGCATTGTCGAACTGCAGCTGAACGCGCAGGAGAAGAAGATGCTGGACGTTTCGGTCACGGCGGTTACCGGTCTGGTCGAGATCTGCAAGAAACTCAAGCGCAACGCGAGCCGGAAAGCAGGGGCCAAGAAAACGCGGAAATAGAAATGGCCGCTCGTCCTGGGCTCTTCTGGAGATATCCTGCCGATTTTCTGCCGGCCGGGGTGGGAAGCTGTTGCGCTCCAGGGGCGGAATGTTACTCTTGGTCAAGCGGCCCGGCATGGTAGTGACCGTTTCTTAATCCGGCGCCCCTAGGGTCCTATCGTCGGCTAGCCGGCGCCAGGGGATCGAACAGGAGCCCGGTATCGGGGGGAAAGACGGCTTGTTCCAAGACTGCCTTGGTTCCCACACTATTGGTCTCCATTCCCGCAAGATTGGAAAGCGATGAATATTCATGAATATCAGGCGAAAAGCCTGCTAGAGCGCTATGGCGTCGCGGTCTTGCGCGGCGGTGTGGCCTTCACGCCGGAAGAGGCGGAAAACGCGGCCCGCGACCTCGGCGGCCCGCTCTGGGTGGTGAAATCCCAGATCCATGCGGGTGGGCGTGGCGCCGGCCGCTTCACGGACGACCCCGATGGTCAGGGCGGGGTCCGGCTCTGCCGGTCGCTGGACGAAGTCAAGGACAACGCGCGCAAGATGCTCGGTCACGTTCTGGTGACCAAACAGTCCGGTGCCGCGGGCAAGGAGGTCAAGCGCCTCTATATCGAAGATGGCTGCGACATCGCGCGCGAGCTCTATCTTGGCATCCTGATCGACCGGGTTACCAGCCGCATCACCATCATGGCCTCGACCGAAGGTGGCATGGAGATCGAGGAGGTCGCGGCGGCGACGCCGGAGAAGATCCTCAAGCTGGCGATCGACCCGGCGGTCGGTTTCATGCCCTTCCACGGCCGCCAGCTCGCCTTTGGTCTCGGGTTGGAGGGCAAGCAGGTTTCCTCGGCGGTGAAGTTCATGGCCGCGATGTACCGCGCCTTCACCGAACTCGACGCCTCGATCATCGAGATCAACCCGCTGGTGGTAACCGGTGCCGGCGAGGTTCTGGCGCTCGACGCCAAGATGAACTTCGACGACAACGCGCTCTACCGCCACAAGGACGTGGCCGGGATGCGCGACGAGGACGAGGAGGACCAGCTCGAGCTGGAAGCGGCGCGCCACGAGTTGAACTACATCAAGCTGGACGGCGAGATCGGCTGCATGGTCAACGGCGCCGGCCTGGCCATGGCGACGATGGACATCATCAAGCTCTACGGGTCCGAGCCCGCCAACTTCCTCGATGTCGGCGGCGGCGCCACTAAGGAACGCGTCACGGTGGCCTTCAAAATCATTCTCTCGGATCCCAACGTGAAGGGGATTCTGGTGAACATTTTCGGCGGCATCATGCGTTGCGACATCATCGCCGAGGGCGTCGTGGCGGCGGCCAAGGAAGTCTCCCTCAGCGTGCCCCTGGTGGTGCGCCTGGAGGGCACCAATGTCGAGCTGGGCAAACAGATCCTGGCGGATTCGGGGCTGGCGATTACGTCCGCCGACAATCTGGCCGACGCCGCCGAGAAGGTGGTCAAGGCCGTGAAGGAGGCCTCCTGATGGCGGTGCTGGTCGACAAGAACACCAAAGTGATCTGCCAGGGATTCACGGGCTCCCAGGGCAC
The DNA here is from genome assembly GCA_021776195.1 of Kiloniellaceae bacterium. The sequence goes on along the minus strand of JAJFGK010000135.1, from coordinate 21,269 downwards.
CTTCCACTCCGAACAGGCAATTGCCTACGGCACCCGGATGGTCGGCGGCGTTACCCCGGGCAAGGGTGGGTCAACCCATCTCGACCTGCCGGTTTTCGATACCGTGGCGGATGCGGTCGCCAAGACCGGGGCCGATGCCTCGGCGATCTATGTGCCGCCGCCCTTTGCCGCCGACGCGATCCTTGAGGCGGTCGACGCCGGGGTCGAGCTGGCGGTCTGCATTACCGAGGGTATCCCGGTGATCGACATGCTGAAGGTCAAACGCGCCTTGTCCGGCGGCCGGACCCGTCTGATCGGGCCCAACTGCCCCGGTGTCATCACCCCGGAGGAATGTAAGATCGGCATCATGCCGGGCCACATCCACCAGCGCGGCAAGATCGGCGTGGTCTCGCGGTCCGGTACCCTGACCTACGAGGCCGTGGCGCAGACCACCGCCGCCGGTCTCGGCCAGTCGACCTGCATTGGGATTGGCGGCGACCCGATCAACGGAACCAACTTCATCGACTGCCTGGAGATGTTTCTGGCCGACCCCGAGACCGAGGGCATCATCATGATCGGCGAGATCGGCGGCAGCGCCGAGGAGGACGCCGCCGAGTTTTACCGGGCAGCCGCCGTCAAAAAGCCGATCTGCGGCTTTATTGCCGGCGTGACGGCCCCGCCGGGGCGCCGCATGGGCCATGCCGGCGCCATCATCTCCGGTGGCAAGGGCGGTGCCGGCGACAAGATCGAGGCCTTGAAGTCGGCCGGTTTCCATATGGCGGCCTCCCCGGCGGCCCTGGGAGAAACCATGCTGGCCGCGATGAAGAGCTAGACAGGACACGAGCAAAGGAGGCGGCCCAGCCGGATCCTCCGGCGAGGCCGGGAGGAGACATGGCAAGCGCTGACGCATTTCTTTCGGGATCCCACGCCGCGCGACTGGGCGCCCTCTACCATCAGTACCTGACCGCGCCGGACAGCCTGGAGACCGGCTGGGCGGACCTTTTCGCCGACCTGGACGACGAGGCTCGCGCGGCGCTTGCCGGCATGAACGGCGGCGGCAATGGCGCGGCGGCGCCAGGAGCTGTGCCGGGCGCAGCGGCGGGCGCCGACCCGATCCGGGCTGCGGCTCTCGATTCCCTGCGGGCCCTGATGATGATTCGCGCCTATCGCGTGCGCGGGCACCTCGAAGCGGATCTCGATCCGCTTGGCCTCAAGGAGGTGGAAAGCCACCCGGAACTGGCGCCGGCGTCCTACGGTTTCGGCGAGGCCGACATGGATCGGCCGATTTTCATCGACAACGTGATGGGGCTTGAGACAGCGACGCCGCGGGAGATCGTCTCCCTGGCGCGGGAGACCTACTGCGGCCACATCGGTGTCGAGTACATGCATATTCAGGATCCGGCCCAGAAGGCCTGGATCCAGCGCCGGATCGAAGGATCGCGCAGCCGCCCGAACCTGACCAAGGAAGAGAAGGTCAGGACCTTGGAAGACATCACCAGGGCCGAGGTCTTCGAGCAGTTTCTCAACAAGAAGTACACCGGCACCAAGCGTTTCGGCCTCGACGGCGGCGAGTCCACCATGGCGGCGATGGAGGAGATCCTGCGCCGCGGCAGCGAGCTCGGCCTGGAAGAGGTCGTGGTTGGCATGCCCCACCGCGGCCGCCTCAATGTGCTGGCCAATTTCATGGGCAAGCCCTTCACTGCGATTTTCTCGGAGTTCCAGGGCGGCGCCTCGCACCCCGAGGACATCGGCGGTTCGGGCGATGTGAAGTACCATCTGGGAACCTCGACCGATCGCAGTTTCGGCGGGCGCTCGATACACCTTTCGCTGACTGCCAACCCTTCGCACCTGGAGGCTGTCAATCCGGTCGTGGTCGGCAAGGTGCGTGCCAAGCAGGACACCCACGACGGAGAAGGGCGCACCGCGGTCATGGGCCTGCTGCTGCACGGCGATGCGGCCTTCGCCGGCCAGGGCCTGGTGGCCGAGACTCTCGATCTATCGGAGCTGAAGGGCTATCGCACCGGCGGCACGATCCATCTGGTGGTCAACAATCAGATCGGTTTCACCACCAATCCGGTGAACTCGCGGTCCGGGCCTTACTGTTCCGATGTCGCGAAGATCAACCAGGCGCCGATTATTCATGTCAACGGCGACGACCCCGAGGCGGTGATCCTGGCCACTCGCATGGTCATCGAGTTCCGTCAGGAGTTCCACAAGGACGCGGTGCTCGACCTCTTCTGCTACCGTCGTTTCGGCCACAACGAGAGCGATGAGCCGGCCTTCACCCAGCCGCTGATGTACCGTAGAATCGACCAGCACGAAACGACGCGCAAACTCTATGCCGACCAGCTGGTGCGCGAGGGAACGCTCACCCAGGCCGAGGTCGACCGTGTGCTGCAGAGCTGGAACGAGCGCTTGGAGCAGGACTTCGAGGCGGCCAAGGGCTTCAAGGTCAACAAGGCCGATTGGCTGGAGGGCGACTGGTCGGGCCTGGGCCAGGTGAAAGGCTACGACGCGCGCCGCGGGGAGACCGAGGTGCCGCTGGAGACCCTGCGCGAGGTCGGCGCCGCGCTTGTTCGGGTCCCCGAAGACTTCAACCTGAACCGCAAGATTGCGCGCCAACTGGACGCGAAGCGCAAAGCGATCGAAAGCGGCGAGAACATCGACTGGGCGACCGCCGAGGCACTGGCCTTCGGCACCCTGCTGATCGAGGGCCATCCGGTACGGCTGTCGGGCCAGGACTGCAACCGCGGCACCTTCTCCCAGCGCCACGCCGCCTGGACCGACCAGGAAAACGAGAAGCGCTGGAAACCGCTGCAGCATATCCGCGACAAGCAAGGCCGGCTGGAGATCTTCGACTCGCCGCTCAACGAGATGGGCGTGCTGGGCTACGAGTATGGCTATTCGCTCGCCGAGCCCAACGCCTTGGTGCTTTGGGAAGCCCAGTTCGGCGATTTCGCCAACGGCGCCCAGGTCATCATCGACCAGTTCATCTCGCCGGGCGAATACAAGTGGCTGCGCATGTCGGGACTGGTCATGCTGCTGCCGCACGGCTACGAAGGCCAGGGGCCGGAACACTCCTCGGCGCGGCTCGAGCGCTATCTGCAGCTTTGCGCCGAAGACAATATGCAGGTGGTCAACTGTACGACCCCGGCGAACTACTTCCACGTTCTGCGTCGCCAACTGCACCGCGACTTCCGCAAGCCGCTGATCGTGATGACGCCCAAATCCCTGCTGCGCCACAAGGCTTGCCAATCCAAGCTGGCCGACATGGGACCGGACACAACCTTCCACCGCGTGCTCTACGACGACGACCTGCCGAGTTCGCCCCAGGACGCGCGCCAGCTGGTGCTCTGCTCCGGCAAGGTCTATTACGACCTTTATCAGGAGCGCAAGGAACGGGGCGCCGACCAGGTCCACTTCCTGCGGCTGGAGCAACTCTATCCCTTCCCACACGATGCCCTGGCCGAGTTGATGGCGCCTTACAAGCACTGCGATATCGTCTGGTGCCAGGAAGAACCGCGTAACATGGGAGCCTGGCCCTTTGCCTCGACCTTTATCGAAGAGGTCGCCGAGATGGTCGGCTTCGAGAACCCACGGCCGCGCTATGCCGGGCGCAAGTCGGCCAGTTCGCCGGCGACCGGATCCTTCCAACGCCATGCCAAGGAGCAGGCCGCGTTGATCGACGATGCCCTGACCCTGGGCAAGAAGGCCATGACCCGGATTCAAACCCGCATTGCCGAGGAGAACGCGCGCAAGGAAGGCCGCCCAGTTTGAGCTGCGGCCAACTCCGCGGGATTGCAGAGCCCTGGTGAAGAAGAACCCAGATGAAAGTCCGAGGATCCATTAGATGACGACGGAAAGCAGATCATGACGAGCGACATCCTGGTGCCGACACTTGGCGAGTCGGTGAGCGAGGCGACCGTGGCGCAGTGGCTAAAACAGCCGGGCGACGCCGTGGCCAAGGATGAGCCGCTGGTCGAGCTGGAAACCGACAAGGTGACCCTGGAGGTGAACGCCGCGGAGGCCGGGGTGCTGGCCGAGGTGTTGGTTGCCGTCGGCGAGAATGTCGAAGTCGGTGCCCTGCTCGGGCGCATCGGCGCCGGCAATGGGGCATCGGCCCCAGCCGCTGCTGCGCCTGCCGCGGCGACACCCGCTCCTACTCCCGCTCCAACTGCACCGGCCCCGGCTCCCGCAGCTTCGGCGCCGGCCGCATCGGGTGGCACGGCGACCGACATTCTGGTGCCGACCCTGGGCGAGTCGGTGACCGAGGCGACCATTGCCAAGTGGATGAAGCAACCTGGCGAGGCGGTGGCGGCGGACGAGCCGCTGGTCGAGCTCGAGACCGACAAGGTCACCCTGGAGGTCAACGCCGAGGCCGCCGGCCTGCTGGAATCGCAGGTCGCCGGCGAGGGCGACACGGTGGAGGTCGGCGCCGTCCTGGGGGTTCTGCTGGTCGGTGCCAGCGGCGGCGCGGCCGCCCCGGCCCCCGACCCGGCCCCTGCCGCGGCTCCGGCGTCCGACCCGTCCCCAGGTTCGGCCCCTGGATCGGCAACGGCCCCCGCGCCGGCAAGCGATTCTCCGGCGCCTGCGAAACCGCCAGCCGCACCCGGTCCGATGCTCGATCCGGCACGGGCGCCGCGCAGCGGCGGCAAGGTGACCCTGGACGACCTGAAGGCCTTCCTGCGGGACAGTGCGGTCGGCCAACTGGGTCCGGCCGTGCGCAAGATGATCGAGGAACACGATCTCGATCCCGGCGTCATCCCGGCGACCGGCAAGGACGGCCGCCTGACCGCCGAAGACGTGATTGATTTTCTCGAAGGCAAGACCAAGCCCCTGCCGGTTCCCACGGCGGCTCCTCCGGCAACTCCCGCGGCAACTCCCACGGCACCATCCGCGGCGGCGGCCCAGGCGGATGGGGCGGCGCCGGCAGTGGCCGCGCCACGCGAAGAGCGGGTCAAGATGACCAAGCTGCGCCAGACCATCGCCCGGCGCCTGAAGGAGGCGCAGACCACCGCGGCCATGCTTACCACCTTCAACGAGATCGACATGGGCGGGGTCATGGCCCTGCGCGCGCAGTACAAGGAGGCCTTCGAGAAGAAGCACGGCGTGCGCCTGGGCTTCAACTCCTTCTTCGCCAAGGCGGTCGTGTTTGGGCTGACCGAGATCCCGGCGGTCAATGCGCGTATCGACGGCGATGAGATCGTCTACAACAAGTTCTTCGACATCGGCATGGCGGTCTCCACGCCCAACGGTCTAATGGTGCCGGTGATCCGCGATTGCGACAAAAAATCCTTTGCCGAGATTGAAGGCGCCCTGGCGGCCCTCGCCGGCAAGGGGCGCGACGGCAAGCTGGGCATGGACGACATGTCCGGCGGCAGCTTCACCATCACCAACGGCGGGGTTTTCGGGTCGCTGCTCTCGACGCCGATTCTCAACATGCCCCAGGCGGGCATTTTGGGTCTGCACAAGATCGAACCGCGCCCGGTCGCCCTCGACGGCCAGGTGGTGATCCGGTCGATGATGTACGTCGCCCTGTCCTATGACCATCGCATCATTGATGGCCGCGAGGCGGTGACCTTCCTGGTCCGCTTGAAAGAAGCGATCGAGGATCCGCAGCGTCTGCTGCTGGACCTCTGATGCATCTTTGGTGATCGCGCCTTGACGACAAACGAGAGGCTGCCGCCGGTCGACGAGCGGCGTTTGACGCGGCTGCTGGAGAGCGGCGTCGAGGCGGACTACGAACTCGATCTCAGGGGCCTCGACCTGCCTCACGGGCTGGCCTCGATCGACCGTATGGTCGAACGGCAGCGTTTTCGCGGTGAATCCCGCAGTGTGTTCGTCACTCTGGACCCGGCGACACCGGACAGCGGCGAGACCCTGTTCCAGCCGGTCGGGCGTCACCTGCTGGACCTGATGCGCCATCACCTGGTGGCACAGTGCAAACCCCAGGTCGGCGAGGAGGCAAGCGGCTTTCTGGTGCTCCTTCCGGTGGGTAAGGAAGAAAGCGCGCCCTGAAATAGCCTTTCTTCCGGTCCCGTTCCGCCACGGTTCAGCCCGCCGCCCGCCGCATTTGACCCCCTCAATGACGACCTTCCAAGGCATTGATGCCAAGGCATAGAGGCAAGGGGATCCACCATGAACTCGCTGCGCAGTTTGACCTGTGCGCTGGCCATCGCGCTGGCAGCCGCACCGGCGCTTGCCGGTCAGTCCGACAACTTCGAAGTCCGCGACCGGGGCCAGGTCGCTGTCAATCAGAACCCACGGGTCGAAGTGGCATTCCTGCTCGACACCACCGGGTCGATGAGTGGCCTGATTCAGGGTGCCAAGGTGAAGATCTGGTCGATCGCCAAGGAGATGCTCGACGCCCAGGTTACGCCGGATCTGCGCATGGCGCTGATCGGCTACCGCGACCGCGGCGATGCCTACGTCACCCGGACCTTCGATCTCACCGGCGACATCGATCGGATCTACGGCGAGCTTCTGAAGTTCGAGGCGAGAGGCGGTGGCGACCGCCCCGAATCGGTCAATCAGGCGTTGGACGACGCGATCAACGGGCTTTCCTGGAACAACGACCCGCAGGTCTACCGCGTCGTGTTCCTGGTCGGAGATTCGCCGCCGCAGATGCAGTACCACGACGATATCAAGTTTCCCGAGACGGCGCGACTGGCCCAACGCAAGGATGTCGTGATCAACACCCTGCTGGCCGGCGGCGCGCAGGACACCGGCCGCATCTGGCGCGAGATCGCCCGTCTGGCCCATGGCCGCTACAGCGAGATCCCCCAGGACGGCGGCATGCAGATCATCGAAACACCCTACGACCAGGACATTCAGCAGCTGACCTATCGGCTGAACCGCACGGCCCTGCCCTACGGGTCGAGCCGCAGCCGCGAAGAAGTCGAGAGCAAGCTGGACCGTGCCGCCGCCGCGCCGGCCTCGACCACCGCCGACAAGCAGGCCTACCATCGGCAAAAGGGCGCCGCGGCCGAGCTGGTGACCGGGGCCGGCGAATTGATCAACGACCTGGCCGAGGGGCGGGTCGCCCTGGAGAACCTGGAGCCAACCAGCCTGCCCAAAGAGTTGCAGGGCAAGAGCCTGGCGGCGCAGCGAGAGGTGATCGCCCGGCGTGGCCGCGAGCGCAGTGACCTGCGCGGCAAGCTCGACGGTCTGCTGGAGCAGCGCGAGGCCTACCTCGAGATCGCGCGGGAAAAGTCCGCCGGCGGCGGCGACGCCTTCGACCGCGAGGTTGGCGCGATCATCCGCGAACAGGGCAGCGCCAAGGGCATCGTTTACTAGGTTTGACGGCCCGGAGAGATCCGGGCCGCCAGTGGTTCAGGCCTCGGGGGCCGCGAATCGAAGACAGGGCGTTCATGCGGCGATCGGCGTCCCCTTGTGGTCGACGTTGGAACCTGGCGTGGCGTGGCGGCGCGTCTTGCGGGCCCGGGGCCATTGGACAGGTGCCGATTCCGGCTGCCGCTCATAGGTGCCCTTGAGCAGCGCCGGGATGTCCCAACGGGTGAGCCCGGCGTCGGCCAGAAGACGGTCGTCGAGGGCATAGAGGTCACTGGCCAGGCGCCGGCGTTCGATCCAGGCCCTGGCGGCGGCGATCAGGTCCGAGACACCGGTCGCGAGCCGACCTGGGCGCCTCGGCGGCGCCGACAGATATTTGTCGAACCTCTGACGGTGCTCTTGTTCGGTCGTAGAGATGCCGGCGGCTTCCAGATAGACATTCATCACGATAACCTCCATTTCTTCATCTGTATTCCATCAGTGTCTAACAGGATGTTTCGGTTCTGATTAAGAACTGGCCCTTAAAACAACGCTTTACAAACGACCTTTCGTCATTATATGAGTTAGAATTACTCAGGTATGTGAGGCCATGACGAGATCCCTTCCCCCGCTGAACGGCTTGCGCGCCTTCGAGGCCGCGGCGCGGTCTCTGTCCTTCAAGAAGGCGGCGGATGAACTGGGCGTTACGCCCGCGGCGATCAGTCATCAGGTCAAGTCCCTGGAGGACTACCTGGGCGTTGCGCTGTTTCGCCGCCTGACCCGCGCCCTGCGGCTGACCGATGCCGGGCAGGCGGCCTTTCCCAAGCTGAACGAGGGTTTCGACAATCTGGCCGAGGCGGTGGCGATTCTGCGCGCCGGGGAAGCGGCCACTGTCCTGACGGTCAGCGTCTCGGCTTCTTTCGGGGCCAAGTGGCTGGTGCCGCGTCTCGACCGGTTCCGCGCCGCTCACCCGGACCTGGATGTCCGCATCGACGCCACCGACCGGCTGGCCGACTTTCAACACGACAATGTGGACCTCGCGCTGCGCTACGGGACCGGCCGCTATCCGGGCCTGCGGATCGACAAGCTCGCCGATGTGGAGATCGTCCCGGTCTGCAGCCCGGCCCGGCTCGCCGGCCCGCCGCCGTTGCGCCGGCCGCAGGATCTCGCAGGCCACACCCTGCTGCATCTCGACTGGACCCTGGAGGAGGAGACCTCGCCGAGTTGGCGCATGTGGCTGCTGGCGGCCGGCGTGACCGAGGTCGACGCCACCCGCGGGCCTCGTTTCAGCATGGAGAGCATGCTGGTTCAGGCCGCCATCGAGGGGCAGGGCGTGGCCCTGGCCAAGAGCGTTCTGGTCGCCGGCGATCTGACGGCCAGCCGCCTCGTCATGCCCTTCGACCTGAGCGTCTGCGATCCGCTGGACTTCGCCTACTATGTCGTCGGGCCGGTTCGGACCGCCGAGGTGCCGAAGGTCGTGGCGTTCCGTGACTGGGTTCTGTCCGAGGCCGCCGCGGACGCGCCGCTTCGCGCCGGTCAGTTATCCATCGGGGCGGGCTGACGCCGGCACCGGGACGGGCTAACGCCGGCGACGCATCATTCTTGCTGGCGCCGTGGAACCTTCACGATGGCTTCGCCCTCCAGGACCAGCCTGTCGCCGACCTTGCATTGGCACAGGAGTTCGGCCCGCTGACGCTGTGGGTTCAGTTCGACGACCTCGACGCTGGCGTCGACCCGATCGCCGATCATGACCGGGGCGAGGAACCTGAGGGTCTGCGAGACGTAGATCGCGCCTGGGCCGGGCAGCCTGGTACCGATGACAGCGGAGATCAGGCTGGCCGTGTAGAGACCGTGGGCGATCCGGCCCTTGAAAGGGGTTTTCGCGGCGAAGTGCTCCGAGAGATGAATCGGGTTCCGGTCGCCGGAAATCTCCGCGAAGCCGACGACGTCCGACGATTTGACTGTCTTGGCGTGGGTTTCGGTCATACCCAGACACAGATCCTCGAAGTTCAGGGTCTGGAAGGTCAGAAAGCTCAAGGACCGCCTCCCGTGGCTGTGGCTGCCTCTGCTATCGGGACCGGCCAGGGACGCCCGGTCTCACCGGATGATCGCCGCATCGCGGCAAGAGGGCAACCGTCCGCCGCAGGTCGGAGGTCGTGGCCTTCGAAGACCTTTTCATCGCATTGGGGAAGCCATAGGTTCGGCTCTTATGGAACCCGAGCCCTCATCGCCCGAGACCGGTCTCTCCGGAGTCATTCGGCGGCGCGGTGGCGTTTCGCTGTCGATCACACTCGCGGTCAGCATCAGCACCCTGGTTCTGATCGCGGTGCTCGCGGTGCTCGGTCTCGGCCTGTGGAGCGGTGCGCAAAACACCATGAGCCTGCTGCGCGACGAAGCGAGCTTCATGGTCGCGACGATTACCGATGCGGTTGGCGGCCACCTTGACCCGGCGCGCAATCAGGTCGACTTCCTCGAAGGGCTGATCGCCAGCGGGGACCTCGATCCCACCGATCGGACCCCATTTCTCGCCACCATGACCGGGGCGCTCGCGGCGGCGCCGCAGATCAATGCGATCCTGTTTATCGACGCCAGCCATCAGGCCTTGGGGGTCGCTCGCACGCCCGGGAGCCCGGCGACCCTTGTCTATGACTATGCCGGGGACCCGCAGGTGGAGGCCGCCATGGGTGCGGCGCAGGCGGCGGCGGGTGGGGCCTGGGGCGAGCCGCTCTGGCGCGAGGGGCCACAAGAGACCGTGCTGCACTATAGCCGAGGGGTGCGTCGTGACGGCGCGTTTCTTGGCCTGATGCTCGCCGCGGTTACGGTGCGGGAGCTCTCCGGCTATCTCGCCGGTCTCGATCCGGCCTTCGGCAGCAATCTTTACATCCTCTACGACCGGACCCGTGTGCTGGCCCACCCGAGCCTGCAGAGCCGAATGCCAGGCCTTTCCGACGATAAGCCCCTGCCGAGCCTTCATGAGACCGGCGACCCGGTGCTGGCCGCGATCTGGCGCCAGGAAGACCGCTATCCGTTGGACGTTGTCGAGGACACGGAGCTTGAAGGCCATGTGCTGCACCTGTTCAACGAGGAATACATCTATCTCTACCGTGACCTCTCCGGCTATGGAGGTCGGCCCTGGCAGGTCGGCAGTTACTTTCGCACCGCCGACGTCAATACCGAGATGCGCCGCCTGATGTGGGCGGCGCTGGCCGGGCTGGGCACGCTCGTGCTCGCGGTGCTCGCCGCCGTGCTGTTGGGGCGCCGCATCGCCCGGCCGGTGGTCGAGCTGGCCGCCGCCGCCTCGCGCATCGGCAAGCTGGAAATCTCCGAGACCGCCGAGCTGCCGGGCAGCATCTTTCGCGAACTGAACGATCAGGCGCGCGCCTTCAACGCCATGCTGCGGGGACTGCGCTGGTTCGAGATCTATGTGCCTAAGAAACTGGTGCGCCGCCTGATCGGCCAGAGCGATGCTGCGCTGCCCGCCTCGGTCGAGCGCGAGGTCACGGTGATGTTCACCGATATCGCCGGCTTCACCAGCCTCTCGGAGGGCGCGCCGGCGCCACGGGTCGCCGAGTTCCTCAATCGGCATTTCGCACTCGTCGCCGCCTGCATCGAGGAACAAGAGGGCACGCTGGACAAGTTCATCGGCGACAGCGTCATGGCCTTCTGGGGTGCCCCCGACGACCAGCCCGATCATGCCGAACGCGCGGCCCGGGCGGCCCAGGCCATCATCCGCGCCATCGAGGCCGAAAACCAGGCCCGCAAGGCCACGGGCGAGCCCCCGGTGCGAGTGCGGATCGGCCTGCACAGCGGCCCTGTCACCGTCGGCAACATTGGCGCACCCGGGCGCATCAACTACACCATCATCGGCGATGCCGTGAACATCGGCCAGCGGGTCGAGCAGCTCGGCAAGCAACTGATCGACGGTGCCAGCGATGACAGCCCAGTGACGGTACTGGCCACCGCGGAGACGGTGGCGCAGCTCGGGCCTGACTTCCCGAGCGAAGATTTGGGCGGTCATGCCTTGCGCGGGCGCAGCGAGCCGATCGAGGTGTTCCGACTGCGCTAAATGTCATCGCCCAAGAGGTTGTTCATCCGGTCCTGACCGAGGAGAATGGGGTCATGAAACTCAGCGCAAGCCAATTGGACCGCTTTCGGGAGGATGGCTTCCTGATCCTGCCGGATCTCTTCTCCCCGGCCGAGGTCGAGGCGCTGCACCGGCCGCTCGAGCGCCTCTTTGCCGAGGAGCGGCCAGAGAACATTCGCGAGAAGACCACCGGTCAGGTGCGCACCGCCATGGGCCTGCATCTGCGCGACGAAACCTACGGCAAGGTCGCGCGGCACCCGCGGCTGGTCGAGCCGGCCCGGCAAATCCTGGGCGAAGAGGCGCTCTACATCCAGCAGACCAAGGTCAATGCCAAGCCGGCCTTCGCCGGCGAAGTCTGGCAGTGGCACTACGACTTCGCGACCCACCACAATGAAGACGGCGTGCCGGCGCCCCTGGCGCTCAATCTGCATATCTTTCTGGACGAGGTCAGCGAGTTCAACGGGCCGCTCTGGTTTGTGCGCGGCTCGCACCGGCAAGGGGCGGCGCCGGCGGCCCTGGATAGCAAGACCACGAGCTATCCGCTCTGGTGCGTCGATCAGGCGACGGTGGTGGCGCTGATCGCCGAAGGCGGTATCGTCTCGGCCAAGGGGCCGGCCGGCACGGCGCTGATCTTCGGCGACCTTTTGGTGCACGGCTCGCCGCCCAACCTGTCGCCCTGGGACCGGCGGATCTACTCGACCATCCTCAATCCGGTCGCCAACGCCCTCACCCAACACCAGCGTCCCGAACACCAGCATCACCGCGACCTGACACCGGTGGAGGCGCTCGGCGACGACTGTCTTGCGCCAACGACGGCGCGCGTTCGGTCAGCGGGAGCTTGAAGCCGGTAAAGCTGCCGCAGCCGAGCCGACAGGCCGCCGACATCAATTGACGTGCTTCATGAACAGAGCGCGGTACTGGGGCGCGGCAAGGTTCAGGGCCAAGGCCTGGTCGAGACTGTGCCAGCGGATCTCACTGTGCTCCTTGCCGCAGAGCCGGGGACCGGGTCCGGACCAGGCGGTCACCTTGTAGACGTGATAGAGGCAATCGCCGTTTGTACCGGGTTCGGGTTCCGAGAAGGCTGTCAAAAACCTGTACCCTGTCGCTGTGATATCGAGCTCTTCGCGCAACTCCCGCAGCAAGGCCTCTTCGATGGTTTCGCGGCCCTCGACATGACCGCCAAACAGGTCCCAGACGTTCGGGTAGGTCGTGCTGTCGGGTGCTCTCAATCCGAGCAGCACCCGACCCGGACCGAGAATGAGAGCGGCAGCGCAGGAAACCGGATTGGTGCCCGCGGAGCGGTCGGCGTCTTTCATCGAGACAGAATAGCAGAGAATCAGGCCTGGCCGCCTGCTCTGCCCCCTCAATTCGTCGCGGAGGCTTGGGTCTGCGCGACTTTCGGTGGCAGATTGCGGTGCTCTGAAATGGCGTTCAGTTCGAAGCGCCCGGCTGATTTTCCGGTCCCGATCAGCCGTCGAGAACACTCCGCACAGCACGGGCGAGGTCGGCTATGCGGAACGGCTTTTTCAGCAGTAGGGTGCCGGCGTCGAGCCGGTTGTTGTGCGGGAAGGAACTGCGCGTAAAGCCGGACATGTAGAGCACCTTGATCCCGGGCGCGCGCCGCTGAACCTCCTCTGCAACCTCGCGCCCGTTCATATCGCCGCGGAGAATCACGTCGGTCAGCAGGAGGTCTATCTCCGCCGCCAAATCCAGCTGTTCCAGCGCCGCCGCACCCGTGGCCCCCTCGATGACCTTGTAACCAAGGCTGTCTAGCTGTGCGATTGTCAGCTCGCGTACGCCGGGGTCGTCTTCGACCAATAGAACGGTTTCACCGCGCCCCTGCGGCTCCTTGTTCGTGGCCCCTTCTCGCTCGCGCGCTGGGAACTCGGCGCCGTGGGGCTCTGCCGCCTGTGGGACAGCGGCGAGAGCCTCGGTGGCGTCGGTCCCGGTGGCCGGGGCTTCGGTGGCGCGGGGCAGATAGAGCTTGACCGCCGTGCCCTTGCCTTCCTCGCTGACAATTGTCGCATGTCCGCCAGACTGCTTGACGAAGCCGTAAACCATGCTGAGACCGAGCCCGCTGCCCGCACCGATCTCTTTCGTGGTGAAAAACGGCTCGAAGGCTTGCTCGCGAACCTTCGGGGCCATGCCGGTCCCGTTGTCGACAACGGCCAGCATGACGTACTGGCCTGGCGTTACCTCGCCCCGGGCCGCGGCATCGTCTTCGTCGAGACGAACATTAGAGGTCTCGATGGTCAGTTTGCCGCCCTCCGGCATTGCATCGCGGGCATTCAGCGCCAAGTTCAGAACCGCGTGTTCCAACTGATTGGCGTCGATATCGGCGAACCATAGGCCGGTATCGCCGACGGCTTCGACCTCGACCCTCTCGCCCAGGGTTCGGGTCAGCAGATCGAGCATCCCATGAACCAGCGTTTCAACCGAGATGGACAGGGGTTGCAACGGTTGGATCCGCGAGAAGGCCAGCAGCTGTTGGGTCAGATTGGCCCCGCGTTCCGCTGCCTCCAAGATAGCCTGCACCCTGGGGTCGCTATCCTTCAGATCTTCGCCGAACAGCTCCGCGTTGCCCTGAACGATTCCCAAGAGGTTGTTGAAGTCGTGCGCCAAGCCGCCGGTCAATTGACCCACGGCCTCCATTTTTTGTGCCTGCCGCAGGATGTCTTCGGTCCGTTTCAGCGCGGTGATGTCTTGAATCGTGCCGATGCGCCGGACCAAGGCGCCATTGCCGTCGAACTCCAGCTCGTTGATCTGCCGGATGTGCCGGGATTCTCCGTCGGGGCGGATCACGCGGTACTCCAACTCGCAGGTTTTCTCGGCCGCCTGAAAGGCTGCTCGAACAGCTTCGCGATCATGGGGATGAATCTGTTCGAGGGTCTCAGAGAAGGTCCGCCCAGCGGAGTCGGACGGTAGGTCGAGGATCTCGCAAAGCACCTCGGATCGATGGATGCACTCGCGCCCCGCGGCATCCCACACGAAATCGCCAATCCGCGCGATCGACTGCGCCCGCTTCAATCGGGCCTCGCTCTCTTTCAATGCTTTCTCGAAGCGTCGGCGCTCGAGAACGTGGTCCCATTCGCGCAATGACCGGCGGACGATCAGCGGCAGAGCCTCCAGTCCGCCGTCGGACTTCACGAAGTAATCGAGCGCGCCCGACTTCATGGCCTGCACGGCCAACTGTTCGTTTCCGTAACTCGTCATCATGATGATCGGGTAATCGCCTTGAAGATTTTCTCCCGGCAACATTTCGATCCCAGTTCCGTCGGGCAATTGATAATCAACGATCAAGATGTCCGGCAGGGCCTTGGCCAGGGCGTCCCGTGCCTCGGATAGGTTGCGCGCGGTTCTCAATTGCAGAGTCGGTTCATCGGCCTGGAGCACGCGATGGATCAGCTCGGCATGGGCCTCGTCGTCCTCGACCAGAAGAGCCTCGATCACTTGCTTTTCCTCTTTCCAATCTGCCAGGTCTCGTGGCGCTCGTCACGATTCAGGATAGCGATTCCAAGCGATCCAATAGAGAGCCATCGCCCGCATCATCTCCGAGAAGGCCTCATAGTCGACGGGCTTCACCAGGTAACTGTTCACATGGCGGTCGTAGGCTCGGGCAATGTCCGTATTCACTTCGGAGGTTGTCAGGACGATAACCGGCAGGCTGGCGAACTCATCGGAGGCCCGCAGCCCTGCTAGAACGCTCAAGCCGTCGAGTTTGGGCAGGCGCAGATCCAGAACGACCAGATTGGGCCTGGGACTTGTTTGGGGATCGATATGGGCGCCGCGCCGGAACAGGTAGTCCAGTGCTGCTTCGCCATCGCTGACATGGAAGATCCGGGCCGCTTCGATGTGGTCCTCAAAACAACGTGTGATCAACTCGACATGATCGGGGTTGTCCTCGATCAGGAGGATCGTCGGCGCCTCACCCTTCATGGTTCTTCTAAGCCCCCACAGCGCTTACCCGGTTGTCCAGGCTTGCTCGACCGTCCGGGCTTGCCCGGTTGCCCGGGAGCGAGAAGAAAAAGGTTGTCCCGGAGCCTTTGCCGTCGGATTCGATCCAGACGCGCCCCTCGTGAACGTTGACGATGCGCTTGACCAGGGCCAGGCCGATTCCGGTACCCGCGCTGCCCGCGTCGAGTCTTTCAAATATCTGAAACACCTTCTCATGATGGCGAGGCTCGATGCCGATGCCGTTGTCGCGCACCCAGCAGATGGTCTCCTGATCATCGCCGTGAGCGCCGATCTCGACGCTCGGCTCGCTTGCGCCGCGGCTGAAGCGGACCGCGTTCTCGATCAGATTCTGTAAAACCTCGACGAGTCGGACGGGATCGCAAAACACGGCCGGCAAATCAGGTTGAACGGTCACGCGCGCGCCGCTTGCGTCGATCGAGCCTTTGGTCCTTTCCAGTGCTTCTCGCACCAGATTGGCCAAAGGCACGGATTCCGGCGGGTTGGCGACGCGCCCGACGCGGGATAGCTCCAAGATTTGGTCGAGCAACTGCGTCATCTGATGGGCGGCACCCTTGATTCGGTCCACATCCTCCCTGGCCCGTATGACCTTGCCGGAGCGAAGCTCCTTTTCGATGTGGCCGATGAACCCGGTGATCGTAAAGAGCGGGCTCTTCAGGTCATGGGAGACGGTGTAGTTGAAGCGCTCTAATTCGGCGTTCTTGCTCTCCAGTTCCTGAACCAGCAGTTCCAGATCCCGTTGGATCGCCTTTCGGTCGGAGATGTCGCGGAGACTGCCCGAGAAGAATTTCTCGCCCGCGATATCCATTTGGCTGACCGCCAGCTCCGCTGGAAAAACCGAGCCGTCCTTGCGTTGCGCCGTGACCTCTCTGCCGATGCCGATAATCTTCGCCTCGCCGGTGCGCATATAGTTTGCGAGATAGCCGTCGTGTTCCACGGCATAGTTTTCGGGCATGAGCATTTTCACGTTTTTCCCGATGACCTCGCTCTCATTGTAACCGAACTGTTCTTCCGCGGCGGGATTGAGCGACGCTATTTTGCCCCGATGATCAATTGTAATGATACAGTCGACAATGGTGTCGTGAATGGCGCGGAGCCTTTCCTCGCTGTTTTTCAGCGATGCTTCGCCGCTGATCCGCTTGGCGGCCATATCGTTGAAGGCATCCGCCAGCGCCGCCAGTTCATCCCTTGCCGATGTCTTGATGCGGTGATCGAGGTCGCCGCGACCGAATGCCACCGCGGCGCCGTCCAGCTTGGCCAAACCCGCCACGATGCCTTTGAACACGACCCAGTTGACACCGGCCACGATCGCGAAAATGATCAAACCGGCGATCATCGTGATGGCAATTGAAATCCTGCCAAGCTCTCGCGATTCCATGGCTGCGCGTGCGCTTCCCTCCAAGACAAGAGGCTGGGTCTCTTCATCCAAAATCACGTCGAGCTGTTCGATGTCCGCTCGGAACTGCTCGACACTCCTATCAATAGTATCCGTCAGCGCGATGAGCCCCTTTGCCGCAACCACCGCCTCGGCAAAGGATCGATCGAGTGTTTCAAGCCAAGCCAGCTCATCGTCCGACATGCGGGTCGCGCGATATCGTCCCTTGAACTGGTCGAAATCCGCCTGCAGGCTGGCGAGTGCCGCCTCGATCTCCGTATCCGGGAGCCGGACATGGCGCTCGACTGCGCCAAACACCTTGTCGATGTCGATTTCCACATCGAGGACGGCCTCGATCTTCGTCAAGGCTTCGGGGGCGGACCGGTCGATGGCTGACCTGACTCGCCGGTCGATCAAACTGTCGATTTTCGCAACGTCATCGCGGAACACCAGAAGGTCGACCGAACGCCGGTCCGTCAGCGTCGTGATCTCGCTGCCCAGCGCCTTGAATGCGCGGTATGCGGTCAAGATCTTTCGGCCCAGCCTGCGCTGATCTTCGCCCTCGGCGAGCCGCTCGAACTGCGCTGCATAGAGCTCGAAGTCACGCTCGGAATCCAATATTCTCTCGATGTCGCGCTGTTGCGGTGCCCAAACGTACTGAAGAACAGCACTGGCGGTCTCGCCGGCGTTGATTTCCATCTCGAGGACCGCTTGGGTAAGCGGCTCTTGGACATTGGCGAGCTGCGCCGCATTCGACCGCAAGCGTTCGATGACGACGACGCTTGTCGCAACAGATGCCGTCAGAAGGACCAAGACCAGCAGAGCGGTGAACTTGAGCTTCTGTTCAATGGTCATGGGAAACTCCACATGGGCCCGATACAGCGTTACCGAGCCTGGCCGGCGCACGCAGCGTGCCGGGGGCCGGCACCGTTATCAAGGCGAATGCCATTGAGTCGGAGGCGCTCCTCAGCTTGTTGCCGGCGCCTGGGTTTGAGCAACGGTCGGCGGCAGGATGAAGCCGTGCGCCGGGTAGACGCCGGTGCCGAGGTGGCCGCCCGGGGTGTACCAGACCCGCACCCGCGACCAGTCGCCGGCCGCCGAGACGTCGCGCACCGGGGTGGCCAGATG
Source organism: Kiloniellaceae bacterium (assembly GCA_021776195.1). The sequence goes on along the minus strand of JAJFGK010000135.1, from coordinate 3,462 downwards.
GATGCGGCCCTGGTTGAGCCAGTTGGCGTGGTCGACGATCACTTCGCGGTCGCTGACCACCGCGCGGACCACCGCCAGGTGGCCTTGCGATCCGCCGCGCCGTTTCAGAACCAGGACGGCGCCGACCCGGGGTTGGCTGTCGCGCGGGTAGCGGCCGGCGGCGGCCTGCCACCAGGTATGGGCATTGCCACGGAGCGCGACGCCGGAGCGCGCCCTTGCATAGGGCACACACTCCAGCCACTCGGCCGACGCGACGATCCGTGGCGTCGGCAAGGGCGCGACCGGTGGCGCGGCCCCTTGATCGCTGGTTGCCGGGAGCGGCGCGGGGACTGGCGCCGCCAGATCGGGCAACGACCCGCAGGCGCTCAGGGTCAGCGCGGTGAGGGTAAAGGCGAGAAGTTGGCGCATAGTTCTATGGGGCTTAACGGAGACTGTCCGGGAGGTGGTCTTAGAGGGTGTGGCGGAACTGCTTAGCAAATCGTTAACGGTATTTTTGCCTGCCTCGAGTGAGCGAATTTTCTTGCGGTCGTATTCGCCAAAGCGCCTTAATGATAGCAGAGCTATGGCACAAAGGGGGTAAAGAATGGTCTCCTTGGTCTCTTTCCCCGAGGCGGTCGAGCGCCGGGTCCGTTTTGTCGAGGAAACCCCGCCGGCCCAGATCGTCGAGGCCACCTTACACCGGCTAGCCGCCGGTGAAGCGCCGCTGGATCTGATCACCGCGGCGGCGCTGGCCGTGACGCGCTCGACCGAGCTGCCGGCCGACCACCACGGCGGACCGATCCATCCCGTCGCCGGAATCCACGCCGTCGCCGCCCTGGTCGAACGCCTCAAGGGCGATGACGTCCGGCTGGCGGTGACCCAATGCGTCGCACTGGCCAACAAGCATATCCATCTGCCCTCCATGGGCCCCAGTGCCATGGTCGCCTTCGACGATCTCGATCCAAGCACGGCGGCGCCGGACAAGAGCCTCGAAGCGCTGAGCCGGGCCTTGGCCAATCACGAGCCGCGGCTTGCCGAACGGGCCTTGACCCGGGCTTGCGGCCAGGCCGGCAGGGGCGCCATCCTGGACTGCCTGATGACCGTGGCCATCGCGCGCAACTCTCTGGACGATCACTACTTTTTGTTCGCCCTCTACAGCGCCAGGGCGCTCGACGTCATCGGCTGGGACTGGGCGCCGGTGTTGCTGCGTCGGGTGGTCCAGTACTTGGCCCGCCATGCGTCCTTCGAGCCCTTCGGCGAGTTCACCCGCGAAACCATCGACGAGGGCCTCGCCTACTTCAAGCGTCAGGGCGAACTGACCGCCTTGATCGAGCGCTATGATCTGGAAGCGGTGCCGCAGCGCGGAGACGGCGAGTCCGCCGCCGTCGCGACCCTCGCCGATCAGGTCGGTGCGGCGCGCAGTATCGCAGCGCTGCCCGAGGTGGTGGCCCAGGCCCTGGCCGCGGGCCTGTCACTGGAGGGTGCCGGAGAGGCCCTCTCGACCGGTGCCGCGCGCCTCTTCCTGCGCTCGAACAGCGCCAATCCCTTCGACGTTCATCTCCACACCGGCATTTCGGCGCGGCGCTATCTGCTGGGCTTTCCCGAAGTCAGCCAGCGGCACAAGTTGCTCGGCCTGCTCGGCTGGGCCTGGGGCTACGAGGTGCGCTACTTCGACCCCAGCCTGGTGTGGGACTGGCAGAGCCCGGCGGTGGAGCTGGAGCCCTTGGCCGCGGCCGGCGAGTCGGCGCTGCTGGCCGAGATCGAGCGCCGGATCCTGGCCCTGCAAGGCTACGACGTCACGCGCCTGACCATCGCGATCAACCTGACCGTTGCCGACCAGGAGGTCCGTGACATCGCCCGTCTGGCCGAGGCCTACGCCAAGGCCGGCTTCGATCCGGAAGCCCTGTTCGGCCTCACGGCGCGCTTGGTCTGTCGCGAGGACGTCAGCGAGATGCATGCCTACAAGATGCAGCAGGCGGCCTACGAGGAGTACCGGGCTTGCGGCGAGACCCTGCGCTGGGTCCACCTGGTATCAGCGGTCAAGCAGGCCGCCGTGGTGGTGCCCCTGTCGCCCTGCCGCGTCTACCCGCGCGCGGCGGCCGTGCTGGCGGCCTGATCGGGAGTCCTGGACCCGGCCCCTGGTCCTCCCCACGACCAATGGGGACCAGCCCGAGCGTCACTATTGGAGACGCACCTTTTACGGGATTGATCTACAACAATTTGTTGCAATAGTTGCGGCGGATTGCCGCAGACCAGTGGAAATCCCACCCCAAATCTGGTTAAGATGTTAAGGATATGTGGCTCTCCCTTGAGACTGCGCCGGCCCAGTAGGGGCCAATTCGAAGCGTCGCGCGCCCCGCAGCCGCGCACCGTGTCGTTCGTTGTGTTTCCGACCCACCCTGACCACCTTGGAGACATCCCATGGCCAGCAGCAAGAAAACGATTAGCGCCCCTAAAACCAAAACCGACCCACAGCCGCCGGAGTCAGTCGAGCGCACAGGCCCGCAGACCCCGGGCAACGCGGAAATCGGTCCCGAAAGCGCGACGACCGGAGCCCGCGCGGGAGCCGAGGCCGGCCCGCAAACCGCGGGATCCCATGATGCGGCCGGCGTCGTCGGTTTCGATGCCTTCATCGCCGGCAACGAAACCATCCTGGATACGATGGCCGCGCTCAACAGCGAGGTCACGGCCTTTGGTGGGCAGCGCTTGGACGCGAACCTGCGTTACCGCGATGGCCTGCTCGACTGCCACAGCCCCGAGGACGCTTTCCGGCTGCAGAGCGATTTTTTTGGCGCGGCGGCCCGGGACTACCTGGAACAGACCAACCACGTCATGAAAATCATGAGTGACATGACGGTAAACTGCTGGAGCGTCTGCGGAGAGCAGTCGAAGGAAATCCTGGCCAACCTGGGAAAGGCGTCGCTGCCGCCAAGGACGTAGGTGGTTCCACGTAACAAAGAAGTGCTCTAGGGGCCCCGAAGGCGCAGGTGTTTCGAGGGTGTGGGAGATTGCGGGCCGGTCGGCCCGCGGTGTCAATGCAGCGGGCCGGGGGCGGCGAGGATACTGCTGCGAGTCCGCCGCTTGTCCTGCAGCCACGTCAAGGCGTCGCCGAGGGCCACATGGCCAACCTCTTCGGCCATGAGATCGAGGACGGTGCGCATTGCCACCTCGACATGGCCTGCCTGTTCCGGGTGATCGTTGGCGCGCAAGAGCTCGGCCACCGAGTCGCACTGTGCCAGAGACAGGGCGATAACGCGGGCCTGATGGGTCTTGTCGGTCAAATCCTTATCCTTGACGGGGCATGAGGAGAAGCGAGGGGCGGCGGCACGAGTGGAAACGTGATTATACCAATGAGCGTGAATAGGAACCCATAGGATGGGAGAAAATCAGTCCCAGGGGAAGGCGCGGTGTGCGGCGCGATGCCATCGCATCGGGCAAGCGCCGGAACGCACCCCTGGGACTGATTTTCCCCACCGGAGGCCG
>JAJFGK010000134.1 GCA_021776195.1 Kiloniellaceae bacterium | reverse complement strand
CAAAAGAACCCGGCCTTCGGTGGGTCCTAGGCGAACCCCCTCTCCCAATGGGGGTGCGTTCCGCTGCTTGCCCGATGCTTTAGCATCGCGCCGCACAGCGCGCCTTCCCGAATGATCGCCTATGACCCATCAAATGTTTCCATGTAACAAAGAAGTGCTCTAGCCGCCTTGCTCGCGCGGGCCATAGGAGCTGTCGCCCCGGCCGCCGAACGGTATCGAGACTCGACACAAAATGACACCGATAAAGGGGCCCGGATAATCCGGGTCCCTAATCGTGCAAGCTTACGCGAACCACCAGCGTTCGACGATCTTGTAGCCGTCGAAATCGGTGTGGCCGGCGATCGCCTCCTTGTGGGCGACCTTGTTGGAGTGGCCGATGACGTGGTTGGCGAACATCGGGATCACCGCGCCGCCGTCGTCGCGCAGGATCAACTGCATCTCGACATACATCTCGTTGCGCTTGGCCTGGTCCAGTTCGGTCCGGGTTTCCTTCAAGAGCATGTTGAAGCGCTCGTGCTTCCAGAAGGTCTCGTTCCAGTTCGATTCGGCGGCATAGGCCTGGGTGAACATCCAGTCTTCGGTCGGACGGCCGTTCCAATAGCTGGCGCAGAAGGCGTGCTTCAGCCAGACGTCGGACCAGTAGCCGTCCTGCGGGACCCGGTTGGCGACCAGGTCGATGCCGGCCTTGGCGGCATGCTCGCGGTAGAGCAGAACCGTATCCAGGGCACCGTTGAAAATGTCGTCGGACGAGCTGAGCGTGACCTGGAGATTTTCCATCCCGGCCTTCTTCAGGTGGAACTTGGCCTTCTCCGGGTCGTACTCGCGTTGCGGCAGTTCGGATGCGAAGTAGGGGTAGGTCGGCGAGATCGGGTGATCGTTGCCGACGAAGCCGTGGCCCTGGAGGATCCGGGCGACGCACTCCTCGCGGTCGATTGCATACTTCAGGGCGAGGCGCACATCGGGATTGTCGAAGGGCGCCATGTCGGTCCGCATGGCGAAGTTGAAATGCAGCGCCCCCTTGACGTCGAGCACCGTGACACCGGGGTTCTTTTCGAAGAGATCGAGAGTGTTGAGGTCGAGCCGGTCGATGACATCCAACTCGCCGGTCAGCAGCGCCGACTGGCGAGCCGTGACGTCCGCGACGACCAGCAATTCGGCCGTGTCGAAGTAGGCGGCGTCGCTGCGGAAGTAGTTTGGATTGCGCGCCAGGGTGGCGCGAACCCCGGGGTCGAACTTGTCCAGGACATAGGCGCCGGTCCCGGGACCGGTCCGGTCGACCACGCCGTCCTTGGCCGGCAGGATGGCGAAGGTGGCGTCGCTGAGGACGGCGGGAAAGTCCGCGTTGCCTTCCTTCAGGCGGAACGTGACGGTGTGCTTGTCGTCCTTGCGGATATCCTCGATCTGCTCGGCGAAGGATTTCACCGCCGAGGTCGAATCCTCGCCCTTGTGCAGGTTGATCGAGGGGATGACATCGTCGGCGTCCAGGGTCTTGCCGTTGTGGAACTCCACCCCCTGGCGCAGCTTGAAGGTCCATTCCAGCGCATCGGGCGAGGACTCGTAACTTTCCGCCAGCGCCGGTACCAGCTCGCCCTCGTTGCTCACTTCGGTCAGTTGGTTGTGCATGGAGAGGAACATAAGACGGGAAAAGCCGCTGGTCAGGACCGAGACGTCCACGGAATCGGTTGTCGAGCCCTGGCTCGAGCCGACGCGGAAGTGGCCGCCGCGCTTGGGGGCGGCGGCGCGCGCCTCCTCGGCCAGCAGGCCGGCTGGAATGGCCGCGGCAAGGCCCAGGGCAGTGGCGCGCTTGATGAAATCGCGGCGCGTAATCCGGCCCTCGACGAACGAGCGCTGGAGCTGTTCAAATGCGGTCATGATTTGTTCCTCCCTATGCAAAGTCGATTAGCCCGCCGCTGTTTTTTGTGTGTCGGCCTATCCTGGCTTCGTCTCGGGCGGTCGATTTTTATTGCACCCCTATCCATAACCAGAGTCAATTAAGTTGATTGTCGTTATAATGAGCGGGTGGCCAAATGGCGTCCCGCCAAATTCTTGGTATGTCGGGGCTTTCGGGAGGGACGGGGACCATGAGCGAGGAGCGAGCAGACGGGCGGCACGGCGGTGCGGCTTCTCCCGCATTCGGCGGCTACCATCTGACACAGACCCATGAACCCAACCATGAACTGACCCGGGTCGGCCCCGGCACGCCCTGCGGCGAACTCATGCGGCGCTACTGGCACCCCGTGGCGCTCTCGACCGAGGCGACCGACCTGCCGCGCGTCATCCGTATCCTGGGCGAAGACCTGGTCCTGTTCCGCGACTTGAGCGGGGCGGCCGGGTTGGTCCATCGCCATTGCCCGCATCGTGGCGCCTCGCTGGAGTACGGTGTCTGCGAGGCGGCGGGCATTCGCTGCTGCTATCATGGCTGGCTCTTCGCCCGCGACGGCACGATCCTGGAGACCCCGGGCGAGCCGGCGGACAGTGAACCGGCCGGTCATCTGCGCGAACGGCTGCGCCTGGGCGCCTACGCCACCCACGAGCTGAAAGGCATTGTCTTCGCCTATCTCGGCCCGCCGGAAAGCCAGCCGGTCTTTCCGGTCTATGACACCTTCGATATTCCGGGGGTCGAGATGCAGCCCTACACGCGGGACTATCCCTGCAACTGGCTGCAGATCACCGAGAACGCCATGGATCCGGTCCACGCCGTCTTCCTCCACGTCCGCGCCACCGGCCCGCAGTTCGACGAGACCTGGGGCAAGATCGGGGTGCGCGAATTCCACGAGCGCGAGACCGGTTTCTTCTACACCAACGCCCGGCGGGTGGCGGAGAACGTCTGGGTCCGGCTGCACGAGATCATCCTGCCCAACATCACCCACGCCGGCGCGGTCATGTCGATGGACGGGCGCGGCAAGAAGTACTTCGGCCGCAACTCCTTTACCCGCTGGGTGGTGCCGGTGGACGACGAGACCTCGCGGGTCATCGCCTGGGCGAACTTCGGCGAGCGGACCGACCCGCCGCGCCCGGAATGGCGTTCCGACCGGGGGATCGACGTGGTCGAGAGCGGCATGCCGATGGGCCGTCCGGCGGAGGAGGCGCAACGCTTTCCCGGCGACTACGAGGCCTTCGTCGGTCAGGGCAAGATCGCCGTTCATGCCAGCGAGCACCTCTTGCCGGCGGACCAGGGCGTGGCCCAGTTTCGCGCCCGGCTGCGCCGCGACATCCGGGCCCTGGCCAAGGGGACCCCGCCGTTCGACCCGGCCAAGCTGGGCCCGGCCCCGATTCCGACCTACTGCGGCGACACCGTCATGGCGGTGCCGCAAAGCGATGACGACGACGAGGCTCTGGTTCTCCAGCACTCCCGCCGGGTCCTCGAGATTATCCGGGGCGCCGACGACCTGAAGGGGCCCGCCCGCGACGAAGCGGTCATCCGGCGCCTGAAGGATCATGAGGCGAGCCTGAAGAGTTGAGCAGCCCATGACCGAGGCATCGAGTTACGACTATGTCATCGTCGGCGGCGGGTCCGCCGGCTGCGTCCTGGCCGGCCGCCTGAGCGAAGACCCCGCTGCTACCGTTTGCCTGCTGGAGGCTGGGCCACCCGACCGCTCGTTGTTCATTCACATGCCCTCGGGCTATGACCACCTTTTTCGCAATCCGCGCTACAACTGGATGTACCAGAGCGAGCCCGAGCCCCACCTTCGGGGCCGCCGGCTCTACTGCCCGCGCGGCAAGACCCTGGGCGGATCCTCGGCGATCAACGCCATGTGCTTCCTGCGCGGCCATGCCCTGGACTACGAGGGCTGGGCGAGGGACGGGGAGGGCGGCGAGGGACTCACGAGCTGGTCCAATGCTCATCTATTGCCCTATTTCAAGCGCATGGAAACCTGGTCGGGCGGCGCCAGCCCCTACCGCGGCGGCGCGGGGCCACTGCGGATCACCCGGCCAGACCGCTTTTCCAATCCGCTGAGCGAGGTCTACCTGGAAGCCGCCGAGCAGGCCGGCCATGGCTTCACCGAGGACGTGAACGGCCGTCGGCAGGAGGGCTGCTTTCGTATCGACCAGACGATCTCGGGGGGCAGGCGTTCGACCGCCGCGGTCGCCTTTCTGCGCACCAGGCACCCCAACCTGACGGTCGTCACCGGCGCGCGCGCCGACCGGGTTTTGCTGGAGAGGGGCCGTGCCCTCGGGGTCGAGTTTCTGCGCGGCGGGCGCTCGCAGGAAGTCCGGGCCGCCCGAGAGGTGATCCTTGCGGCCGGCGCGGCCAACAGTCCCAAGCTGTTGATGCTATCGGGCATCGGCCCGGCCAACGAGATTGCCGCCCTCGGCCTGCCGGTCGCCCATGACCTGCCGGGCGTCGGCGAGAACCTGCAGGACCACGTGGACTTCTACCTGCTGACCGAGTGCCTGAAGCCGGTGACCCTGCACAGCGTGATGAACCCCCTGGGCAAGCTGCGCATCGGCCTGGAATGGCTGGTGACACGGGGCGGCCTGGGGGCGACCAATCACTTCGAGGCCGGCGGCTATTTTCGCACCGATCCCGGTTTCAGCCATCCCAACATCCAGAACGTGCTGGCGCCCTTGGCGGTCAGCTACGAAGGAAACAACAGCTTCAAGGGCCACGGTTACGGCATCGAAATCGGCATCATGCGGCCGGCCAGCCGGGGCCGGATCAAGGCCCGCTCGGCTAACCCGGCCGACCCGCCGCGCATCGAGCTGAACTTCCTGCAGGAAGAGTCCGACATAGAGGAACTGCGGGCCGGACTCGACCGGACCCGCGATATCCTCGCCCAGAAGGCCTTTGCGCCCTACCGGGGCCGCGAGCTCAATCCCGGTCCCGATATCCGCGACAAGGCCGCCGTCCATCGTTTCCTGCGGTCCCAGGTGACCAGCATCTATCACCTGAGCGGGACCTGCCGTATGGGCCTGGACGAGAGGGCGGTGGTGGACGAAGAGCTGAAAGTGCGCGGTATCGACGGTCTGCGCGTGGTCGATGCGTCGATCCTGCCGCGCATTCCCAGCGCCAATATCAACGCCCCGACCTTGATGGTCGCCGAAAAGGCCGCCGACATGATCCTCGGCCGCGACCCGCTGCCGCCCGAGCACCTGCCCTACGAGGGCGTGCCCCAAGTGCGAGTACAGGCCAATGCCTGACCCCGACCAAGTCGCCGCCAACGTCGCCGTGGTGAAACTGTTTCTCGAGCGCTTCGGGGCGGCCGACTACGAGGCCATCTACGCCCTGCAGTCGCGGGTCGCCTGGCGGATCTTCCCCGGGCCGGCGGCCGAGCAGGTCGCCTGGTTCGGGGTCTTCGAAGGCCGGGCCGCGGCCGAGCGCTGCATGGCCGCCTTCAGCCAGAGCGTCGAGGTGCTGGACTTCGCGGTGCGCGACTATCTGGCCAATGAACAAAAGGTCGCGGCGATCATCGAGGCGCGCTACCGCGCCCGCGAGACCGGGCGCGACTTCGCGATGGATTTCGTCAATGTCATGACGCTGGAGCAGGGCAAGATCACGTCGATCACCGAATACGGCGACACCGCCGATGCCCTGCGCGCCCTGGTGCCTTGAGACAGGCGCCGGTGCAGGAAACAAAAAAAAGGGGAGGGAAGAACTTGACCGAACTCTACGGCGACGCCGCGGCCTACAGCGGTTATCGCGACCAGGAGGATGTGGCGGAGGATAGCGAACTCACCCACGTCGGCCCGGGCACGCCGGCTGGCGACTATCTGCGGCGCTTCTGGCACGGTATCGCCCTGACCTCCGAGCTTGGCGAGCTGCCCCAGGCGATCCGGATCATGGGCGAGGACCTGGTCCTCTTTCGCGACGGGCGCGGCCGCACCGGGCTCTTTAAAAAGCACTGCGCGCACCGCCGCGCCTCGCTGGTCTACGGCCGGATCGAGGAATGCGGCCTGCGTTGCTGCTATCACGGCTGGCTCTACGACATCGACGGCCGGCTGCTGGAAGCCCCGGCGGAGCCGGCCGACTCCCCGCTCTACGAGACCGTGCGCCAAGGCGCCTACCCGACCATCGAGTACAAGGGGATCATCTTCGCCTACCTGGGCCCGCCCGAGGCGACACCCGAGTTCCCGATCTACGACGTCTTCGAAGTCCCGGGCATGGAGATGGTGCCCTATAGCTGCTCCTTTCCCTGCAACTGGCTTCAGGTGGTCGAGAACGGCATCGACCCGGTTCATTCGATGTTTCTCCACACCCTGGTGAACGGCCCGCAGTTCAACGATTCCTGGGGTATCATGGGCGACGTGCGCTACCACGATAGCGATCTCGCGGTCTATTGCACCATCACCCGGCGGGTCGGCGATCACCTGTGGTTCCGGTTCCAGGAGAACCTCCTGCCCAACATCACCCAGTCCGGCGCGGTGCACGAGATGGACGGCCAGAAGCGCCGCTACTTCGGGCGCTGCACCTTCTTTCGCTGGTGCCTGCCGGTCGACGACACCCACACCAAGGTGATCGCCTGGGCGAACTTCGGCGAGCGCGCCGATCCACCGGCCTACAACAACAAAGACGACATCGAGCGTCTCGAACAGGGCGAGGTCTTCGACCGGCCACCCGAAGAGCTGCAGCGCAGCCCCGGCGACTTCGAGGCCATGGTCGGCCTCGGTCCCATCGTCATCCACGGCAAGGAGAACCTGGCGACCTCGGACCGGGGCGTCACCGCCTTCCGGCGGCGCCTGCGCGAGGATATCCGCGGCCTCGCCGCCGGGCGCCCGCCGCGCCAGCCGATGGAGTCCGGCCCGGCGCCGATCAACTCCTGGTCCGGCGACACGGTCCTGCGGGTCCCGGCCGCCGCCGATGGCGACGACGCGGCCCTGGCCCGAGAGGTCCTGGCCCAGGTGACGGCGATCCTGACCGAAGCCGAGAGCCTGCGCGGCGTCGAGCGCGACAGCTTCGTGATCGAGCGCCTGAAGGCCCTGGAAAGCGAGTAATACCAATGAGCGTGAATAGGAACCCATAGGATGGGAGAAAATCAGTCCCAGGGGAAGGCGCGGTGTGCGGCGCGATGCCATCGCATCGGGCAAGCGCCGGAACGCACCCCTGGGACTGATTTTCCCCACCGGAGGCCG
>JAJFGK010000133.1 GCA_021776195.1 Kiloniellaceae bacterium | reverse complement strand
CGGCCTCCGGTGGGGAAAATCAGTCCCAGGGGTGCGTTCCGGCGCTTGCCCGATGCGATGGCATCGCGCCGCACACCGCGCCTTCCCCTGGGACTGATTTTCTCCCATCCTATGGGTTCCTATTCACGCTCATTGGTATTAGCGCACCCGCTCCAGCACCGAGACGTAGTTGGCCACGGCGGCGCCGCCCATGTTGAAGATACCGGCGAGTTTGGCGTTCTCGACCTGCATGCCCTCGGCCTGCCCCATGAGCTGGATCGAGGACATCACGTGCATCGAAACCCCGGTGGCGCCGATCGGGTGACCCTTGGACTTCAAGCCGCCTGAAGGGTTGACCGGCAGTTTGCCGTCCTTTTCGGTCCAGCCCTCCTCGATGGCCCGGGCGCCCTGGCCGCGCGGGGTCAGGCCCATGGCCTCGTATTCGAGCAGTTCGGCGACGGTGAAACAGTCGTGGGTCTCCACGAAAGACAGGTCTTCCAGGCCAAGACGGGCTTCCTCCAGAGCGCGGCCCCAGGCCACCTCGCAGCCCTCGAAGAGGGTGATGTCGCGCTTCGACATGGGCAAAAAGTCGTTGACCTGCTGGGCGCCGCGAAAGGCGATCCCCTTGTCCATCGACAGCGCCGTGGCGATGTCGGTCAGGACCACAGCCGCGGCGCCGTCGGAAACCAGGGAGCAGTCGGTGCGCTTCAGGGGGCCGGCGACCAGCGGGTTCTTCTCCGAGACCTGGCGGCAGAAATCGTAGCCCAGGTCCTTGCGCAGCTGGGCGTAAGGATTGGCGCAGCCGTTCTTGTGGTTCTTGGCGGCGATGCGGGCCAGGGCGTCGGACTGGTCGCCGTGGCGCTGGTAGTACTGCTGGGCGATCATCCCGAAGACCCCGACAAAGCCGCCCTCGATGCCGCCTTCTTCCTTCAGGTAGGCGGCGCGCAGCAGGGCATCGCCCAGCGCCGGGCCCTTCAGGTCGGTCATCTTCTCGGCCCCGACCACCAGGACGAATCGGCCTTGGCGCGCGGCGATGGTGCGCAGACCGTGGTGGATCGCAGCCGTTCCCGTGGCGCAGGCGTTTTCCACATGGGTCGCCGGCTTGAAGCGCAGCGCCGGGTCGGCCTGCAGCACCAGGGAGGCGGGGAAGCCCTGGGCGGAAAAGGCATCGCCATAGGTGCCGACGACGATCTCGTCGACCTCTTGCGCGCCGATCCCGGCATCGGCCAGGGCGGCGCCGGCGACCTCGAGGATCAGGGATTCGATGTCGGCCTCTTCGTGCTTGCCGAAGCGGCTGTGGCTCCAACCGACGATGCAAGCGGTCATGACGGCTCTCCTTTGGGATGTCTGCGTTCGTTCGCGGCGGAACATAGCACCGGGTCCCGCCAGGAAAAAGTCAGGCCCCGAATTTGACGATCTGGATCGAGCTCACGAAAATGTTCCCTCTTGCGCCCTTGCGGCGGTGGCGCTCTCGTCGATGATGGCGGGCCTCGTAGACTTGGGGAGGATCTGCGCGTGTCGGTGGAAAGACAAGTTGCCGAGCACTATGGAATCTCGGATCTGATCGGGCGCGTTCGCGCCGGATTGACGGCCGCCGGTCTCGATCCGGACAGGCTCGATCCCGAGGACCTGGCGCCGGTCGACGAGTTTCACATCGGCGGCCGGGCGGCCACGGTTCACTTCGCCGGAATGCTGGACTTTAAGGCGGGTTCGCGGCTGCTCGACGTGGGCAGCGGCCTGGGCGGTGCGTCACGCTTTTTTGCCCTTCAGTCCCAGTGCCATGTCACCGGGATCGACCTGACCCCGGAGTACGTCGAGGCGGCGCGGCAGCTCTCGGCCATGACCGGCATGAGCGAGGCGACCGCCTTCGAGACGGCCAGCGCATTGGCCCTGCCCTTCGGCGACCAGGCCTTCGATGGCGCCTTCACTATCCACGTGGCGATGAACATCGCTGATCGCGCCGCACTCTACGGAGAGGTCGCACGGGTGCTGAAGCCCGGCGCGACCTTCGGGATCTATGACGTGATGAAGGGCCCTGCCGAGGGGCTCGACTACCCGGTGCCTTGGGCCGAAGAAGCCGCGACCAGCCACTTGACCGCGCCGGACGAGCTGCGCGGCCTGTTGCAGGGAGCAGGCTTCGAGGTCCTGGCCTTCGAGGATCGCAGCGAGTTCGGCCTCGAATTCTTCAAGACTCTCCAAGCTCGGGCGGCCGCCGGCGGCCCGCCGCCCCTGGGACTTCACCTGCTGATGGGCGAAAGCGCCGGGCAGAAGGTCGCCAACATGCGCGCCAACCTCGAGGCTGGGCGAATTCTGCCCGCCGTGATGACGGCGCGGCGTAGATGAAGCCAAGCGTTCGCCGGGCCGGTCCTCCCTAGGTGGGAGGGCAGCGTCCCGTCAGTAACTCTAGGCCGCAATCCCAAAACAAACGAAGGAGGCATGACGATGGTCACGACGATGCTCACGACGATGCTCACGATGGCGGCAAGGCGACTGGCCCAAACAGCGACGATCCTGGCGACCGCATTTTTACTGCATGAACCGAGGGCCATGGCGGGCCCGGAACGGGTCGCCTATCCGGAAACCGATCTGGCTGGCTACCTGCTCTATCAGGTGGTCAATCGGCCCGACAACAACCAGGTCCGCTATCTCTATGCCAACGATCTGGCGGTCAAGGGCGCGCGCGAAGGCGACCAACTGCCCGCCGGCGCGAAACTGATCCTCGAGGCCTTCAAGGCCAAGCTGGACGAGAACGGCGACCCGGTCGAAGACGCCAACGGGAGCTATATGAAGGGCGAGCAGGCGTTCTACACGATCATGGAAAAGCAGGAAGGCTGGGGCCAGGACTATCCCGCCGAGCTGCGCAACGGCGATTGGGACTACGCGGTGATCTTGCCCGACAAGTCCCATAAGGCCGAGGTCGCGGTCGAGAAGTGTCTGACCTGTCACCTCGAACAGGTTGGCCCGGAGGGCGATTTCGTCTTTTCCCTCGACAGCCTGATCCAGGTCGCCCGTGCCCTGCAGGTCGGCGGCGCGGTGGCCGAAGAGACGGTGGCGCCCGCGTCAAGCCAGGTCGCGACCGCTTCCGGCGATGCGGCCAAGGGTGAAAAGCTGTTCCGGCGCTGCAAGGCCTGTCACATCGCCGATCAGAGCGGCACGCACAAGATCGGCCCGAACCTCTTTGCCGTGGTGGGGCGCGGCATCGGTGTGGCCGAGGGCTACAAGTACTCGAAGGCGCTGATCGGCCTGCAGGGTGGAACTTGGGACGCTGCCGCGCTCGATGCCTGGCTGACCAATCCCAAGGCCTTCGCCAAGGGCACCAAGATGTCTTTCCCGGGCTTCAAGAAGCCCACCGACCGAGCCGACGTGATCGCCTACCTGGAGTCGCTGAAGTAGCGATCGGGGGTCTTCCCTACAGGCTACTGTCGTGGCCGGACTTGACGTGGCCTGCCCCGGGGGCCAACCAAGGGCAATCCAGGAATGGTTCCATGTTACAAAGAAGTGCTCTAGGACCCCGGTGCCGGGCTCGGCGCGAGCCGGGCCGGGGCGCGCTCGGCCGGCAGGAAGCAGGCGGCGGCCAGCATCAGGGCCACCAGGCCGCCCAGCACCAGCATCAGGAAGGGCGTCCCGTCGTGGCTCTCGTAGGCGACGGCGACCAGGGTCACGCCCAGCGGCGTGCCGATGAAGGCCAGGATGTGCTTGGCGCCGTAGACCAGGCCGCGGCGCTTCTCCGGGGCATAGCGGGCAATCAGCAGGTTCTCCACCGGCGCGGTCAGGTCCATGAAGAAGATGATCACCGTGGCCGCGATCACCATGGTGAAGCCGCCCAGGTCATAGGCCAGGAAGAACAGGGGAAGCTTGACGACCAGGCCCAGGATGTAGAGCAGCTTCAAGGAGTAGCGGTCGGCGAGAATGCCGGCGGCGAGCTGGCCCAGACTGCCGATCAGGTAGGCCAGGGTCACCGCGGCGCCGATGCCGAGCAGGCCCCGGTCCTGCGCCAGGCCGGGCAGGCCTTCGCTGAACCACTTCGGCAGCACCGTGGTGTAGGCGGCATAGAGCACCCAGCCGAGAAAGAGGGTCGCGGCCATGACCACGAAGGCGCGGACCATGTCGTCCCGGCTGTCGGCGGGCTGCGGTGCCAGGTCGCTGGTTCGCTCGACGATGCGGCCGCTCTTCAGGTGCCACAGCAGGACCAGGCCGGCGAGCAGAGCGGCGAGGCCCGGCACGATGAAGGCGGCGCGCCAGTCGATGAAGAAGATCAGGCCGCCGGCCAGGATGCCGGCACAACCCTGGCCGATGGAGCCGAAGATCCCCAAGAGCCCGATGGATCGGCCGCGACGCTGCACGTTCTTCACCACCCAGGCCATGCCGACGGGATGAAAGACCGAGCCGGCGAGGCCGAGTCCCGCCAGGGCGGCCATCATGCTGGTCGGGCCCGTGGTCAGGCCGGCGGTCATCGTGGCCAGTCCAATGGAGAGGAAAAAGACCGTCATCATCCGGGCCTCGCCCCAGCGGTCGCTGAGCCAGCCGGCAAGGGGCGCCCCGCCACCGAGCAGGAACGCGCCCAGGGTCCAGAGCGCGACCAGATCGTCGTAGGGCAGGGCCCAAACCTCTTCCAGCGCCAGGACCACAGTGGCGAAGAGGGCCAGCAGCAGGTGGGTGAAGAAGTGGCCCAGGCAGGCGAAGATCATGACCAGGCGGCTTTGGTTCAACGGCATGACGTTCCCGCGAAAGGTGGCCCCGGCCGTCAGGCTACGCCCAGCCGCCCGGCGTGACCAGGGGTTGTCGGGCCTTCCCTCAAGCCGGCGCTTTTCCTGCTCTCGATTTTCCGGGTAGTCTGTCTGGGCAACCAACCGACAAGTGTGGAACCCGGCTCGGAAACCACGCGCGTTTTCTGGGGTATCAACAGACGAGGAGGCAAGACGACATGACGCAGAGAACTTCGCTTTTTGCCGCAACCGTTCTCGCCGCGGCGGTGGGCCTGTCAGGCCCGGCACTGGCGGTGAACGACGAGCCCATCGATCAGGGGTGGGCGCCCAGCCAATGGGGCGCCGACGACAAGGTCGGCGCGCTCAACCGCCTGACCCCGGCCATGGTCCTCAAGGCGGTCGGCCTGGTCAAGCAGGGCAAGATCGCCACCCTCGGCAAGGTCTATCAGCAAGACGCGCCGGCCTTCGGGTCGCGCGGCTGGCGCCTGACCATTCCCGGCAACCCGACCGGCGGGCCCTTCGGGTCGCAGGAACTGGTCTATAACGACGATTACCTCGCCACCGAGATCGGCCAGATCGGCACCCAGTTCGATGGCCCCGGGCACATCGGCGTGATTACCTCCAAGGGACACTATTTCTATAACGGCCGTTTCCTGGAGGATCCCGATGTTACCACTTACGGCATGGGGCCCCTGGGGGTCGAGCATGTCGCCAAGCTCGGCTATGCCTGCCGCGGCGTATTGCTGGACGCGGTTGCTTTGAGGGGCGGCCAGCTGCCGATACCCCAGGCCAACGATCCGAGCGACCCGGGAGTGGTCACCGACGCCGACATCAAGGCCATGGTGAAGAACCAGGGTATCGATCCGATCGGCGAGGGCGACTGCGTGTTCCTCCACACCGGCCACGGCAACATCTGGCACCCGAGCGACTGGGACACCTTCGACGCCGCGGAGAAGACCAAGCGGATCGCCGAGTTCAACGCCGGCGAGCCGGGCTTCGGGCTGTCGGCCTGCGAGTTCCTGGTCGAATCGAAGATCATCCTCTGGGGCTCCGATGTCTGGGGCTCCGAGGCGGTCGGTCCCGGCTTCGGCGGCGAGAACGAGCAGCCCTTCGAGTGTCATATCAAGATGATGACCCGCAGCGGCATCTGGAACATCGAGAACATGGACCTGACGCAGCTCGTGGCCGATAAGGCCTATGAGTTCCTCTTCGTCTGGTCGCCCTTGAAGATGAAGGGCGCGACCGGCTCGCCCGGCAACCCGATCGCCCTCTACTGAGGGACATCGATTTGGGGAGGGGGCGCCGGCTGGTTCGGCGCCCCTTTCCATTTCAGGACCCGGCCGCTTCGAAATCGGCCAGGCCGCAGACCCAGCCGAAGAGATGGGCCTCGGAGGCGATCAGGGAGATCGCCGCGTCGTGCCAGGGCTGCTCCACGGCGGCACAGCAGTCGGCCACGGTCAGGCACCAGAAGCCGCGGTCGACCGCCTCGCGCAGGGTCGAGTGGACGCAGCAGTTGGTCGTGATGCCGCAGAGGATCAGGTGCGTGATGCCGCGCGATTCGAGCGCCTGTCCCAGGTCCGACATGCCAAAGGCGCCGAAGCCCGGCTTGTCGAAGACCGGCTCGCCGGGTGCCGGTCGCAGCTCCTCGACGAAGTCCTGACAGGGTTCGCCGCAGACCAGAAAGCGTCCCAGGGGCCCGGGCTCGCCGACGGTGCCGCGCTCGCCGCGCAGCGCCGACAGGTCGCTCAGGTCCGGGGCGAAGCCCTCGCGGGTGTGGACCACGGCGCAGCCCAGCCTTCGGGCCAGCGCGGTCAGGCGACTCACGGCGGGGACGATGGCCCGCATCCCGGCCGGGTCGCCGTAGCGCAGGGCGATGCCGCCGCGGGGATCGAGGAAGTCCTTTTGCATGTCGATGACGACCAGCGCGGTTCGGGCCGGATCGAACTCGAACCGGCGCTCGGCCCGGCAGGCCACGGTGATCTCTGTCATGTCTCATCCCTCCGGTTTGCGCGTATCGACAATTGGAATGCTGTGCCGTCACCCCGGCTCGGTCTCCAACGAAATGCCGGATAAAGGCTTCGCCTTTTCCGGCATGACGATCAGGGGCGGTCGGCGATCTCCACGGCCCTTCGCAAGCTATTCCCTCAGGCCCGCGCGCGCACCCGCATGGAGATCGGTCCCTCGGCGCGGCCGTTGATCATCTGTTGCAGGTAGGGATTGTCGGCGGCCTCGATCTCGTCGGTCCGGCCCGACCAGATGACCCGGCCTTCGTGCAGCATGAAGAGCCGGTCGTAATGTTTTCTGGCCGCCGTCATGTCGCTGGTGATGGCCAGTACCGTGGCGCCCAGTTCGTCGGAGGCGTGGCGGATCATGGCGTTGATCTGGTTGGTGGTGATCGGGTCGAGCCCGGCGGTCGGCTCGTCGAGCAGCAGGATATTGGGTTGGTCGGCGATGGCCCGGGCCACCCCGGCGCGCTTTTGCATGCCGCCGGAGAGGTCGGCCGGATAGAGGTCGGCGACATCGGCCGACAGGTTGACCAGGGCCAGGGTCTCGATCGCCCGCGCCTTGGCCGCCGCGCGGTCCTGACCGTGACGGTGGATCAGCTTGAAGGCGATGTTCTCCCAGACCGGCATGGAATCGAACAGGCCGCCCTGCTGGAACAGCATGCCCATGGACTCGATCACCTCGGCGTGTTCCGGTCCGTCGAGCTCGGCCAGGTCCTGGCCGCCGATGGCGATATGGCCGGCATCGGGCGGGTAGACCCCGACGATACACTTCAACAGCACCGACTTGCCCGAAGCCGCCGGGCCGATGATGACAGCGCTTTCGCCGGCCGGCACCGCCAGGTCGATGCCGGTCAGCACGGGCATCACGCCGAAGGCCTTGTCGAGACCGCTGACCCGGATCATGGCATCGCTGGTGGTCATCCTGGTCCTTTCCCGCGAATCGCTATTGGACTGCGTGGCCAGCTTGCCCTTTAGGGGGCAATCCTGTCGAGGAATCTCCGCCTTGGGCGGCTCGGCTGCCAATCTCGTTTCATCACTAATTGACCGATGCCATGATGGGTCGGCTGAGCCAGTTGTTTTCTAGTGACAAAAAGTAGTAATATTTACTACTTGCTATGAAGCTGTTTCAACAATGAGATTTGCGAGATGACTGAGAAGTTGAGCATCGCGTTGACAGATGAGATGGCCGCCGTCGTCCGCGAGGCGGTCGAGAGCGGCGATTACGCTTCGGTCAGTGAGGTTGTCCGCGACGCCCTGAGGACGTGGAAGGGACGGCGTTTGATTGGCCAGCTGTGGGATGAGGGCCTGGCCAGCGGCCTGACCGATCCCGGCGAGACAATCGATGATGTGAAGGCCGAGGCGCGCCGGCAGCGCCAGACCGGCTGAACCCGTGGCCAGGGTTTACCGCAGTCGCCAGGCCCGGCAGGACCTGATCGATATGTGGCTCTATGTTGCGGGCGATAGCGTTTCGGCGGCGGACCAGCTCTTGGACCGCATCGATGCAAAATTCAAGCTCCTCTCCGAGAACCCGAAAATGGGTCCCGTCCGGGACGACATTCGCTCGGATCTGCGATATAGCGTGGTTGAATCCTACGTGATTCTTTATCGCACGGTGAGCAGCGGAATCGAAGTCGTGCGTGTTGTCCACGGCGCGCGAGATTTATTGAACCTTCTCTAACAAACCCAGTTGGCCCATCTGTAAAGGGTGTCTAAAGCAGTGGCCGCAAGGGGGGATAGGGAGGACTGCCCGCCTTACTCGGCTAGAATGTTGAGAACACGCTGTTGTGCTAGAGATCACAGGGTTCGACCAACCAACGCACCAACTACAAGCGATCGCTGAGTGTTGAGCCGGGGATCGGTTCGGCAGGGATCAATTCGTCGGGGATCAATTCGTCGGGGATCAATTCGGCAGGGATCAATTCGGCGGTGATCAATTCGGCGGTGATCAATTCGGGGGGATGCCGTGGGGGCTTCAAGTTTCGGCGATTTTTCGCACTACGATCTTATCGGAATTCTGGGCGTGGCCCTCTACCTGGGGTCCTATGCGGCCCTGCAGTTCGGCCTGATGCGTGGCCGCGGCTATGCCTACGCGGCGGTAAACGCGGCCGCCGCCGGCTGTGTGCTGCTGTCCCTGGTGCAGGATTTCAACCTGTCCTCGGCCCTGATCCAGGTGTCCTGGATCACCATCAGCATCATCGGCATCAGCCGGCTTTATCTGCTGTCGCGCCGGGTGCGCTTCAACGCCGAGGAGGCTGCCTTTCTTCAGTCCAAGCTCCCCCGCCTGGTGAAACACGAGGCGCGGCGTTTGCTCGACATCGGGCACTGGGCGAACTGCGAAGCCGGCACGGTCCTGATTCGCGAGGGCGAATGCGTGCCCTACCTGGTCTACCTGGTGGCGGGAGAGGCCACGGTCGCCATGAATGGCCATGTAATCGCGGCCAGCCCGGCCGGTGCCTTCCTGGGCGAGTTGACCTGCCTGACCGGCGAGCCGGCCACTGCCACCGTCACGGCGGCGGGCCCGGCGCGCTGCTTGATGATCGAGGCCGCGGCCCTGCGCCGTCTGATCGCCAATGAAGACGACATCCGCCAGGCGATCGACGAAACCTTCGCCGGGGACGCGCGCGACAAGCTGATCATGGCAAACCGGGCGCTGATCGACTCGCGCCAGGTCCCGGCCTGACGGTTTGGCGGAAGACCCGGGTCCTCAAAAGCCCCAGTTCACCCAGGCACCGCTGCGCTTGATGCCCTGGCTGCGTAGCGCCAGATCCTCCAGGTCGTAGCCTTGTGCGTCGAGCCACTGCCAGGGCGGGCCGGCCCAGGCGACGGACTTGAAGTCGACCCGCCCCAGCTTGTCGAGAAAGACCCCCTCGGCCCGAAGCCGTCGGGCCTGTTCGGCGGAAGGGCCGCCCTCCTTGCGCGGGGCCAGCTTGCCCTGGCTGTTCACCACCCGGTGCCAGGGTACGTCGCTGCGGTTTGGCAGGCGCGCCATGGCATGACCGGCGATGCGCGCCGAGGCGGCGCCGGCCAGAAAGGAGAGCTGGCCGTAGGTCGCGACCCGGCCTTTGGGGATCTGCTTGGTCAGGTCCTGGATGCGCGCGATGTAGGCCGCCCGGGTGGGCTTGGGCTCCTCGCTCACAGGGTCTCCTGAAAGCGTACCGGCTCGCCGATCGGCGCGCCCTGGAGCTCGTCGTCGCGCATCACGATCTGGCCGCGCACCAGGGTGGCCCGCGGCCAGCCGGTGACGGTCTTGCCCTCGAAGGGCGACCAGCCGCACTTGGCCTGGAGCCAGTCGGCGGTGATTTCGCGTTTCGCCTGGAGGTCGACGACGGTCAGGTCGGCGTCGTAGCCCAGGGCGATGCGGCCCTTGCCGGCGATGTTGAATATGCGCTGGGCCCCGGCCGAGGTCAGGTCGACCAGCCGGGCGAGGCTGAGGCGGCCTTCATGGTGGTGGTCCAGCATCAGCGGCAGCAGGGTCTGGACCCCCGGCATGCCCGACGGGGTCGCCGGATAGGTGCCCTCCTTCTCGGCCCGGGTATGGGGCGAATGGTCCGACCCGATGACATCGACCACGCCGTCCCTGAGCGCCTGCCACAGCCCGGCGCGGTGGCGCGCGTCGCGGATCGGCGGGTTCATCTGCGCCAGGGAGCCAAAACGCTCGTAACAGTCCGGCGCCTCCAGGGTCAGGTGCTGCGGCGTGACCTCGACCGTGGCGATATCCTTGTTGGCGGCCAGGATCGGCATCTCGTCGGCGGTGGTAATGTGCAACACATGGACCCGCCGCCGCGCCGCGCGGGCCAGGCGCAGCAGCCGCCGGGTCGAGGTCAGGGCCGTCTCCTCGTCGCGCCAGAAGGGATGCAGGCCGACATCGCCGCTTCCCTTGACCAGGTCCAGGCGCTCGCGCAGGCGGGTCTCGTCCTCGGAATGGACCGCGACCCGGCGCCGTCCGCTCAGCAGGACGCTTTTCAACACCGATTCCTCGTCGACCAGCAGCGAGCCGGTCGAGGAACCCATGAAGATCTTCACCCCGCAGCAGCCGGGCAGCAGCTCGAGGCCGGCCAGCTCGCGGGCGTTCTCCGCCGCCGCGCCCATGAAAAAGGCATGGTCGCACCAGGTCCGCCCGGCGGCCCGCGCCAGCTTGTCCTCCATGGCCTCCTTGGACAGGGTCGAGGGGTTGGTGTTGGGCATCTCGAAGAAGGCGGTGACGCCGCCCATGGCCGCGGCGCGGCTGCCCGATTCGAGGTCCTCCTTGTGATCCAACCCGGGTTCGCGGAAGTGGACCTGGGTGTCGATCACCCCGGGCAGCACGGTCAGGCCGGCGGCCGGCAGGCTGGCCGCCGCGTCGCCGGGCGATAGGTCGCCCAGGGCCGCGATCTTGCCGTCCCGGATGCCGATATCGGTCTCTTCCAGACCAGCCGTCGTGAATACCGTCCCGCCCTTGACGATCAGATCGAACCGTTCTGCCACCGCTGCCTCCCTTTGATTTCAGGGAAGGGTAATAGGCGGGGCGTCGCTTGACCAGCCGCAGTGCCAGAAAGCGGTGCCGGAACGCGGTGCCAGAATCTTGATTTGCGGCTCCTTGACCCTGTGCATAAAAATCAAGCGCATGGTCGAGTTTTCGGCAGAAGTGACGGTGGGGGCTTCGCCCGAAGCCCTGTGGCGGGTGATGAGCGACCCGGCGCGCGAGCCCGAATGGATGCGCGCGGTCACGGAGGCCGTCTTCCTGGGTGGCGCAACGGGCTACGAGGTCGGCGCGCGCATGCGGCGCGGCGGCCGGTTTCTGTGGTTCGATCTGTCATGGGAAAGCGTGGTCGCGGCCTACGAGCCCGCCCGCTTGGCGGTCTTCCGGCACGAGGGCGGTGCCCTGCGCGGCGAGTCGCGCTGGGAGCTGCGGCCGACCGAGCAAGGATGCCGCGTCACCCTGGCATCCACCGGGCCCGCGCCGGGACCCTTGAAGTGGGCACCGGCCCTGGCGGCGGCTGGCGGGCGCATGGGTCTGCGCGGCGATCTGGCGCGCCTCAAGGCGCTGGTCGAACGGGGCGCCGGGATCGCGGGCTAGTGTGGTGGAACTGAAATTGGGACAAAGAATCGTTGATCGGGCGGGCCCCTGCGATCACCATCTGGCGGCATCGGTGCCCCCTGGAAGGATAGCTTCATGGATCTCGGATTGGCGAACAAGGTTGTCGTGGTGACCGGCGGCACGCGCGGTATCGGCTATTCGATCGCCGAGGCCTGCGCCCAGGAAGGCGCCGCCGTGGCGGTCTGCGGCCGCAGCCATGCGAGCCTGGACCGGGCCGAGACCGGCTTGAACGCGCTGGGCGGCAAAGTCTTTGCCCAGATCTGCGACGTGGCCGACCCCGAGGCCCTGTCAGCCTTCATCGACGCCGCCGCCGACCGGCTCGGGGCCCTCGACGCCCTGGTCAACAACCCGAGCGGTTTTGGCACCAGCGACGACGAAGAGGGCTGGTCCCGCGGGATCGATGTCGACCTGATGGGGGTGGTGCGGGCGACATGGGCGGCCATGCCGCATTTCAAGGCCGCCGGGACCGGCGCCATCGTGAACATCTCCTCGATTTCCGGCATCGGGGCCACCGGCAACGTCGCCTACGGCGCGGTCAAGGCCGCGGTCATCCAGTTGACCCAGTCCCACGCCCTGGCCTTCGCCGGCGACAGGGTGCGGGTCAACTGTATCGCGCCGGGGTCCATCGAGTTTCCCGGCGGGCTCTGGGCCGAGCGCAAGGCCAATGCCCCCGAGGTCTACAACAGCGTTCTGGCCAAGATCCCCTTCGGCCGCATGGGCGAGCCCGAGGAGGTCGCCCGGGTCGCCGCCTTCCTGCTGTCCGACGCCGCCTCCTGGGTCACCGGCCAGACGGTCGCCGTGGACGGGGCTCAGAATCTTTAGGGAGATGGATAAGGACGGGGGCCTGGACTCCTAACCTGACAGTTAGGGGACGCTTATCTCATTTGTCGAGATGTTCCACCTTTTGAACCAGAGCCGTCGCCGAATTGTGCAGACGAGCCGGTAACTGAAACCAGCAGGAGTAGTTATGCAGGGTATCGGGGATCTTATCGCGCTTGGTCCGCCTGATACTGACGCCATGCGTCGATATCGGCTCTCGCGGGTCCAAAGTCAGTTGAGAAAGGCCGACTGCCCCGCCATTGTCCTGTTTCAACCGCAGAACATCCGCTATGTCACAGATACCCGGAACATGGCGATTTGGACCATGTATACGCCAATTCGGCACTGCTTTGTACCCGCCGAAGGCCTCCCCACCCTATTTGAGTTCTCGGTCGATCACGGTGAATTGCCCGATGATCTGCAAAGGCACATTGGCGATACGCGCCGTGCCGAGAGTTGGGCAACTATGGAGGTTGGAGGCGAAAAGGCGGTAGCGGCTCAGGCCTGGGCAAAGGAGATCGATGATCTCTTGCGCCAACATGGCGGCGCGAACCGCCGAATCGCGTTTGATAACTTGGATTTGGTCGGAGTAGAGGCGGCCAAGAGGACCGGCATGGAGGTCGTGGAGGGCGATTCCCTGATGGCCTTTGCGCGTCTGGTCAAATCCAAGGACGAGGTCAAGTGCATTCGCCAGTCCGTCCGCGTTGCCGAACGCGCCATGAAAGACATGCAGCAGACTTTGACCGCCGGAATGACAGAGAATCAGCTTTGGGCGGTTTTCCACAAGGCGATGATCGAAGAGGGCGGGGAATGGATCGAGACTCGTTGCCTGGCCTCCGGATCACGAACCAATCCGTGGTACCTCGAGTGCTCCGACAAGGTCATTGGAGACGGCGAACTCGTGGCTTTCGATACCGATATGATCGGGCCGTACGGCTATTGCGCGGATATCTCGCGAACCTGGCTGTGCGGCAACCAGCCAGCAACGCAGGAGCAGCGGCGGCTTTACGGACTCGCACACGAGCAGGTCGATCACAATGTCGGACTGATGAAACCCGGTATCACTTATCGCGAGGTCGCAGAGCGGAGCTGGGTTCCTCCGAAGGAGTTCCAAGCCTATCAGGAAGCCGTGGGACACGGCTGCGGGCTGCAAATCGAATTCCCTCTCCTTCTTCCGAGTGCCAGGGCCGATCTGTTGCCGTACCCCGATGCGGAGTTGCAGACGGGTATGGTGTTGAGTGTCGAAAGTTACATAGGTGCGGTTGGGGGAAGTGAGGGGGTCAAACTGGAACAGCAAATCCTGATTACCGATGATGGCCCGCTCGCGTTTTCCGACTATCCCTTTGAGGCAGCTTTGCTGAGGTGAACCCCCGAACGTAGATATTGTAGCGTGGGCCAGTCCGAATGGTGACGCGGTTCCGCGCTGGTCACTGACCAGTAAAAGACACGTCATGACGGCTCTTGTTCAGGCTTGTCCGACACCTGCCGATCGACGCAAAGGTTGCCCAAACTGCGCCACGACAGGTGTTCGACATTCCATAAACTTGGGTCGTCGCGGTGTGGTACATCGCGCGGCCTTCGATATGGTCGACCTGGCGGTCTGCCCGACAGAATGTTTGTGGGTTCACGGGTCCGGGGACAGCGCCTTCTGGCGCTGGCGGAACACCTCGACTGGAACTCCGCCGATCCCCCAGTCCTCGGTATCGACCTCGTCAATGACCACGACGGTGGTGGCGGGGTTTTTGTTCAGGACCTCGGCCAGCAGGACGGTCACGCCCTCTATCAGCGCGGCTTTCTGAGCGGCGGTGGCGCCCTCCCGGGTGATCTTGATGTTGACGTAGGGCATGTGCGGTTTCCTTAGTCCTTGCGCAGGTCGAAGTGGAAGACCTTGGCGATGATCTGCCAGCGGTCCTCCACGAAGATCAGGGTGAGAAAGTCGGTGAAGTGCTTCGGCCCGATGGCGCACTCGACCCGGGCGAAGGCGGTCACCGGCCCGGCGAACTCGAGCGACTGGATGCGGTCGCGCCGGGTCTCCTGGCGGCTGGCCGGCGAGGGACGCTTGTCGACAATCGGCAAGTACGCGGCCATGCCGAGGTTGAGCGGGCCGCCCTCGGTCGCGCAGACGTAGCGCGCCTCGGGATGAAAGACCGCCGCCAGCCGCGTGCTGTCGCTGTGGTAAAGGCCGTCGAAGTAGGTCGAAAGGGTTGCGACAACGGCCGCGTAACGGTCATCCATGATGGGCCTCGTTGCTGTGCTCAGGGGCCGGAATCGGGCCCTGTGATCGTTGGACTATCAGGCTGCGAGCCCCTCGGCGCGGAAGGCCGCCTGCACGGCACCGCGCGCGGCGACACGGGCGCAAAAGGCCTTGAGGTTGGGCCAGCGATCGAGCCCCATGCCGGTTGGGCCGGTCCAGTTCGCGACCACGAAGAGGTAGGCGTCGGCCACCGAGAACTTGTCGCCCAGCAGGTAGGACCGGCCGTCGCCGAGGATCGCCTCGAAGTGGTCCAGCTTGCCCGCGACCTTGACCCCGGCAGCGGACTTTTCCGTGTCGCTGGCGCTGTTCGAAAAGAACGGACCGAAGGCCTTGTGCAGTTCCGAGGCGACGAAGTTCAGATGCTCTTGCAGCCGCGCCCGCTCCAGGGTGCCGGCAGCCGGGGCGAGCCCGGCATCGGGGCTCTGGTCGGCGACGAACTGGAGGATCGCCGCGCCCTCGGTCAGGACCTGGCCGTCGTCGAGCTGGAGGGCCGGGACGTAGCCGTTGGCGTTGATGGCGCCGAAGTCGCCGCCGGTCTCGGTCTTCCGGTTTTCGGTGTCGACCCGGTCGAGGTCGAAATCCGCACCGACTTCTCTGAGGACGATGTGCGAGGCGAGGGAGCAGGCGCCGGGCTTGTAATAGAGTTTCATGCTGGGTCTCCTATCCGCGAGGTTGCGTGTTTCGATGCCCAAGCAGGTAGGGACGACGGTTACCTTTGTATACTAAATATATTTATGATATTCAATTATCGGGTTTCCCGTTGGTAATCGGGTTTCCGGCCGGTAACCGCCAGACGATCGCGAGAGATGAGCCGATGGCCTTGAAACTGCGCAAGAACAAGAGTCCGGCCCCGCCGCTTGGCTGTCCCCTGACCGAGTGCATGTCGGTTCTGGGTGGGGCCTGGACGCCCAACGTGATCTGGTGCTTGAGCGCCGGCCCGCGGCGCTTCAGCGAGTTGCGGGCCGACATCCCGCCGGTCTCCGCCAAGGTTCTGACCGCCCGGCTGCGCGAGCTTGAAGCCAAGGGCGTGGTCCACCGCGACGTCAAGCCGACCTCGCCGCCATCGGTCGAGTACTCGCTGAGCGATCTCGGCGAGGAGCTGATCCCGGCGATCAACGCCATCGTCGCGGTCGGGCACAAGTTGAAGGATCGCGAGGCAGCGGATTAGATTCTATCCCCTAGCTGTCCCTGCGGAATGCTGCTGCCACACGACCGAGCACACGGTCGCCATTGTTCTGCCAATTCCGGTCGTAGTTGCCCGCGAAGGCCGTCACCACGATCTGCCGCTCGGGCACCACCAGCACGCGCTGGCCGCCGTTGCCCGCCGCTCTGAAGATTCGATAGGGCGGGAGGCTCCGGGAACGGCCGGACCACCACTGAAATCCATAGCCATAAACGCCGTCTGATCCCCAGGGCATCTTGGTGACATGCCGGTGCGAAGACAATCCGACCCACTCCGCCGGCACGACCTGCTTGGCCTGCCAGGCCCCCTCGTGGAGGAACAGCGAGCCGAACTTGGCCAGATCGCGGGCGCGCATCCGCAGACCCCAGGGGCCGGCCGGCATCGCGCTGGAATTCCAGTGGGGCGACCCCAGCCACTGATAGTCCGCAATGCCGAGCGGGCCGAAAAGCGCCTCCTCGGCAAAGTCGAGGAATGGCTTGCCGGTTCGGCGCTCGACAATGCCCACCAAGAGCTGTGTCAGGCCGCCGCTGTAGACCCAAACGCTGCCGGGCGGGTGGACGACCGGGCGCGAGAGAACCATCGCGAAGGGATCGGCCGCTTCGTAGTGCCGGTTGGAATCGTTCGCCGGGTCGGAATAGGGCAGGGACCATTGATCCCATTCGATCCCGGCGGTCATGGTCAGCACGTGGTACAGGGTGACCTGATCCGTTCCGGCCCCATAGGTAATGTCCAGATCACCGAAGAAGGCCGAAATGGGGGTGGCCAACGCCGTTTCGTAGTCACCCTCCAGCGCCAGGCCCAGCAGTATCGATGTCACGCTTTTCGAGACCGACCGCAGGTCGTGCAGCGACTCCCGGGTGAAGACCCGTTGGACCGGCGGTCCGATCAGGACTTCGTCCTCCCCTTCGAAGTAGCGCTCGTAGACGAGAGTTCCGGCGTACTCGACCAGCAACGCATGGGTGTTGGGGTACTCCCCCTGTTCGAACAGACGGTCCAGTGTCGAAAAGGCAAGGGGATCAAATGGTGCGTCGCGCAGCGCGGCGGTGGGCCAGCCGTCGGCCTGCCGCGACGGTGCTTCGTGGGATGCGCGATCAACCATGGTGCGGCCTCCCCAGCGCAGTCGAAAAGGGGTCGATCCGAACCATAGGCCCGCGCGACCGCCGGCGTCCAGTGCCTCGGGCCGGCCCGACCGGCATTGAACTTTGCCCGCCAGCAGGGGAACATTCCTTCCTGAACATCCGAAGAACAATGGGGAGAGAAGGTCATGTTTATCCGCACCATGGATGAAATCGAGGCGGCCGGTGGGGTCATTTCCATCGCGCAGGGCAGGTCGAGCGCCGTGCGTCCGCTCACCAAGTCGGATGGTCTGGGGTTTTCGGTTTCCGAGGCGCGCGGCGGACCGAACAACAGCGCCGTGCTCTGGTACAAGAACCACTGGGAAGCCAACTACGTGCGATCCGGGCGCGGCACCCTGGAAGACATGACCGATGGCCGGCGCTGGGACCTGGAACCCGGTATGCTCTATATCGTCGGCCCGCGCGACCGGCACCGCATCACCAACACCGACGGCGCGGGGTTTCGCATCATCAGTGTCTTCAATCCGCCGATCGAGGGCCAGGAGACCCACGATGCCGAGGGTGGCTACCCGCCGACCGGCGAGATCCCGCCGGGTCCCGAGCGCATGTTCGTCCGGACCCTGGACGACGTGCGGGCGGCGGGCCTGGAGTTCGTGCGGCAGGGGGAAATCTCGCGGGTTGCCCGTTTCGTGACAAGCAGCGACAAACTGGGCTTTGCGCTCTCGGACGTGCGCTTCAAGGCCGGCCACGGGGTCGACCTTTGGTACAAGAACCACTGGGAGGCCAACCTGATCCTCGAGGGCAGCCTGGATTTCACCGACAAGGCCTCGGGCGCGACGCGCACGCTGGGTCCTGGCGCGCTTTACTGCGTCGGCCCGGAGGACCGCCACCATCTGCAATCCCTCAGCGACGTCCACCTGTTGAGCGTCTTCAATCCACCCCTGGCCGGGCAGGAGACCCATGACGCCGACGGTGCCTATCCGCCCACCGGCCCGCTGCCGCCGGGGCCGCCCGCCGGGTGAGAAGATCGGCCGCCGAGCGGCGATCCGGAATCTCGGCGGAATTGAGGTCGGGCGTCGACCCGAGAGTCCGGATACCTCGCTTCGCCGGCCAAATCGAAGAATTGGGACGAACCGGGTTCCGGAACGACACGGAGTATGTCAGGGATCAGAGTTCGATGTTCGTCGGTTCCACCACACTAGCCCGCCAGGTCCTTCACGAAATAGACCCGGTGGAAGCCGTCTTCGACGACGCGGCCTTCCTCGACGAAGCCCAGGCCCTCATAGAAGGGAATGTTCTCGGTCATCTTGACGTTGGTGTAGAGCCTCAGCCGCGTTTGCCCGGCGGCGCGGGCCTGCTCCTCGACCCAGGCCATGATCCGCCGTCCCAGGCCGCGGCCCTGAGCCCGGGGGTCGAGGGCGACGTTCTCGATGAAGTAGTCCTCGTCGCGGGGAAAGTGGACGATGAAGCCGAGCAGATCGTCGCTCTCTTCCAGCACCGCCACCAGGCCGTCGGCAATCTGGCCCGGAAAGTCGGCCACCATGGGCGCCGGCTCGCGGCCGATGCGCTCGACATAGATCGCATAGGCCGCCCGGGCGCAGGCCGCAATCCCGGCGGCGTCGGCGGCCCGGGCAGGTCGCAGGCCGACAGTTCCGGTCGTCTCAGACGGCATCGAGTTCGACCTCGCGTACCTCGCCGGTGACCCAGGGAATGAACTCCAGATAGCGGTCGATCAGGACCCGGCGGGTGTGGTGTTTTTCATAGATCTCGGAGCCCTTGAGGACCAGGTGATCATAAAGCGTCGCATCCTTCAACACCCGTTGGATCGCGCGCGCCAGGGCCGGCGGGTTCTCCAGCGGCACCAGCAGGCCGGTTTCGCCATCGGTGATCAGCTCGCTCGGGCCCTGAGAGGCCAGCGCCACCATGGGGGTCGAATGGGCCCAGGCCTCGATCACGATGGAGCCCAGAGGCTCGTGGCGCGATGAGCAGACAAAAAGGTCGGCGGCCGCCAGCAGGGCCGGCACATCGTCGCGCCATCCCAGAAAACGGACCCTATCGGCGACGCCCTGCGTTTCGGCCAGCTTCGTCAGGCTACGTCGTTCGGGTCCCTCGCCGGCGATCCAGAGGGTACACCTGGGAAGCAAGGGCATCGCATTGATCGCGATGTCGAAGCCCTTGTTGCGGTGCAGCCGGCCGAGGCCAAGCAGAATGTCGTGGTCGTCGGGCGTGTTGAACATTGCGCGCGGCACCGGCTCGGCGATCTCCGCCTCCACGTAGTTGGTGATGTGATGGGCGCGCTCGGGCGGCCAGCCGCGCTCGATGAAGGAGCGCACCAGGTCGCGGCTGATGCCGATCAGATGGTCGCAGGTCCGATAGTACTTCATGTGGTAGTAGCCGCCGAGCCGGGCCACGTGGACGAAGTCGTGACCGGGCACCGAGGCGGGAACCGAACTGGCGGCGCGGCTCATGTAGCTGATCACCAGATCAGGCCGAAAATCCTGGATCTCGCGCACCATGGCCGGCCTGGTGACGAAGTCGAACCAGCCGCCGAAGGGGAGTTGGACCACCTCGACCCCGGCGGCTTCCAGGCGCCCGGCCCGGTCGCTGTCGCGCCCGATCACGGCGCGCTGGGTCAGGCCTTCTTCGTGCAGGGCGATGACCAGACGCTCGAAGAACAGCTCGGCGCCGCCATGGTGGGCGCCGGCCAGAACCTGCATGACGCGCTGCCGCGGCGGCGCACGCTCGACCTCCGCCTGGGCCTGATAGGCCTCGGCCGCGCTGGCGGCGTCGGTGCTGCCAGGGTCTGGGCTATCGGGGGAGGCGTCGTCGGGGGAGGCGTCGTCCGGGGAGGCGTCGTCCGGGCAGGCGTCGTCGGCCGCCGGGACTTCACCCTCCTCGGTCAGGTCGATCGCATCGGGCGCCTCGCTGGCGGCGTTGGTTGGGAACGGCGTCTTGCGCTCGGGCGGCAGAATCTCGCCCTCGGGCTGTCTGACGCCATGCGAGTCCGCCTTGGTCTTGCTGCCATCGTCGTCCATTGCCTAACCGCCGCGAAACGCTTATCCCAGAGCTTCGTTCTTGTAGCCCATAGCGCCGGCTTCGCGTAGAAAAACTCAGATCGTCCATCATGCAGGCCGCGATGCCGTCTCAAATTCTGGTGATCAAGCTTTCGGCCCTGGGGGATTTCATCCTCTCGATGCGCGCCTTCCAGGGCATTCGCGCGCACCACGCCGATGCCCGGGTCGTGCTTCTGACCACGGCTCCCTATGTCGGTCTGGCGCGGGCCTCGGGCCTGTTCGACGAAATCTGGGTGGATGACCGGGCGCCTCTCTGGCGCGTCGACCGTTGGCTCGGTCTGGCCCGCTTGCTGCGCGGCGGCCGCTTCCAGCGGGTCTACGATCTGCAGCGATCGCAACGCAGCGCCGCCTACTATCGCCTCTTTGCCAACCCCAAGCCGGAATGGGTCGGCACACACAAACGGGCCAGTCACCGTTATGAACAGCCCCGCGACCGGGTCCTCCATATCGCCGAGCGGGAGGCCCAGCAGTTGGCCCTGGCCGATGTAAGCCTGAAGGCCGCGCCCGACTTTTCGTTCCTCAAGGTCGATCTGGCGCGCCTGGAACTGCCGCGGCCTTTCGCCCTATTGGTGCCCGGCGGCGCGGTCCACCGCCCGGAAAAGCGCTGGCCGGTGCCGCGTTACGCCAAGCTGGCGACAAGCCTCGCCGTGCTCGGCGTCACGCCCTTCCTGATCGGCCACGACCAGGAGCGCAAGACCCTGCGGACCATCGAGGAAAGCTGTCCCGGCGCCCGCAACCTTTGCGGCGACACCGGTATGGAAGACCTGGCGAGCCTGGGCCGCGAAGCGGTCTGTGCCGTCGGCAACGACACCGGGCCGATGCACCTGCTGGCCGCCGTGGGCTGCCCTTCTGTGGTGCTGTTCTCGGCCGCCTCCGATCCCCGAAAAACGTCGCCGCTGGGCGCGCGGGTACGGGTGCTGCAGAGCGACGATCTGGCCGACCTTTCGCTCGGCCCGGTGCTGGCCGAACTGCGCGCCTTCGCGCTGCCGGAGCTGGCCCGCAAAGCGCCATGAGCGCCGCAGCGAAGGGCGCGGCGATCCTGCGGCCGGCACGACCGGGCGACAGAGCGGCTGTCGGCGTCTTGATCCAGGCGGCCTTCGGCGTCTATGTCGCCGAGTTGGGCTACGAGCCCCTGCCAATGCTCGAAGACTATGGCGCGCGCATCGCCGCCGGCGAGATTTATCTGCTGGAAGAGAGTGGACGGCTCCTCGGACTCCTGGTTGTCGAAGACCTGGGCAGCGCCCTCGAAATCTTCGCCGTGGCGGTGGATCCAGCGCATCGGGGTCGCGGGATCGGCCGTCGCCTGATGGACGAGGCCGAGGCCCTGGCGCGGCAGTTGGGTCTGGCCGAAGTGCGGCTCTACACCAATTCCCTGATGCGCGGGAACGTCGCGTTCTATAAGGCCCTGGGCTACGCGGTCTTCGACCGGCGCCCTCATCCCCGGCGCGTCGGGGCCGAGCTCGTCAATCTCAAAAAGGTAGTTTAATCCCTCCCGCCCCAGGCGCCGAGCAGCTTGGGCAGGTCGCCGAAGCGGGCGACGGCGCTGAAGACGACGACAGCCAGCAGCATGAAGAAGACGGCCGCGGTGATCTCGGGGCAGCTTCAAGCCCCGGCTCCCCTCCTGCTGGTTACGGCTCCCTGGTGACCCTGAAATCTCCCGAGGGCGCATCCGTCGTGGGCGGGTCGAACTCCGAGGCGGTGAGGCCACGTCTGATGAGTTCTCTGATGGCCGCGGCGCGCGAGGGCAAGCGGTGCTTGAACCGCCAATCATCGATCAATTCCAACTCGTCGTCGTCGATCATGACCTGTAGCTTTTCCGTGCGCTTTTGGGGGCGTCACCATTGCGTAACTTTCTAGATTGCCGATTTCTAAGCCGAGGTTAATGGGGCCGTGAATTCTAAGCCGAGGCTAATGGGGCCGTTCGGACTTCAAATGATCGTCTTGAGTAACTTACTCCAGTACCGCTCTCTATGTCACACACTCATTTTGGCGCGGTGCGGTCGCTAGAATAGGTTGCGCTCGTTCATAAATATAATGAAGAATATATGGCTACCTAAGATCATTGTGAAAAGTAATGTTTGTAAAAACATCACTGTGAGTATGCAAACAACACGAAAATAGTTGATTTTTTTGTTAAGTATATTAAGTTGTTAGCCATGATGTTAATCAATGAACTTAATTGCAGAAGGCTCTCTCTTGATGTCCGTCATGCTCACGATTGTGACCAGGAGCTCGATAGAGGCCTACGCACGAGATCGCTCAAGGGATTTCAGGGACGAAGTGCCCGAGGCGATCATTTCAGACGATCCTCTGGCCCGACAGGTGTTTGCCCGAGCGAGAGCCAAGCTAGAACCTCCCCGGTCAAACAGCATGACGACACCGACTTGAAGGTCCCAGGGATCAGTTCGCCGCCTTCGGAGTCTTTGTGCGAACCTCTGCTGCCAGAAGACGGCCCGCGGGCAAACGAGACCAAGCGGTACGCACGAAAGCGGACGCCCAATCCCTGGCTTCATTTCGGGGTAGCGATCGTATTTAGCGCGTTCGCGTTCGGTATCGCGTTTCTCATTCGCGCTGCCAGTTAAGGCCATCGGTGGCCCGCTTCGTGGCCTCACATTTTTAAATTCCCCAAACCGAAAGGAAATTGACATGTCGAACAATGTACTGAACGTCCGTGCAGACTTGGAACACCCGCAAACGGGTATCGAGGACAAGGATCGTCTGGCCCACCTGCTGACCGGCGTGCTAGCCGACAACTTCGTCCTGATGGTCAAGACACAAGGGTATCACTGGAACGTGGTCGGACCGCTCTTCATCTCGATCCACGAGCTGACCGAAATGCAGTATCGCGACCTTTTCGAGGCGGCCGACGAAATTGCCGAACGCATTCGGGCCCTGGGCGTGGTCGCGCCGTCCAGCATCGCCGAGTTGATGCCCTTCGCCGAGATTGAAGAAAACACCCAGAACCCCAGCGCCGAGGAAATGCTGCTGTCCCTGATCGGCGACCACGAGACCATCTCTCGCAAGCTGCGCAAATCGGAGAGCCTGTCCCATTCCCACAAGGATGCGGTGACTTCCGACATGCTTGTTCGGCGGATGGCTTTTCACGAAAAGGCGATTTGGATGCTCAAGGCACTGGCGGCGCGGTAGGACAGCAGCAAAGCACTATCGAACATAAGAAACGAGAGGAACAAAGATCATGACCAAGGAAAACGCTTACACCAAACTTGCCGAGGCTCAGCTCGAGGAGTGGCGTGCGCAGATCGATCAGTTGAAGGCACAGGCCAAGCAAGCCGATGCCAAGACCCAAGTCGAGGTTCACAAGGCCATCCAACAGGTCGAAGAGCGTTACGACCGCGCCAGGGCCGGGTTGAATGCTACCGCGGAATCCCTCAAGGGCGCTATGGCCGACCTCCAATCTGGCGTCGAGCGAGCCTGGGACGAAATGAAACAGTCCTCCGGACGCGCAGCCAGCCGCTTCGACGATACCGGACCTCGCGCATGAAGACTGCCTGATTCGACAACACCTACGGCGTTGGCGCCTCGGGTACGTCAGCGCCGTGAAGAGGAACGTCAGAAACTCCAAACGAGGAGCAAAGCCAGTATGACCGAAACCCTTCAATCGACCGTCAATCGCATCGGCGCGACCATGGAAAGCGTTGAAGATGCCGTGGCAACGATGAAAGAATCCACGTCCACTGTTGAAAATCACATGACCGCCAACATGCAGCCGGACATCCGGGAACTGCGCCACTTCATCGCCGAGCTAAATGAGAAAGCCAACCTGCGGCTAAAGCGCGTCTATCGCGCCATGGTGGGGCTCATCGTTCTGAACGCCATAACACTGCTGCTGGTCGTTCTGCGCTGGGCCGCATCCTGACCCTCAACTTCAGGCGACGAGATCGAGGTGACGAGCGCCGTGTTCTGGCTGCCCGTGTCATCGTTTATGAAACTGCAGGGCGGTTCAGCCGACCCGGCGGCCAACAAGGGAGACCACACCATGCCGACCGAGGATCAAGCTACTGCCTTGAACCGGATCGTTGCCCTCTGTCGAGACGGCATCGCATTCTATGAGAATGCGGCAAGCCGAATCGACAATCCAAAAATCTGCGATCTGCTCATGAAAATCGCCCGGCAGCGGGCCGAGGCCGTTGGCGAGTTGGCCCCGCTTGTCGAGGCCGACGGCGAGGAGCTACGTGATTCGGGCACTTTAGCGGGCGCGACGCACCGGTTTCTCGCCGAACTCCAGGCCGATCTCTCGCAGGATCAAACCATTCCCCTGGTGGCTCAGTTGGTGGAGTACGAGAACCGCACGATTGTAGAAATCCAAGACCTGCTCGAAAATGTGATCCCGCCGCGCACCCTGCCCGACGAAACTTGGCGGGTCCTGCACGCGAGATTGAACCTCTTCAAGGACACCCGCGAACAGATGGCGGCGTTGCACAAAGCACTTTGATGCAATTTCGTACTCTGCACTTCAGTATTCCCACAGTGTTTTGGATTCCGAATGGTGGAGCCGTTCGATGTTCGTACATCGTACCTGACTGCTATTGGAAAATGCGCGGCTCTACACCTACTGGCGGATGACAGGGAATCTCGCCTCCTAGGCCGCGCTGCACGGCGCACCGGGGCCGAAATCGTCAATCTCAAAAAGACGGTTCTCTAGGTGTTTATACCAATGAGCGTGAATAGGAACCCATAGGATGGGAGAAAATCAGTCCCAGGGGAAGGCGCGGTGTGCGGCGCGATGCCATCGCATCGGGCAAGCGCCGGAACGCACCCCTGGGACTGATTTTCCCCACCGGAGGCCG
>JAJFGK010000132.1 GCA_021776195.1 Kiloniellaceae bacterium | reverse complement strand
TCTGGACGGGGGATGGCGCTCGCGCCCAGGGCACCTTGCAGGACGATCTGAGCGACTGCCGGCGCGACATCGACCCCTTTCGCCGGCTGACCTGTTACGACAATCTGGTCGACGGCTTCTTCGGCGCCGCCCGGCCGACGCCCGGGACCGGTTCCCAGGGGAGCGGTCAGGTCAGCGGCGACGCCCCCGCCAAGCCCGGCAACCCGAACGCCATCGCCGAGTTCGCCGGTGTCGGCCAGTTCCTGACCCGGGTCTTCTATGCGCCGGGGCCCTGGGAGATCCGCTGGCGCTCCACCGGCCAGCAGTTCCAGATCTTCCTCAGCGACAATTTCGGCAATTTCCTCGAGGTGGTCGCCAATCAGGCGGGCCCGGGGCCTGGCGGCAAGGCCATGGCGACGCCAGGCGCCTTTACCCTCAACATCACGGCCGACGGCCCTTGGGCCGTCGAGGTGGTGCCGGCGGGACAGTAGGTTTGGGCGGCGCGGCGCGAGTCGACGCCCGACACCTCATTGCGTCTTTCCACCAGCGGCCGACCTTCATGGCCACTTGCAAAGCGCAAAGCGCGCCCGCAGCGTGAGCGAGGACAGCCGGCCCGGCGCGTGAGGGCCTAAAGGTAACGCTCACGGTAGGCCGCATAGGCGGGCTCGAAGCCGGCCAGGTTCTCCGCCGTATAGGCGGCGTAGTCGATGCCCGGCATCGCCATGTGGATCTCCGAGACCATGGCCCACAGGGTCTCGCGCAGATGGGCGGCGCAGCGCATGGCATCGAAGCGCTGCCACAGCGCGGCATCGGGCGCCTGGCCGAAGTAGGCCTCCAGCAGACGGGCCTCCTCGTCGCGCTCGAAGAGCGACAGGGCGGCGATATTGCCGAGATCGAAGTAGGGACTGCCGAGCCCGCCGTACTCCCAGTCGATCAGCCAGATCTTCGCGCCGTCGTCGATGAAGTTTGCCGCCAGCAGGTCCGAATGGCAGCCGCAGATCGGTGTCGGACCGAGCGCCGTCTCGAAGCTCTGTGCCGCCTCTTCCAGCCGCGGCAGGTCATCCAGATGGCGGCTCGCGCCGGCCCGCAGCAGATGGGCGTAGTCGCGCAGCACGTGGAAGACCCAGAAGAGATAGCCGGGCCCGCGCAGATGGTTCTGCAGCGCCTCGTGGACCTGGCGGACCAGCGCCACCACCCGATCCAGATTGGCCCGCACCGCCTGGCCGTCGTAGGTCTCGCCGACGATGAAATCGAAGACCATGGCGCCGGGCTCGGCATGGACCAACGCCGGCGAGATGCCGAGCTCGGCCGCCGCCCGGCTGACCATGATCTCGCGGTCGCGCAGGACATGATGACAGGCGATGTCCTCGCCCAGGCGCGCCACGTACTTGTGTCCGCCGTCGACCACCGTGAAGGAGAGGTTGGAAAGCCCGCCCGACAGCGGCGCCGGGTCGACCGGCCCACCCCAGCAGGTCAGCGCACGCACCCGCTCGATGGCCGCCGACAGCGTCGGCTCCGACTGCGCTTCTGTCATGATCGACCCCCCACGCCCGCGTTCTTAGTTTTGCCGCGGCAGTGTGACGCGGCTAGGCCGCAGGGATCAAGCCCCCCTGAGATCAAGCCCCCCCTGGGATCAAGCCCCCCCTGGGATCAAGAGCTGGGGCCCTACTGCAGCCAGATCGGGTTGGACCAGGCCTTGCGCCCGGCGGCGTCCACCACCGTGATCCGGAGGTAGGAATCGGCAAAGCGCTTCAGCGCGAATCGCGCCTCGGTCAGCTCCTCGCCCATGACCTTCAACGAACGCGAGCCGCGGCCCACCGCCTGAACGGTCGCGGCGGGGCTCGAGATCACGACCGCCTCGTCCGCCTCGATCCGGATATCGTGGATCTCCGGCCCCTGGCTGGAATAGTAGTGCCCGGCCTTCAGCGCCTCCAGCAGGGCGTCAGGGTCCGGATCCTCGGCACGCACCTGGACCCAGCCGCCGAAGGCGTCGTGGGTCAACTCGTGAGCATCGTCGGTGGCATAGCCGCTCAGGCGCCAGCCATCGTTCAAGAGGCTGTCGCAGAAGGGCCAATCGTAGCCGCGGCCGACCTCGACCTCGCTGCCGTGGTTGTAGATCTCGATGGCGTGGGCACAGTCGATGGTCCGCGCGTCATCCAGCGTGAGGCCGTACCAGGAGGGGTGCACGATGCCGACGAAGGCGCCGGCGTCATAGGCCCGCCGTGCGATCTCGGGGCCGGTCTCGCCCTTGGCCGCCGGCGCGAAGTCGAGCGGCAGCCCGACCGCCTTGATATGCCAGGCCTCGCCCAGGCTGGTGCGCGGCGCGTGCAGCTCGGCTGAAATGATCGTGGTGAAGCTCTCGTCGCGGAAATCGCGCGTGTCGGTCACCGGCCAGTCGTACTCGGGCAGGAAGTGATCGGTCAGTGCCAGGAAGTCGTAACCCGCCGCCTTGTAGGCCGCGATCACCGCCTCGGGCGGGTGGGCGCCGTCGGAGCGGGTCGAGTGGGTGTGCAGGTTGCCCTTGAAGAAGCGGCCGGGCCGGCCGAAGGGAAGGTTTTGCATGGCGCCAGGTCCTCCGAGTGGGTCGAGCGAAATCTGGCATAGTTCCACCCGCGTCGGCGATAGTCTTTCTCATGCATTGATGAAGTTTCTGTGACCAAGCGCTGCGGGCCGGCTGGCGCGCCGCGGTCGCTGCAACCCCTTGCGGTTCCAAACACGATTTCCCAAGCCTCACCAGGCGTGGGCCACCAATACCTGCCAGCCACGATAGGCAGCCAGGCCATGGACCAGAACGCTTGCGAGATAGCCAGCCAGAATTGCGGCGATGCCAGCAGCTTCCATGGGACGCGCGGCGGTGTCCATGTCCTTCAGGTGCCAAGCCTGGACCAAAACTAGGACCAGCACGGCAGCAATGATGACGTTGCCCAGGTACAAGGTACCGGCAATCCCACCCGCAGTCAGAACCAGAAACAGCATGGCCAGGCGTTGCCCTGCAAAGGACTGCGCCACGGTCCTCAGTACTTGGCCGCCGTCTAGTGGCCAGACCGGTAGGAGTTGAGCGAGGTTCAGGACACCGGTCACCAGAGCAAGACGGTAAAATTGGCACGCTACCGTGTTGGCCTCGGGTCCCGCCGTGAAGGCCACGGTCAGTGGCCGAAAGTCAAAAGCGGGATCGAAAAACAGGGCCAAGCAAAGAAACAACGCGGCAAGCGGGGCGCTGAAGCCGGCCCCCATCAGGGAGCAGAAAGCATCGGCGAACAGGGTGCGGTGAGGCAAATTGGGAACCGGCATGCCACCGACAACGGGTATCGGGACGATCCTGGGCGCGGGCTGGCCCGTCAGGCGCATGGCCAACCAATGCCCAAACTGATGCACCAGAAACACCCCAACCATCGTCAACGCCCCGAACCAATCGAGGAAAACGAACAGGCAAAGAACTGTTAGGAGCGACGTTCCGATCGAGACCCTAAGCCCATTGCGTAGACCATTCGCCAGTTTTGGAAGCCTGGTTTCGGCAATGCGGGCCATATTCTTGAGTTCGCATCCGATGCAAAGCCACAGACAACCAGCGTGTCCCAGACAAGCGGTCTGTCCCTGCCAAAGGAACTTGACCAGCGTTTCATCGCCTTGCGCTTCCAGGCGTAACTCACTGCGCTGGTCCACGCCATAGGGAAAGCAACGCTCTGCAATGCGATTGATACGCTGGGCGTGAAAGACGGGCCGGTCCTCGGCCAAGACCTCGGTCGTCACCCTGACCGGAGGACCGATGTCGCGCCGACTGGTGTCAAAGTAGAGATCCCAGATCTCTGGGCTATCGTTGATCTTCTCCGCGGACTTTAGATGAGGCCTGGCCTTGCGGCAGATAGCATCGTCGGGATCATACGTCAGGATCCGCCAAATCAGATCCTGCGGCGCCCTGACCACACGTTGGATTGTCAGGCGCCGAATACGCCGATAGGGCCAACACAGGACGATAAAACACGCTAGGGCCGCACCAACCATCAGGGAGTGAGACATCGCCGATCCTTCGCTCAACATAGCGAAGAAATATGACAAAATCGACTTTAGCGAGCATGAACAAATAGAGTTAAGGATGTCAGAGCGGCGACCCTGATGGATAGGCCCGTGCCGGGTGGGCGATTGTTGCCCGGCGGCCCTACTGGTTCATCGAGTCGAAGAAGTCGTTGTTGTTCTTGGAATGCTTCAGCTTGTCGACCAGGAATTCGACCGAATCGGTGATGCCCATGGGGGTCAGGATGCGGCGCAGCACCCACATCTTCGACAGGGTGCCCTTGTCGACCAGCAGCTCTTCCTTGCGGGTGCCGGACTTGCCGATGTCGATGGCCGGATAGGTCCTCTTGTCGGCGAGCTTGCGGTCGAGCACGATTTCCGAGTTGCCGGTGCCCTTGAACTCTTCGAAGATGACCTCGTCCATGCGGCTGCCGGTGTCGATCAGCGCGGTCGAGAGGATGGTCAGCGAGCCGCCCTCTTCGATGTTGCGCGCGGCGCCGAAGAAGCGCTTGGGGCGCTGCAGGGCGTTGGCGTCGACGCCACCGGTCAGGACCTTGCCCGAGGAGGGCACCACGGTGTTGTAGGCGCGCGCCAGGCGGGTGATGGAATCGAGCAGGATCACCACGTCCTTCTTGTGCTCGACCAGGCGCTTGGCCTTTTCGATCACCATCTCGGCGACCTGGACGTGGCGCGTCGCCGGCTCGTCGAAGGTCGAGGAGACGACCTCGCCCCGAACCGAGCGGGCCATGTCGGTGACCTCCTCCGGGCGCTCGTCGATCAGGAGCACGATGAGGAAGACTTCCGGGTGGTTGGTCTCGATCGAGTGGGCGATGTTCTGCAGGATCACGGTCTTGCCGGTGCGCGGCTGGGCCACGATCAGGGCGCGCTGGCCCTTGCCGAGCGGCGCCACCAGGTCGATCACCCGGCAGGTCAGGTCCTTGTTGGTCGGATCCTCGATCTCCAGGTTCAGCTTCTCATCCGGGTAGAGCGGCGTCAGGTTGTCGAAGTTGATCCGATGGCGCGAATTCTCCGGCGGGTCGAAGTTGATCTGATTGACTTTCAGCAGGGCGAAGTAGCGTTCGCTGTCCTTGGGCGAGCGGATCTGGCCTTCCACCGTGTCGCCGGTGCGCAGGCCGAAGCGGCGGATCTGGCTCGGCGAGACATAGATGTCGTCAGGGCCGGCCAGATAATTGGATTCCGGCGAGCGCAGGAAACCGAAGCCGTCCTGCAGGATCTCGAGGACCCCCGAGCCGTAGATCGGCTGATCGTTCTCCGCCAGGTGCTTCAGGATCGCGAACATCATGTCCTGCTTGCGCAGGGTGCTCGCGTTATCGATCTCCAGTTCCTCGGCGAAGGCCAGAAGATCGGCAGGAGATTTGGATTTCAATTCTTCGAGATTCATGGGGCTATTTGCCTGATTAACGTGAGATGAGAGGTATCAATCGGGAACGGCAGCGCCTTTAGGAGGGACCGACCCGGTCGGCGGGCGCTGCGGAGAAATTGGAAGGAGATGGTCTGACTGTAACCCAGGATGCGTTACCTTAACCTTAACCGCACCGCCGAGCCTTTAGGCCAAAGGTGGAACCCCAAGACCTGAATTGTCGATAGCCGAAGCCCCGGGGGAAGTCAAGCAGAGAGAGATCGGGCGGGTTTCCGGACGCCTAAAAGGGCTTCACCACCACCACGATGACGATCAATACGAGCAGCAACGTGGGCACTTCGTTCATGACGCGATAGAACTTGGCCGAGTGGCAATTCTCGTCCCTTTCGAAGTCCTTGCGCCAGCGCGCGTAAAAGCCGTGCAGCGTGGAGAGCAGGACGACAAAGGCGAACTTGGCGTGGAACCAGCTCTCGCCCCAGGCCTCCAGGTGGGTCGCCAGGGCCAGGCCGAGGAGCCAGGCAACGATCATGGCCGGGTTGATAATGGCGCGCAGCAGGCGGCGCTCCATCACCTTGAAGGTCTCCGACTGCCGGGAGCCGGGCTCGGCATCGCAGTGATAGATGAAGAGCCGCGGCAGATAGAGCATGCCCGCCATCCAGGCGATCACCGCGATGATGTGCAGGGCCTTGATCCAGAGATAGCTTTCGCCGAGAAAACCGGCCAAATCGTCGACCCTCCCGTGCTAGGTTCTCTTCACTAGGCGGCGGCCAGGGGGCATTGCGACCAGCCCGCCGGACAGAGCCGTTCGCCGCCGTCCGGCGCGAGCGCCGCATCGCGCTCCAGGGCCGCCGCGACCAGGCCCGCCAGGCCGGCGATGAAAGCCGCCTCGCAATCCACCGTGGGCACCCGGCGATAGGCCGAAACGCCCAATTTTTCAGCCAGTTCGGCATACTCGATGTCGAGTTCGACCAGGGTCTCGGAGTGCTCCGACACGAAGGCCAGCGGGCAGAGCACGACCGACACGCCGTCTTTGGCGGCGTCGGCGATGGCGTCTTCGGTGGCCGGTCCGATCCACTCCAGCGGACCGACCCGCGATTGATAGCAGACTTGCCAGTCCAGGGTCTCGCCGCCGATCCGCTGCTGGCCCAGCAGCGCCGCCGTTCCGGCCGCGGTCTGCTCGATCTGCCACTGATAGGGATCGCCGCGCGCGACGATCTTCTTGGGCAGACCGTGGGCCGAAAACAGCAGCCGGCAGGGACCCTCGGCCGCGGCGGCCTCAAGCAGCGGTCCGATACGCGCCGCCAGGGCCGCGATGAAACCGGTCTCCAGGGGATAGCAGCAGACCGCCTTGGTCGGCGCGGCAATCCCCGCGGCGCCGGCGGCGCGGCGCCAATCGGTCAGCGACGATCCCGTGGTCGCTGTCGAGAACTGCGGATAGAGCGGCAGAAGCACGATCCGGTCCGGTCCGAAGGCCTTCAGCGCGGCGGCCGTTTCCGGCGCCAGGGGATGCCAGTAGCGCATGGCGAGAAAGCAACGCACTTCGGGGCCGGCCGGCCCCAGATCTTCCTGGAGCCGCGCGGTCAAGGCCGTCGCCTGCGCCTCGCTGTTGGCCAGCAAGGGCGAAGACCCGCCCAGGTGCCGGTAGATCTCCCGCGCCGTGGGCGCGCGGCGCCTGGAAATGAACCTGGCCAGGAGCCAGCGAAAGGGGCCGGGCAGTCCGATGATCGCCGGGTCGTTGAACAGGTTGAAGAGGAAGGGCTGCACCGCCTCCGGGCGGTCGGGGCCGCCGAGATTGAACAACACCACGGCCAGGCGTCCTGTCTTGGCGCGGTCCCCGGCCTGGGCCCGATCCACAGCCGTCTCGCTCATTCGCGCAACACCGCCAGGGCGCGGGCGACGTTTTCCGGCGGGGTCTGGGGCACGATGCCGTGGCCGAGATTGAACACGAAGGGGCCTTTGCCCAGGCTATCGCGAATACGCCGCACCTCGGCGTCGAGCGCCGCACCGCCGGTCACCAGGTAGATCGGGTCGAGGTTGCCTTGCAGCACGACATGGTCCTGCAAAGTGTCGCGCGCCCAGGCCAAGGGCACCGTGGTGTCTAGCGAGAGCGCATCGCAACCGCTGTCACGGGCGAAATCGGCATATAGCAGGCCGGCGCCGCGGGGAAAGAGAATAATCGGCACGTCCGGATGGGCTGCCTTCACCCGTCGGACAATCTCGCTGGCCGGCTCCAGACACCAGCGCTTGAGGCAACCTTCGGGCCATATGCCGGCCCAGGAGTCGAAGAGCTGGAGCACCTCGGCGCCGCGCTCGGCCTGGCGGATCAGATAGGCGGCGGTGACCTCGACCAGCAGATCGATCAGCCGTTGGAACAACACCGGCTCGCCATAGGCCAGGGTCTTGGCGCGGGCGAAATCGCGGCTGGTCCCGCCTTCCAGCATATAGCTGGCCACGGTCCAGGGGGCGCCGGCGAAACCGATCAGCGCGGTCTCGGCCGGCAGGCCGGCCTTGATCCGCTCCAGCGCCTGATAGACCGGCTCCAAACGCTCGTGCAGCCCCTCGGCGCTCAGCGCTTCCAGAGACGCCTCGTCTTCCAGTCGGGTCAACCGCGGCCCGATACCCTCCTCGAACCCAACTGTCTGGCCCAGCGCCCAGGGGATGATCAGAATATCGCAGAACAGGATCGACCCGTCGAAGCCATAGCGCCGGATCGGCTGCAGCGTCACCTCGCAGGCCCGTTCGGGATTGAGGCAGAGATCCATGAAGCCGCCGGCCTGGCCCCGCACCGCCCGGTACTCCGGCAGGTAGCGGCCGGCCTGGCGCATCATCCAAACCGGCGGTGGCGACAGTGTCTCGCCCTTGAGGGCACGAAGCAGAAGTTTCTCGTGGGCTGGGGGCAAGGCGGTCTCAATCGCTTTCGGATCAGGTGGTCTCAGGCGGGGAGGGCATCATAGGAGCAAGGCTTGGAGTCCAACATCCTAATCTAAGAATCATTTAATATAAGATTCTAAGGGTAGTACTTGTAGGGGGGTGGAATAGCGGGGATTAATTGCCATGCAGAGGTCTGTCCACCGAAAACTTAATGCCCGACCGGGTACTCATCGGACTGTCAATAAGTCGTGAGCCAGTCCTGCCGGAGCGAGGGGACAGGCCACTTGCACGGCAAAGGCAAGACGTGGATAAGGAGCAAAAGTCCGTACCGACGTCGCCCTGTCCACAGCTATCGCATCCTTCGGGTCGCTGTTTTGCACAGCGGATGACAGGGCACGCACTTTGACACGGTTCGGGGACGGAATGGCATGGCGTCATACAAAAGACGATCTTGTCCCCTCTTATCCACGGGCCGGTTCATAGTACTCCACAGCGGGCCTGTGCAGAACTAGGCTGGACTGGTGAGTGCGGCGAGGAGGGACATGACCAGCTATCATCTCCACTTGGTCTCCGATGCCACCGGCGAGACGATCAACTCGGTCGCCCGCGCCTGTCTGGTACAGTTTCGCGAGATCGAACCGATTGAGCACGTCTGGAGCCTGGTCCGGACCGCCGGTCAAATGGACAAGACCCTCGACGGAATCGCGGATGACCCGGGGCCGGTGCTCTACACCATCGTCAATCCCGAACTCCGCGCCGCCCTAGTCGAGGGCTGCCGGCCTCTGGGCCTGCCCTGTATTCCGGTTCTCGACCCGGTCATGCACGCCCTGGCCAACTACTTCGGGGCCGAGATTTCCGGACTG
Organism: Kiloniellaceae bacterium; assembly: GCA_021776195.1. Next base: position 174 of record JAJFGK010000132.1, on the reverse strand, counting down.
CCGGGTCTTCAGCATGCCTTGGACAGCGAGTATTTCCAGCGCATGGAGGCGATGAACTTCGCCCTGGCCCACGACGACGGTCAGATGGCCAACGATCTGGATTCCGCCGATGTGGTGATCGTCGGCGTGTCGCGGACCTCGAAGACACCGACCTGCCTCTACCTGGCCAATCGG
>JAJFGK010000131.1 GCA_021776195.1 Kiloniellaceae bacterium | reverse complement strand
GACGCGGGGCTGATGGGAGATGCTCGGGACACAAGTGCTTGCTGTCGCACTCGCTGTGCTTTCGACGGGTTTGTTAATGGGATTGTAGGCGGGTTCAGCGGAAGAAACCTTCCGGTTCGACCGGCAGATTTCTTCCGGATCTCCAACGTCACATTGCCGCTTGGTGTCGATGGATTGCGCGCCTGAGGCCGACTTTCCATGTCGCCTTGGCCAGTTCGGCAGATAGACGAATCCCGCCCTTCGTTCGCGAAGGAACCAGCCGGCGTCAACGAGCGCCTTGGTGTGCTCTCGCGCCGTCCGCTCACAGCAACCCACGTTGTTGCCTAGGGTCTCTTGACCCGGCCAGGCGCAGCCGAAACGCGGATGCCCAGCCATTTGATTGAGGTACTTGGTGACGAGTAGTGTGCCGATACAGCGGGCAAGGGGTGATAGTGTCGAATCGCAGATTAAGGCCTCGGTGAATTGCTGCCGCGTTCTTGCTCGTTCTGGCGGTTCGAGCCTCTGCCAAAGTTGGCTGCCCGTTTTAAAAGGCTGCTTGGTCATGGAGCTGCGCGTCGATGGCTTTGGGCGCCCAAGGCGTCAGGGGCTGGCTGACTATTCCGCTGTCCGCGAGACGGCAGTTTGATTCGAGACTCCACAGTGGTCTGGGGTCAAGGCAACGTTCGTCGTGGGCAGTAAGGTCTAGGTCAGATCGTTGTAGGAGCAGGACAGTGCCGGCTGCGACGGACCTCCAATCTGGCATCATAGGTCGTCGCTTGTTGAACTGCGGCGCCTCTCGGCGAGCCAGAGGTCCAGTTCCTGGCGGTCATAGAGAACTGCACGGCCGACCTTGCTGTAGGTAGGGCCGGCGCCGCTCAGACGGAACTTCTCCAGGGTGCGCGGCGAGAGCCCGATGTAGTCGGCGGCAGGTCGCGTCCTGAGATATCGGGGGATCGGCTGGTGCGTCATCGGTGGTGTCCTTCTTCACCCACAGAATTTCATGGGCGCAGTGGACACGAGGGAAGGGGGCCAATCGCCCAGCCAACCCGACGATTCTCGGGGTGGGTAGATTAGATAACTGTATCAGACGCTTGTTGATCTTACTCTTCCGGAGATTGGCCCGTCGACATTGCCATGGTCGCACGATCGAGCTGCGCTGTGAGCGACTCGATCTGTTCGGAGGTCAGCTGGTCACGGTTCGACGAGATCTGCAATTGATCCGACAACTCGACAAACTCGCTGCAGATCTTGGTGCCGAGCATCACATAATGGTCCCACCCCTGACCTTTCTCCTCGCTATTCATAGCCAAGGCATAGTCAGCCACCTGGGCTACCAAATTGCGAAAGACGCCATCTTTGGTCGAGGTCGGCTTGATCCCATGCTCGTGAAGTATGAAGAAGCAGTCCTTGGCCAAGTGCCACTTTTCATGACCCCAGCGCTCTCGAATGAGGTTGCGCTGTCCGCCTTTATCGGGGCCGCCCTTGAGGCCGATGGCGAACTCGCCAAACTCCTGCGGACTGGCCATGTTCTCTCGGGTGATCTGGGTCAAGCGGGCGAGAGCCGTCAGCCGAGGTAGCCAGTAGTCGTACTCGCCATCGAGGTCATCGTCATCGCTCTCCGGATCAGTTGGTGGGTGGAAGCCGACATGATGTGGCAAGAAATCGGCTGCTGCACGCCTTTTTAGGGCCTCGTACTTGGTCTTGAAAAGTGGATGGACGCCTCCATTTTGCAAGGCTTCCAACCCATAGTCGCTGGCGCGTTCCAGCGCCCCGAAGAGCCGTTTCGCACCATCCTCGATGGCTTTAAGTTCCCTTCGGACGGCGGAGGGGCGAGACCCATCCTCAGCCGTTCGGGCATTCGCAACGTAGTCTTTCGCCGCCTCTTGGATCCGTGTGGTTAGGGCTTCTTCGTCCAGGTCACGGCCAGCAGCCTCTTTCACAATAGTGATGGCCTCTCGCAAATGCTCCCGATCACCCAGGGGCTCAACACCAGCCAGGTCAATAGCGTCCCTTGCAGGACCGGCTGGCGCCTTCTTCTTGGCACTCTGTCTTGGTCTGGATTTCCGCCTGGGGCTCATGTCTTTGGTCAAGATCGATTATCCGAAGAACCAGCTCTATGCCGTGCCACCGAGCTCGCCACGCGGTCCGCCGCATCGCGCACTGACTCCTCTGCCAAATGTGCATAGCGCATGGTGCTCTGGAGGCTAGCATGCCCCAGGAGCTTGCCGATCATCGTTATGCTCTCACCGCTCGCCAGCGCCGCGCTGGCGAAGCTATGCCGCAGGTCGTGAATTCTGACGTCGTCAAGCCCGGCGCGCTTGCGGATGCGGCGCCACGGCTTTTGGAGGTCCGTCAAATGGGCTCCTGGATTGGCGCCACAGATGACATAGGGATTGCCCTCTTTGCGCTCTACGTTACGCAGCAGGTCCCGTGACTCACTGCCCAGGTGGATGGTCCTCTTGCCGCTCTTGCTGTCGGGCAGGTCCAGCCTCTGCTCCCGCAGATAGTTCCACTTCAACGTCAAGATCTCTCTCAAGCGACATCCCGTCAGCATCAAGAGCCGAAGGGCGGTGATGACGGAGGAGGGCTCGCTGCCTTCCTGCTCGACGTCCTCGAGCACCTGCCAGAGGTCCGCGTATTCCTCAGGTGATAGGAAACGCTCCTTTTTCTCCTCCGGGTACTTCTTGACGTGGCGACTGGGATTGGTCCCGTCCGGCCGCATGCCCCAGGCCTCTGCCAGGTTGAACATTTTGGAGAGTACGCCAAGGGTCCTGTTCGCCTGATAGGGCGTGTCCTGCATCTCCTGATGAAGGACGGCGACGTCCGCCCGGCTGACATCCGCAACCTTGCGCTGGCCCAGCGCCGGATTGATGAAAAGCCTGATGGAGCGCTCGTACTCGCCGGCAGTGCTGGCCTTGCAGTGACGGGCCACGTGGTCCTGTAGAAACCGGGCAGCCAGCTCGACCATGGTGGGGGCCGTATTCTTGCGATGGCGTGCTCCGGAGGGGTCGCCACCGCCCCGGATCGCAGCGATTAGGGCTGTCGCCTCCTTGCGGGCGGCTTCCGGGGTCATGGGGCCATGCCGCCCGAACGTGTAGCGGCGGGTGCGTCCCTGGCAGCGGTACTGCACGAGGTATGACTTCTTCCCGCTCGGCAGGACGCGAAGACCAAATCCGGGCAACTCGCTATCGAAGACGAAATAGTCCGAGGCCTTGGGGCGGGATGCGTCGACGCGTCGTTTGGTAAGCTTGGGCATGGTAGGGCAGTCTACGCTGTTTGCTGCATGGATTCTATACGGAAGCAAATGGAAGAGACTCGCAGGGTAGGCAATTGTAGATCAGCGTTTCAAGTCCAGTGCGAAATATCAATAATATCAGATGGTAGAAGTGCTGAGGCGCACACGAGAGTAGGCTATCATAGAAGTGGGGACAAAACTCATAACCTGAAGGTCGTTGGTTCAAATCCAACCCCCGCAACCAAACCAACGCCGTCAACCCAATAGGTTGACGGCGTTTTGCTTTGTCCGCAAACAGGCCGCGTTGCCTCGACCTGTTTCAGTTCCAGCACTCTAGATGGACAGGATCGAGGCGCCGACCCTGTCGACGGCACCGAGAGAACCAGGCCCGTTGCCAACTCGTGGGGCCGACAGGTTCCCAATCCTGGCCCGGCCCCAAATCTGCCCTGGTAAGCTCGGTTTCTGTCGGTCATGCTGGCGTGGCGTTGCGTTGCGATGTCAAGTCGTCATTTGGAACGGGAGCTGTCCCGGAATTCCCTGACACTGGGGAAAGTGGCACTGGCGCAAGAAGATGAAAACCTCGCTCGGACGAAGGGTCCTGTTCACCGTGATCGCCCTGCAGGCGGTAACGGTCGCCGTCGTCATTCTATGGACTGTCTACTTTGTCAATCGGGACCTGCGCGACCTCGCGCGGCAATCCGCCGAATTGACCGTGGCCGAGGTGATTCGCACGGCCGAGCTCTACTTCCAACCGGCAATCGGGACGGCCGAGCAGTTAACCGCGCTTTACGATGCCAGGGTGCTCACGGCCGACGACCCGCGGGCGCTCGAAAACTATATGATCGAACGCCTGGTCGCGTGGCCTAATCTCGACGGAGTTTACGTCGCTTGGCCCGACGGATCGTTCTTTCACGTCAAGCGCGATGACGGATTTGCCGCCGGGAGCTTCCGCACCAAAACCATCCGCGTCGCCGATGGGGCTCGAACGGTCTCCTTGATCTGGCGCGATCGGCAGGGCGTGGAGAAGAAACGCGAGAGTCTGGCGGAGGATCTCTACGATCCCCGGACACGGCCCTGGTTCACGGCGGCCCGCGAGGCCGGTGGCTTGGCCTGGACCGACCCTTACGTGTTCTTCACCTCGCGGCGCCCGGGCATCACGGTTTCCCTGCCGACAACAGAGCAGGCCGGCGGGCCGCTGTCCGCGGTTGTCGGCGTGGACATCGAGATGGGCCGCATCTCGGCGCAGTTGAGCCAGATGGGACTGCGTCACGGCGGCACCGCTTTTATCGTGGACCGCGAGGGCCGGGTGCTGGCCCACCCCCACCAGGTGGTGACCGTGGGCAGCGGCAGCGATGTGGATAGTCTGCGTTTCATCGAAATCGAGGCCCTGGAAGGGGTCGGCGGGGCCGTGGCGCAGGGTGTCCGCGAAAGACTGGCCTCCGCCATTGCGAGTGCGCTGCCGATCCTGTGGAGCGACGAATGGCAGGGACACTCCTACCATGTCGCGGGAAGCACCCTGGACAGCCTCGGCTGGCCATGGGCGGTGGTCGCGGCAGTCGAGGAGGGCAAGCCGGTCGAGGCCTTCGAGGTCAAGCTCTTTGTCCTGGCCGTGGTTGTCGCCTCGATCTTCCTGCTCACTCTGGTTTTGAGCCTGATACTCGGACGCTCGGTGGATCGCCCGATCGCTCGCTTGCGCGACAATATGCGCCTTGCCGTCAACGGCAACTACGAGGTCATGGCCGATCTCGAGAGCACGGCCGGGGAAATGAAAGAGATCGATGAAGGGCTTCGGGATCTGGCCAAACAACTGCGCGACCGGCGATCGTCTTGATCGACAGCTTGCAGCGGCGGCCGTCTTTTCCGGTACAATTCAATCCATCTATCCGAAGACGAAGAGTGCGAATACTTGAATATATATCGTGAGATTAGTCTGTGCATTTATGTTTTGTCTGGAATTTGGAAGCCGTCTAAGTGTTCTCATATCATTGTGTGAGCATTAACTATGAAATGCCGCAGACTCTCGACCGAATATGTGCTTTAGTGGGATCAGCTAAACCGCTAGGTGAAATGTCTGGTTCGGCACAGAGCCTCAATTAGAGGCCGGCATGAAAATTTGGTGGGGTAGGTATGAGTACAACGACGATGGGGCCGGGTCGGCACGATGCCGATTCTGGGGCTCCCCCGACCACACTTGACGCGACTGCCTCGAAGATCGTTCTTTCCGATGCGTCATTTCTGTTCTCCGCGGACTTCTCGCGGGTCGGGGACGATCTCCATTTGACCGGCGAGGACGGCCAGGTGGTCGTCCTGCGCGGCTATTTCGCGGATGGGGAACTGGCGCCAATCTGGGCCGCCAACGGCGCGCGCCTGACCCCGGAAATGGTTGAATCACTGGTCGGTCCGCGGGCGCCGGGCCAGATCGCCCAAGTCGGCGCGGCCAACCCCGAAGACCCCATCGGCACGGTCGCGATCATCGAAGGCACGGTCACCGCGACCCGGGCCGATGGCACGGTGGTCGCGCTGCAGGCCGGCGACGCCGTCTTCCTCGGTGACGTCCTGGTCACCGCGACGGGCGCCAATCTCTCGGTCGAATTCGATGACGGGACCATCTTCTCGCTCTCGAAGAACGCCCGGGTGGTCCTGGACAGTTTCGTCTACAATCCGGGCGGCAACGACAATTCCATGGGGGTCTCCCTCATCGAGGGTCTGCTCGTCACGCTGACCGGCGAGATCGCGCCCAGCGGCGGCATCACGGTCGAGACGCCGGTCGGCACCATCGGCATCCGCGGAACCTTCGAGGGGCAAGAGGTCAGCGCCGCCTCCGAGGGTGGCGAGCTCAGGGTCTTCACCCTCGAGGATCCCCGTGACGGGATTGTTCACGAGGTTACCTTCATCGATCTGAACGGACAGCTTGCCACGCTTTCGGCGGCTTCCAACGTCCTATCGGTCGTCGGCACGACGAAATCTCTTTCGTTCCAAGAAGAAAGCGTGATTCGCGGGGAGTTCAGCGAAGGCATTGGCGCCGTGGAGGAGGCCGACCGCAACCGGCCGAGCAACAGTGACGCCCAACCCGACGGCCAGGATCAAGAGGGCCAGGCGGACCCCGGAGAGGGCGAGGCCGAGTTTGCCAGCGAGGAGACCGGCGAAGGCGAGGCCGCCGCCGAGGCCGGTGAGGGCGAGCCTGAAGAAGAGGCGGCGCAGGAAGGCGAAGCGGAAGCCGAGGGCGAGCCCAGCGCCGAACAACAGGCCCTGCAGGAGGCTTTGCAACAAGAGCCGCTGGAGACCGCGGCGGGCCCCGCCGACGGGCCGTCCGGCGACAGCGGTCCCCTGAGCAGTGGCGGCGGTGGCCCGACACAAGACACCGATGCGGCCCCGGAAGAGGGCGAGCTGGTGAGCGACCCGCCGGATAACACCGGGCTCGCGCTGAGCCCGACGCCGTCTACCCCTGGCCCGACGTCGGCGCCGGCGGCCGGCGCGCCGTCCGGCGGACCGACGGCAAGCCTTGCGCCGACGACGAGCAACAGTCCGAACCTGATCCTGACTCTCGCGCCCACCAGCACCATCAACAACATAACCGGCAGCAGCGGCAACGACACCCTGGCCGGCACCGCCAACGACGATTTCATCTCGGCGGCCGGGGGCAACGACCGCGTGATCATCGGCCTGGGCGGCGGCGACGATGTCATTCAGGGCGGCAGCGGCAACGATGTACTGGTGGTCCAGGGCAACGCCGACGACACCTTGTTCAACCTGACCGCGGCCCCGGGCGACACGTCGCTGTTGCTGACGGCCGGCGCCGCCAACCTGACCGTGAGTCAAGTCGAGGATATCGAAATCAATGCCGGGGCGGGTCTCGACGTCTTGACCGGCGCGGGCGATTTCTCGGGCACCGGGCTATCGCCCAATACCGTGACCTTGAGCGGCTTCGAGGCGGTCGATGTCAGCGCGACCGGCAACCAGAGCTATGTCATCAACGGCACCGCCGGCGACGACATTTATCTGACCGCCAATGGCAACGACATCATTACGGGGCTGGCCGGCGACGACATTATCATCGCCGGTGGCGGCAACGATATCGTGGCCGGCGGTGCGGGGGACGATGCCATCCTCGGCGGCAGCGGCAACGACACCGCGGTCTTTTCGGGAAACAGCGGCAACTATACCTTCCTGGTATCCGGGAATGTCCTTCTGGTCGTCGATAATGTCGGCAGCGGCGGCACCGACACGCTGGTCCAGGTCGAGACCGTCCTGTTCAACGACGGCGCCTTCGATGTAACCAATCTCTTCGCCGTTTCAGTGCCGACGGATGCCAATGGCGCGGCCAATAGCGTCGCGGAAAGCGCCGCGCCCGGCGCGCTGGTCGGTCTGAGGGCCTTTTCGGTGGACTTGGATGCGACCAACAATTCGGTGTCCTATAGCATCGTGAGTCCCGGCGGTCTCTTTGCCATCAACGCGAGTTCCGGTCTTGTCACCCTGGCCGGTCCCCTGGATTTCGAGACGGCGCAGAGCCACCAGGTGACGGTCCGGGCCACCTCCAGCGACGGATCGACCGCCGACCGGACCTTCACGGTCAATGTGACCGATGTGAACGAGTTCCCCGTGGGCCCGGTCGCCGACAGCAATGCCGGTCCCGATCAGGTGGCGGAGGATGCACCGGTCGGCACGCTGGTGGGGATCACCGCCCAGGCCAGCGACCCCGACGGCAGCAACAACACCGTGACCTACAGCTTTACCGGCGGCGGCCAGGTATCCGGCGACGGGCTCTTCGCCATCGACCCGAACAGCGGTGTGGTCACGGTCAACGGGGCGCTGGACTTCGAGACGGCCCAGAGCCATCAGGTGAGCGTACGGGCGACCTCCAGCGACGGTTCGACGGCCGATCAGGCCTTCACCATCGCCGTGCTAGATGTTGCAGACACAGGCGTCACGGTGCCGGTGGATAGCGACATTGCCCCCAATAGCGTGGTGGAGAATGCCGGCCCCGGCACGTCGGTCGGCGTGACAGCCTTCGCCAGCGATCCGGACCCATCGGACACGGTGGGCTACAGCTTCGCCAACGGTCAGACGGTGACAGACGACGGCCTCTTTGCCATCGATACCAGTAGTGGCGTGATCACCGCGGTCGGCGCGCTCGACTTCGAGACGGCCCAGGGCCATCAGGTGACGGTGCGGGCGACCTCGAGCGATACCTCCTTCGAAGATGAGACCTTCACCATCGTCGTGGTGGACGTCGACGAATTCGATGTCACGACGCCGATCGACAACGATGGCGCGCCCGGCGGCAGCGTGGCGGAGAACGCGGCGATCGGCGCCGCGGTGGGGATCACGGCCTTCGCCGAGGATCTCGACGGCTCCAACAACACCGTAAGCTACAGCTTTGCCAGCGGCGGCCAGGTGACCGATGACGGCCTCTTTGCCATCGACGCGAATAGCGGCGTG
>JAJFGK010000014.1 GCA_021776195.1 Kiloniellaceae bacterium | reverse complement strand
CCTCGCTATCGTGCGAAAGCTCGCGCTCAACATCCTGCGATCCCATCCCGAAAAGGCCTCCATACGACGCAAAATCAAGCGCGCAGGATGGGACGACAAATTCCTCTGCTCCCTCATCGGACATATGCGATAGCCCTGCCTTGATGGGGGAGGGTTGGGGTGGGGGGGGCCGCCGGGCTGAATTCGGCGTGCGCCTTGACCGCATTCCGGCCGCCGCCGATAACGAGGTATCGGTTACCGAAACAGGCTGCGAGGCAGGGATGACAACACGAACCAGCACGACGCTTGCCTTGGCGAGCGGCACCCCCGGTACCCGCCGCGAGCTCCTGGTGCACCGCTACGGCAAGCCAGGCACCGGCCGAAAGGCCTATCTGCAGGCCGCGCTCCACGCCGACGAAACACCGGCCCTGGTGGTGCTGCATCATCTGGTGACCCTGCTCGACGCCCTGCCGCCGGAGGCTTTTCTGAGCGAGCTCGTCATCGTGCCCTACGCCAATCCCATCGGCCTGTCGCAGTTCGTCACCGGCAGCCACCTGGGGCGCCACGACCTGAAGGGCGGGGGCAACTTCAATCGCGGCTGGCCCAACCTCTTCGCCGGCCTGCCCGAGCGGCTCGAAGGCCACCTGACGCAGGATGCCGGGGCCAACATCGCCGCGGTACGCGCGGCCCTGGGCGACGCCCTGACCGAGCAGACCCCGGTCGACGAACTCGCCTCCCTGCGCCTGGAGCTGGCCCGCCTCGCCGTCGACGCCGACCTGGTGCTCGACCTGCACTGCGACGACGACGCCCTGATGCATCTCTTCCTGCTGCCCGACCACTGGCCCCTGGGCGCGCCCCTGGCCGAGGAACTCGGCTGCCGGGCGGTGCTGCTGGCGGCCGATTCCGGGGGCGGTCCCTTCGACGAGTTCTGTTCGACCCTCTGGCCGCGGCTGCAGGCCCACTTTCCGGACCATCCGATCCCCGCCGCCTGCCTGGCCGGCACCGTGGAGCTGCGCGGCCGGCCGGACGTGTCAGACGAGCTCGCCGCCGGCGATGCCCGGGCCCTGCTGCGCGCCCTGCAACGGCTGGGCTATCTGGCGGGCGATCCCGGCCCGGCGCCCGAGGCACTCTGCGACGCCACCTCGCTGGAGGCCTGCGACGTCTTGAAGGCGCCGGCGCCCGGTGTTCTGTCCTATGCGGTGCCGCTGGGCGCCAGGGTCAAGACCGGCGATACCGTCGCCTGGCTGATCGATCCGGCCGCGACCGACCCGGGCGAAGGCCGCCAAGCCATTCTCGCCCGCAACGACGGCCTGGTGCTGTCGCGGCGCCAGCGCAAGTTCGTCGCCCGCGGCGAGTCCCTGGCCAAGGTGGTGGGCCGCGAGCCCCTGGCGCACCGCAGCGAGGGCGCCCTGCTGGAGGCATAGACGTGGGTCTGCTTTAGGCCGCGTTGTTGTTGGGCGGACGAGGAAATGCCGCGCGCAGATAAATGCCGAAAGCGCGGCAGACATCGACCGTGGTGAAGACACCCGCCAGGCGATCCCGCCGGGTGACAATGGCGGCATCGCTGTGGCTCGCGGCCATAGCCAGCAGGACCTCCTCGATGGGATCTTCGATGTCGACGATCAGGGCATCGGGGCGAAAATGCGCGTCGACCAAAGGACAGGTGCCATTGCTATTGGGGACACCTGGACGCGGCGCGTTCATGATGTCGCGGTCGGTGATCATGCCCACGATCCGATGGGACCGGGTGACCGGGATGTGACGAACCCTATGTTCTTTCATCAAGCTCGCGGCCTCGTACAGCGGCGCCGAGGCCTCGACGACATGGGGGAAAGGCGTCATCGCCGTCAGCAACGTCGGTGGCTTGACCATTGAAGATCCGGATCCTTGTTTCGCTCACTACTGTGCAGGGCGGCCACCGCTGTTGGCATTGACCAAAGTCAATCTTGGAACGTCGGCGCGGCCCTGCCACAGCGGTGACACTGTTCGTGGCCTTGCAATCGTCAAGGGGGCGGGTCAGCCTGATTGCCGCCGAGCGACCGTCAATCGCACCCCGACAATGACACCGCACCGACAATGACACCGTACCGAAAGGAGACCGTCATGACCGCCGAACGCCTGATTCGCGGACGCTGGGTGATCACTGGCCCCGAGGCCGAGGACCCGATCATCGAGGACGGCGCCCTGGCCCTGGCAGGCGGCGAGATCGCCGACGTCGGGACCTTCGCCGAACTGCGCGCGCACTATCCCGAGGCGGCCGTGGAGGGTGACGGCAGCCAGGCCCTGATACCGGGCATGATCAACGCCCACCATCACTGTCACGGCGCCTCGAGTTTGCAGCACGGCATCGCCGACGATTTGCTGGAGCCCTGGATTTTGGACTTCCATGCCATGCGCGCGACCGACCCCTATCTGGAGACCGCGCTGAGCGCCGCGCGGCAGTTGCGCACTGGCGTGACCGCGGTGGTGGATGTGGTGAGCGGTGGCGGCAGCGCCTCCGGCTACGACGCCAATCTGCGCGCGCGCCTGAAGGCTCACCGCGAAGCGGGTCTGCGGGTCGCCTTCGCCAGCGGCATTTCGGACCAAAGCCACCTGGTGCATGGTGCCGGCGCCGACCAGGCCTTCATCGACAGTTTGCCCGCCGAGGCCCAGGGTGCCGCGCGCGCCCTGATGCCGGGTCCCGGACAGCTCGACCAGGACGACTACTTTGCCATTCTCGGCGCGTTGCGCGACGAGGCCCGCGCCGACCCGCTGATCGACATCTGGCTCGGTCCGCCGGGGCCGCAGTGGGTCTCGGACCCCTTCTGGGAGCGCATCGGATCCACCGCCGAGGCCTGGGACTGCGGCATCCAGACCCATTTGAACGAGTCCTTCTACGAAAAGCTCCATGCTCCGCTCGACTATGGCCGCGAGTCGGTGGCGCACCTGCAGGCCCTCGGTCTGCTGGGGCCGCGCCTCTCGCTGGCTCACGGGGTCTGGCTCAGCGAGGCGGAGATCTCGCTGCTCGCGGAGAGCGGCACGGCGGTCTCCCACAACCCCTCCTCGAACCTGCGCCTCAGGGCCGGCATCGCGCCCCTGAACACCCTGCTCGCCGCGCAGGTCACCACTGGCCTGGGCATGGACGGCACCACCCTGGATGACGACGAGGACCTCTTTACCGAGCTGCGTTTGGCCCTGCGCCTGCATCGCACCACGCAACTTGGCGGCCCGGCGCCTTCGGTCAGCGACATCTGGTCCCTCGCCACCACCGGCGGGGCCAGGCTGCTGCGCCGCGAGAGCCAACTGGGCCGTCTCGCGCCGGGCTTTCAGGCCGATGTCGTGAGCGTTCGTCTGGACCGCATCGCCTGGCCCTGGGTCGCGCCGGAAACCGACCCGCGCGCGTTGGTCCTGTGGCGGGCCAAGGCCGGCGACGTCGAGCGGGTGTTGATCGCCGGGCGGGAGGTGCTGGCCGACGGACGGCCGACCGGCCTCGATCTCGATGCCCTGGCCGCGGCGCTCACCGATCACATGGCGCGCGCCGGCGACCTTACGGAAGCAGCCGCGCGGGTCGCCCTGGTCCGGCCCCACCTGGAGGCGCACTATCGGGCCTGGGACCTGCCCGCCCTGGTGCCCTACTCGATCTACAATTCGCGGCGCTAGGCGCTGTCCGTGCCTCAGCGGACTCCGGGAGCGACCGGGACTGTCGCTGGAACCGATCCTGGCGGGTTCGAGACCGCGCCCGCCAAACAAGCCTACCGCTGGGCCATGTTGGGCGGCGTCTGGCTGATCTACTTTTGCTTTGGCCTGACCATCGCCGCGATGGCGCCCCTGGTGACCCCCATTTCGGCCGAACTCGAAATCAGCCATTCGGCGATGGGTGCGATCCTCGGCGCCTGGCCGCTGGTCTATATCGCCGCGGCCTTGCCCTGCGGCCTGCTGCTCGACCGGCTTGGCCTGCGCCTCTCGCTGCTGCTGGCCGCGCTCTGCATCGCGCTATCGGGCCTGTTGCGCGGCCTGGCCGGCAACGAGGTGGAATTGTATCTGGCAGTGGCCGTTTTCGGCCTGGGCGGGCCGCTGATTTCCGTCGGGGCGCCAAAGCTCATCGCCACCTGGTTCGCCGGCGCCGAGCGTGGCCTCGCCATGGGCCTCTACATCACCGGCCCGGCGCTCGGCGGGATTTGCGCGCTGGCGCTGACTAACGGGCTCTTGATGCCGCTGACCGGTCAGGACTGGCGCGCGGTTCTCTTCATCTATGCCGGCGTGACCCTGCTCTGCGGCCTGGTCTGGCTGGTCATCGGCCAGCACCCCAAGGCCCGCGCCGGCGCCCGGCCGCGAGGAACCGACCGCGGCGCCTCGTCTCCCCTGGCCGCCTTTCGCGAGCTGGTCGCCCTGAAATCCGTGCGCCTGGTTCTGGCCATGAGCATCGGCATCTTCTTTTTCAATCACGGGCTCAACAACTGGCTGCCGGAGATCCTCCGCAGTCGCGGTCTGAGCGCCGCCGCGGCCGGCTACTGGGCCGCCATCCCAACCCTGGTCGGGATCGGCGGGGCCCTCTTGATCCCGCGCCTCGCGACCCCGCCGCGCCGCCTGACCATCATGCTGCTGCTTTTCCTCTCGGCCGCCCTGGCCAGCCTCCTGTTGCAGAGCGATCCGGGGTCTGCCTTGTTCAGCGGCCTGGTGCTCCAGGGCATCGCCCGTGGCTCGATGATGACCATCGCGATCCTCATTCTCATGGAGACTCCGGGTCTGCCGTCCGAGCGCATGGGCATGGCCGGCGGGCTGTTCTTTACCGCGGCTGAAATCGGCGGTGTCCTGGGGCCGCTTTCGGTCGGCCTGCTGTCCGACATGACCGGAGGCTTCGCCGCCGCCTTGGGCCTCATGACCGCGATTTGCCTGGGACTGATGCTGCTTCTAACGGCGCTACGCCGGGTCTGATACTGGATTAGTTTTGCTCACACGAACGTACAAGAAAGCTCGTTTGTGAACCCGCCAGAAGCGCCGCATATCTCATCGTAGAAACAACTTACCTCTTCCCACGTCCCGCGTGGGCACCTCTTTCGCATAAGGAGAAGGATTATGGCTGTCTCATCCTCCCAGACCCTACGAACGCACCGGTCCAGTTCCCTTTTATCCGGAACCCGGCCTGCCCCTCGCCATACCGGCGCCTGGCTTCGGCTTGGCTTGGGCGTCGCCGGCATTCTGGCCCTCATCGCCTGGGGCATCGTCGATGCCGCGACCCGGGACCAGGCGCCCAACACCGCGCCCGAGGCATCGGCGGTCTTCGACGGTCAGGGCAAGTGGAGCGGTATTGCCCGCTGATGGCGGGATCTACGCGGCCGGCGCGGGTCGCATCACCTGGCTGACGCGCGGCAGACAGAGCACGGCCGCCAGGATGGCGCCCGCCGCCCCGGCCAGGACGAGAAAGAGGGTGGCGAAACTCCAGGTGCCGTGGATCCAGGCGATCAGGGGCACGGCCGAGGCCATGACCGAGAAGGTCACAAGGTAGCGTAGCGCAAAGATCCGGCTGCGCCATTCGCTGCTGGCGATCCGGCCGACCAGCACGTCGTTGATCGGGATCTGCCCGAAGACCGCCAGCATCAGGGCCACCGAAATCACCAGTGCCGAGCCGCCGCTGGCCTGCTGCAGCAGCAAGAAGAACAGTGCCTGACAGGCCGCCACGACGGCAAAGACGGCCCGCAGGGAAACCCGGTCGATCAGATAGCCGACCACCAGTTGCGCCATGGCGGCGAGGGTGAAGACCAGGGCGGCGTAACCGCCGACCGCACTGGCGCTGACGGCCAGATCGCCCAGGCGTTCGGCGAAGACCTTGGGCAGGGCGAAGGTCGTGCTCTGGTAGATCAACCCGCCGATAGCCGTGGAGATCAGGATGATGGCCATGATGCGCAGTAGCGAAGCTCGCGTCAGGTCGATCTTGGCCCCTCCCTTCCGGGCCGCCTTGGCGGTCTGGCGTTGCTCACGGTCGGCGCGTAGGTAAACCAGGTACCCCAAGCCGGTCGCCACGGCGACCAGTCCCGGCAGCCAGAAAGCCGTGCGCCAGCCCGTGAGGTCGATCAGAAAGCCGGTGATCAGCGCCGCCCCGGCCACGCCCAGGTTGCCAAAGACGCCGTTCACCGCCAGCGGCAGGCCGGTGCGGGCCCGCCCCTCGACCACCATGGCCAGGCCGACCGGGTGGTAGATCGCGGCGAAGATCCCCACGGCGAACAGCCCGACGGCGATCTGCCAGGGGCTTTGGGCGAAGGCGGTGGCGACGGCGCTGGCGCCGATGCCGAGGAAAAAGATCGCCATCATGCCCTCCCGGCTCCAGCGGTCGGCAATCCAACCGGCCGGAATCGCGCCGAGACCGAAGGCGATGAAGCCGGGCGTGGCGTAGGGGATCAGGGCGTCATAGCCGAGGCCCCATTCGCCGGTCAGGGCGAGGGCGGCCACCGTGGCGAAGATCAGCAGGAAGAAGTGGTCGTAGAAGTGACCGAGGTTGAGGAACAGGAAACCGAGCTGCGGGCGCGTCATGGCCTGTCGCCACCACCGTCGATCGAAACCAGCGCGTCCACTGCGATCACGCCCCTGCCCTCCGGCCGCACCATGAGCGGGTTGACGTCGCATTCCAGGAGGCTGGCCGCCTCGGCCTCGGCCCGGCGAGCCAGGGCCAGAATGGCCTGAACCAAAGCCTCGCGGTCGCCCGGCGGCTGGCCGCGGTAGCCCTCCAGCAGGCGCCAGACCTTGAGCTTGGGCAGGCGCGCGCGCAGTTCGGCCGCGCTGACCGGCAGCAGGAAGAGCGCCTTGTCGGCGAGCAGTTCGGTCAAGACGCCGCCGGCGCCGACCAGCAGCACCAGCCCGAAAACCGGATCGCGGGTGATCCCCAGGATAATCTCGGCGACCCCGTCGCCGACCTGTTCCTCCACCAGCACCGCCTCGGCGCCGGGCAGGGCCAGCAGCCGGGCGGCCGCGGCGCGGACCGAGTCCTGGTCGGCGAGCCCCAGAACCACCGCGCCCTGCTCCGACTTGTGGGCGAGACCGGCGCCGACCGCCTTGGCCACCAGGGGATAGCCCACCCGTTCGGCCTCGGCCGCCGCCTCTTCGGCACCGCGCGCGAGATGGGCCCGGGGGGTGGCAATTCCGGCCGCGCGCAGCCAGGCCTTGCTGGCCCATTCGTCGCAGGTCGCCGCCTCGCCCGTCAGGGCCGGCAGGGCCAGCAGGTCGCCGCGCCGGGCCTTCGATTTCCCGCCATGAGCCGCGGCCAGGGCGAGGGCGGCAAAGGCGGCCTCCAGGCCCTGTAGCGCAACGATGCCGGCCGCGCCAAGCGCGGCGCGCGCGTCGGCGGGCAGGCCCTCTGGCAGGTTCGAGGCGGCGAAGACGGGAAGCGCCAGGCCCTCCCCGGCGGCGACCAGGGCAGCCAGCGCCTGGTCGTACTCGGGCCGCGAGTCGAGCGCCGCGTCGGGACAGTTGATGACGATGAGCGCGGCGTCGTAGGCCTCCTCCATCAGCCGTCGGTAGACCCGCCGTTGGCCTTCGACATCGCCCCAGAGCGCCATGGTGATATCCATGGGATTGGCCGCCCTGGCCACCGGCGGCAGCAGGGCCTCCAGATCCGCCAGGCAGGCCGCGCTCGGTGCGTCGAGGGTGAGGCCTTGGCGGTCCGCCAAGTCGGCGGCGAAGCCGGCATCGGCGCCGGAGGCGGTGAAGACGGCCAGGCGGCGGCCGGCCAGCCCGCGCGGATGCCGGACCAGCAGCTTGCCGGTCTCGATGAAGGCGGCGTAGTCCTCGGCGATCAGGACGCCCTCGCCGGTGAGAAAGCAGTCGAGCGTTTCGCCGGCCCCGGTCATGCCGCCGGTATGGGTGACCGCGATGGCCCGGGCCTGGGCCGAGACACCGGTCCGAAAGGCGACCACCGGAACTTCCCGCTCGCGGGCCAGGCGCAGCGCGCCCTGGAGGGCGGCGGCGTCGCGGATCCCCTCCAGGTGCAGCATCGCCACCCGGACCTCGGGCTCGCAGACCAGCACGGCGATGGCATCGGCGATGTCGACCGCCGCCTGATTGCCCACCGCGATCAGGTGGGTAACCGGCAAGGAACGGTCGGATAGGACCGTGTTGGTGCCGACCGTGCCGCTCTGGGCGATCATGGCCACGCCTTGCGCCGGGCAGTCGATGCCGTGGTCGGCGTGGTTCAACCCCAGGCGCCCGGCCAGGCTTACCAGCCCCATGGTGTTGGGCCCGATCAGGGCCATCTCGCCCGCCGCCGCGGCCAGGTCTGTCTGCAGGGCGGCGCCCGCCTCGTCCAGTTCGGCGAAGCCGGCGGCATAGCAGACCGCGCCGGCCGCCCCCATCGCACGCAGTTCGTCGACCACGGCGACGGTGGCCGCCGGCGGCACCGCCACGAAGGCGGCCTCGGGCGCGACCTCGAGATCGGCCAGCCGCGGCACGCAGGGGACCCCGGCGATCTCGGTCCGGGTCGGATTGACGGCCTGGATCACACCGCCGTAACCCAGGCGCCGGCAGTAGACGATGGCGCTCTCCACGTTGCGGCCGCCGACGAAAACCAGCGAACGCGCATGCAGGAGCCGCGTCAGATTGGCCCGCCGCGCCGCGCGAAGCCCGGCGTCCACCGTCAAATGTTTGCTATCCAAGGCTCGGCTCCGGTTTCCTCAGGCGGACAGAGAGAAGAAATCGCACCCAGCGAGCTTGACAGCAAGAGCGGCAAAGCGGTCACCTCGACATCGACAAAAAGCAAACCGGAGGCGACATCATGCGCGCTGCCACCATGACCGGGGTCCGCGAGCCCCTGCAGGTGATGGACCTGCCCGACCCGGACTGCGCACCGCACGGCGCCATCGTGCGGGTCGAGGCCAACGGGGTCTGCCGCAGCGACTGGCACGGCTGGGTCGGCGACTGGACCTGGGTCGGGCTGAAGTTCGAGTACCCCCATGTGCTGGGCCACGAGTTCTGCGGCGTGATCGAGGAGGTCGGTCCCGAGGTGCGGCGCTTCAAGGCTGGCGACCGGGTCATCGTGCCCTTCGCCCAGGGCGAGGGAAGCTGTTCCTTCTGCCGCAGCGGCGACAGCAACGTCTGCGACCACGGCTTCGCGCCGGGCTTTGCCTACTGGGGCGGCTTCGGGCGCTACTCCGCCGTGCCCTACGCCGACACCAATCTGGTCGCCATGCCCGATGAGGTGAATTTCCTCGAGGACGCCGCCATGGGCTGCCGCTTCATGACCGCCTTTCGCTCGGTCGCCGACCGCGGCCGGGTCCAGCCCGGCGAGTGGGTCGCGGTGCACGGCTGCGGCGGTATCGGCCTGTCGGCGATCCAGATCGCCACCGCGCTGGGCGCCAACGTGATCGCCGTCGACATCGACGACGCCAAGCTCGCCTTCGCCGAAAAGCAGGGCGCCGTGGCCAGCGTGCGCGGCGACCGCAACGACGTGATCGAGGCGGTCCACGAGATCACCAAGGGCGGCGCCCATGTCGCGGTCGACGCTCTGGGCATCAAGGCGACCTGCCACAACGCGCTGGGATCGCTGCGCGCCCAGGGCCGCCATCTGCAGATCGGCCAGACCGGCGAGGCCGAGCAGGGCATGATCGACTTTCCCATCGACGTGATGCTGTCCAAGGAGCTGACGGTGATCGCCAGTGGCGGCCTGCCGCCGAAGAACTTCGATGCCATGCTGGCCATGGTGACCAGCGGCAAGCTGCGCCCCGCCGAGCTGGTGACCGGCACCATCCCTCTGGAGGAGACCGGCCGCGTCATGGCCTCCATGGACAGCTACGCGACCATGGGCTTCGTGGTCATCGACAGGTACTGAAGGCGGCTCGCCGCCAATCCGGGCGCCCCAGCGTCGCGACCGCCGGCTGCGGACTTTACTCCATCAATTTCCACGTCCCGTCGGCCTGCAGGCAGGCGCTGCCGTCAAGCTCTTGCATTTCGCCCTCGACGACCGACATCCAGCTATAGGGGTGGCACTCACCGGCGGCCTCGTCTGGCGCCGTGGCCGCCGCGGGACTGTCCAGTTTGACCGGGGTCGCAACGACCGTCGCGGACGCGGGCGCGACCGCCGTGGACGTGGGCGTGACCGCCGTGGATTTTGCTGCGAACCCGTTAGACTTGGGCGCGACCATCAGGACCGCCGGCAGGATACTCAGTGGTGCGCCGACAGGGTCGAGCGCCGGCTCGACGGCCATTTCCCAAGCCAAGTCCTCAGCGGGCTGCGAGAGACCCTGTGGTTCGATCATCTCGGCGGCGGTGGCGGGAACGACTGCCACGAGGCCTGACCAGAGAACAGCGATGGCAAGAACCGATGACGGCCCGATTGGTTTGAGGTGTTTGAGAATCACGGTCCACTGTTCCTCTGCGCTGCAATCGATGGCGATGATAGAGACCAGCGGACTGTGGCGTTATCCGGAGTTTTACCTAGAGCGGCTGCCTCCAACGACCAAATCAGTTTCTCCCAACAGCCTTCCACGTCCTGCCGCCACCCCCGGCGCGCGGCCAAAATAGAGCGAGCAATATCCACCGGTGTCTGCTAAGCCAAATGAAACAGGGGAGGTTGTGCAGTAATGGCGCGGGGTTCCAAAGTCTTTCGTCTGATCCTCGTCAAGCCGTCGCACTACGACACCGACGGCTACGTTATCCAGTGGGTGCGCTCGGCGATCCCCTCCAACACCCTGGCGACCCTGAACGGCCTGGCGGTCGAGTGCGCCGAAAACCGGGTGCTGGGCGACGACGTCGAAATCGTCATCGAGTCCTACGACGAGACCAACACGAGGATCAGCCCGAAAAAGCTGATCGCCGACATGAAGCGCGCCGACGGCGGCATGGTCGGTTTCATCGGGGTCCAGTCGAACCAGTTCCCGCGCACCATGGACATGGCCCGGCCGCTGCGCGAAGCCGGCGTCCAGGTGGTGATCGGCGGCTTTCACGTCAGCGGCTGCATTTCCATGTTGCCGAGCCTGCCGCCCGATATCCAGGAAACCCTCGATCTGGGCATTTCGATCTATGCCGGCGAGGCCGAGGGGCGGCTCGAGGAGGTCCTGCAAGACGCCTGGAGCCGCGACCTGAAGCCGATCTACAACAAGATGGACGACCTGCCGGGGCTGGAGGGCGCCACCGCGCCGATCCTGCCGACCACGCGGATCAAGCGCACGGCGGGCGCGCACACCTCCTTCGACGCCGGGCGCGGCTGTCCCTATCAGTGCTCCTTTTGCACCATCATCAATGTCCAGGGCCGCAAGTCGCGCTACCGCAGCGCCGAAGACGTCGAGGCGATCGTGCGCTCCAATCTGGCCCAGGGCGTCAACCGCTTCTTCATCACCGACGACAACTTTGCCCGCAACAAGAACTGGGAGCCGATTTTCGACCGTCTGATCGAACTGCGCGAGGACGAGGGCCTGGATATCAAGTTCATCATCCAGGTCGACACCCTCTGCCACAAGACGCCGGACTTCATCGCCAAGGCGGGCCGCGCCGGCTGCACCCGGGTCTATATCGGCCTGGAGAACATCAACCCGGACAACCTGACGGCGGCCAAGAAGAAGCAGAACAAGATCACCGAGTACCGCACCATGCTGCAGATGTGGAAAGACGTCGGCGCCATGACCTACTGCGGCTACATCCTGGGCTTTCCGACCGACACGCCCGAGCGCATCCTGCGCGACATCGAGATCATCAAGGAAGAGCTGCCGGTCGACCTGCTGGAGTTCTTCTGTCTGACCCCCCTGCCCGGGTCCGAGGACCACAAGAACCTCTATGAACGCGGGATCTGGATGGACCCCGACATGAACAAGTACGACCTGGAGAAGGTCACGGCGAAACACCCGCTGATGAGCAGGGAAGAATGGCAGGCGACCTACGAGAAGGCCTGGGAGACCTACTACAGCCCCGAACACATCGAGACCATCATGCGCCGCGCCGCGGCCCGCGGCATGTCGGTGGGCAAGGTGCTGTTCCTGATCCTGTGGTTCTACGGCTGCAAGACCCTGGAGGGCGTGCACCCGCTGGAGGGCGGCTGGCTGCGGCGCAAGTACCGCAAGGACCGGCGCCCCGGCCTGCCGGTCGAAAGCCCGCTGGACTTCTATCCCAAGTACCTGGCCCACATCGTCCGCAGCCACTGGGGCATGGCCAAGCTGTGGTGGCGCTACAACCAGGTGCGACGCCAGATCAAGGCCGACCCCAAGCGACACGACTACATGGACCTGGCCTTGACCCCGGTCCAGGACGACGAGTTCGACGAGCTGGCGCTCTTCACCTCCTCGGCTTCCGCCCAGGCCGCGGTCGGCAAGACCCGCGCGGAAGACGCCAAACGCCAGGCCTATCTGGACAAGAAGAACGCCGTCGCCGCGGCGGAGTAGCGCTACCCCCCAAACTTCAATTCATTTCCGCCGCCACCGCCGCGGCCATCTCGCCCATGGTGGCGAAGATGAAGTCGCTCTCGGGCAGGGTCTCGACCTTTGCCGTGGCGCCCCAGTGGCCGCCCTTCGACAGGCCCTGGCGGTCGATCCAGCAGTTCGCCAGACCGAAGGCCCGGGCCTGGGCATGGTCGTGGTGGAGGCTCTGGGCGGTGTGCAGGATGTCGGCCTTGCCCAGGCCCAGATCGATTTCCAGGTGGCTCAGGAGGTAGTCGAAGTTGCGCGGGTCGGGCTTGTAGCTGCCGACATCCTGGGCCGTGTAGATGGCGTCGAACGCGACCCCCAGCTTGCGGTTCGAGGCGGCGAAGCCGTCGCGGTTCACGTTCGAGAGGATCACCAGCTTGAAGTGCTTCTTCAGGATCCGCAGGGCGTCGGCCGTGTCGGGAAAGGCCGGCCAGTGAGGCACCGACTGGCCAAAGGCCGCTTCGAGGGCGGCGTCGCTTTCCAGACCGAGCCGCGCTGCGACAGCGCCGTGGACCCGGCACAGCAGGTCGGGATAGAGCAGATCGGGCGTCTCGCGCTCCTGGCGGGTCTCCTCGATGCCGAAGGCCGCCAGCAGGTCCAGGCGGGTCAAGTCGTCCCGGCCGGACCGCGCGATCAGCGGCTGGAAGGCATCCCAGATACCGCTCTCCCAGTCGATCAGGGTGCCGTAGCAGTCGAAGGTGAGGACCTTGTGGTCGGTCAGGCGTTTGGTCATGGCGAGGTTCCTGTGGTCTTGGTGATCTGGTCTCTGTCGGACCCTGCTATAGCACCCGCCCGCCGCTCCGTCTTGGCCCGGCCTCTCAATTTTTGTGCCGAGACTCCCGCCGGTAGCGTGCCGGGGCGAGACCGTATGCCCGCCGGAAGGCCCGTGTCAGTGTGCTCTGGTCGCCATAGCCCACGGCCTGGGCGACCTGCGCGATGGAGAGGTCGGTGCCCGTCAGCAAGCGTGCCGCCTCGCGCAGACGGCAGTCGGTCAGAAACTGCCCGGGTGTGGTGGCAAACGTGTCTCGGAAGCCGGCATGGAGACGGCTGACGCTGAGGCCGGCTGCCTGGGCCACCTCGGCGCTGGTGACGGGCTCGGCGAAGCGGGCCCTGATGGCCGCGACGGCGCGCAACAGCGGGTCGGACGCAGTCTGCAACGCAAGCCGTCGTTCCAGCGCGCCCAGCAGCAATTCGCCCGCGAGACCTGCTTCGGATCCGTCCGGTTGGAACTCCTGGCATTCGGCGGCAATGTATCCGGTGAGGCGCGCCAGATTAGCATCGAGGACCACGAAGGGATCGGCCTCCAGGGCCGCCCAGAGCCGCCCATGAGGATCGGCGGCGGGGCGTGCCGGCAGGTCGGCCACGAGAAAGGTGTTTCCCGGCCGGCTGGAAAAGGCATGGCTGCGCCCGGCGGCCACCATCACCGCCACGGGATCGCCCGCCCCAGGGTCGCGCACCCCTGGGTCGCCCGCGCGGGCGCTCACCGCACCGCCTCGGCCCTCCACCTCGATTTCCATGCGGCCATCCAGCGGCAGCACGATCTGATGGTGGGCGTGGACATGATCGGTCGCCTCGCCGTCGTAGCGGCGCACTTCGAAGGAGGGGGTCGCGCCAGTCATGGTCGGCCGGCCTTTTCGCAATCGATCCAGTCATCAGAGATAGGCAAACCCGCCGCGGGTTTCCAGGTGAAGCACGACTCCCTGATCCTCGCCCGTAACAAACCCTAAAGTTCTCCGTATTAGAAAGCCAAAGATCGTCTCCATAAATCAGAATCGCGTTGTTGGTTTGAGATCCGCAGATCATGAAAAGAAATCTCACTGCGATCTTCCGCGACCGCCCACTGTTGATCGGGTTGGCGGTGCTCATTTTCTTGGTGATTCGGGTCTGGTCTCATGCATCCACCGACCAGAGGACAATCGAGGGTCCTTTGGGCGACGCCCTTGCCACACTTTCCAAAGGAGAAACCGCGGAGCTGCGGATCGGACCAGACGTGGCAATCGAACTCGACCCCGCCTTTGACGCGCAGGGGGAACCTATCGATCTAGAAAAGACGGCCTCGGCTTTGGTCAAGGCTCTCCCGACTTTGCTGTCACAAGCCGAAGCGCGGTATGGTCCGAATGATCCGAGGACGATTCAAGCCAGATTCGCGATGGTCTCCTGGCTATTGCGCGAGAAGCGATTACCGGATGCAGCCAAGCTCGCAGCAACGAATTTCGCCATCGCAACAGGCCCGGGTCCAGTAACGGCGGAGCAACTGCTCGCCGCCGTCCACAGCGTTCTCGACACCATTCCTCCTGACGCCACAAGGGATTTCAAACAAAAAGAGTTTCGAGACCTTCTTCTGATCATTGACGGGGCAGCGGATAGCGCGCCTGACAAGGCCGCAGAGCTCTATGTTGCAATTGGTGGTAAACAGCTAGAATCGGGATTTCTCGACGACGCGCCACAGACGTTCAAGACGGTCGTATCACTTGGCGGCAAGACCGAGATTAACCAGAGTAAACTCGGGGCGGCACATATTGGCTTAAGCAAGTTGGCGTGGCGCGCGGGCGACTGCGAAACTGCTTTGTCTCACGCGATCAAGGCATACGAAAGCCTCGAAGAGGCTTCGATTGGAATAGCTCCGTTCAAGACCCTGTTGGCGAAAATGACAGCGCCAATGATAGACCAATGCGGGACCTCCAGTGAATTCTCGAATCGCCTTCGGTCAGACCAATAGTCATCAACGAGATCATCGTGGCGACCCGGACAGGGAGCCCGCCTGAACCTAATCTCGCCACCTCGGAAGAGTCCGAAATGCCCTGCCCGTTCCGCGTCCAGGTCCCGCATTAAAAGGTCCAGGCACTGTTGCGTTTCAGTAGTGATAGCGGCACTGGACGATTTCGACGGTCTGGGCGTCGCCCTTGCCCGAGACCCGAAAGGGCGTGCGGCGGATCTCGGCGATCAGCCCATTTATCCGGATCGCCGATGCCAAATCCTGCTGTTGCCAGGACACGTAATCCTCCCAAGCCGTCGGCGTAAACGTGACCTTCATTCCGCGGCACGGCCATCCTCATCGAGGTCGAACGCGACCTCCTGGCCGGCTTCCGCCTCGCCGATGGACTTGATCAGCCGTTCCGCGTTGCGCGGCGACGCGAGGAGATGAAGTATTTCCATCATGCCCTCGTACTCTTCCTTATCGATCACGACGACCGATGGCTTGTCCCGTCGCAGAATCTCCACCGGCGCCTTGTCCACCGAAAGGCGGTCTAGGACCCTGGCGAGCCCTTGTCGGGCCGCGCTGACCTGTATTGTGTCCATCGCTTTCTCCTGAATTGTACAATATAGAGTACAACACCCATGGCCTGGCGAGTGGCAGCACCTGCCTTTGGGCGTTGTTTCGGCCACCGGATGCAAGCTAAGCGAGAGGGCGTTCTGGAGTAGCAGGAAGATGGGTGGCGCCCCAACCCCCTCTGTCGCTATCGTCGAGGGCGGAAGAGCCGGCGCATCTGCCGCCCATCCATCCCTGCCACGCGCGGAGATTCGAGCGACCATGAACATTCTGATCCTGACCGGCTTTACCCTGCCCGACGTCGCCGAGGCCGATCTGGCCGCCATCGCTGACGCCGCCGGGCCTGGCGCAACCATCACGGTCGCCCGCGACAAGCAGGCCGCCCTGGCCGCCGCGCCCGAGGCCGAGGTCATCCTGGGTTCGCCCGACGAGGAACTCTTCCTCGCCGCCCCCCGGCTGCGGTGGGTGCAGGCGACGGCCTCGGGCGTCGACTCGCTGCTGTTCCCGGCCATGAAGGCGAGCGCCATTCCCCTGACCGGCGAGAAGGGCCTGGTCGGGCCGCACCTGGCCGACCACGCCATGGCCCTGCTGCTCGCCCTCACCCGCGAGCTCGCCGAAGCGGTTCGCGACGGCCCGGCGTCCTGGGAGCGGCGCATGGACTACCGCCGGCGCGAAATCGAACTCGAAGGCCTGACCCTGGGGATCGTCGGCTTCGGCGGCACCGGGCGGGCCCTGGCGCGGCGTGCCGCCGGCTTCGATATGCGGATCCGCGCCCTCGACCGCGAGACCATGGCCGGCAGCCCGGAGGTCGCCGAAGTCGAACCCCTGACGGCCCTGCCGGATCTGCTGGGCGCCTCGGACGTGGTCGCCATCTGCGCCCCGCTGACGACCGAAACCGCCGGCGGCTTCGATCGCGATTGTTTTGCCGCCATGAAGCCCGGCGCCATCGTCCTGAACGTCACCCGCGGCGAAATCATCGACCAGGCGGCCCTGGTCGAGGCCCTCGCGTCCGGCCATCTGGGCGGCGCCGGTCTCGATGTCTTTCACCGTGAGCCACTGCCCGCCGACGACCCGCTCTGGGGCTTTCCCAATGTGGTCATGACGCCCCACACCGCCGGGGCCAGCCAACTGCGTGCCGGCCGCACCCTGCGGCGCTTCGTCGAGAACCTCGGCCGCCTGCGCCGCGGCGAGCCCCTGGACGGCCTGATCGACAAGGATCTCGGCTACTGAGGCCCCGCGCCGGTGCCCAAGCCACCTGGGCCCAAGCCACCTGAGCCCAGGCGGTGCGCTCACCAGAGCCAGGGCAGGGAGGCGGGCCTCGTTTTCATGCGCATTATGGCGGGGCGACCGCCGCGCCCAGCGGGAAATGTTACCGGTTCCTTAAGAGTTTGGTCTTAGAAGGCTGGTCTGATCATTCATTCAAATAGACGCGAGCCCAAACCATGGCAAAAGCCCAGCTTACGGAAGAAGAAGTCGATCTGCAGGCTACCGACGAGGTCGCCGACGAGGCCCGGGATCTGGTGTCCAATTTCGACCTGCGGCTCCAGCAGGTCCGCGCTGGGGTGCTGGACCGCGCGACAGCCGTCACCATGCTCTCGCGCGACAGTCATAACCTGCGCGCCAAGTCGCGCACGGTGTCGATTCCCGGGTTGGCCTCCCTGGCCCACCGCCTGGACGACTACCTGTCCGATATCGACCAGATCGCGGACGAACACATCGACGACCTCCAGGCCTTCAGCGACCGTATCGCCGGCGTGCTCGAGGGCGATGAGATTTCCGCCGAGGAGGTCGCCACGGTGGTGCGCGAACTGCCGCACAAGAAGAACTTCGACCTCAGCGACATCACGATCACCAACACGGAGGTGACCCTGGTCCTGCCGCAGCGCTCGGCGGCCAAGATCGTCGAACGCGAGCTTGCCGCCTGCGGCTACCGCGTCTCGATCGTCATGGACCCCTTCGAGGCCCTGGAGCTGATCATCGAGAGCCGGCCGGATATGGTCATCACCAGTATGGTCATGAAGGGCCTCAGCGGTGCCGATCTGGCCTGCGCCCTGGCCGCCATGCCGGTCACCAGGGATGTTCCCGTCGCCGTGCTGACCAGCCTCGAGCGCTCCCACGGCGATCTCAAGGCCTTGCCGATGAGCACCGGGATCATCCGTCGCGGCCAGCAGTTCGGCGACGACCTCGCCGAAGTCCTGGAGCGCTTCCAGATCACCTGAGGCGGCACGCGGGCACGCGCGCCCCTTTTCGGGTTCAGCTTCAACACAAACCTATGATATTAAACGGTTTTGGCTGGGGCGGGAGGATTCGAACCTCCGAATGCCGGTATCAAAAACCGGTGCCTTAACCACTTGGCCACGCCCCAATCCGGCAGAGGTCAAGGGGCAGGCCCTGGCCGCCCCGCGATCCGCGCGCGGACCATAGCGCCGAAGTTCGGCGACTTCAACGGATTCGCGTGAGCTTCAAGAGCGCCGGCAGGACCACCAGGGTGGCGATCATTCCCAGGGTCACCGCGAGGGTCAAGAGCTTGCCCATGGAGGCGGTGCCGGGGTGGCTGGAGAAGGACAGCACGCCAAAGGACAAGATCGTGGTGAGTGCGCTCAAGAGCACCGCCAGGCTGGTGGTTTCGCCGCCCGCTGTGCCGTCAAGCGCCCCGTCGGGGACCTGGTCGGACACCCTGTCAGGCGCGGCGGGCGGCGCCCGGCGCTGCTCGCGCGCCCGGGCGACCAGATGGATGCCGCTGTCGACCCCCAGACCGAAAAGCAAGGGCAGGACGATGACGTTGGCGAAGTTGAAGGGCCAACCGAGCAGCACGGTGAAGGCGGCGGTCATCATCCCGGCAAGCGCCAGGGGAAAGAGCACCAGCAGGGTCGCGCTTAGGGACCGCAACCGGACCAGAAGCAGGAGGAAAATCGCCGCCAGGGCATAGAGCAGGGCCTCGGCGAAGGCCCGCACCACGGCGCGTCCGGCCTCCACGGTGATGACCGCCGAACCGGTGACGTTGGGCGCCACCGCCTGCACGGCGGCGACGAAGGCCCGGCGTTCCTGCGGATCGCGGGCATCCCTGGCCGGTCTGATCCGCACCCGGGCGCGGCCGTCGGCGCTGAGCCAGCGCGCCGTCAAGGCCTCGGGCAAGGTCTCAAGGGAGATCGGGCCGGCCTCCAGGGCGTCGCGCAGCTCGTCGATGCGTGGCGCGAGGCCGGACAGCAAGAGCCCCTCGAGGCGCTGCAGGGTCGCCGCGTCGCCGCGCCCGGCGAGCCCCGCGAGGACCGCTGCGAGGCGCCGGCCCGGCGCGCCGAAGAAGCCATCCCCCTCTCCGGAACCCGGGGTCTCGAGACGCGCGATCAAGGCCTCGACCGCCCGGCGGCGGGCCGCGCCGTCCAGTGGGTCCTTGTCAACCTGCGGTCCGGGGCCGGTCACCGCGGCGAGGAAAAAAGCCATGTCCTCGATCAGGAACAGCTTATCTTCCTGAGTGTCCGGGACAAAGTCGGCCAGGGTCTGGGCTTCGCCGACCGCGTCCAGAGCGGCCAGTTCGGCGGCCAGCGAAGACGCCGCCGCCAGGTCGGAGCTGAGGACCTCGGCGGCATAGGGGGTCACCTGGGCATCCCCGCTCAGCGCCCGGAACGCCGCCACCGCGGGGGCTTCCTGATTGCGCAGATTGAGCGGATCGTCGTCGAAGCGGAGTGCCGGCAGCGCGAAGCAGGAGCCGGCGACGAGCAGCAGGGCCGCCAACGCCACGGTCTTTGGCATCGCCCGACCGGGACGGCCGAGGGCTTCGACCAGGCGCGCCAGCGACCCGGGCGCGCGCAGGACTTTCGCCTGCCCGACACCGAGCAGCGAGGCCAAGGCCGGCAACAGCACAAGGTTGGCAAACAACGCGATGAACATGGCGCTGCCGGCGATGAAGCCGAGCTCGGACAGGCCACGATAGCTGGTTGGCAGAAAGGCATAAAAGCCAAGGGCGGTGGAGATCGCACAGAGCAGAAGCAGGCCGCCGAGCCGTGCGGTCGCCGCGCCGAAGGCCTCCGCGATGTCCTTGGCGCTGACCGATTCTTCGCGCACGCGCAGCAGAAAATGAATACCGAAGTCGACCGACAGGCCGATGAAAAGTACGGCAAAGGCAACCGAAATCAGGTTCAAGTGGCCGAGCGTCGCGGCGGTAAAGGCGGCGGTCCAGGACAGCCCGACGATAAGGGTGAAGACCAGCGCGCCGGCCAGGCGCCAGGACCCGAGTCCGAGGCGAAGCAGACAAGCCACCAGCAGCAGGGCCGATAGACCGATCCATCCCATGCCCTCGCGCAGACTCTCGAGTTCCTCGTCGCGCATCGGCGCAAAGCCGGTGAGAGCCATCTCGGCGCCCCAGGCCTCAGGCAGGTCCGCCGCCGCCCAGGCCTCGGTAACCGCCGCCCGACCGGCCGCGCCGGGCGATAGGGAGGCGTGGTCGCTGATCGGCTCCACCAGGACGATCTCGCGGGCCCGGCGCCCCGGATTCTTGTCCCTCTGGGTCGAGGACTGACCCAGCATCACACGGCGCCAGGTGAGCGGCTTGGGCCGCCCCTCGGCCAGGCTCTCCGCGCTTTGCGCCATCAAGTCCAAGGTCTGGGCGAGCTGCTCGCGGTCGAGCTCCTCGGGGTTCGCCGCGGCGTCATCCAGCAGGGCGGCCAGGCCGCGCAAGCTGGGATCCTTGCGCAAACTGGCCAGGAAACCGGCAGCGCCCGCCAGACGGTCGGCCAGGCTCTCGAGCTCGTCCAGGTCGGCATAGAGCAATCGCTGGCGACGGAAAAACCCATCGCCCTTGGCGTAAAACACCTGGCTGATCCGGGCTTGGTCGGATTGCAGGCGTCGGGCCAGGGTCGTGGCGGCCGTCTCGGCCCACTCCTCGGCGTCGGCCTCTACCACCACGATCAGCCGATCGCCGAGGGCGGGAAAGGCCGCCTCGAAGGCGGTGTCGTTCACGCGGAACGGCAGTTTGCGGTCCAGCATGTCCTTGGTCGAGGTCTGCAGCTCGATGGTGGTCGCCGCATAGAGCGACGCGAGCAGGGCCGAAGCCAGCGCCAGACCCGCCACCCAGCGGGCCCGAGCGCAGAGAAATCGCGACCAGACATGCGCCAGGCTCAGGCCGTCCAGGTCCCGGCGGCGGCGATAGAACAGGAAGACAAAGAACAGCGGTGCGCCGACCGCGGCAAGACCGAGCAGCAGCTCGGCCTGGCCGAACCAGATCAGAAAGGGCACCGCCAGGACCCCATCGTCCGGATCGAAGCCCGAGGCGCCGGCCACCTCGCCCGCGCGCTCGCCGCCTCTGGCTTCGAGCGCCGTCACCAGCAAAAAAACCGCGGCCACGCTCAGGCCGGCGATCAATCCCAGCGGCAGGGTCCAGGGATCGAACGGACCACCGCGCAGGCCCAGGCCCAGGCCGAGAAATGCCAAGGCATTGCAAAGCGAATCGCTGATGAGATCGAGCTTGTGGCCGAAGGCGCTTTTCTTGCCACTGAGCCTGGCCAGCTCACCATCGGCACGATCGAGGAAGAAGGAGACAAAAAACAATCCCGCTCCCCAGGACAGACCCTGCGGGCTGCCAGTCGCCATGAGCCAGGCGGCCGCGACGCCACCGGCCAGCCTGATCCAGGTGATATGATTGGGATGCAGGGCCGTGCGCGCGAGGGGCCGTACGAGGGGCCTGACGAGACGATGGATCCAGGT
>JAJFGK010000130.1 GCA_021776195.1 Kiloniellaceae bacterium | reverse complement strand
TGCCGTCGATCTCGGTCAGGGTGTCGTGGCACAGGAGGATGGCCTGGGTTACATGATCAGTGCCGATCGCTTTCATCGGATCGAAGGTGTCGATCGTCGCGCCGCCATCGGTGCCGACACCCAAGTGACCGCCCTTGCTCGCGGCGGCCTGGGCCGCGCCCGACCAAATCGAGCTGGCCAGCGCGCTGGAAACGCCGAGCGCCGCGGCACGTTCGATAAAGCCACGGCGGCTCATGGGTGTACTGCAAACCAGCTCGCGCAGTTCGTCGATTTTGCCCTGATCCCGCATTGATTCCTCCCTTGGTGAACTAAAGGTCATATGATTTTTATTGGCGCTTGCGGCCTTGCCAATCGCGGACCGCAAACGCGGATCCACACAATTTTTCCATAGCCAGTTCATACCATCAAGGCGGGACCCGCCTAGAACGCGGCAGCTTCACCGTAGGCGCTCGGTGTCTCGGCCCAGAGGTTCAGCGCGATAGAGACCCGGGTGCCGCTTTTGACCGCCTGCACCGCGTGGGTCAGCGTGCCCCTGAAGGCGACCAGCTGATTGGCGCCCGGGCTCACCAGGTGGCGGTTGTCGATGACCAGCTCACCGCCGGCAAAGGCCGTCGGACCGGGATAGAAGACCGTCGAGATCAGGGGATGCCGGACTTCTTTGGTCGACCAGAAGAGCCGCTCGTCCTTGTCCACATGAGGGTGCATCCGCGCGCCGGTCTCCAGAGAGTTACTCCAGTACTCGACACCGGCCAGACGCGCCGGCCGGACCCGGTCGATCACCCGTTCAGCCAGGTCTTCCAGCGGGTTCGTCGGCGCATCCGGTCCGGCCAGCGGCCGCGCGTACCAGAAGAAGGTCGAGCGATCGATCAGCCGGTAGGCCGCCTGGGCCTCGCGCACGGCCGCCAGCAGCGCCGGATCGTCGAGCAGGTCGTCCCACAGCGATAACAACATCCCTTGTGGCCCCCTGGCTCCTAGATGATACCGCCGTTGCAGTGGATCGCCTGGCCGGTGATGTAACTGGCGCCGGGCGAGACCAGGAACTGGACCAGGGCCGCGACCTCGTCCGGGCGGCCGGGCCGGCCCAGGGGAATCTTTTCGCTGAGCGTCTGCATGTGGTCGGGCACCAGGCCGTCGCCGGTGCCCTGGTCCTTCAGGATCAGGCCGGGCACCACGCAGTTGCAGGTGACGCCGCTGTCGGCCAATTCCATGGCCAGGCCGCGGGTCAGCGCCTCGAGTCCCGCCTTGGACGCCCCAGAGAGCGGGAAGTTGATGAAGTCATTGCGAAAGACGTGGGCGTTGAAGGAGCTGAGCGTGACGATGCGCCCGGCGGGCGACGCCTTGATCAGCGCCACGCTCGCCTTTGCCAGCTCGAAGAAGCCGGCAAGATTGGCGCCCACGGCGTAGTCCAGTTCCTGGCGCGAGCCTTCGGCAAAGGACTTCAGGATCGGCAACCCGGCGTTGGCGATCAAGACATCGAGGCCGCCGTAAGCTTTCTGGGCGGCGGCTACCAGTTTTTCGGCGGTGCCGGCCTCGGTCAGATCGCCCATCGCCACCACGGCCTGGGCACCGGCGGCCCGCGCCTCGGCGGCGAGCGCCTCCGCGCCCGCGCTGTTGTGACGGCCGTGGACCACCAGTCCGACGCCGGGCGCCGCCAGGGCGCGCACGATCTCCGCGCCGATGCCGCTGGACGATCCGGTCACCAGGATCGACCGTTGCCTTTCGCTTGTCCCTGTCATGGTCTCGCGCTCCCCTCGTGCGATGGTTCGTGGGCTCTTCTTGTCCCCCTTCTCGGGCGCCGCCATAGTAGGGGCCATGATCGTCTTCTGCACGGATTTCGCGCGGCCCTACCGGGCCCAGATGGAACTGGTCCTGGCCCGCTTGCCGGTGGCGCCCGGCGCGCCGGCCGGAACCGCCCCCCCGGCCAGCGTCACCCTCTTCGAGGACCTGCCGGCCTTCAATCCCAAGGCGGCGGCCTACCTGCTGGCCGCCTACCTCGACGAGGCGCCCGAGGGCGCGGTCTTCTGCTGCGTCGTCGATCCCGGGGTCGGCGGCGAGCGCCCGGCGGTCGTCCTGCAAGCCGGCGGACGCTGGTTCGTCGGGCCCGACAACGGCCTCTTGGCGGTCATCGCCCGGCGGGCCGAACGCGCCAACCTTTGGAACGTGACCTGGCGGCCGCCGCAACTGTCGAATTCCTTTCACGGCCGCGACCTCTTCACCCCGCTGGCCGCGCGCCTGGCACGGGGCGAGACCCCCGACGGCACCTGGGCGCAGCCCGCCGAAGCGTTGACGGTGAGCGGCGCCGACTGGCCCGAGGATCTGGCCGAGGTGATCTACCTCGACGGCTTCGGCAATGCCATGACCGGGCTTCGCGCCACGCGCCTGCCGGACGCCGCCGGGCTGCGAATCGGCGAGCGCCAGTTGCCGCGGGCACGCACTTTCGGCGCCGTGCCGCCGGGCACGGCCTTTTGCTACGAGAACGCCAACGGCCTGCTGGAGATCGCCGTCAACCAGGGCGCCGCCGGCGCGACCCTGGGTCTTACGGTCGGCAGCCCGGTGGCGGTCGCCGCGAAGCCTCTTGTCTCCTCCACTGCCTGATGAGAGAAGACCGGACGGACAGGAGGGGACAATGAAGAGTCCGTGGCTCTTCGATGAAAACGGATCCTGGTGAGAGTGACATGGCGGACAGACGCAAGATCATCATCGACTGCGATCCCGGCATCGACGATGCCATCGCGCTGTTCTGGGCCTGGGCCGAGCCCGAGGCGCTGGAGCTCGCCGCGGTGACCTGCGTCGCCGGCAACGTGCCCCTGGCCATGACCAGCCGCAACGCGCTCAGGCTGGCGACCCTGGCCGGCCGGCGCGACACCCCGATCCACGCCGGCTGTCCCCGGCCGCTGATGCGCCCCGCCGTGCGCGAGGCCGCGGTCCACGGCGAAGACGGCGTCGGCGGCGTCGCCCTGCCCGACCCGGAAGCGGCCCTCGCCGAGGGCCATGGGGTGGATGTCCTGATCGCGACCATCATGGGCGAGCCGGAAGGTGCCGTGACGCTCTGCCCCATCGGACCGCTGACCAACGTCGCTCTGGCCATGGTCAAGGAACCGGCCATCGTCGGGCGCCTGCGCGAGATCGTCGTGATGGGCGGCGCGTTCTTCGGGCCGGGCAACGTCACCCCGGCGGCGGAGTTCAACGTCCATGCCGACCCGCACGCGGCGCAGATCGTCATCGCCTCGGGCGCGCCCATCGTGCTGCACGGTCTCGACGTGACCCATCAGGCCGTCGCCACGCCGGAACGGGTGGCCGCCCTGCGGGCGCTTGGCAACCCGGTCGCCGAGGCCGCCGCCGCCATGATCACCGTCTATGGCCGCGGCGACGCCTATCTGCACGACCCCTGCGTGATCGCCTACCTCCTGGCGCCGGAGCTGTTCGATACGCTGGAGGGACACCTGGCGGTGGACTGCAACGAGGGGCCGAACTGGGGCCGCACGCTCTGTTGGCATGGCGCACAGCGCGAGGCGCGGCCGGTCAACGGGAAGGTCGTGACGGGGATCGACGCCGCGGGCTTTTTCGCCCGCCTCACCGCGGCCCTGGCGCGCTACTGAACCCCCGGGACTTGGCAGGGGTCCCGTCCCGAGCCGGGCGGTATCCCGGCTGGGCCGCTTTCACGGCTGGAGCGTTAGGCCGCGACGACGCGATAGCGCGCGCCGGGCGGCGGGCTCTGATCCCAGGTCACTTTGGAGATGCGGCCGGCGCCGCCGCCGTCGGCGTAGCAGGGCCAGACGCGCTTGACGGAAAAAATCACCTTGGCGCGCTCTTGCAACGCGCTGATCGAGGGCTCGGGCTGTCTGTCGGTCATGGCTCTGCTCCTTGGCGCTATAGAGGGGGCGCTCTCGAGGGCGAGGAACCCTTGATCCGGCCGACCCGGCATTGCGCTTCTCACCCCTTCCCTAAAACATGGGGCATCCCGCCGGCCAAACAATCGCCTCGTCTGTGGCCCGTTTCACAGAGTGTCAAACCCCCTAACTGTGCGAAGTCAGGGCCTGTGCGCATGGGCCATCGCGGGGCGATCGCGCGCAACTCCGGGCACCACAAACTCAGGCCAACAAACCCCTCATACCGGAAAGGGCGCAGCCTTTATCCGGTATCTCAGGCGGAAGAGCTGTGGCACGAGATCCCGGCTCAAAGGCCGGGGTGACGCAAATTTCCTGGGAAAAATCGCCGATCTGCCGGTCGATCTGTGACCCTGGTCACAGATTATTGATGCCAACATTGAATTTAGTTCTGCATATACTTTAATGACACTCCAGGAACGGGCGAACGCTCGCACGACAACCAAGGAGACGCGACCCATGACCAAGAAGATTTCCCTGATCGCGGCGGTGGTCACCCTGCTGGCGGGATTGAGCCAGGCCCCCCTCGCCCCGGCCCAGGCCGGCGAGATCCGCAGCCCCTCAGACTGGGGCTACGACCTGAGCGGCATCGAGATCCGGCGCATCGGCAACGACAAGATCTTTTTCCGCGAGTTTCAGAACCGCGCCATGCACAACGCCCTGGTCATGCTGGCCCAGCGCGGCGTCCCGCGCGGCGCGGTGAGCGCCATCACCATCGACACCCAGGGCGGCGATTCCGGCGGCAACTTCTTCGGCGGCGGCCACGGCTTCGTGCAGTACGACCTTTGGGTCCGCGTCGAGGGCTGCGCCAAGAACATCATGTTCAACGCCCGGCACAGCGGCTCCATCACCACCATGTACGACAAGGGCGGCTGCCTGGCGGCCTGAGCCGCGCGCCGCTTCACTGATCCTCCCTGTCAACTCAAGGGGCCGGTTCACCGGCCCTTTTTCTTGTCTGTGCAGGCAGCGAGGACACGCCGCATTGGGCCGCAACGCTGATCTGCATCAAGGACGAAGGAAAATGGATATCCGATGTTTGCCCGAATTCGGCAAAAGGAGGCCTAAGCATGTACAAGACCATCTTGGTGCCTATCGATCTCGGCCATGAAGAACAGGCCAGCAAGGCGCTGGGACTCGCGCGACAGATCGGGGGCCCGCAGAGCCGAGTCTGCACGCTCCATGTCGCGGCGCAGATTCCCGCATTCGTTGCCGCACAG
This sequence comes from Kiloniellaceae bacterium, assembly GCA_021776195.1. The sequence continues at coordinate 3,066 of JAJFGK010000130.1, read as the reverse complement.
CTCCCGGAAGGACTGATAGAAACTAACATCGCGCAAGCCCGCGTCGCGCTTGCCGCCCAGGCGGATCCGGCAGGGGCCGAGTCCGAGGTTCGCCAGGGGCAGCCGGCAACGGCGATTCTCGGCTATGCCAAGGAAATCGACGCCGACCTGATCGTTATCGCCTCGCACCGTCCGGGCCTGGAAGACTATTTCCTGGGATCGACCGCGGCCCGCGTGGTTCGGCACGCGGACTGCAGCGTGCTGGTCGACCGCTAGAGAGGTAAGAACCGCCTCATCCTCCCAGATCGCCCACGGGGCCACAGGGCCCTTCCTCGGCGGGGCTTGCCTTCGGCCGCGTTCCGAGTCACTGATTCTAGCCGAACGGACAAAAACGTTTGGACGCCGCGACAGAGGAGAAGCGCCATGGACAGCAATTTCGCCCGCTACGACACCGAGGACCTGCGCCAGAAGGACAAGGATCACTTCATCCATCCCTGGACCGATTTCTCGACCTTCAAGGAGGAGGGCTCCCTGGTCCTGGCGGAGTCCGAAGGCGCCTATGTTTTCGATTCCGACGGCAACCGCTTTCTCGACGGCATCGGCGGCCTGTGGTGCGTGAATGCCGGCTACGGCCGCGACGAGATCGCCCAGGCGATCGCCGATCAGGCGCGGCGGATTTCCTACTACTCGCCCTTCGGCCACCAGACCACGCCGCCGGCCGCCGAGCTGGCCGCCAAGCTGGCCAGCGTGACGCCGGCCGGCCTGGACCATGTCTTCTATGGCACCGGCGGGTCGATGGCCAACGACACCGCGGTGCGCATCATCCACTTCTACTTCAACCGCCTGGGCAAGCCGACCAAAAAGCAGATCATCTCGCGGGTCGACGGCTATCACGGCAGCACCTATCTGGCCATGTCGCTGACCGGCGTGGCCTTCGACCACCAGGGCTTCGACATCGTGCGCGACTGGGTCCATCACATCCCGGCGCCCAATCCCTATCGCAGGCCCGATGGCATGACCGAGGAAGAGTTCCTCGACGAGAAGGTCGCCGATCTGGAGAACAAGATCCTCGAGCTCGGGCCCGAGAACGTCGCCGCCTTCATCGCCGAGCCGATCATGGGCGCGGGCGGCGTGATCGTCCCGCCGGCGGGCTATCACAAGCGCACCCTGGAGGTCTGTCACAAGTACGAGGTGCTCTACATCTCCGACGAGGTGGTGACCGCCTTCGGGCGTCTCGGCCACTTCTTCGCCTCCGAGCCGGTCTTCGACATCGTCCCCGACGTGCTGATCTCGGCCAAGGGCCTGACTTCGGGCTACCAGCCGCTCTCGGCCACCATCCTGTCCGATGAGATGTACGACGTGATCTCGGTGCCCCAGGCCGAGGGCGCGCTCTTCACCCACGGCTTTACCTATTCGGGCCATCCGATCTGCTGCGCCGCGGGCCTGGCCAACTTCGAGATCTTCGAGCGCGAGGACATCTGCGGCCACGTGCGCCAGATCGGCCCCTACTTCGAAGAGCAACTGGCCACCCTGGAAGACCTGCCGATCGTCGGCGAGGTGCGCGGCAAGTGCTTCATGCTCTGCGTCGAGAACGTCGCCGACAAGGAGACCAAGGAGCTCTTCGCGCCCGAGGTCAAGATCGGCCACCGCATCGCCGGGGCCTGTCAGAAGCGCGGCCTGATCGTGCGCCCCATCGCCCACCTCAACGTGCTCTCCCCGCCCCTGATCCTGAGCAAGCAGCAGATCGACGTCGTCGTCGGCACCCTGCGCGAGGCCATCACCGAGACCATGGACGACCTGGTCAAGGAGGGGCACTGGAAGGGGTAAGGTTGCGGCGGAATCGAGGGGGCGGCCAGTTAGGCGGCGCACCAGGATAGCCGCCCTTGGGCACGGCGCCTGGTGGTAGTCCGCTCGCCCAGCCGGCGGCCCGCGGCCAAGCCCTGTTCGCAGGGTAACCTCGGCGCGGCAGAAAACCGTACACCGTCCCTGGATTTCCTCCTGGATTTCCTGGGGTTGCACATTTGCCGACCTGAGCGGAGTTACTCGGATGGGGCAAGGTGGTCCTGTGAGAGACTGCTGACCTGCCCTTGCCGTGGCTTGTTGCTACGAGTAGCAATTCTAGTACGACACGTTGGAAGCCAAGTACGCAAACAATGGTTAGGACCGCCCCACCAGAGCCGCCGATCACAAAGTTGGACGCTGCGAGGCGTCAGCTTGTGACGGCGTTGCGCCTATTCTTCGATGATCGGGACCCAATATCGGTGTATGCATTGGCGCACGCTTCTATGGAAGTCCTGAGCACGCTTTGTAAAAAGCGCGACGTGGCGTCGTTTCTGGATATGGCCGCGGAGGACAACCTAGTTCCGAAAGAGGAAGTAAAACGCATCGCCAGCTACGGCAGAAACTTTTTCAAGCATGCAGACCGCGACCCCAATGCTACGCTCGACGACTTCTACGATGGGCGGAATGACGGCGTGTTGTACGCTGCTATCAAGGATCTAAGGACGCTCAACAACAACAGGCTCCCATTGGAAGCCCAAGCCTTCGAGACTTGGTTTGCGGCAACATTTCCAGATCAAGTGATAGACGGCGCAGACTACCTCGCCAGGGTCGAAAGGCTGTACCCAAATTTTGGGACCATGAGCCGGGAAGATCTCAAGCGAATGGCCCGGACCCACCTTCACGATGCACTGCAGGAAGACAGTATCACCCAGCATCCAGACACCGATACCACAGAGATGGATCGCTGGAAGTAGTGCTTGAGAGCTGTTACGAATTCCAGGGGAAGTGTACTAGTTCCATGATTTCAATTAGTAATTTTAAGTTGCAAATGCGCGATTCTTCCTCTAGAATTTGGGACACAATACTTATCTATTGAATTTCTTCCGGGAGCGGGTCATTCCAAGTAGGCTAGCAAATGACAGTTAAGTATTGTGTCCCCAGATTTCGTTCCCTGTGAAAAACCCGCAGGCCTTTGTTCTGGCTGATTTAATCGCTGCTCTTAAGTAACGGTGTTTGCAAGAAAGCGGCGTTTCGGCGGGGGTTTTCTTGCGTTTTGGATTCACTTATTCGCCGTTTTGTGATTCC
>JAJFGK010000129.1 GCA_021776195.1 Kiloniellaceae bacterium | reverse complement strand
TCGCTTGCGTAGCCCAGCCCATCGCGCCGATAATCCCGGCGAGTGATTTCAGTCCATGGCATCGTGATCTCCATCGTTGTCTAGCAACGCGACGGAATCACATCCTTCTGAAATCACTCAACTCTTTTTCGGTCAGGCTCTGAGATAAGGGAGGTCAAACTCCCCGAGCGGGAGCTCGGTCCGGGCCGGTAAGTGCTCTTGAACGGGATTGGGGACAGTCAGATGTTAGAGGTGAGCGACAGCCGCCTGACCGGGCGACTTGCGCCATCGGCTGTCGCGTCTTATCTCTGTGGCAGCAAGACCTGCGCGGACGACACGACCATGGCACAGGACACCAAATGCGAAACTTCCTTTCCCGTCTGGCGACAGCCGGACGGCGAGCCCGTGTCCTGCCGGGAGAAACTCAAGGTCTTGAACGAGAACCTGGAGGAGATCCGCGAGATGGCCCAGGACGCCCTGGAGGACGCCGTCCTCATGGGCTGCGACGAGGCCCAGATCCGCGCTGTCCTGGGCGAGATCCTCGAGTCCCTGGAAAACCCCTACAAGGACCGCGCCAAGGCTCGGGGCAAGTCCTGACATGAGGGGGTGGCGCCGCGGTTGCCGGTTCGCGCTGGCCTTGGCTTGGCTGGCCGCGATGCCACCGCTGGCGGCCCAGGAACCCACCGACCAGGAAACCACCGACCAGGAAACCACGGGCCAGGAAACCACGGGCCAGGAATCCACGGGCCCGGAAACGACGGTCGGGGACGCCCCCGTGACCGGCGAGCCCCAGCAGGTGGCCGTCTTGCAGGGCCTGGACAAGATCACGGCGCGGATTTCGACCTTCGATGCGCCGCTCGACAATCTCGTGACCTTCGGCAGCCTCAAGATCCGGGTCCACGCCTGTCACAAGCGCCCGCCCGAGGAGCCGCCGGAATCGGCGGCCTTCCTGGAGGTCATCGACGACCGTCCGGACTCGGAGCCGATCCCGGTCTTCTCCGGCTGGATGTTCGCCTCCTCGCCGGCCCTCAGCGCCCTGGAGCATGCCGTCTACGACGTCTGGGTGCTGGACTGCAAATCGGTCGAGGCGGGGCCGGCTGAAGGGGAGCCGGCGGCGAACGAGGCTGCGGCCGATAACGACTGAAGCGCCCAACCCAAAGGCGGAACCCTGTCTCTGGCTGTCAGAGAGTCGGAGGGCTTGCGGAGTTGGTTTCGATCTGAGGCCAAGCGCGGCAAGGCGTTGCGGGCGATTCGAGCGGCGCGAACCGGGATGCTGCCAAGTTGGGTCGCGAAGGGGTGGTCACACGGATCGGAGTTCATGTTTCGATCAACGCGCAGGCGTTGTTCGTTGAAGAATCCCATGGCCGAATCGGATCCACAGACGACATGGGGTCCGCCTCAGGTTTGAGTTTTGTCTAGGGCACGCAATCTGTTTCGAGATTGTCGTACCGATAGGATCGGTGCATCGTTTTGCATTGGTGCAATCACCGTCTTCGAATTCGGGAGGGCAGGTGTGAAAAGAGATTCAGAATATGATGCTTGGAACGCCGGGCAAGGCTACGAGCTTTACATGGGCCGGTGGAGCCGCCGCATTGCTGTAAGGTTTGTGGACTGGCTAACGGCACCCCAGAACGCAGATTGGCTGGAAATCGGTTGCGGCAGCGGCGCCCTTACGGCAACTGTCCTGGCAAACTGTGATCCCCGCTCCATCCTTGCGACGGATCAATCATCGGAATTCGTGGCTCACGCCAGCGGTACCCTGGATGATCCACGGGTTCGATTCGAGATCGCCGATGCCCAGCAGGTGCCGGCAAACGACGCGGCCTTTGACGTCGTGACATCTGCCCTCGTGCTGAATTTCATTCCCGACAAGATTGCCGCGCTAAACGAGATGCAACGCATCCTGCGGCCTGGCGGCTTGTTGTCATTCTACGTTTGGGATTATCCCGGCGGTGGTATGGGTTTCATCGATGCGTTTTGGAACGCGGCAGCAAAGGTAGATCCAACGGCTTCCGATTTGAATGAGAGCGCCCGCTTCCCCTTTTGTACAGCAGATGGCCTGTGCGAAATTTGCCGGGAGGCAGGTATTCCCAATGCCGCCATCGAGCCGTTGGAGGTGGAGACCGAGTTCGAAGATTTCGAGGCGTTTTGGGACCCCTTCACACTTGGTGCCGGTCCCGCGCCAGGTTACTGCGCGAGCCTCCAGGAAGATCATAGGGAGCGATTGAAGGCGCAGTTGGCCGAAGACTTAGGCGCGAAAGGCGCCGTGCGACTAGTCGCCAGGGCGTGGGCCGTTAAGGCGAAGGCCCTTAGCTGAGGATCCGACCATGCCCGTCAATGTTGACAACGGTCCGAAGAACCATTTGTCCAAGGCCGAACAAGAGGCGGTGCCAGAGGCCCACATTCGGCACCCGCTCAATCCGAATTCCGATGTGTACTTAAAGCGTCTTGCACCGATTTTCGGGCTGAAACGGTTGGCGCTTTACGTGGCCCGCGTGCCGCCTGCCAAAGAGAGCTTCCTCTATCACCGCCATGAACGGGATGAGGAATTTCTGATCATCTTATCTGGTCGAGGTCGCGCAGAAATTGGAGACGAGACAATCGACGTCGGCCCGGGCGACATTATGGCTTTTCCCGCGCCCGACGGTCCACCGCATCATCTCACCAATCCTTTCAAAGAGGATCTCGTCTATTTGATGGGGGGCGAGAGTTCGGGCCTCGATGTCGCGCATTTTCCTCGCGACGGAAAGCATCTGGTGTTTTCCACCTCGGGAATATGGGGGTTTTCAGACGATCAAAGCGAACCTCTGAGCTTCGCTGACTGGGCGGTCGATGACGAACTCGATGACTAAACGGGAAGCGCTTGGCCGCTCATGACGAATGGCGGTGATCCTGATACAGGACCGCGATGCTAAACCCCTTCCAAGGCGATGAAGGAGGGTCTGACAATTGCGAAACGACGCTTCCGATAACTGATGGCTGCGTGTGCGGTGCGCTACGCGGTAACGGGCGATTTGAGCGACGCGAACCGGGATGCTGCCGAATTGGATCCTGAGCGGAAGTCCGAGATCCTTAAAGCGGGTCCTGGATCACAAAATCAACCACTATCCCGAGAGGACTGTCGGATATTGTGATCCATGAGCGGTCCGTGACATCGAACAAATGACGCGGCGCCCTCTTCATGGCTCGCCGGTGCGACCATCAATCCCTGATGCCCACGGGGTAATCTGGACTATAGACGGTGATAAAGCTCTCGCAAACGACCGGATTGTCTTCGCGCCAGGGAACACCCCAACGTTCGCATTGTGCTTTGAAATACCGCCTGTGCCCGAAACTCCAGTTCTCGTGGCTTGGGATCAGCCCTCTTTCCGGCCCCTCGGAGGCGGCAAACTCGGGGCCGACTAGATTGAAGGGTACAATGTGGATGGCAATGATTTGGACCACGCAAACCGGGGTCCCATCGGTTTTGACAACAATCCAGTAATCGCCAACCCGGCGCATGGGAATGCCTTCGATTTCGAATTGCATGGCCTGGTGGCAGGTTCCCCGTTTCAAGCTCCTTACCGCCAATGCGCCGATGCTATCGATGAGGTCATGTCGTTCCTTTGGCGAGTGTTCGTCAGCTTCCGCAAAGGGGAGGGCCTGGTGGCGCGAGCTCTCATCGATATCGAGGGCCTTGCAAGCAGTATTCCAAAAGGCGTCTATTTCGGGGCTTTCGTGAATGTTCACGTTTTTCTCTCCACTTGATCATCGGTGCCGCGACTTTCCGGTCGGACAATCAAACCGGTTGGCCGACAGAGCGCAAGTACGGTGAAGGTACCCGGCGGGCCTCACGGGGCGCCGTCAGCAACGGAGAGTTTGGGGCGGTAAGGGGAATGCTGCCCCCCTTCTCGTTCGCTTTGTCTTCGAGTCCAGGCGCTTTTTCAGTCGTCGGATATCCAGCCGACGGGCAGGTCGTCCCTCCTTTCCTGGCCGATAAACCGACGGATAGCGATGATCGCGTCCCAGGTTTGCGCGCCCGCCGAAAGATAGGGACGGATCGGCACCCGTGTGCCGTCTTTGAGGACGATCACCGGTCGTTTGCGACCGCCTCCGTGGGAATCCCCTGAGCCTCTCGTCGCGCTGACCTCGGCACCTTCCAGATCGCTCAGCTTCCAGTTCCATTCTTCGCTCCCTTTCCGGCCCGTGACCGACAGGGTGACCCGATCGGTCGCGCGATCGAACGTGACAACCGCGCTGAGAATCGTAAGTTTCAGATACAGGATAGCGCCCGCCGCCAGCGCCACGGGGATTGACGCCTCGATCCAATCGCCGCCCTCGGCAAAAGAGAAGGCGATTACCAGAAGAACGACCACGAGGGCCGATATCCCGAGTTTCTTGTCGAGTTGGGTGTCCCTTAGGACCAGCCGGTCTTCGGATTCTTCCTCCACACGCATCGCTGCACTTTGTTTTTCGGACGGCGATGTGTCAATCGACGCGCATCGCTCGCCATCGGGAAGGATTGGATCCGTTCGACGGTCCCGGACCGCTGTCAGAGTGCTGGGCGGGAAATCGCACAGGTCATGCCGATGGCGGCAAGTCGGCCAATGCCAACGGCGAGCTGTCAGCCGGCGTTGTCGAGGAAGTCTTCGAGTTCCGCGTCGCTGACTGGGCCGCGCGGGAACTCGGCGGGAAGGTTGACCGAACGGCCCAGCAGGTCGCGGTAGCGTTCGCGGGGGATCTCGACGACGCCGAACTGGCTCAGATGGTCAGTGTTGAATTGGGTGTCGAGCAGCCGGAAGCCGCCCTTTTTCAGGCGAAGAACAAGATGCGACAGCGCGATCTTGCTGGCGTCGCGCTCGCGGCTGAACATCGACTCGCCGAAGAAACAGGCGCCCAGGGCAATCCCGTAGAGGCCGCCGACCAGCCGATCGTCCCGCCGCACCTCGATGCAGTGGGCAAAGCCCATGCGATAGAGGTCGTTCACCAATCTTTCGATCACCGGGTTGATCCAGGTGTCGGGTCGGTTGTCGGTCCGGGCGGCGCAGGCGCGGATCACTTGGTCGAAGGATCGGTCGCAGGAGACCTCATAGCGTCGTTGCCGCAGGGTGCGTTTGAGACGGCGCGGCAGATGGAAGCCGTCGAGCGGCAGGACGCCGCGCTCTTCCGGGTCGATCCAGTGCAGTTCAGGATCGGCGCGGCTTTCGGCCATGGGGAAGATCCCGATAGCGTAGGCCTTCAAGAGAAGATCGGGCGTGAGCTGCACCGTGCTGTTCCTTGCTAAATTGGACCAGCTTTCCGCCAGCCATTTAACAGCCTGGCCGGGCCGGATTTCAAGCCCCGTCCATATAGCGTTCCAGCCAGTGAATGTCGTAGTTGCCGTCGATGAAACTGCCGTTGCCGATCAGTTCCTGATGGAGCGGAATCGTGGTCTCGATCCCGACGATGACGAACTCTTCCAGCGCCCGGCGCAGGCGCATCAGGCACTCGTTGCGGGTCTGCCCGTGGACCACCAGCTTGGCGATCAGGCTGTCGTAGTAGGGCGGAACGCTGTAGCCGGCGTAGAGGCCGGAATCGACCCGGACCCCCAGACCGCCCGGTGCGTGGTAGTCGGTGACCTTGCCGGGCGAGGGCGTGAAGGTCTTCGGGTTCTCCGCGTTGATCCGACACTCGATGGCATGGCCGGAAAAGTGGATTTCCTCCTGACGGATGCCGAGCGGCGAACCGGCGGCGATGCGGATCTGCTCGCGCACCAGATCGATGCCGGTGATGGCCTCGGAAATCGGGTGCTCGACCTGCAGCCGGGTGTTCATTTCGATGAAGTAGAAGGACCCGTTTTCGTATAGGAATTCAATCGTGCCGGCGCTGCGGTAGCTCAGTTTCAAGATGGCATCGGTCACGACCTTGCCGATGGCCTCGCGCTCCCGGGCGTTCAGCGCGGGGGAGGGCGTTTCTTCCAGCAGTTTCTGGTGGCGGCGCTGCAGGGAACAGTCCCGCTCGCCCATGTGAATGACGTTGCCCAGGCCATCGGCCAGCAACTGCACCTCGATGTGACGCGGCGTGGACAGGTACTTTTCCAGATAGACCGTGGCGTTGCCAAAGGCCGCCATCGCCTCGTTGCCGGCCAGGCGCAGGGCATCTTCCAGTTCATCGGCGCTCTGCGCCAGCTTCATGCCGCGGCCGCCGCCGCCAGCCGCCGCCTTGACCAGGACCGGATAGCCGATCTCGTCGGCGACCCGGACGGCCTCGTCGATGTCATCGATGGCACCGTCCGAGCCCGGCACCAGGGGCAGGCCCAGGTCCTTGGCGGCGGCCTTGGCCGCCACCTTGTCGCCCATCAGCGCGATGTGTTCCGGCGAGGGACCGATAAAGACCAGGCCGTGTTCTTCCACCATGCGGGCGAAGTCGGCGCTTTCCGCCAGGAACCCGACACCCGGGTGAATCGCGTCGGCCCCGGTGATGACCGCCGCCGAAAGAATGGCGGGCATGTTCAGGTAGCTGTCCTTGCTCGCCGGCGGACCGATACAGACCGATTCGTCGGCCAGGCGCACGTGCATGGCGTCGGCGTCGGCCGTCGAATGCACGGCGACCGTCTTGATGCCCATCTCGCGGCAGGCGCGGTGGATGCGGAGCGCGATCTCGCCGCGGTTGGCGATCAGGACTTTGTCGAACATCACGGGCTCGAAATCATTCGACGATCATCAAGGGCTCGCCGAACTCGATCGGTTCGCCGTCGGTGACCAGGATGGCGGTGACCTTGCCGGCACGCGGGCTGAGCACGGGGTTCATCACCTTCATTGCTTCGATGATCAACAGGGTCTGGCCCTCGTTGACATTGTCGCCGACCTTGACGAAGGGGGGCGCGCTGGGCTCGCTGGCCACATAGGCGGTGCCGACCATGGGCGAGGTGACGGCATTGGCCGACACCTTGTCGCTCGCCGGCGACGGCGAGGCGTTGGTCACCTCGGCGACTGCCGCGGGGCCGGTTTGAATGGCGGTGGTCACATTGCGGGCGACCCGAATGCGGTTGTCGTCCGATTCGAACTCAATCTCCGACAGCCCGGTGTCCTTGAGCAGGGCGGCGAGCTTGCGAACCAGATCTTCGTCGATGTCGAGTTTTGCCATGGTTCAGTTCCCGTCGTCGCGTTGCAGCAGTCCGGCCATGGCCTCCAGCGCGAGACAATAGCCCTTGGCGCCGAAGCCGCAGATCACACCGGTCGCGGCGAGCGAAACGTAAGAGTGATGACGGAATTTCTCGCGCCGGAAAGTATTGGAAAGGTGAAGCTCGATCACCGGTTTGTCCAGCGCTAGCAGGGCGTCCATCAAGGCCACCGAGGTGTGGGTGTAGGCGCCGGCGTTGACGATGATCCCGGCACAGTCGTCGCGCGCCGCCTGGACCAGGTCGACCAGGGTGCCTTCGCTGTTGGACTGCTCGAAGACGATTTCCAGACCGAGCCGCTGGGCGGTCGCGCGGCAGTCGCGCTCGATGTCCGCCAGGGTCGTGCGGCCATAGATCTCAGGCTGCCGACTGCCCAGAAGATTGAGATTCGGGCCGTTGAGGATGAGGCATTTTGCCGATTTTACCAAAGTCGCCCCCCGATGCTCCCGGCGCTCCTGCCTGTGCCACCCGCCGCGCGCCTGCGAGCCGGGCGGCGCTTTGCCGCGCCGCGAACCAAGCGCAAAGCGTTAGCATAGCGGTTAGCGCCGTTGCAATGCCGGCAGCTTAGCTGGGATTGGCCCGGGTCTGCGCCACCAGGACGCGCAACTGCTCCAGCTCGATGGCGCCGGGAATGACCTGATCGCCGATCACCAGGGCCGGCGTGCCGTTGATCTTCAACTGCCGGGCAAGGTTGCGGTTGCGGGCGATCATGGCCTTGAACTCCGGGTCTTCCATGTCGGCGAGCATCTGGCCGGGATCGACGCCGGTCTTCATGGCCGTCGCATGCAGATGCCGCTCGCTCATGTCCCCGGGCTGATCCATCAAGGCGAAGTGGAAGGCCTCGTACTTGCCTTGCCGAGCCGCCGCCAGGGCGGCGCGGGCGGCGACCTCGGACTCCGCGCTCAGGATGGGAAACTCCTTCATCACCAGGCGCACGCCCGGATCCTCCGCGATCAGATCGCGCAGACGTGCCGCCGTGACCCGGCAATAGGGACAACGATAGTCGAAGAACTCGACGATGGTGACATCGCCGGCAACCGCGCCGACCACCGGAGACGCCGGGTCGTCGATCAGCTCGGCCCGGTACTCCGCCAGGGCCCTGACGCGATCCGCCTCTTCGGCGACCTTCTGCTTGGCCTCGTAAGCGGCCATGGCTTCGAGCAGCACTTCCGGGTTTTCGATCAAGTAGTTGCGAATGATGGCCTCGATCGCCTTCACGTCGCTCGCGGCCACGCCGTCGGCTGTCTCGGATTGCGCTTGCGCCACACTGGACTGCTGGCCGAGCCCGGCCGCGAGCAGGCCCGCCAGGGCCAGGCCAGCCAGCCAGCATCGGCGGGGCCGCCGGTGGCTGAACCCTTGGGCGGTTGTCCGCCGGTCGGTCGATGATTGCGGCATCCTCGAGGCTCCCTCTTCAAGATGGCGGTGATATGACGCCAATCGGCCGAGGCTTTCAAGCCTGGAGACGAATTTTCACGGAATGATGAATGGACCATGGCGTTCGCAACAAGGGTTTATCGCCTTGTTTTAGAGGCGTTATTTGTTTTTCTCCCGCTTCCGGGCCGCCTCCGCGGTGAGGTCCTGGGCCCGCAGCCAGGCTGGTGTGTTCTCCGGCAGCAGCTTTTGCGCCCTGAGTCCGAGCGCCTCTGCCTCGCGGGGGCGGCCGCCGGCCTGGGCCGCCTCGCCGAGGGCAAGCGCCGCCAGGCCTTCCTCGCCGCGCCGGCCATGGGCAGTCGCGGCCAGGCGCCAGGCAAAGCCGTTGCCGGGTTCCTTGCGCAGGATGTACTCGAGGTTGGCCAGCGCGGCCTCGTCCTGCCCAGGCTGGTTGGACTCGATCTGCACCTGGGCCAAGGAAAGCCGCAGGGTCGGCGAATCGGGCAGCAGGGTCGCGGCCTTCTCGTAGTCCGGCAGCGCATCGGCGAGCCGGCCGTACTCGAACAGCATCTGGCCGCGCAGCTCATGGAAGAAGGGATCGTCCGGCTGTTCGCGCAGCAGGCCGTCGATCAGCGCAATGCTCTCCTCCAGCCTGTTGTCCCGCTGGGCGGCGATCGCGCGGGCGTAGCGCGCCGGCAGGCTCTGGTCGCTTTCGGGATAGAGTTGCAGGACGCGTCGGGGGTGGTCGAGGAAACCGACCAGCTTGGCCACCATGCGGGCCTGGAGCATGTCCAGCTCCGGCGTCGCCGGCTGGTCCCGGTAGGGGGAGTTTTTCAGAGACTGCTGAAAAAAGTCGAGCCGATCCTCGGTCAGGGGATGGGTCCTCAGATAGGGATCCTGGTTGTTGCTCAGCAGGACTTCCTGGCCCTGGAGGCGCCGGGTGAAGTCGACCAGTCCCTTGGGCGAGGTCATCGTCGCGTTGAGGTAGGTGATCGCGGCCTGGTCCGCCGAGGATTCCTGAGAGCGGGTGTGGCTCAGCAGGCCCTTCAGCGCGATGTCCTGGCCGCCGGCGATCACCACCGCGCCGAGCCCCGGCTCACCGGTCAGAATTGCCGCGCCGATGCCGAGCAGCGTGGTGGCGATGGCGGTCGTACCGGCGCCCTCGAAGGCGTCGCGGCGACTCACGATATGGCCGCCGGCGATGTGGCCGGCTTCGTGCGCGATCACACCGATCACCTCCAGGGGAGATTTCGCCGCGACCAGCAGTCCGGTGTGTAGAAACATATTCTGCCCGCCGGCCACGAAGGCATTGAGGCTCTTGTCCTTGACCAGAAAAATGCGTATTGCGCTGGGGCTGAGTCCGGCAGCCTGGAACACGGGGGTCGAATAGACGCGGATCGTGTTCTCGATCTCGGCGTCGCGAATGAACTCGATCCCCTGGGCCAGACTGCGTCCAGGACCGCAGAAGGTGACAAGGACAACCAAGAGTCCGATCAGGGGGGCGTTTTTTTTGTACAGGGCTCGCATTGCGTCTCTCAAGCTTCGGTCGCGAGACAATAGTGCTTTTGGGCGGAGGCTGCACTAGAGATGATGTCGAGATCGCTTCTCGCCAGCTTTTTGTCGGCAGGACTGCTAACTCTGTCGGCCTGCTCGGGGGACGAAGACCGCGGCAAACTCGAGATTGTCGAGGGTTTCGCCGGGCTGATTGCCGGCGACGAGCCGCGCGCCGTGGTGATCGGACGTGATATCCTGGGCGGTGGCGGCACCGCCGTGGACGCGGCGGTGGCCATGGCCTTTACCATGAGCGTGACCTATCCGTCGCGTGCCGGGTTGGGCGGCGGCGGGGCTTGCATCGTCTTTTCCTCCAATTCTTTCGACCGGGACCTGAAACCGGTCGCCGAGGCCTACAGCTTTGCTCCAGGCGGCGGCAGCGGTGCCCTGATTCCCATGCTGCCGCGCGCCATGGGGGTGCTTCATGCGCGCCATGGCGTCATGCGCTGGTCCAGTCTGGTCAGCCCGGCCGAGCGCCTGGCCCGCTTCGGTCATCCGGTCAGCCGGGCCTTCGCCAAGGACATTCGCGACGCGGCAGGGATCGTGGTCGCCGACGAGGAGCTGGCGACCAGCCTTTCGAACCGTGCCGGCACTCTGGCGAGCGAGGGCGATGTGGTGGTGCAGAACGCGCTGTCGGGTCTGCTCTCGGCGATCCGCCAGCAGGGCGCGGGCTACCTCTATGGCGGCCCCTATGCCCGGCGTCTGACCGAGGCCGCGGCCGAGGTCGGTATCGAGATCACGCTCCAGGGGCTTGCCGACGCGCTGCCGACCGTGGGCCCACCATTGCGCATGGGCTTCGGTGGCGACACCATCTATCTGGCACCGCCGCCGGCGACCGGTGGCGTTCTGGTGGGCCAAATCTATGGCGCCCTCAGCGAGGTCGAGGACTATGTCGACGAGGCGGCAGCCGGCCAGGCCCATCTCATGGCCGAGACCTCGATGCGCGCCTTTGCCGGTCAAGCGGTCTGGATGAACTCGAGTGGCGGCGTGGATCGCGGGCTGCAGCCTTTGCTCGAAGAAGACGCACTCGAGGACTTGCTGGCCGATTATGACGAGGCGCGGCACAAGGCGGCCGCCAGTTTTGCGCCGGTACCGCGCGAGATTACCTCCAACCCCTATGCCGCCGGCTTCGTCGCGGCCGACCGATGGGGCAGTTCGGTGGCCTGCAGTTTCACCATGAATGGGCTCTTCGGTTCCGGGCGGATGCTGCCCGGCAGCGGGCTCCTGCTGGCGGACGAGCAGACGCCAGGCGCCGTCGCCCTGGCCCCGGTGGTAATCGGCAACGAAGCCACCGGCGATCTGCGCTTTGCCGGCGTCGTCTCGGGCGGTCTCGCGTCACCCTCCGCCCTGGCCACGGTCATGCTGTTGGCGCTGGAAGACGAAAAGCCGCTGGCCGAGGCCATCGGCGCGCCAAGGGCGGCCCACGTTGGCCTGCCGGATATCACCTGGGTCGAGCCCGGACTTTCGGCTGCGGCAGGGTCCCTCGAGGGCCGCGGTCACAAGGTCGTGGAGGCGCCAAGCGTCGGCAGCGTTTCGGCCCTGGTCTGCCTCAACGGTATTCTCAATTCCGAGGCAACCTGCGAAGTCGTGAGCGATCCGCGCGGCAACGGCCTGGCCTTGCGGGTTCAATGAGTGCGATGATCCCGCGCTGAAGCCGGTTTGCGTCGAAAGGCGGGTGACAGCATGGTCTTGAAGATCGCCGAGCGCGGCAAGGTGCCACCCTTTATCGTGATGGACGTGCTTCGCGCGGCCAACGCCAGGGCGGCGGCCGGCGAGGAGGTTTTGCACCTGGAGGTAGGCCAGCCCGGCACCTCGGCGCCCGCGGCGGTGCTCGAGGCGGCGCGGCGGGCCCTGGACGACGATCGGATCGGCTACACCGACGCGCTCGGCCTGCCTGATCTGCGCCAGGCGATCGCCGGTCATTACCGCGCCCGCATGGGACTGAGCGTCGATCCTCAGCGCATCATGGTCACCACGGGATCGTCGGGCGCCTTCATTCTGTCGTTCCTGGCCGCCTTCGAGCCGGGCGACGTGGTCGCCATGGCGGCGCCCGGCTATCCCGCCTACCGCAACATACTCACGGCCCTGGGGATCGAGCCGCTGCTTCTGGAATGCGGTCCGCAAGAGCGTTTCCAACCGACCCCGGCGCTGCTTGCCGCCGCCGGCAGGATCGACGGGCTGATCGTCGCCTCGCCGTCAAACCCTGCCGGAACCATGCTGACGCCAGAGGCCTTCGCGGCGCTGGCGGACCACTGCGCGGATGCCGGCATCCGCTTGGTCTCCGATGAGATCTATCACGGGATCAGCTACGGCATGGAGGCGGTCTCGGCGCTGGCGCTGAGCGATGAGGCCGTCGTCATCAATTCCTTCTCGAAGTACTTCTCGATGACCGGCTGGCGTCTCGGTTGGATGGTCCTGCCCGCCGATCTGCTGCGTCCCCTGGAATGCCTGGCGCAGAATTTCTTCATATCGCCGCCGACCCTGTCGCAGATCGCCGCGCAGGCCGTGTTCGATTGCTATGACGAGCTCGACCGCAATGTCGCGGCCTATGCCCGCAACCGCGCCCTGCTTCTGGCCGAACTGCCCAAGGCCGGCTTCGACCGCCTGGCGCCGGCTGACGGTGCTTTCTACCTCTACGCCGAGGTCTCGGCCCTGACCAACGACAGCGAAGCCTTCTGCCGCAAGATGCTGGCCGAGACCGGGGTCGCGGCGACGCCCGGGACCGACTTCGACCCGGCTCGCGGCCATCGCTATCTGCGGTTTTCCTTCGCCGGACCCGAGGCCGAGATCGCCAAGGCGGCCAGCCGTCTCAAGGACTGGCTGACCGCCTAGCGGCTTTTTCGATCGATTCGTGCCGTTAGGAACCGATGATGCGGTTCCACCAGCCTTGACGCTTGGGCTGGTCGTCGTCGGGCTCCGCCAGTGTGCTGTCCGCTGCGGCGCTCTGCGCGGTCGGGGGCTCCGTCACTGAACTCGCCGGGCCATCGACCGCCGCGGCGGCCAAGGGTGGCTCTTCGTTGTCGTCCGGCCGCGCGGATGATGGGGCCGCCGCTGCGCCATCGGCATCGCTGGGACTTGTTTCGGCGGCTTGCTCTGGAGCGGGTGCCTCGTCGAGGGGCTTGGGCGTCGATGGCGCCGCGGCTTTGCGGCGCCGGGTCGCAGGCTTGCGGGCCGGCGTGGCGGCCGGCGCCTCGTCTGCTACCGCCTCGTCAGCCTCTTGCGGTTTGGCCTCGGCGGTTTTCTTCGCTGTTCGCCGCGGGCGGCGGGCACGCTTGGGTTTTTCCTCCGCGACAGGCGCATCGGGGCCGGGTGCATCGGGCGTCGCGGCCGCGGGGGTTGTCTCCTGGGCCTCAGCGGGCTTGGCGACCGCCGCGTCCGACGCGGCGGCCTCGACAGCCTTGCGGCTGCGGCTGCGTCGCTTGCGGGGTGCAGGCTCGTCGACCACGGCCTCCTGCCCGGAAGCACTGCCCAAGTCGCCCGAGGCCTCTCCGGACGATCCGGCGTCCTGGGGCAACTCTCGCTCTTTGGTCTCGGTTTCGGACTCGCTGCCCAGGTGCTGGGCATCTTCGGACGGGCCATCTTCGGACGGGCCATCTTCCAACTGGCCATCTTCAGACGGACCATCTTCAGACGGGGCCCCTTCGGACTGGCCGTCTTGCGGCTGGCCATCCTGAAGATCGTCCGTGTCCTTGGCCTGACGCCGCCGCCGGCCGCCCCGCTTGCCACGGCGCCGACGCTTGCGCGGCTTGTCGTCGCCATCCTCGTCCTGGCTTTCAGCGGTGCCGGCGGCCTCGGCGGTCCCCGTCTCGTCTTCGAGGTCTTCGGGGCTCACGGGTTCGTCGTCCTCGGGGTCGTCGACGGTCTCCACCGGGTTTTCCTCGCGACTGCTCGACCGGGAGGACCCGCGACGGGTGTCTTCTTCCTCCGGGCGCCGGCCTCTGCGCCGCCGTCCCCGCTTGCGGTCGGCATTGCGGTCGCCGTCGCTCTCCTCCACGGCCCCGCCTTCTGTTCTGACGATGGAGAAAAGCGATCCATCGCGCAGCTCGCCGGTGACCAGATCGACCTTGAGGCTATGACGCTGTTCGATCTCGCTGAGCCGCGTGCGTTTCTGGTTGATCACGAAGAGCATGATCTCGAGCGGCAGGGTCACCGTTACGGCGCCCTCGCCACCGCGGACGGCCTCGTCTTCCAGTCCGCGCAGCAACTGCAGCGACACGGATTCGGTGGTCCGCAGGAAGCCGGATCCATTGCAGTGGGGGCACATCGCCGTCGAGCTCTCGAAGAGGCTCGGGCGCAAGCGCTGGCGCGACATCTCCAGCAGCCCGAAATGGCTGATCCGCCCCAGCTGAATGCGGGCCCTGTCGTGGCGCAGCGCTTCCTTCATGCGCCGCTCGACCTCGCGGTTGTGGCGCGACTCCTCCATATCGATGAAATCGATGACCACGAGGCCGGCAAGGTCGCGCAGGCGCAACTGCCGGCCGATCTCCGTGGCCGCCTCGAGGTTGGTCTTCAGCGCGGTTTCCTCGATATTGCGCTCGCGCGTCGACTTGCCCGAATTGACGTCGATCGCCACCAGCGCCTCGGTGGCGTTCAGGACAATGTAACCGCCGGAGGGCAACTGCACGGTCGGAAGGTGCATCGAGTCGAGCTGCTCTTCCACCTTGTAGTGTTGGAACAGCGAGACACCGTCGTCCTTGAACAGTTTGACCTTGCGGGCGTGGCTCGGCATCAGCGACTTCATGAAGGATTTGGCGGCTTTGTAGCCGTCCTCGCCGTCGACCACGATGTCGTCCATGTCGCGGGTATAGAGGTCGCGCACCGAGCGCTTGATCAACTGGGCTTCCTCGTGCACCACGGCCGGCGCCGTCGATTGCAGGGTGGTTTCGCGAATCTCGTTCCAGAGTCGCATGAGGTATTCGTAGTCGCGCTTGATCTCGATCTTGCTGCGCTGCGCCCCGGCGGTTCGCACGATAACCGCGATCCCTTCGGGAATCTGGAGGTCCGACAGGATCGACTTGAGGCGCCGGCGGTCGTTGGGATTGCTGATCTTGCGGCTGATGCCGCCGCCCTTGTTGGTATTGGGCATCAAGACGCAGTAGCGGCCGGCAAGCGACAGGTAAGTGGTCAGCGCGGCACCCTTGTTGCCACGCTCTTCCTTGGAAACCTGAATCAGGATGATCTGCCGTCGTTTGATGACCTCTTGGATCTTGTAGCGGCGCATCAGGTTGACCCGGCGCTTTGCCGCCTCTTCGAAATCGTCGCCGCCGACTTGGTCGACCTTGGACTTGGTTTCGATCTCGCGGACCTCCGGGACATCGCTGTCGCCGTTGTCGCCGTTGTCGCCGGGCGTCTCGGCGGCCTTGGCCTTGGGGGCGTCGCCATTCTCGTCGCCATCCGGCGCGCTGTCGCCTTCGGCGTCCGCGGCGGCCTCGACCGGATCGTTATCCTCGACACCGTTCTCGTCATCGCCGCCGTCATCACCGCCGTCATCGCCGTCGCTGTCGGCTGCCGCCTCTTCGGCCATCAGGGCCTCGCGGTCGGCGATCGGAATGCGATAGTAGTCGGGGTGTATCTCGCTGAAGGGCAAAAAGCCGTGTCGGTTGCCGCCATACTCGACAAAGGCCGCCTGAAGCGACGGTTCGACCCGCGTCACCTTGGCGAGGTAGATGTTGCCCTTGAGTTGCTTACGACTGGCGGTTTCGTAGTCGTAGTCTTCAATGCGATTGTTGGAATGCACCACAACCCGCGTTTCTTCGGGCTGTGTGGAATCGATCAGAATTCGTGCTGACATGTAGGTCTAACTCCATGTCGCGTCCTGCTGCCAAGATCGCTTGGTTCGGAAACCGCCGGGAAAAACATCTCCCATCGGGTTTTCGAAACGCAAGGGACTGGCGCCGCGCGACTGTTATGATTGTCGGTTGGATTGTCTGTGGTGGCATGACCGCGGTGATCGGCGATACGCTGTTCGGCGATACTGGCATTGCGGTCTTTGGCTCCCACGAAGGTCAAGCTCAGTTGCAGTCAGAACGGCACCGCGCTACGCGTGTCCGTTCTCGTCGTCCGGTGATCTAAGCCTTTGATCGCCGGGGGGAAGCTGGTCTTGACCGGGGCGGCGAGCCTCGGCCCGTCATAGGCTTGGCATTGGCCAAGCCCGAGCCCAAGTCGAGCCAAAACGATATTCAAACCTCGTTTGCCTCTCGACAAGCGTTGTCTCTAAACAAACTCTGTCGGTCGGCAAGGAATTCCGGGCCAGAAACGCTTTTGGCTTCCAGGAAGTTGGCACAATGACACGGGAAAAGGGTTTTGACCAGGAATAAACCGTAATGACCGGCGGAGGTTAAGGTGGCGCCCGATTCTCCCAAATCTGCCCGATCGCCGGGCCGAAGGGTACAGATGTCTGTCGCAATGCGGCGAAAAATCGGCTATGGGGGGGCTGTGAGTGTTTTGATGCCAGATAAAGCGCGGCCTCGCCGGACCTGGAAGGTTCTATGGTTGGCCTTCGCCGTCGTTGTCTGTGGCGTTCTTGGTCTGTCCGACGGTCTGCGGGCGGAGCCGTCGGTGGAGGCGGCGCGTCTGGGCGATCATCCGGGCACGGTGCGCCTGGCCTTGGATCTGTCCGAGCCCTTGGCCTTTCGCACCTTTACGCTGGCCGACCCCTTTCGCGTCGTGATCGATTTCAGCCGCTTTCAATGGCGCGCCGGCGATGCCCTGGTGCTGCCGCCCAGCGGCCTGGTCACGGCTCTGCGCCACGGCACCTTCGCACCGACCACCAGCCGGGTGGTCATTGACCTGTCCCGGCCCGCGGTGATCGAGAAAGCCTTCCTGCTGCCGCCCAAGGATGGCAAGGGGCCCCGATTCGTCCTCGATCTGCGCGAAGTCAGCCGCCAAGCCTATCTGGCCCTGCCCGAACGGGCGGCGATCGCTTCGCCCGGTGCCGCGGCGGCCTCGAGCGATCCCCTGGCCAACATCGTTCCCTCGCGGCGACCGCTCGACAGCCGGCCCATGGTGGTGATCGACGCCGGCCATGGCGGCATCGACCCGGGGGCCGAGAGTGTTTCGGGGGTCTACGAGAAGGACCTGGTGCTGCGCTATGCCAAGGCGCTGGAACGGAGTCTGCTGGATACCGGGCTGTTTCGGGTCGCTCTGACACGCCGGGACGACCGTTTCATCCCGCTGCGCGGCCGCATCGCCATCGCCCAGCGTGCCGGCGGTGCCCTCTTTGTCTCGATTCACGCCAACAGTCACGATTCCGACCGCATCCGCGGGGCCGCGGTCTACACCCTTTCGGAACGGGCGTCGGACAAGGAGGCGGCACGCTCCGCCGCGTCGGAAAATGCCGTCGATTCCCTGGCCGGGCTCGATCTGAACGAACAGAACGGCGAGGTTATCGATATTCTGCGCGACCTGGCCAGGCGCGAGACCATGAACCTTTCCAAGCGCTTCGCCGAAACCCTGGTTTCCCAGGTCGGGTCCGTGACGCCGCTCTTGAAGAACACCCACCGGTCGGCGGGCTTCGCGGTGCTGAAATCGGCCAGTGTGCCCTCGATCCTCTTCGAGATCGGCTACCTCTCTCATCCCAAGGAGGAGCGGCTGCTGCGCCAAAAGGACCACCAGCGTAAACTGGTCGACGCCATGGTTAAGGCCATCAGGTCCTATTTCGACTGGCACGAGAGTGTGACCCGGTTGTAGGTGGCGGAAATCCGCCGCTGTGCGTAGAATTACGCAGGTCTGGTCGATTGCGAATTCGCCTTACCCTTGCCATATTGCCGCGCTAACGGGTTGGCAAAGATATAGGATTATCTTGCCTGGCCAGTCCCCGACGGGGAAGTGCGGCGGGTCCGGGATTTTTTGCCGCCCGATCCGGCGGATTTGGACGAGAGGTTCATCGGTGCGACGACTTCTGCGATGGCTTGTCATCTTCTCAGCGTTCTTTCTGGTCCTCGGGGTCGTGGGCGCGGGCGGGGCGGTCTATGTCTTCTATCACTACGGCAAGGGCCTGCCCGAACATCGCCAGCTCGCCGACTACGAACCGCCGACCGTGACCCGGGTGCACGCGGGCGACGGCCGCCTGCTGGCTGAGTTCGCCATCGAGAAGCGGGTTTTCGTGCCGATTTCCTCGATTCCGCGCCGGGTCATCAACGCCTTCGTCTCGGCGGAAGACCAGCACTTCTACAGCCATTTCGGTGTCGACCCCAAGGCCGTGCTGCGCGCCATCTTGACCAATGTGAAGAACTATTCGCAAGGGCGCCGGCCGGTGGGCGCCTCGACCATCACCCAGCAGGTGGCGAAGAACTTCCTGCTGACCAACGAGGTCTCCTACAAGCGTAAGATCCGCGAGGCGATCCTGGCGATCCGCATCGAAAACGTGCTGAGCAAGGAGCGCATTCTCGAACTCTATCTGAACGAGATCTACCTCGGCTTTGGGTCCTATGGCGTGGCCGCGGCGGCCCTGAACTATTTCGACAAGTCCCTGGACGAGCTGACAGTCGGCGAGGCGGCCTACCTGGCGGCTTTGCCCAAGGCGCCGAACAACTATCACCCGATCAGAAAGCGCGAAGCCGCGATCAACCGCCGCAACTGGGTCATCGGACGGCTGTTGGACGACCGGCGTATCACGCCGGAGGCCGCGGGGCTGGCCCTGGCCGAAGATCTGGCGGTACGGCCCCGGGCCGCGACCGAGCTGGCCAGCGCCGACTTTTTCACCGAAGAGGTGCGCCGCGAGCTGATCGGACGTTTCGGCGAGAGGGCGCTTTACGAGGGCGGTCTTTCGGTGCGGACCACGGTCGATCCGAGACTCCAGGAGATTGCCGACCGGGCGCTGCGCCAGGGCTTGATCTCCTACGATCGCCGCCACGGCTGGCGCGGCCCCCTGGGCACCGTCGAACTGGCGGCGGAGGGCGACTGGCTGCCCGCCCTGGCGGCCTTCGAGGTGCCGCCGGGCGGTGGCGACTGGCTGCCCGCGGTGGTCCTGGAGGCCGGCGCCAAGAGCGCCAAGATCGGGCTGGCCGACGCGTCCCTCGGCGCAATTCCCTACGGCGAACTGCGCTGGGCGCGTCCGACCCTGAAAAAGCAGAAGATCGGCGCGCGGCCCAAGAAGGCGAGCGACGTGCTGAGCCGCGGCGACATCGTCTTCGTCGAGCCGGTCAGCGCCGACGGCGAGGGCAAGGCCTACCCCGAGGGCAGCTATGGGCTGCGTCAGTTGCCCGACGTCAATGGCGCCCTGGTCGCCATGGACCCCCATACCGGGCGGGTCCTGGCCATGTCCGGCGGCTTTTCCTATGCGCTGAGCCAGTTCAACCGGGCCACCCAGGCGCGCCGTCAACCGGGCTCGGCCTTCAAGCCCTTCGTTTACCTGGCCGGACTCGACAGCGGCTATACACCGGCGACCTTGATCCTGGATGCACCCTTCGTGATCGATCAGGGGGCGGGTCAGGGCAAGTGGAAGCCCTCGAACTACACCAACAAATTCTACGGCCCGACGCCGATGCGGGTGGGCATCGAAAAGTCGCGCAATCTGATGACCGTTCGTCTCGCCCAGACCATCGGCATGCCCAAGGTGGCGGCCTACGCAAGACGCTTTGGCATCGTTGACGAGATGCCCGAGGTTCTGGCCATGGCGCTGGGCGCCGGCGAGACCAGTCTGCTGCGCCTGACCACCGGCTACGCCATGCTGGTCAACGGCGGCCGCCGGACCCTGCCGACCCTGATCGACCGCATTCAGGACAAGAACGGCAACACGGTCTTCCGCCATGACCAGCGCGACTGCGCGGACTGCCGCGCGGTGCCCTGGAGGTCGCAGGCGCCGCCGCTGCTGCCCGACCTGCGCGAACAGGTCGCCGACCCGGCCAGCGCCTATCAGGTGGTCGGCATGCTGGAAGGTGTCGTCAAGCGCGGCACCGGACGGCGGATCGCCGAAATCGGCAAGCCGCTGGGCGGCAAGACCGGCACGACCAACAACAACACCGATACCTGGTTCATCGGCTTTACCCCGGACCTGGTGGTCGGCGCCTTCGTCGGCTTCGACGAGCCGCGCACCCTGGGCCCCAAGGACACCGGATCGAACGTCGCCGCGCCGCTCTTCAAGTCCTTCATGGCCGAGGTGCTGGCCGACAAGCCGGGCATTCCCTTCCGGGTCCCGCCGGGCATCCGGCTGGTGCGGATCAGCGCCGACACCGGGTTGGTGGCGCGGGCCGGCGACAAGCACGTCTACCTCGAGGCCTTCAAGCCGAACACCGTGCCCACCGATGCCCAGGTGCTGCTCGACGGCGGCTACAACCCCTATGGCAAGTCGAGCCGCAGCTCCTCCACGGGCGGCTTGTACTAGGTAGGTCATGTCGCCTAAAAGAGGGCCCACGACCTATCCGACCCATCCTCCGAATTAAGAAGGACCTGGCAGGCCATGCGGGCTGACATCGAGAACCTGACCGGACAGATCACCGAATCCCTGGCGCTCATTCGGAGGCATCTTTGACTTCGACCAGAGCCTGCTGCGCCTCGACGAACTGAACGCGCTTTCCGAAAAGCCCGACCTTTGGGAGGATAGTGCCCGGGCCCAGGCGATCATGCGCGAGCGCACTCACCTGGACCAGGCCCTCACCGGATTTCGCGAACTCGAAGCCGAACTCGAAGACGCCAGGACCCTGGCCGAGTTGGGCGAGGCCGAGGACGACTTGGCCAGCCTCGACGAGGCCGCCGGATTGCTGGCGCGCTTGGCGACCAGAGCCGCCAAACGCCAGCTCGAAAGCCTGTTGTCCGGCGAGGCCGACAGCAACGAATGCTACCTCGATGTGAACAGCGGGGCCGGCGGCACCGAGGCCCAGGACTGGGCCGAGATGCTGTTGCGCATGTACACCCGCTGGGCCGAAGCGCATGGCTACAAGGTCGAGGGCCTGGACGAAACCCCGGGCGAAGAGGCCGGCATCAAATCCGCCTCGATCCAGATCAAGGGCCCCAATGCCTATGGCTGGCTGAAGACCGAATCCGGGGTGCATCGCCTGGTGCGCATTTCGCCCTACGACTCCGCGGCCCGGCGCCACACCTCCTTCGCCTCGGTCTGGGTCTATCCGGTGATCGACGACAGCATCGAGATCGAGATCGAGGACAAGGACCTGCGCGTCGACACCTACCGGGCCTCCGGCGCCGGCGGTCAGCACGTCAACCGGACCGATTCGGCGGTGCGCATGACCCACCTGCCGACCGGTATTGTGGTGCAGTGCCAGAACGACCGCTCGCAGCACCGCAACCGGGCCCAGGCGATGTCCATGCTGCGCGCCAAACTCTACGAGCACGAGTTGAAAAAACGCGAGGAGGCCGCCCAGGCCGAAGCCGACTCCAAGACCGAGATCGGCTGGGGCCACCAGATCCGCTCCTACGTGCTGCAGCCCTATCAGATGGTCAAGGACCTGCGCACCGCGGTCGAGACCAGCGACACCCAGGGCGTCCTGGACGGCGATCTCGATGGCTTCCTGGAAGCCGCTCTGGCCTCGAAGATCCAGGGCGGCGTGACCGACGAGGCGGGCTGAGCGCCAAAAAATTAACCAAGACCTGCCAAATAATTGCGAACCGGGCCGGTTCGCTTCGGCCGTGGGCCGGAGCCCAGTTGGCAACGACAGAACCTCAAGACCCTTGTTCGGACTGCCTGCTGCGCGGTCCCCACTCTCGAAACACCGAAAGGAATGAACGCAAATGCCTGAACGAACCACCATCGGCGGCCGCATCGAAGCGGCGCGGCACCAGCTTGGATTCAGTGTCAATCAACTGGCGCGCCGCATTGGCGTGCAGCGCAAGACACTGGAGAACTGGGAGAACGACCGAAGCGAGCCCCGTGTCGACAAGCTCATGAAGCTGGCCGGCGTGGTTCAGATGCCGATGATCTGGCTGCTCACGGGCGACAGGCCGCAAGCTCAGGAGTATGCCCCGGTCCTGCCCGAGACGGCCAAGATCGCGCAGAAGCTCGACCGCGCGCTGGCCATGCAACAGGAACTCGCCGCCCTCTTGATCGAAGTTTCGGCCGATGTCACGCGGCTGCAACGGGTGTTGGACCTGGACGAAGACCTGGCGGCCTAGCCCCTGTCCCTCAGGACATTGGCCTCCATCCAGGCGCGAGTCTGCTCGATGGCGGTCTCCATTCGAGCGGTGCGGCCTTGTGCCTCCTCGACCGTGCGGGCTTCGAATTCGATCTGGTGCGCAAGGGCCGCGATCCGCTCCGCGGCAAAGTTGCCCGCCATGCCTCGCAGGCTGTGGGCGGCGTCCTGCGCGGCCTTCAGGTCATCGGCTTCGAGCGCCGCCTTGATCTGCGCTAGCGCGGCGCCGTACTCGTTCGGTAGCGTGCACATCAATCGGTGGAATGCGTCTTTGTCGATGGTGTCGTGCAGATGGGCCAGTTTGGCGCTGTCCACCAGCGGCGGATTCTCATCGCCCGGCGCCGCCGGCCGGTCCAACCCGACACTGTCCAAGGCCTCCTGACTCTCTTTCGGCGTCGTAAGTCCCAATAAGGTTCCGCCAGACCGCCGACCGCAGGTCCGCGCGATGGCCGCCTGCAACTCGCTGGTCTCGATCGGCTTGCTGACGTAGTCGTTCATGCCCGCCCGCAGGTACTCTTCCCGGTGTCCGCTCATGGCGTTGGCGGTCAGGGCAACAATGGCGATGTCGGCGGCTTCGCCAGGCAATTTTCGAATCTCGCGGGTCGCCTGGATGCCGTCCATTCCGGGCATATGCACGTCCATCAAGACCAGGTCGAAGGGCCGTGCGGTCACTGCGTTGACAGCTTCCGCGCCGTTTCCGGCCACCTCGACGCGGTGGCCCATCTTCTCCAGCAGCTGCGTCACGAAGAACTGATTGATGTGATTGTCCTCCGCGACGAGGATGCGAAGTCCTTCAGCCTCTGCGGTCTTGGTGGGTAACGCCTGGGCGCTGTCGACCGCCTGTCCGGCGCGGCAGCGAATCGTAACCCAGAAGTGGGCGCCCTTGCCCGGCTTGCTTTTGACCCCGATCTTGCCGCCCATCAGCTCGGCGATTTGCCGGCAGATAGCGAGGCCCAGGCCGGTGCCGCCGAATTGCTTCGAGGTGCTGCTATCGGCCTGGGTGAACCGCGAGAAGAGGCGGTCCTGGACCTCTTCCGGGATGCCGATGCCGGTGTCGCAGACCTCGCAGCGCAACTCCATCCGATCCCCGTCGAGCATCTGATGCGAGACGGCGATAGTGACGCTGCCTTGGGTCGTAAACTTGACGGCATTGCCGACCAGGTTGAAGAGGATCTGGCGCAACCGGCCCGAATCGCAGATTAGCCACTCGGGAAGACTGGGGTCCAAGACCACGTTGAAGACGAGGTCTTTTTTCGCGGCCCCCGAAGCGCAGATCGAGACGATTTCGTCGATCAGTTGGCCAACATGGAAGCTGTTTTCCACCAGTTCCAGCTTGCCGCTCTCCAGTTTCGACAAATCGAGAATATCGTTGATGATTACCAGGAGGCCTCGGGCTGAGCGTTGTCCGGCTTGCAGGTACGTCGACTGCTCGTCCGTCAGGCTCGTGTCGGAAAGAAGCCTCAGCATCCCCAGGACTCCATTCATCGGGGTGCGGATTTCATGGCTCATGTTCGTCAAAAACTCGGACTTAGCCTGTTTGGCGACCAGCGCCTTGCTGCGCTCGATCGCGAGAACGGCATTTTGCTCGCGCATCTTGCGCGCTTGCAGCATTAGCGTCAGGAGCGGCAGGCAGAGAATCAGGAGCGTCAAGCCGAGGATCATGAGGCCCGACTTGATAAACTCGGACTTAATGATGACGGCATGTGCGGTTTGATCGACATAGACCTCGACAATGGCGACAGTCTCGCCATTCCGGACCACTGGGACGTAGCTTTCGACATAGGTGTCGGGGCGGTCCGGTCTGTCCTGGCCGCTCTCGACCTGGGTGTAGGGTGCACCGGTTGCGAGAACCGAAGCCGCCTTTTCGTTGTGCTCGCCCAGAAGCTCGGAACCCGGCAGGTCCTCGCCCAGGTTATCGGAGATCATCACCAGGCGACCGGCGGCGTTGAACAGTTTGAAACGGAAAGCTTCGCCGAAATCGAGGGCATCCTCGAGCAGTCTTTGCTCGTCGAGCGTGAGATTCTTGCCTTTGGCGATACTATCGATCCGATGCAGCTTCGCACCGATGTAGTTGGCCCATGCAAGTGACGTCCGCTCGGCCTCGGCCGCGACGATATGATGGACGGCGTAATTCACAAGGTAGGCAGTCGCCAGGGGGAAAAGGACCACGACGGACAGGACCATCGCAAGAGCTCGCGGTCGCCCGATCCCTGCAATGTTTGAAAAGTTCACGCTGGCGCCCCCGGTAGGCGGTATTCGGAAATCTCGTATGGTCTCGATAGACAGGTGCCGTGAATATCCAATTAATAAACACAATATTAGTACAGTGGTTGAAATATACTGGAGACACAACGGAAGCTTGGGTGGCAGTAATAGTGATGTTGCTTGAAGTAACTACTAGTTGTTTTGCTTCAATTTAGTCTCTGTTATGATCGCGGTGATCTGAGCGAGGCTGTTGTGTCGCCCCGGATCGTCCCGGATCGCCGTGGCTCTCAATCCTCTCGCCAGGCGACGCGGGCTTCCTGGCCCGGGTAGGCGGCGCCCAGACAAAGACCGCGCGCCAGCATCAGGACCACCAGGGCGGCCCAGAGGCCGTGGTTGCCGAAGGCCGGCACCAGGCCCCAGACCGCCAGGGCGTAGAGCGCCAGAGAGGCGATCATGGCGTTGCGCATGGTCCGGGTCCAGGTGGCGCCGATGAAGATGCCGTCGAGCTGGAAGGAAGGCGCCGAGAGCAGCGGCAACAGGATCACCCAGGGCAGATAGCCTTCGGCGGCGGCGCGGACCTCGGCAATCCCGGTGAAGAGACCGATCAGCCAGGGCCCGGCCAGGGCGAAGACCAGGGTGATCGCGGCGCTGGCCACCAGGGCCCAGAGGCTCGAAACCTTGACCGCGCGGCGAAAGGCCGGCCGCCGCCTGGCGCCCAGGGCCGCGCCGGCCAGGACTTCCACGGCGTGGGCGAAGCCGTCCAGGGCGTAGGAGGCAAAGCTGAAGAAATGCATCAGGATGGTATTGGCCGCCAGCAGGGTGTCGCCCATGGCGGCGCTGCGCAGGGTGAAGTAGCTGAAGGCGGCGACCAGGCAGAGCGTGCGCAGGAAGATGTCGCGGTTCACCCGCAAGAGGGCGATCAGACGGTCGGGCCGCAGCAGCGCCGCCCGGTCGAGACTCAGTCCGTCGGCGCGAAAGGCCCGGGCGACCAGCGCCAGACCGAGCCCCGCGGTGGCGACTTCGGCCATGAGGGTGGCCCAGGCGACGCCGGCGACGCCGAGCCCAAAGCCCATCACCAGGACCAGATCGAGGACGATGTTGAGGCCGTTGAGAACCAGTGTCAGCAACAGGGTCGCGCCGGCGCGCTGGGTGCCGAGCAGCCAGCCCATGATGCAGTAGTTCACCAGACTTGCCGGGGCGCTCCAGATGCGGATGTCGTAGTAGCGCCCGGCCAGGGTCAGGACGCCCTCGGTGCCCTCCAGCAGGCCAAAGGCGAGCCAGCCGATCGGCGCCTGCAGAAGGGCGATTGAAAGGCCGATGGCCAATGCCAGGGCGAGGGCGCGAAAGAAGACCGCGGCGGTCTCGCGGCGGTCGCCGGCGCCCTGGGCCTGGGCGGTGAAGCCGGTGGTTCCCATGCGCAGGAAACCGAAAGCCCAGAAGAGGAAACTGAAGATCACGCTGCCCAGGGCGACGCCGCCGATATGGACCGGGTCGGGCAGATGCCCGACCACGGCGGTGTCGACCGCCCCCAACAGCGGGGTCGAGACGTTGGCCAGCATGATCGGGCCCGCGATGGCCCAGACCCGGCGGTGCCAGTTGTCCGGCTGGCCGGCCGTGGGCAGGGCGGCGCCTGTCATCGGCCGATGGCGTAGCCCTGCATGAAGCGTGGGTTGGCCGCGGCGCGGAGCAGCGGTCCGTCGCGCCGCGCCGCCGAGAGACGTCCGAGCGACCAGTCGTCCATGACCTGAAGGCGATGGCCGCGGTGGCGCAGGGTCCGCTGGGCCTCGTCGGAATAGCGGCCCTCGATCGAGAGCGAGCCCAGGTCGGCGCTGCGCGGCCAGAAGCTGGAGGGCATGTGGTCGGTCTGGAACATGGGCAGTTCGATGGCTTCCTGCAGATTGGCCCGGTGATGAATGTGGCGCAGGAAGAAGTTCAGGCTCCACTGTTCCTGGTAGTCGCCGCCCGGCGTGCCGAAGACCATCAGCGGCTCGCCGTCGCGCAGCACCAGATTGGCCGAGAGCGTGGTGCGCGGCCGCTTGCCCGGCGCCAGGCTGGCCGGCAGCCCTTCATCGAGCCAGAACATCTGGCCGCGCGAGTTGAGGCAAAAGCCGAGCGAGGGGATGATCGGCGAGGATTGCAGCCAGCCGCCCGAGGGGGTGGCGGAGACGAAATTGCCCTCGCGGTCGATCACGTCGATATGACAGGTATCGCCCCGGCTGCCGCCGTCGCCCTGAACCGTTGGCTCGCCGCCGCCCAGGGCGTCGCCCTCTGTCGCGGTGCCGGTGACGATGGCGCCGCCGAAGCCGGGAATATCGCCGGGCCGCAGCTCGTGAGAGGCGGTGGTTTCGATCTGGCCCGCGCGGGCCGCGTTGTAGTCCTCGGACAGAAGCCGCTCCAGCGGCACCTCGGTGAAGTTGGGGTCGCCGTAGAAGCTTTCGCGGTCGGCGAAGGCGAGCTTGGCGCATTCGGTCACCGTATGGACGAAATCGGCGCCCAGCGGATCCATCGCCGCCAGATCGAAGGCCTGCAGCAGGGCGAGCTGCTGCAGGAAGACCGGTCCCTGGCTCCAGGGCCCGCCCTTGCAGACGGTGTAGCCGTGGTAGTCGTAGGTGACCGGCGCCTCGACCGTGGCCTGCCAGGCCGCCATGTCGGCGCCGGTCAGGACCCCCCGGTGGCGCTCGCCGGAGGTATCCAGCACCGCGTTGTCGCGGCAGAAGCGCTCGATCTCCTCGGCGACGAAACCGCGGTACCAGGCGTTGCGGCAGGCCTCGATCTGGGCCTCGCGGTCGCTGCCCGCCGCCTCGGCCTCGCTGAGCAGGCGGCTGTAGGTCCCGGCCAGGGCCTCGTTGCGAAACAGGCTGCCGGCCGCCGGCAGGGCGCCGCCCGGCAGGTAGAGTGCCGCCGAGGTTGTCCAGTCGTCGCGGAACAGCGCCTCGACCCGGCCGATGGTCTCGCAGATCAGCGGCACCAGGGCGTAGCCGCCGGCGGCGTAGTCGATGGCGTGGCCCAACACGTCGCGGGGCTTGAGGCGGCCGTAGTCGCGCAGCAGCAGCATCCAGGCATCGAAGGAGCCGGGAACGACGGTGGCCAGCAGGCCGCTGCCGGGCACCATGTCGAGCCCTTCGTCGCGGTAGTGGGCGATGGTGGCGCCGGCCGGCGCGCTGCCCTGGCCGCAGATCACCTCGGGTTTCTTCCTGGCGTCGGCATAGAGCAGGATCGGCACCTCGCCGCCCGGACCGTTCAGGTGCGGCTCGACCACCTGCAGGGCAAAGCCCATGGCGACCGCCGCGTCGAAAGCGTTGCCGCCCTTTTCCAGCATGGCCATGCCGGCCGCCGAGGCGAGCCAGTGGGTCGAGGCGACGACACCGAAAGTGCCCTTGATTTCAGGTCTCGTGGTAAACATGACAGGTCCGTTCCGGGGTGGGATCGAAGATGATAGACTCTTGCCTCGGCAGAAGAAATGGGCTTCAAAAGCCGCCGGCCGCCAGAACCGGGAACCGGCACGGCGGACAAGGCGTTACAGGACAGGGATCAAGCGAGCCATGAAGATCGAACATCCTTATCTGCTTTTCCTCGGCGACGCCCCGGATCAGTTGGCCGCGAAGACGGCCCAGGGGGTCAAGGACTGGCGCCCGGAGTGGTGCGTCGGCCAGTTTCGCCTGGAGGGCTGTCAGGCCGACCTGGGCCTGCCCGACATGACCATGTCACAGGCCGCCGAGGCCGGCGCCAGGACGGTGATCGCCGGGGTCGCCAACCGTGGCGGCCTGATCTCGCGGGAATGGAGCGGGGCGCTGCGCGAGGCCCTGGATTGCGGCATGGATCTCGCCGCGGGCCTGCACAACCGGCTGAACGACGTGGCCGAACTCAAGGCGGCCGCCGAGGCGAATGGCCGGCAGATGTTCGACGTGCGCCATCCCACCGAAGTCTTCCCGGTCGCCTCGGGCAAGAAGCGCAGCGGCCAACGGCTGCTGGCGGTCGGCACCGACTGTTCGGTCGGCAAGATGTACGCCACCCTGGCGATTGAAAAGGAAATGCGCGCCCGGGCGATGAAGGCCGACTTCCGCGCCACCGGCCAGACCGGCATCCTGATCACCGGTGGCGGGGTTTCGATCGATGCGGTGGTGGCCGATTTCATCTCCGGCGCGGTGGAGACCATCTCGCCGGACAACGATGCCGACCACTGGGACGTGATCGAGGGGCAGGGGTCGCTGTTCCATGCCTCCTACGCCGGGGTTTCCATGGGCCTGCTGCACGGCGCCCAGGCCGATGCGCTGGTCCTCTGCCACGAGCCGACCCGCACCCACATGCGCGGCCTGCCGGACTACGCCCTGCCCAACCTTCGGGACTGCATGGCGGCCAATCTGGCGGCCGGGCGCCTGACCAACCCCGCCACCCGCTTCGTCGGGGTCGCGGTTAACAGCTCGGGCCTGGCCGACGAGGCGGTGGACGACTATCTGGCCACGGTCGAGGCGGAACTGGGCCTGCCCACGGTCGATCCGGTGCGCCACGGCGTCGCCCGCATCGTCGACAACCTGGCCTGATCGGACCGCCATCTTGGCCGAGCTTGCCTGCCGTCACGAGAGCTGGCCCCTGGCCGGCACCTTCACCATTTCGCGCGGCAGCCGCATCGCCGCCGAGGTTTTGGTGGTCGAACTGCAGCAGGACGGCCTGCGCGGGCGCGGCGAGTGCGTCCCCTATGCCCGCTACGGCGAGACCCTGGAGGCGGTGGCGGCACAGATCGAGAGCCAACGGGCCGCCCTGGCCGCCGGGCTCGACCGTGAGGCCTTGCAAGCTGCCCTGCCGGCCTGCGCCGCGCGCAACGCCCTCGACTGCGCGCTGTGGGATCTGGAAGCCAAGCAGAAGGGCTGCCGGGTCTGGGAACTGGCCGGTCTGCCGGCGCCGGGTCCGGTGACGAGCGCCTTTACCCTCTCCCTGGACAGCGTCGAGGCGATGCGGGCCAGCGCCCGGGCCGCGGCGGCGCGGCCGCTCTTGAAACTGAAGCTGGCCGGGCCCGAGGATTACGACCGGGTCGTCGCGGTGCGCGAGGGCGCGCCCGAGTCCCGCATCGTGGTCGACGCCAACGAGGGCTGGGACCTGGACTTCTATGCCGCCATCGCGCCGCGGCTGACCGCGCTGGGGGTCGAGATGATCGAACAGCCTCTGCCCGCCGGTGCCGACGAAGGCCTGGCCGGCGTGCCCCACCCGGTCCGGCTCTGCGCCGACGAGGCCTGCCACGACACCGCCACCCTGGAGTGCCTGGTCGGGCGCTACGAGATGGTCAACATCAAGCTCGACAAGGCCGGCGGGCTGACCGAGGCGCTGCGCCTGAAGGCGGCGGCCCAGGCCCTGGGTTTCGAGGTCATGGTGGGCTGCATGATGGCCACCTCCCTGGCCATGGCGCCGGCCCTGCTGGTCGCCCAGGAGATCGCGCTGGTCGACCTCGACGGGCCGCTCTGGATGGCCGAGGACCGCGCCGAGGGCCTGGTCTTCGAGGGCAGCCTGGTCCATCCGCCGAGCCCGGCGCTCTGGGGCTAGCGCTCCAACTGCTTAGGTGCCACCCTCGGTTCGATCGATCGAGGAGCGGCATGACCAAAGACGCCCTGAGCGAGTTCCGAAGCCTCTTTGCCGACCTGGTGACCGCCAAGGCGGCTGTTGAGGATCCGCGCCTCCGCGCGGCTTTCGCCGCCGTGCCGCGCGAGGCCTTCCTGGGCGCCGGGCCCTGGAAGATATTCGCCTACGCCAGCGAAAAGTACATCGAGACGCCGTCCGACAATCCCGCCTTCGTCTACGGCGACGAGATCGTCGCCATCCTGCCCGAGCGCGGCGTCAACAACGGTCTGCCGAGCCTGCACGCCGCCTGTCTGGCGGCGGTCGCGCCGCAGCCGGGCGAGCGGGTGCTGCAGGTCGGTGTCGGCGAAGGTTACTACAGCGCGGTCCTGGCGCAGTTGGTTGCACCCGGGGGCCTGGTCGAGGCCATCGAGATCGACCCCGAACTGGCGGCGCGGGCGACCCGCAATCTGGCGGACTGCAACGCCGTCACGGTGTCCTGCCGCTCCGGGGCCGCGCCGCCGCTGCCTCGGAGCGACGTGATCTACGTATGCGCCGGCGCGACCGAGCCGCTGGCCGTCTGGTGCGATGCGCTTGCCCCGGGCGGCCGCCTGATCTTCCCGCTAGCGCCGGAGGACGCTTTCGGCGCGATGCTGATGGTGACCAGACTGAAGACGGGATTTGCCGCGCGCTTCGTCTGCCGGGCCGCCTTCATCCCTTGTGTCGGGGCCCAGTCCGAGGCCGCCGGCGCGGCGCTAAAGGCGGCCTTTCAAGGGCAGGACTGGCGCGAGGTCAAAGCGCTTCACCGCGACGGCCGCCCGCCCGACGAAAGCTGCTGGCTGGCGGGCGATGGCTGGTGGCTCTCGACGCGCCCGCTATCGCTCGATTTCATTCCCGTGAAGGGAATTCAGGCCGGCGAGATGAAATGACCGAAGCGGCCTCCCATCGGTCGCTCTCGTCAAATCGAGCAATGGTAGCGCTTTTTCTCCAGTCGCCAGCGCGGCGGCTTGTGCGTGGTCTCGAAGCGGTCATGGCAGCTTTTCAGGTCGCGCCAGAATTCGATCCAGGGCGACTGGTCGTGGCGGGCGATCCAGGCATCGGTCAGGCGCGCCGGATAGGCATGGACGTCAAAGGATTTCTGTCCCGCTTTCAGGGCCGCCTCGGCCAGGGCGTAGATCTCCTCGATTCCGCGGTTGGTCATGGCGTAGCAGCCGATCGAGACGCAGTCGCCATGGACCATGAGGAACGAGCCGGTGCGGCCGTTGGCCCGGTCGAAGGCATTTGGGAAGCCGAGGTTGAAGGCCAGGTGATAGCGGCTGCCGGGATGGAGCTGGTCATGACCGATTGCATAGAGGCCTTCCGGGCTCTGCCGGTCCCCTTCGCGGAGTTTCGGCCCGAGCTTTCCGGAGTAGTTGCAGATCGGATAGCGTCGCGCCAGGACCCAGTTTCCGTCCGCTGCCCGCTGGAGCCAAACCTCGAGCAGGCTTTCTTCCTTGAAGATGCGCATGAAGACCGGGGCGCCGAGCGCGAGGCCCTGGCTGCTCAGAGCGGTGGTCAGATCAGAACGGGCCCGGGCCAGACCGGCCTGGCGTTCGCCGGCGGAGGTCGTGCGGACGGAGTTCCAAGCGACGCCCAGGACACCGCCCAACGCGACGGTGAGCACCAGGATCAGCGAGACTTTGCGAAGACCTGTCATGGCGGTCTGTCTAGTCAGGGATTGTGGCGAGCTTGCGGCGTTCCTGTCGCGATCAATTGGAACGTCACCCCGGCTCGGGGGCCGGGATGACGACTGTTTCCGACATTATTGACCGAACGTTCCAAACAAGACTACCATAGACGATAGGAAGGCTTGGCGATGCCCTGGGAAAAACGGTTCGATGTCGATGACGCGTTGCAAAAGGCCATGGAAGCCTTTTGGGCGCGCGGCTATGAGGCGACTTCGGTTCAGGATCTGCTGGATTGCATGGGCATCAACCGGGGCAGCCTCTATGACACTTTCGGCGACAAGCGGGCGCTCTTTCTCCAGGCCCTGAAGCGCTACGACAACCGCTATCGGCGGGACTGGACCGCCCGGCTGGAGGGCCAGGACTCGGCCCGCGCGGCCATCTTCGGCGCCTTCGAGGCGGTGGCCGGGACGGTCCTGGACGAGGGATCGCGCGATGGCTGCCTGTTGGTCAACACGGCCCTGGAGCTGTCGCCCCACGATCCCGAGATCG
This sequence comes from Kiloniellaceae bacterium, assembly GCA_021776195.1. Next base: position 33,392 of record JAJFGK010000129.1, on the reverse strand, counting down.
CCACCTTCATCGGCGAGGCGATGCGGGCGATGGAGCTGTTCTTTCGCCATCAGATCGAACGCGCCCAGGCCGCCGGGGAGGTCCCCGGCCATGTCGAGGCGGTCGACGCCGCCCGGGCGCTGCTCGGCCTTTTCATCGGCCTGCGGGTCTTGTCGCGCAGCCGCCCGAAGGCGGCGATCTTTCGGTCCATCATCGGTCAGGCCGAGGCCCTGTTGGAGTGATATTTTTTTACAGAATTTGGAACGATCGGTCAAAAAAACGCCGGTCAAAACAGAGGAGAAGGTCATGACTGTTTCCTACGTCGAACGCGAGCAGGCCAACGCCGAAACCACGGTCTTCTACGACAAGGCGGAAGGTCGCTTCGAGATGCTCTTGAACATCTTCAAGGTCTTCGGCCATACCCCGGAACTGGGCACGGTCTTCACCGATATGATCATGGCGATCCTGAAGGACGGCGAGCTCGACTGGGTGACCAAGGAGCTGATCATCCTGAAGGCGACCCATCGCAACGACTGCCAGTACTGCGTGGTGCAGCACGAGACCCTCTCCAAGCGTCTCGGCATTTCCGAAGAGAAGATCGCCGACATCGGCGACGAGCGCTACAAGACCAGCGCGCACTTCACCGACGCGGAAAAGGCGCTGATGGACCTGACGATCCAGATCGGCGTCGATGCCAACCGTGTGCCCAAGGAACTGTGGGACCGCCTGCACGCGCACTTCACCGAGCCGCAGATCGTCGAGGCGGTCTTCACCATCACGATCTATATCGCGGTCAGCAAGTTCGGCGACGCCCTGGGGGTCGAGCTGGAGCCGGTCTTCTCCAGTCTCTCGCCGATATTGCATGTGAACCACTGAGCCGCGGCGGTGATCGAGATCTTTACCGGGCCCGGCTGCGGCTACTGCGAAAAGGCCAAGGCCCTGCTGCAAGAGAAGGGTATGGCCTTTGCCGAGCGCGACATCGCCGAAGCCGGAAGCCTCGAGGAGCTGCGCCGGCGCCTGCCGCGCAGCAGGTCGATCCCCCAGGTTTTCGTCGCCGGCGCGCACATCGGCGGCTACGAGGACCTGGTGCATCTCGACCGGACCGGCAAGCTGGCGGCGTTGGCAGGGCAGGCGGAGGGCTAGGGTGCGGCCATCGGACGGTCATGCCGGAAAGCGCGGTAGCGCTTATCCGGCATCTCGTCGGCACTGCGGCCCAGCGCGAGACCCCAGCGCGAGACCCCGGCTCGTCCCCCGGCCTTTCGGCCGGATGCCGTCCGGGGTGACGGTGGGGCCGGGGTGACGGTGGGTCCGGGGTGATGGTGGGGCCGGGGTGACGGTGGGGAGGGCTAGCCGTCCCTCGACTGCCGCCAGGCGTCGCTGGCATAGAGCGCCACGGCGATCCAGATCAGGGCGAAGGTGACCAACTGGGCGGTGCCGAAGGGTTCGTCGTAGAGGAAAACCCCGAGCAGGAACTGAAGGCTCGGTGCGATGTACTGGAAGATGCCCACGGTCCCGAGGCGCAGCCGGCGCGCCGCCGAGGTAAACCACAAGAGCGGCAGGGCGGTAACCGGCCCCGAGGCGATCAGCAGCAAAGTGGTGGTCAAATCGATTGTCGCAAAGCTGCTTTCGCCGCGGGATCCGAGCCAGAACAGAAAGACGGCCGCCGGCGCCAGCATGAACAGGGTCTCGACGAACAGGCCCTCGAGCGAGGGGATCGCCGCCACCTTTCGCAGCAGGGCGTAGATCGAGAAGGTCGCGGTCAAGGACAGGCCGAGCCAAGGCACGGTCCCGACCGAGACGATCAGGTTGAGAACCGCGCCGGCGGCAAGAATAACGGCAAGAACCTGCATGCGCGTCAGGCGTTCGCGCAGCACCAGGAAGCCGAGCAGCACGCTGAGCAAGGGATTGATGTAGTAGCCTAGGCTCGCCTCCAGCAGCTTGGCGTCGTTGATCGCCCAGATGTAGATCAGCCAGTTGGCGCTGAGCAGGAGCGCGGTGACGGCCAGCAGGGCCAGGGTCCGTTTGTCCCGGAAGGCGCCGCGCACCACCGACCAGCGACCCGCGGTGGCGATGATCAGGGCCAGCAGGGGCAGGGCCCAGATGACCCGGTGGGCCAGAAGCTCCAGGGCCGGGATGGTGGTGACGGCCTTGAAGTAGAGCGGGTTGATGCCCCAGGCGCCGAAGGCGAGCAGGGCGAAAGCGCAGCCCGCAAGGGTCTCGCGACGCATGCCGTCTTACTTCAGCGGTGCCGGCGTGGCGCCGTCCGGCTCTGGCATCCGCGCGTCGGGGATCGGCCAGTGCAGCAGAGCCGCCAGCAGGCCAAGCAGGATGGCGACGATCCAGACCGCGTCGTAAGAGCCGGTCAGGTCATAGCTGACGCCGCCCAAAAGGGCGCCGAAGAAGCCGCCGAACTGGTGGCACATCATGACCAGTCCGAAGAGCGAGGCCATGTATCGTGGCCCGAAGATGTCGCCCACCAGGGCCGAGGTCAGCGGCACGGTGCTGAGCCAGAGCAGGCCGAAGACGGCCGAGAAGGCATAGACGGTGACCTCGGTCTTGGGCGCGAAGAGCAGGAAGGCGATGGCGACGGCGCGGGCCAGATAGATCCAGGTGAGGATCTTCTTCTTGCGGAAGCGGCTGCCCAGGACGCCGGCCATGACGCCGCCCAGGATATTGAAGAAACCGATCACGCCCAGCGCGGTCGCGCCGATGATCGGCGCCATCCCTTCGCTGGTCAGGTACCCCGGCAGGTGAACGGCGATGAAGGCGACGTGAAAGCCGCAGACGAAGAAGCCGGCGTTCAGCAACCAGAAGCCTTTATGACCGCCGGCCTGGGCGATCGCCGCCTTGATGGCCCGGCCCGGCGAGAGCCCGGCCATGGCCTGGGGTTTGCCGGCGAGCGGGCGCGCCACCAGCAAGATGATCAGGGCCAGGGCCGCGAGCCACAGCAGGGCGGCGGACCAGCCTTGGCTGTCGATCAAAATCTGCGCCAGCGGGACCAGGACGAACTGGCCGACCGAGCCGCCGGTGGCGGCCAGGCTGATGTAGAGCGCGCGGCGTTTCTCGTCGGTGAGCCTGGCGACCGCGCCCAGGACCAGGGGAAAACCTGTGGCGCCGACGGAAATTCCGACCAGCAGACCGCCACCCAGATGGGTCCCCAATGCGCTCTCGCTGAGCGCCATCAGGGCGATCCCCAGGGCATAGACGATGGAGCCAATGACCAGCGTTCGGCCAGTCCCGAAGCGGTCGGCCAGGATGCCGCAGAAGGGCGTCAGGATGCCCCAGAGAATATTCTGTACGGCCATGGCGAGGGAGAAACTGGAGCGGCTGATCGCGATGTCGCTGGACATCGGCTCGATGAAGAGACCGAAAGTCTGGCGCAGGCCCATGTTGAGGCTGAGCACGATGGCACCGGCAATGATGATCACCGGGGTGACGCGCCAGAGACCCTTATCCATCACAACTCACTCCCGGAGCGGCGGACCCGATAGGGCCGGCCTGGAGCGGCTGGTTTTGGCAGGGCCGCTCGCCTATTCTGCGAAATCTTGGGAACAGGTAGAGAAGAAACCGGACATGGCCGCTCTGGCAAGTGAAATCGAGATCGCCGGCCACCGGCCGGGGGCGTTGGGCCGGGTGGTCGAGCTGCACGGGACCTACTATGCCGCCCAATGGGGATTCGAGCTGTTTTTCGAGACCAAGGTAGCCGCCGGCCTGGCCGCCTTTCTCGACCGCCTGGACCCGGCGCGGGATCGCTTCTGGGGCGCCTACGCGGACGGCCGCCTGGTCGCATCGATCTCGATCGATGGATCGGAAGATGAAGGCGATCTGGCCCATCTGCGCTGGTTTATCGTCGATCCGGAAATTCAAGGCGGCGGTCTCGGCCGTCGGCTCCTGGCCGAGGCCCTGGCTTTCAGCCGGCAGGCCGGCCAGGCCGGGGTCTACCTCTGGACCTTCGCCGGGCTCGATGCCGCCCGCGCAGTCTATGAGGCCCATGGCTTTCGGCTGGTCGAGGAGGTCGCGCAGACCCAGTGGGGCAAGACCATGACCGAGCAACGTTTCCTGTTGGAGCACTAAGTCGATGTCCCTGACCATCGCCATCGAAGATCCCGACCAGCCCGAGCTGCGCGCCATGCTGACCGCGGCCGACGCCTACTACGCGACGCTCTATCCGGCCGAGAGCAACCACCTGTTGGATATCGCCTCGCTGCAGGATCCGGCCACGGCCTTTTTCGTCGCCCGCTGGGACGGCGAGGCGCTGGGCTATGGCGCAATTCTGGACCGTGCCGCCGACAATCCCGGCGATGGCTATGCGGAGGTCAAGCGCATGTACGTCGACCCCAAGGCGCGCGGCCGCAAGCTCGGCCGGCACCTGCTTCAGGCCCTGGAGGACCACGCCGCAGATCTCGGGCACAGTGTGATCCGCCTCGAGGCCGGCACCAAACAGCCCGAAGCCTTGGGGCTCTATCGGACCCAGGGCTTTGGCGAGCGCGGCCGCTTCGGCGACTACCCCGAGGACCCCTACAGCGTCTTCATGGAAAAGCGCTTGAAGACGGGCTAGATTTCCTGGTCTTTCAGGTACTTGCGCAGGGCGGCGGCGTTGCGTTGCGCGCCCACGAGGTTGGGGTGGATCTCCAGGGCCTTGTCGAAGGCGGCCAAGGCCTCGTCGAACTGCTCCAAGGCTCCGAACACCAGGCCCTGCCCGGCGAGCGCGCCGAAGTGGCGCGGCTCCAACGCCAAGGTCTTGCCGATGTCGGCCAGGGAGGCGTCGTAGTTTTGCATCAGATAGTGCAGCGTCGCGCGCTTGTTCCAGGCCTCGGCGAAGTCCGGCGCGATTTCCACCATCTGGTCGAACTTTCTCAGGGCGCTGGAGAAGTCCTGGCGATTCATCGCATCGAGGCCTTCGGACATCAGGGTGTTGACCGCGTCGTCTTCGGACGTGGTCCAGATACGCCAGATATCGGCTTCGACGGGACGGGCCTCACTGTAGTTCTCGAACGCCAGGAGCTGCTCGAAGAGCGCGCCGAGTTGGGCGTCTTTCTGGTCGGCCTTCGCCACGGTCGCGGTGAAGCTCAAGAGCAGGACCAGAAGTGTTGCGAGCTGTCTCATAACGCTCTTTAGTATGGCCATGGACGCGGGGAAGGAAAAGACCCCTTCGCAATCACAACTTCATGAGGAGAAGTCGGCCGCCATGACGAGCGCCGCTGTCGCATCGCCGCCCCAGTGCTATTTTCCGCCCGGCTACGACGAGGCCCGGGCGCGTTTCACGGCCGCCGCCGATACCGCCGGCGCGCTGCGCCGCGCCTATACCTGCCCGGCGACCGGGCCCGACGGACGGTCGCTCTACTGCGATACCGCCTGGCTTGGCGACCCGGCGGCCGAGGCTGTGCTGGTGACGATCTCGGCGACCCATGGGGTGGAAGGCTTCTGCGGCTCGGGCGTGCAGACCGGCTGGCTCGAGTCGGGACTATGGCGCGCGGTACCGGACGGCATCGCGCAGCTTTTCATCCATGCGATCAACCCCCATGGCTTCGCCTGGCTGCGCCGGGTGACCGAGGACAACGTCGATCTCAACCGCAACTTCGTCGACTTCGACCGACCCCTGCCGGCCAATCCTGGTTACGACGCGCTGGCCGAGGCGCTCTGCCCGCGCCGCTGGGACGAGGCGAGCCGCGCCGCCGGGGCCGAATTCCTGGAGGCCTATGCCCAGGCCCACGGGCAGCGCGAGCGCCAGGCGGCCATCGCCGGCGGCCAGTACGGGCACCCCGACGGGATCTTCTTCGGCGGCCGGCGCCCGACCTGGTCGCGCCAGGTGCTGGAGATGATCTTCAGCCTCGATCTGGCCCGGGCCAAACGGGTCGGCGTGATCGACTACCACACCGGGCTCGGCCCGCGCGGTCACGGCGAGCGGATCTGCATCCACGGACCGGACAGTGACGCGGCGGCCAGGGCCCGAACCTGGTATCGCGACGACCTGACCTCGCCGGCCCTGGGCACCTCTTCTTCGGTGGAGCTCAGCGGCGCCAACGTGACCGGCATGGAACGCGCCCTGGGCATAGCTGGCGATAGCGGCCGCGAGTTGACCGCGATCGCCCTGGAGTATGGCACGCAGCCGACCCGCGAGGTGCTGTTGGCGCTGCGGGCCGACAACTGGCTGCATCTCCATGGCGACCCGGCGAGCGAACAGGGCCGGGAGATCAAACGACAGATCCGCGACGCGCTCTATCCCGATGCGGACGACTGGAAGCAGATGGTTTTCCAGCGCGCCGTGGAGACCCAGAACCTCGCTGTCAAAGGCCTTGCTGGGGTTTGAGACGGCCAAGCGGAGGATGACGATGCGCTCGTTCGAGCAGCTTTTTAAAATGGCGGCCAAGCGCAAGGGCGGCCCCGACGCGCTGGAGGACTTGCTGTCGAAGCCCAAGTCGGCGGCGGCGCTGCGCCGCATCGGCGACGACCGCTGGCTGGCCGGCATGACCAAGAGCGTGTTCCAGGCCGGCTTCAACTGGAAGGTCGTCGAGGCCATGTGGCCCGGATTCGAAGCCGCCTTCGAGGGCTTCGAGATCAACCGCTTGGCAATGCTGTCGGACGAGGACATCGGCCGTCTTGTCGCGGACAGCCGCATTGTCAGGCATGGCGCGAAAATCTCCGCGGTGCGCGATAACGCCATTTTCCTGAAAGCGCTCGCCAGCGAGCAGGGCAGCGCCGCGAAGGTCTTCGCCGACTGGCCGTCGCGCGACTACATCGGGCTGCTCGCCCTGTTGAAGCAGCGCGGCAGCCGCCTGGGCGGGGCCACGTCGCAGTACTTCCTGCGCCAGATCGGCAAGGACAGCTTCATCCTTTCGCGCGACGTCACCGCCGCCCTGATCCGCGAGGGCGTGGTCGACAAAGCGCCCGGCTCCAAGTCGGCCCTGGCCGCCGTGCAGGGTGCCTTCAACGACTGGATGGCCGAGAGCGGCCGCGGCCTCACGCAGATCAGCCGGGTCTTGGCCCTATCCGTTGGCTAGTTGGTTGCGCGCGGCCTTATCCTTGGCCCGGGCGCGGTCGATTTCGGTCGGCTCGCCCGCGGCGGTGAAGGGCTTGGCAAAGTTGAAGGCGGCCGGGCCGGGTCCTTCGTCATAAAGCTGCTCGTGACGGGCCACGGCTTCGGCCCAGTCGGGCCTGTGGTCGCCGGCCACCCACCAGGCGACATAGGGCGGCCAGTCGCCCTCGCGGAACCAGGTGCGTCCGTGACGCAGGGCCTCGGCATGATAGCCGGTATAGGCAAAGGCGAAGATCGATTCGAGATCCTCCCAGAGTGACAGGGTCGCCGGCGTCCAGCCGTCGCCGCGCTCCACGTAGAAGCGGGGAAAGACCTGCTCGCCCCAGGTTTCGGGACCGGGATCGCCATCATAGCCGGAGCGGGCGATAAAGCCGTCGCTCCGTTCGGCCGCCGCGAGATTGCCGTCGTTGCGGTCGTAAAAGCCCTGATTGGCCGGATCGTCGGCCGGCTTGCGGAACAGGCCGAAGGTGAAAACCGCCAGGCGAGCCTTCATGGTCGATCGATCCTTCCTGCGGTGACGGGCCCTACGGCTGCGAGCCTTCCTCTTGGTGAGGGCCAGCTTCGGCCCTCGGTTCCCGGTGTCTTGTTTCTCAGCAAAGTGGGCGCCTGGCAATGGGCTTTGGCCAAGGGAAAGTCATGCTGGCCTGGCGCCGAGGCCGCGCTAAACTGGCCCGATGCGAAATCCGATGCCCTCGTCACGGCAAGGTCTGCTGCTGGCCGTTCTGCTGCTGTTTGGCACGGCCCCGGCCTGGTCCGGCGACGGTCTGGCCTTTCGCGCCAAGACCAAGGCCTCGCTGTGGGGCGTCGCGGTCGCCCAGGAGCGGGTCATTGCCGTGGGTTTGGCCGGGCAGCAGGTTCTCGTGAAGGACGGGACCGCGGTTCTGCGAAAGCCTCTGGCCGGCAAGCCGCTGCTGTTGTCGGTCGCCCGCGGCGAGGCCGGGTTCGTCGCGGTGGGCGGTGAGGCCTTCAAGTCGGGCGCCGGTCCGATCTACCGCTCCCGCGACGGCGGGCAGACCTTTACTCCGATTGGCGCCGCACGCGCGCCACTCTACGAGGTGGCCTTCGCCACGCCGCTTCTCGGCTACGCCGTGGGCGTCGAGGGGGCCATGGTCCACAGCAAAGATGGAGGGGCCACCTGGGCGCCGCTGGAGACCGGCAGCGATGCGAACCTCTGGGCGGTTCACTTCGTCAGCCCGGATGTCGGCTTGATCGCAGGCGGCGACACGCCCTGGCAGAACGACGGCAGGACCTCGGGCGAAATTCGCCGCACCACCGATGGGGGACGAAGCTGGCACCCGGTGCATCGCTCCGACACCCGAATCAGCGATTTTGCCTTCCTCGATGAAACGACTGGATTCGCCGCCGGTGTCGGCGGCGCGCTGCTGGGCACGACCGACGGCGGCGCCAGCTGGTCCGTCGTTGGCCAGACCCCGCTCAAGACCATTGTCAACGCCCTGGCCTTCCGGTCGCCGCGTTGCGGCCTGGCGGTCGGGGCGGGCGGCACGGCCTATGCGACCGATGATGGCGGCCGAACCTGGCCGCATCGCATCGCGGTCACCAAGGGCTCGTTTCTCGAGGATCTTGCGCCGGCGTCCGATCGCGACGGGTCGTTCTGGACCGTTGCCGGCGACGGCACCATCGCCCGCATCGATCTGGCAGCCTTCTGCCGATGACGGTCGCAAGACCTGGCCCTGCGGGCACCTGCTCCGGCGAACGATGGGAGCCTTGCTGATGCTCTAGTCTCTAGTCCTGCTCGGCCAGCTGGACCTGCGGTGCGCCGCTGGGATCCTCGGCCGTCGCGACGGACAGGACTCCCGCCAAAATCGGCAGACTCAGAATGAAAATCACGATTGATACACGCATCACACACCCCATTTGCCCGATCCGGGCCCCCGTTTGATTCTTCTCCTGAAATACGTGGGGCGGGGTTGCCGGGGCGACAGTGACTGGCATCACAGAGTCTTTGAATGTGCCGCGTGACCGGCGGAGGGCCGCTTCAGTCCGGCAGAACCGCCGGCTTGGGGCCGCCGGCCGCCCAGTCGAGCAGCTCGACCGTGTGAACCACGGGGATTGCGGTACCCTGGGCGATCTGGGTCATGCAGCCGATGTTGCCGGTGGCGATGACGTCCGGTGCGGTCTTTTCGATGTTGCCGACCTTGCGCGTCAGCAGTTGTCCGGCAAGGTCCGGCTGCAGCATGTTGTAGGTCCCGGCCGAGCCGCAACAGATGTGGCCTTCGGGCACCTCCTTGACGGCAAAGCCGGCCGCCGCCAGCAGGGTCTTGGGCGCGGCGGTCACCTTCTGGCCGTGCTGCAGCGAGCAGGCGGCGTGGTAGGCGACCGTCAGCGGCTCCGGCGAAGGCCCTTGCTCCGGGCCAAGCTCGATCAAGACCTCGCTGATGTCCTTGGCGAGGGCTGAAATGCGCTCCGCCCGGGCGGCCCAGACCGGATCCTCGCGCAGCATGAAGCCATAGTCCTTGACCGTGGTGCCGCAACCCGACGCGTTGATCGCGATGGCGTCGAGTCCGCCGATGTCGTCCTCGCGCTCCCAGGCCGCGACATTGGCGCGGGCCTGGGCCAGGGCCTCGTCCTCGAGGCCCATGTGATGAACCAGCGACCCGCAGCAGCCAGCACCCCGGGCGACCACGACCTCGATGCCCCGGCGGGTCAGAAGGCGCACGGTGGCCTCGTTGATCTGCGGCGCCAGGACCTGCTGGGCACAGCCGGTCAGCAGCGCTACCCGGCCGCGCCGTTCGCCCTCGGCCGGGTGCACCTGCGGCCGGTCGACCCGACTGGGCGGGGCAACGCTATTCGGCGAAAGCATCATGATCGCGCGTGCGCGCGCCCAAAATCCGGTCCCCGTACCCATCGAATTAGGCGAGTGTTTGAATGCAGGAAAGACGAATACCCTTACGATCGCGTCGATTAGACCGAAGACCATCTTGCCATACCAGGCACCGAGGATCGACAAGCGAAACCGACCCGGATAGGGCACCAGCCGGGCCAGGATCCAGCGCAGCAGGCGGTCGTGCAGCGGCCGGCGGTAGGTCTCTTGGATGTGCCTGCGGGCATGGTCGACCAGATGCATGTAGTGCACGCCCGAGGGACAGGTGGTCATGCAGGACAGGCAGGAGAGGCAGCGGTCGATGTGCTTGGTCACCTTTTCCGTCGCCGGCCGGTCGTTCTCCAGCATCTCCTTGATCAGATAGATCCGCCCGCGCGGCGAATCGAGCTCGTCGCCGAGCAGCAGGTAGGTCGGGCAGGTCGCGGTACAGAACCCGCAGTGCACGCAGGACCGCAGAATCGAATTGGCCTCGGCGATATCCGGGTCGGCAAGCTGGGCCAAGGTGAAACTGGTCTGCACCGCTTAGTACCGCCTATCGCAGAAGGGTGCATCGTCTGATCGTCTCGGCGTTCGATCCGGGAAGGAAGCGTCGCGACAGCGATGCCAGCCATCGGTGAGCGGCACTGACGCACCCGGTCGGACGCCGAGGCGACCCAAAGGGCGACTTGGCAAGGCTTTCGGCCCCCGTGGCTTTGGGCGGCAGACCGTCGCGCTCGTGATGCTGGGCATCATCTCGCCCCCCGTTCCTTGCCGAAAACCTTGCCAAGTCGTCATACGACGCACCCTTCTGCGATAGTCGGTACTAGGATCCTTCGACCATGCGGCCGGGGTTGAGGATGCCCCGGGGATCGAAACTCTCCTTGATGCGCCGGGAGAGGGCGGCGAGCGGGTCCGGTTGCGGCTGGAACACGGGCACGGCCGCGCGCAGGCTCTGGGGCGCCCGGATCAGGGTCGCGTGCCCGCCGCCCTGGGTCGCGACGGCCTGGCGGATGATCGCGGCCCCGCCATCGCCGCCGGTGCTGGGCGCCAGCGCCAACCACACCAGCCCGCCGCCCCAATCGTAGAGGCAATGCAGACCGGGCCAGGTCTGGCGCAGGTCGGCCACCGCGTCGGGGCCCGCCGTGGGCGCCAGGGACAGCCGCCAGACGAGATCGTCGGGCCGGCCCAGGAAGGCGGTCAGGTCGCGGACCTCGCGCCAAAAGGCGAGGGAGTTCATCGAGTGCAGTTCTTCGGTCGGCCCGAGGTCGGCCAGTTCGCGGCGCAGCGCCGCCGCCCGGTGCAGCACCGAGGGCCCCGGCCCCTCGACCCGCAGCGCGGTCACCGCGCCGCCGGCCTTGCCGACATAGCCGACAGCCGAAGTGGCTGCCGCCGCGGCTGGCAGGTGGGCGGCACCCGAGACCTCGTGAGAGGAGGCCAGGGCGCGGCGAAGCGCCTGGCCGGCGGTGGCGTCGTCGAGCCCCAGAAGCAGCACCGTGTAGGTCTTCTCCGGCTTCGGCAGCACCTTGATCGTAAGGTCGGTCATTGCCGCCAAGGTGCCGTAGGACCCGGCCAGCAGCTTCATCATGTCATAGCCCGAGACGTTCTTGACGACCCGACCGCCGGCCTTGAAGAGTTCGCCGCGTCCCGAGACCGCCTGAAAGCCGAGGAAATGGTCGCGTGCCGCGCCGGCCTTGATGCGCCTGGGCCCCGCCAGATTGCAGGCGATGACGCCGCCAAGACTGCTTCCATCCGGCGCGCTGCCGAGCAGGGGCCCCCAGTCGGCGGGCTCGAAGGCGAGGATCTGGTTGTTCCGGTCGACCATCGCCTCGATCTCGGCCAGGGGCGTGCCGGCCCGGGCGCTCAGGATCAGCTCTTCGGGTTCATAAAGCGTGACGCCGCTCAGCCCCGAAAGGTCGAGGGTCTTGGCCGATTGCAGGGGGCGGCCCAGGGCCTGTTTGCTGCCGCGGGCGCGCAGCTCCAAGGGCGCCTCCGCCGCGATGGCGGCGGCGATGACCTCGGCGACCTGTTCCGCATCTTGCGGTCGTTCGATCTCGGCCATGTCCGGTCAGAAGCGCGGCAATTCGGGGAAGGCAAGCTTGCCGCCGCGGACGTGCACGCGGCCCAGTTCGGCGCAGCGATGCAGCACGGGGAAGACCTTGCCGGGATTGAGCAGCGACTGCGGATCGAAGGCGCACTTGACGCGCTGCTGCTGTTTCAGGTCGGCCTCGCTGAACATCTCGCCCATCAGGTCGCGCTTTTCGACCCCGACGCCGTGTTCTCCGGTCAGGACGCCGCCGACCTCGACACAGAGCTTCAGGATGTCCGATCCGAACTCCTCGGCGCGCTCCAGCTCGCCCGGTTCATTGGCGTCGTAGAGGATCAGGGGATGCAGGTTGCCGTCGCCGGCATGAAAGACATTGGCGACCCTCAGGCCATGTTGCGCGCTCATCTCGCGCATGCGTTTCAGGACCTTGGGGAGCTGGTGACGCGGGATGGTCCCGTCCATGCAGTAGTAGTCCGGCGAGATTCGCCCCACCGCCGGAAAGGCCGCCTTGCGACCGGCCCAGAAACTGGCGCGCTGCGCCTCGTTCTGGCTGACCTGGATGTCGAGCGCGCCTTGGTCCTTGGCGAGTTCGGAGACCCGCTCGATCAGGTGATCGACCTCGGCCTCGGGGCCATCCAGTTCGACGATCAGCAGAGCCTCGACGTCAAGTGGATAGCCGGCCTGGACGAAGTCCTCGGCGGCGTGGATCGCCAGCTTGTCCATCATTTCCATGCCGCCGGGAATGATCCCGGCCGCGATGATCGCGGCGACCGCGTTGCCGGCCTCTTCGCTGGTGGCAAATCCCATCAGCAGGGCGCGGGCCGTCTCCGGTTGTTTCAGCAGGCGCACGGTGACCTCGGTCACCACGCCGAGAAGACCCTCCGACCCGGTCAGGAGTCCGAGCAGGTCGTAGCCCTCGGAGTCCAGATGCTTGCCGCCGACGCGCAGGATTTCGCCGTCGATCGTCACCAGCTCCAGACCCAGCAAGTTGTTCGTGGTCAGGCCGTACTTCAGGCAGTGCACGCCGCCGGAATTCTCCGCCACATTGCCGCCGATCGAGCAGGCGATCTGGCTAGAGGGGTCTGGTGCGTAGTAGAAGCCGTCGCTCTCGACCGCCTTGGTAATGGCCAGATTGGTTACCCCGGGCTGGACCACGGCGCAGCGGTTTTCGGTGTCGACCTCGAGGATGCGGTTGAATTTGCCCATGGCCAGCAAGACCCCGTCGGCCAGGGGCAGGGCGCCGCCAGACAGCGACGTTCCGGCCCCGCGCGGCACCACCTTGATGCCCCGCTCGGCGCAGAAGCGCAGTACCTGGGCGACCTGGGCGGTGGTTTCCGGCAGCACGACGATCAAGGGTGGCTGGCGATAGGCGGTCAGGCCGTCGGACTCATAGACCCTGAGTTCGTCGGCCTCGACGATCACGCCCTCGCCCGGCACGATCGCGCGCAGGCCCGCGACAATGGCTGCCTTGTCGTCGATCACCGCCTGGTCGGGTTCGGGCATTTTCATGGGCGGCCACTATGGGAGCGTCGCGCCGAAGGGTCAACGGACCGTGGCGGGACTCTCGCCGCGCACAACGCGCCCACACAAAAGGCCGCGGCCCTTGAGGGTCACGGCCCGGCGACGTACCTCAACCGGTACAGCAGTCGGATATCAGCCCTGGCGAGCCTTGAAGCGCGGGTTTTTCTTGTTAATCACGTAGACCCGGCCCCGCCGACGCACGACACGGCAGGACTTCTCACGCAGCTTCGCGGTCTTGAGGGAGTTCAGAACCTTCATGGCCTGGCTCCTTTTCTTGAGCTCTGTTGTTGAATCTCACGTTCCACCACTGGCGAAACGGCGCGGACCATAGGCAGGGGCTGGGGCACTGTCAAGACGCGATTCCGCTGAGCGGCCGGGAGGCGCGATCGATCAGCTCCAAGCGGGCTTCAGGCAGTGAAAACGGCGAACTTCCAGGGTCCCTCGGTTGAAGGCATCCAGGCGTTCGCTCCAGAGATCCAGTTCACGGCGCAGAATCGAGGACGTGTTCTCGCCGTAGTTCTCGGCTTTGTTGCTGTCGGCGAACTGGGCCCAGGCGGCAGTCGCCATGGGCAGGAAGCGGTCGGTCATGTTCTCGTTGATGCGGAGGTCGAAATTGAGGTTGACCAAGGCTTTTTCGTAGCGGGGCCCCGACCAGTAGGTGACATCGTCCTTCTCCAGTTCGGCCAGTTTTCCCAAATCGGATGCAGCCGCGCCTTCCGCCAAGACAAAATCGGTGAAGAGGAGCTGGCCAAAGTCCTTCAGGTGCACATGGCATTTTTCCAGAAGTAGGTCTTTCTTGGCGATCCGATAGAGGAACTCCCGTGCTACTACGGTATCGGCATAGCCAGGCCGAAACTCGTGGTTGTCGGGGTCGAAGGTTAAAATCGAAGCCTTTTTGAGGAGGCCTGCCTTGATCGACATTTCCTTTCCGAGCGCGACCATGTCCTCGTCGGTCTCAAACGCCTGGACCCAGGACCCGAAGTCAGCGGCCATGGTCCGCGCCAACAATCCGAAGCCGGCGCCAAGGTTGACGATTGTCATGGTGGGGTCGAGGCCCAGGGGTCTGAGGAAATCGAGGGTGAAGGCCGGGTCGCTCGGTTGGTGGGCGCCCGGACCCCAGACATCCTGCATGAGTTCCAGTGCCTGCAGCTCGACCTTGACAGGCAGAACCGCACCGTCGCCGTTTGAATCCTTGGCCTTCGCGCGGAACGACAACTCGTCGCCTTCCCACCACGCTTTCACCCGCATGCTGATGGGAATGCGGCCTGCGGATTTGCTGGCGGTCTGGTATTTCTTTTGCGAGCTGGACATCGTTTGAGCCAAAGCTAATGCCACTGGTGAGTTTACAGTCTTGGAATTTAGGTGTTCAGAGTAAAATTGTAGTTAATATCCTAAGGTAGTAGTGGGCCAATTTCGGCAAGTTTGGACCGAGCGGTCCTCACGCTTTTCGCCGTGCGATCCTCGCGCTATTCAAGCTCCAAACCAAGCATCGTACGCCGGTCGTGAGTCATATTTTGTCAATTATTGAGACTTATAACCATCGAGTTGAAGAGAAGCTTTGGCCAGGTATCGGCCGCGGCAGCGCATATCAGGAGGGATTTCTCGATGAACCAGGCGGCGGTGAAGAAGGAATTCGCGGCGGAACGCCAAATGAGGGCCCGCCAGCAGGAGCAGCGGATCCGACAGCTGGTCGGCGGCTTCGGCGGTGAAGGCGGACCCGGCGTCGCGGTCGACCCCAGCGGGATTCACAATGCCGAGGTCCTCGACGCGGTCAATGCGCTGCGCGCGGAAGTCGCCGAACTGCGCAGTTCCGTGGAAGCCATGCCGTCGGGCCAGAAAGACGCGGAACCGATGGGCTCGAACCCGGATGAAGATCCGGCGGTCGTCCTATCTGAAGTCGCGATGATGGTGCGGGCGATCGCCAAGGCGAAGTCCGAACTCGCCTCGATCAAGCATCCGCATGCCGGCGAGGACCGGATCGACGATGCGTCGAACGAATTGGATGCCATTGTCAGCGCGACGGAAAATGCCACGAACAAGATCCTCGAATCCAACGAGAGGATCGAAAAGGAGATCAACAAGGTCGCCAACACGCACCACGACGACGACGAGGTCATGGCTCTGGTGGATCATGTGGCCGAAGAGGTGATCACGATTTTCGAGGCTTGTAACTTCCAAGATATCACCGGACAGCGAGTGACCAAGGTGGTGAAGACCATCCACTTCATCGAGGAGAGAGTCCGCTCGATGATCGATATCTGGGGCGTTGAGGCCTTTGCCGACGTTCCGGTGCCGGATACTCAGAACGGCGAGACGACGGCAAACCTGATGAACGGGCCGCAGCTCGAGGGCTCGGCAATCAGCCAAGACGAGATCGACGCGCTGTTCGATTGATATCCTGACCAGGGAGCCGTCAGCTCGACGACGGCCCCTTCCCCCGCGACACAGCACATCTAGTGCTTAAGGGCCAAGAGCCGATTGAGCTTGAGGGTCCCGGCGCCCAGGGCAAGGCTGCGTCCGGTCCAGAGTTCGGCGAGCGTGATTATTCGGCCGGCGGTTTCGGGGCCGAACTGGAGCAGCGCTTCCTCCTTGGCAAAACCATGCCAGGCGCGCTGAATTAGACTCTGATAGCTGGCCGAGAGATCCTCGTTGATGCGCAGATCCAAGCCTAGCTTTTCCAAGACCTCGCCATAGTGGGAGGGAGTCCAGAGTTGATCGTGGACGCCCTCGTCACAGTTGAGGTGTTCGAGGTCGGACAGCGGGGTATCGTCGCCAAGCATCAAATCGGTGAGAAGAAACTGGCCGCCCGGCAGCATTTTATCTGTCATCGCGGAAAGAATTTCTTCCTTGTTGGGGCTTTGCCAAAGCCAGTTGTGGCAGAATAGGCGCGCCGTCTTGTCGGCCCCGATCGGATCCTCCGCAGGGTCCAGTTTCGCGACTTCCACATGGGACTTCACTTCAGTCGTGGCGATGAGCTTTTGGGCCAGATCGATGATTTCAGGGTCGCGGTCGAAGCCGCGCACATAGCTGCCGAGCTCCTCCGCGGCGTCGCAGGCACCCCTGGCGAGATCGCAACCATAGAGATTTAGCGTCGTGTCTGAGTTGAGTCCGAGCGGCTTCACCAGTTCCAGGAAGAACTCACGACTGCTGGGCCGGGTGTAGCCTTGGCCCCAGATTTCCTGCCGCAGAGCGATCGGGTCGATTTCCCGTCGGTCACGCCCGGCAACCTCCTCTTCGAGGGCCTCGCCGCGATGGCCGCCTTGTCGCAAGGACAGCAGATCGCCCTCCCACCAGGCGCGCAGGCGTGTCGCAAGGGTGATCCGACCGCCATGGGCGGCATACTTCTTGTCGGTATCGGGCGTGGTGTCCATGATCTTCTCTGCCATCGCCTCCGTTGGTCGCCAGGAGGCAGGAAAGCTTAGTCCTTCGGGGGTGAAGACCGAGTTAAGCCTGAGCCCTAAATGCTCTCACGGCCGCTCTGTTCAGATGCCCAGGTAGCGCTGTCGCAAGGCCGGATCGGCGGTCAGGCCCGCAGGTTCTCCCGACCAGACAACCCGGCCTTTCTCCAGGATAATGTGGCGGCCGGCGATGCGCGCGAGCGCGCCAAAGTCCTTGTCGGTCACCAGTATCGCCTGCCCCTGCCCACGCAAACGCTCCAGGCAGGTCCAGATTTCATCGCGCAAGAGCGGCGCCAGGCCCTCCGTGGCTTCGTCAAGAATCAGCAACTTTGGGTTGGTCATGAGGGCGCGGCCGATGGCCAGCATCTGCTGTTCGCCGCCGGACAGTTGGTTGCCCCAGTGGCCGAGGCGCACGCCCAGCGCCGGAAAGAGAGTAAGTACGGCCTCCAGGTCCCACAGCGAGTCGCCGCCGGCAGGGGTACTTGCCGTCGCAATCAACTGCTCTGTCACAGTCAGGTTGGGAAAGATCTGACGGCCTTCGGGCACCAGGGCGAGGCCGCGCCGCGCCACGGCGTAGGTTGGTTGCCCGACCAGCGACTGCCCCTCGAAATCCACGCGACCCGCGCTGGCCGGCAGGAGACCCATGATGGCGCGCAGGGTCGTGGTCTTGCCCATGCCGTTGCGCCCCATCAGGGCAACGACCTCGCCGGCGCCGACCTCGAGATCGACCCCGAAGAGCACCTTGCCTGAGCCGTAGCCGGCTTCGAGGCCCCGAACCGTCAGCATCAGCCCCACTCACCGAGATAGGCCCGCCGCACCGCCGGATCGCGCCGGATCTCGTCGGGGGAACCGCTGGAAATCACGCGGCCCTCGTTCAGCACGGTGATGCGGTCGGCCAAACGAAAAACCGCGTCCATGTCGTGCTCGACCAGCAATATCGTGACCTCGGACTTGAGCCCGGCCAGAAGCTCCGTCATGGCCAGCCCTTCCTCCGGGCCGAGACCCGCCATTGGTTCGTCGAGCAGCAAAAGCCGGGGTCGGCCGGCTAGCGCCATGGCCAGTTCCAGCCGGCGCTGTTCGCCGTGGCTCAACGCCGCCGCCGGCACGGTCGCGCGGTCGGCCAATCCGACCCTGCGCAGTTGGTCATGCGCCGCCTGGCTCAAGCGCCTGTCCTGGGAGGCGCGGCGCCAGAAGCTGAAGTGGTTGGCGCCGCGACCTCGAATCGCCAGGGCCAGGTTGGTCGCGGCGCTGAAGGCCGGGAACAGCGAAGTGATCTGAAAGGAACGCGCCAGACCCAGATGGACGCGTCTGTGGTCCGCCAGCCTGGTGATGTCGCGGCCGGCCAGCACGATGCGTCCGGCATCGGGCGCAAGGGTGCCGGCGAGCTGGCCGATCAGGGTGGTCTTGCCGGCGCCATTCGGGCCGATGACGGCGTGGCACCGATCCTCCTCGACAATCAATTCGATCCCGTCGCTGGCCAATAGCCCGCCAAATCGTTTGGTCAGGCCCTCCACCCTCAGCAGATCAGCCATCCTCGGCCTCCGGTCCGGCCAGCGCCGGGTAGAGTCCGCGTCGGAGAAAGAGGACCACCAGGATCAGGATTGGGCCCAGGGCCAGCATCCAGTGTTCGGTGAAGGCCGACAGACGGTCCTCCAGCAGGAGGAAGGTCAGTGCGCCGAGAATGGGACCGTAGAGGGTTCCCAATCCGCCCAGAATGACCATGACCAGGATCTCGCCCGACTGAACCCAGGACATCGAGGCGGGGCTGACGAACTCGTTGGCGTTGGCCAGCAAGCCGCCGGCCAGACCGGCTCCCGCGCCGGCGATGGCAAAGGCCAGAAGCTTGTAAGGGTAGACCGAAAAACCCAGCGCCCGCATGCGCGGCTCGTTGGCCTTGCAGCCGCGGATGACCTGGCCGAAGGGCGCATCGACCAGACGCCGGCAGAGCCCCGTGAAAGCCAGCAGCAGGACCAGGCAAAGGTAGTAGAACTGTCCGTCATCGGCGAGATCCAGGCCCGGCATCCGGTTGCGCCCCCAGAGCGACAGGCCGTCTTCGCCGCCGTAGGTCCTGAAAGTGATGAAAAGGAAGTAGGCCATCTGCGCGAAAGCCAGGGTGATCATGATGAAGTAGACCCCCCCGGTTCGCAGGCAAATCGCGCCCACGACAAGCGCGAAGAGACCGCTGACGAGGGCGGCGGCCGGCAGGGTTAGCAGCGCGAGGTCGCTGCCCCCGACCGCCAGCGGCCACTGGAGCAGGACCGTTTCCTCCGCCGCATGGTGCGACAGGATGCCGACCACATAGGCGCCAAGGCCGAAAAATGCCGCGTGCCCGAGGCTGACCATCGCCCCGTAGCCGACGATCAGGTCGAGGCTGACGGCGGCCAGGGCGAAGATCAGCACCCGGATGAAGAGGGTGATCAGGAAAGGGTTGTCGAGCCAGCCGGCAAGCGGCGGAATGGCCAGGAGGACCAGCAGGCCGGCGATCAGGACGACAGTCTTGCGCACGGCCGCCTGCCCTCCCTCAGCCGTGGCTCGGGAAGAGACCGCGGGGCCGCCACAACAGAATCGCCGCCATGAGCAGATAGATCCCCAAGGTGGCCAGGGTCGCGCCGAGGCCGTCGGCCTCGGAGGGCGCCATGACAAGCCGCAGGAGCTGAGGCAGGAAGGCGCGGCCCAGGGTGTCGACCAGACCGACCAGCAGGGCGCCGACCAGGGCGCCGCGGACCGAGCCGATGCCGCCGATCACGATGACCACGAAGGTGAAGATCAAGATGCCCTCGCCCATGCCCACCTCGACCGACTGCAGCGGGCCCACCATGGCCCCGGCAAAGCCGGCCAGCATGGCGCCCAGGGCGAAGACCAGGGTGAAGAGCCGGGCCACGTCGACCCCCAGGGTGCCGAGCATGACCCGATTGCTGGCACCGGCGCGCACCAGCATGCCGAGGCGGCTGTGACGGATCAGCAGGTAGAGCAGCCCGGCAATCGAGAGGCCGGCCAGGATCACCACCAAACGGTAGGCCGGGTAGTCGAGACCGGGCAGCAGCGTCACGGTGCCCGACAGTGCTTCGGGCACATTCAAATAGAGCGGCTGCGGCCCCCAGACCACTTTGGTCGCCTCGTTCATGAAAAGAATGATGCCGAAGGTCGCCAGAACCTGATCGAGATGGTCGCGCTGATAGAGCCGGCGCAGGATCGTCAACTCCAGCAGCAACCCCACGACGGCCGCCGCCACCATGCCGGCGAGCAGCGCCAGCAGGAACGACCCGGTGACGCCCAGCGTCGTGGCGGCGCCGTAGGCGCCGACCATGTAGAGCGTGCCGTGGGCCAGGTTGATCAGCCCCATGATACCGAAGATCAAGGTCAGTCCGGCGGCCATGGCAAAGAGCATGACACCGAACTGCAGGCCGTTCAGCACCTGCTCGATGACCAAAAGCACGGTCATTGCTTCTCCGCTAGCGGGAAGGGGGGCCCCGGCGGCGGCCGGGGCCCACGGCCTGCCTGTGACCTAAAACTTACAGTCGCCGGCGTAGGCGTCGCTGTGGTCGGCCAGGGCCGTGCCCAGGATCTTGTTGGTCAGCAGTTCGCCTTCCATCACCACCTGGCGGATATAGATGTCCTGGATCGGGTGATGGTTGGGGCCGAAGCGGAACTTGCCGCGCACGGACTGGAAATCGGCCGTCTCGAGCGCGGCGCGCAGGGCGTCCTTGTCGCTGGCGTCGCCGCCGGTGACGGCCAGGGCCGCGCCGATCAGGCGGGCCGCGTCATAGCCCTGGCTGGCGTAGAGCGACGGCAGCCGGCCGTACTCGGCCTGGAAGTCGGCGACAAAGGCCTTGTTGGCCGGATTGTCCAGGTCCTTGTTCCACTGCGAGGAGTTGATCACCCCCAGGGCCGCGTCGCCGGTGGCGCGCAGGATATCTTGCGAGAAGGAGAAGGCCGGGCCGAACAGCGGCAGCTCGCCGGTCAGGCCGGCCTGCTGGTACTGTTTCAAGAACGAGATGCCCATGCCGCCGGGCAGAAAGAAGAAGACCGCGTCGGGGCCGGCCGCCTTGATCGCCGCGATCTCTGCGGCGTAGTCCTTCTGGCCCAGTTGGGTATAGGTCTCTCCGGCCAGCGCGCCGCCGTAGAAGCGCTTGAAGCCGGTCAGCGCATCCTGGCCGGCCGGATAGTTCGGCGCCATGATGTAGACCTTCTTGTAGCCCTGATCCTTGACGTACTGACCGACCGCCTCGTGCAGGTTGTCGTTCTGCCAGGCGACATTGAAGTAGTTCTTGTGGCACTTCTTGCCGGCCAGGGCCGAGGGCCCGGCGTTGGGGCTGACGTAGATCAGGCCGGCCTGGGTCACCTTCGGGACCACCGCCATGGCCAGGTTCGACCAGATGATGCCGGTCATAATGTCGACCTTGTCGCTCTTCATGAACCGCTGGGCGATCTGGACCGCCTTGTCCGGCTTGCGCCCGTCGTCTTCCACCGTCAGCTCGACGGCCTGGCCGCCCAGCATGCCGCCGCCCTGCTTGAGGGCGAGCTGGAAACCGTCGCGCACGTCGATGCCGAGCGACGAGCCGCCGCCCGAGAGTGTCGTGATCATGCCGATCTTCACCGGCTCGCCGGCCTGCGCGGCGCCCGCCGCCAGGATCGAGGCAAGCGCCCCGGCCAGAACCATTGTCTTCATAGCATCATCTCCCTGTGGTCCGTCATCGCCGGCGGGACGAGGCGCCCGCCTTGCATTCATGAATGGTCATAGTCATGTCTGGGGCTTGGGTCCAGTGGGACGCGCCGCTTCTGGTTGCCGCGCTTTGCGCGACAGGCAGCCGGGGATCATACTCAGCCACAAGCCTTTCAACATCGACCATGGGGAAACCGCCGCCTTGCCGATAGGATCACCTCGCACCCCTCCTGGGGCTGGCTGATGGCCCGCGCCGCCAAGACCAGCGCCGCCAAGACCCGCGCCCCAAAGATCCGCGCCGCCAAGAAAGGACGAGGAAAAACCACGGCCGCCGCCACGCAGAAAAAAACGATCAATCTGGCGCTCCAGGGCGGCGGCGCCCATGGCGCCTTTACCTGGGGGGTCTGCGACCGTCTGCTGGAGGATCCACGGGTCGAGATCGAGGGCATCACCGGGAGCAGCGCCGGCGCGATGAATGCCGCCGTCCTGGCCTATGGCGACGCGCTCGGCGGGGCCGAAGGGGCGCGCAAGGCGCTCGCCGATTTCTGGACCCGCATTGCCGAGGCCGGCCGCTATGGTCCGTTCCAGCGCACCCCCTGGGAAAAGGCGACCGGCGACTGGCGGGTCGACGATTCTCCTGCTTTTTGGCTGTTCGATTTCATGAGCCGGGTGCTCTCGCCCTATCAGCTCAACCCGGCCAACTACAATCCGCTGCGCGACATCCTGGAGAAGGTCATCGACTTCGACCTGCTGCGCCATGCCACCGGGATCAAGCTCTTCGTCTGCGCGACCAATGTGCGCAGCGGCAAGCCCAAGGTCTTTCGCAACGGCGATCTCTGCGTCGAGGCGCTTTTGGCCTCGGCCTGTCTGCCTTTCCTCTTTCAGGCCGTCGAACACCAGGGCGAGCACTACTGGGACGGCGGCTATGTCGGCAATCCGGCGATCTACCCCTTGATCTACAACTGCAAGAGCCCCGATATCGTGCTGGTGCAGATCAATCCGCTGGTCCGCGACGAGGTTCCCAACACGGCGCGGGAGATTCTCGACCGGGTCAACGAGATCACCTTCAATTCCAGCCTGATCCGCGAGATGCGGGCGATCCAGTTCGTGACCCGGCTCATCGAATCCGGGGCCCTGCCGGACAGCGACTACAAGCGGCTGAACCTGCACATGATCGAATGCGAAGCCGAGCTGAACCAGCTCGGCGCCTCGAGCAAGATGAACAGCGACCCGGATTTCATCGATCACCTGTTCAAGCTCGGCCGCGGCACGGCCGAGCAGTGGCTCGCGGAAAAGTTCGAGGCCGTCGGCCAGGAATCCTCGCTCGATCTCGCCGAGGTCTACCTTTAGCAGCCTATCTTCAGCGAAAGTACGCGTAGTCCAGGATGTACTCCGCGAAGGTGGGCCTGCGGTGGGCGTAGTAGGCATAGCGGGTCTCGGCGTTCGCGAAGTCGAGACCGAAATGGCGGCAGACCGAAGGATGGATCGGCATCTCCGGCTGCAGCAGCTCGGCGAGGTCATCCAGAACCCGGTCGCTCAAGGCGGGCAGCGCCAACTGCGCCAGGATCTGGTTGGTCATATGCAGCAGGGTCGTGTTGGCGATGTGGTTGATCGTCAGGAAGGTCCGCTTGCGTTTGAGGTTTTCGGCGACGAAGTCCAGGATCTTGACCGAGGTTTCGGCCTCCTTCGGCTCTTGCCGCTCGAACGATCTTGTCAAAAGGCGGTCGAGGTCGGTCAGTCCGGCGACATCGACCGACAGGTACTGCCGTGTGGCGGCCTCCGGACTGAGCCCCTGGCGCAGCAGCCCCAGCAGATAGGAATCGCCATAGCTATAGGCGACCGTTTCACCGCGCGGGGCCGGGCGGTCGTCGGGGTTCTTGTTTCTCTCGTCGTAGCAGTGAAATGGCCAGAACGCGTGAAACACCGGATAGGGTATCGTGATGGTCTGGCTGTGGGGCGGAATGCTGGCGAGAAGGTTCTCATAGCCGGCTTCGTTGCCCCAGTCGGCCCAGCCCGGCGGGTGAAAGATCACGACGTCGGCGTTGGCCAAGTCCGCCGCTGACATGCCCAGGTTTTCCAGGATCTGGTCTTGATAGTGGGTGGCGAAGGTCTCGAGCGTGTAGTGCCTTTGGAAGTCGTCCGATAGGCGCAACAGGTATTCGATACCGAAGGTGATGCAGGTGCCGACCAGCAGGCACTGTCGTTTGCTTCGATCCATCGGCACGCCGAACTCCCGTCAAACCCTATGATGTGCCCGCAGACTGGCGGATCAGGAGATCCACCAGATCGCCGATGCTGTCTAGTCGGTCGGCCTCGTCCGATGGGATATCGATCCCGGACAGCGTTTCGATGTTCATCAGCAGGCGGACATGGGCCAGCGAGTCCCAACCGTCGACATCGGCCGCCGTGGTCTCCCGGGTAACCGCAATGGTCTCGTCGAAGAATGTTTGCCGCACCGCCTGGCGCACCAGGCCCAAGAGATCGTCCCCTTCCATCTCGCGACCCTAAGCCGCCGGTGCATCGAGCGGCGCGCGCTGTCGGTCCAGATAGCGCTGGCGGTTCTCGAGCCGGGAAATCTTGCCGCTGGTGGTCTTGATCAGGGTCGCCGCGGGCAGGACGGTCACCCGCGGGTTGAGACCGAACTCCTCGAGGAGGGCCAGCTTGACCGCCTTTTCGGTGGCCTTGGCCTGGCTGGGCGATGCCCTGCCCCGTTGTTCGGCCAGGACGATCAGGTCTTCGCTGCCGCTCCGCTCGTTGTCGACACCAAAGGCGACCGACCGGCCTGGCGCGATGCCGGCGACCCGATTGACCACGGCCTCCAGGTCGTGGGCGAAGTGGTTTCGTCCGTTCACGATCACGATCTCCTTCAGGCGGCCCACGACATAGAGCTCGCCCTGCCAAAGGAACCCCAAGTCCCCGGTTCGGTGCCAGGCTAATTCGCGCCGGGGCGTGGCTGCCGCCTGGGACCGGCCATCGTCACCGGCGTAGCCCGCGAAGACCGATGGCCCCTCGATCGCGATCTCGCCGATCTGTCCCTCCGCCAGAGGTTCCCCGCCGGAACCCTGGATCTCCAGCGCGAAGCCCGGCAGGACCCGGCCGACGCTCAGGAGCTCGCGGTCGAGGGTGGGACGGTGCGGCTGACGCGCGAGGTCTGAGCAGGGGTGACGGGTGACCGGCGCACCCGGCGAGCTGTAGGTGACGGCGAAGACCGCCTCGGCCAGGGCGTAGCAGGTCTGCAGCATGCCGGCCTCGACTCCGAGAGGGCCGAAGCGCTCCAGGAAGAGGTCGAAGGTGGTGGCCTTGCAGGGTTCGGAACAGTTGATGAAGGCGCTCACCGAGGAAAGGTCGGCCTCGGTCTCGGGCGGGACGGTCAAAGCCAGGTGATGGAAGGCGAAGTTCGGCAGGTAGATATGGGTGCCGCGGTGGGCCTCGATGGCCTCGAACAGCGCGACCGGCCGCTGGGTCCACTCCAGGGGATCGAGCAGCACCAGGGGCACGCCGAGCAGCAAGGGCATGATGAAACAGGCGATCAGGCCCATGTCGTGATAGAGCGGCAGCCAGGAGACGATCCTATGGCTTCGGGTCAGGCCCAAGGCGCTCTGGGCGGCGGCGATCTGGGCCAGGACCATGCGGTGGCTCAGCGGCACCGCCTTTCGCAGGCCTGTCGTGCCGGAGCTGAACTGCAGGAAGGCAGTGTCGTCGGTTTTAGGGTGATGCGGGCTCCAGGCCGCTGCATTGCCCTCGACCGCCGCCGCGTCGATGACCGGAAAGGGGACCGCCGCGCCAAGCGCGGCGCGGGTCTCGGCCCACTGGTCGCTCTCGACCACCAGGATCGCAGGACGGCTGGCGGCACAGATCTGGGCCAACTGGCGCCAGTGAACCGCGGCCTTCTGCTTGGGCGTCAGGGGCGCCAGGAAGGCGGGTTGGGCGCCCAGCTGCAGCGCTCCCAAGAAAGCCGCGATCTGATCGAGCCC
This sequence comes from Kiloniellaceae bacterium, assembly GCA_021776195.1. The sequence continues at coordinate 7,956 of JAJFGK010000129.1, read as the reverse complement.
GCTACGCAGGGCGATCAGGGCCAGATCGCCAGGCGCCAGCCCTTGCGCGGCCAGGGCCTCGGCAAACGCGGCCGCGCGCGCCAGCAGGTCGGCGCGAGAATAGGTCGCCTCTTCGCGCCGGGTTCGAACCGTCAGCCAGCCGTCACCTGGGCCTTCCTCGGCAAGGACGGCCAGCAGGTCGGTGATGGTTTCACAATCAGGCACCCAATAGTCCCCCACGGTCCCGCAAGTCTCAGGCCCAGGTCTTAGCCAATTCGCCCTAACAAGCCCTAAAGCCCCGATTCGAATACAGGCCCCGGCCTTCGAAGGGAACAGGGCTCGTGCCCCAACCCGGCAATCGGCATTATGGAGTGGTCATCCCGGACGGACCCCGGCAGGGAGCCGGGGAGCGAGCCGGGATCTCGGGCCACGGCCAAACCAAACATACAATCCCGGATAAAGGCTGGCGCATTTTCCGGGATGACGACTGCGGCACGAGTGACGCGGGCCATATCAGTTCACCAAGTTCGATTTGCTAGTGCCCCGGCGGTGCCTGGTCGCGCTCGGTCATGCCGTAGTCGCGCAGCACGGCGGCGACCCGGATGCGGTAGTCGGCGAAGATGTCCGCGCGGCCGCGGCGCTGGCCGGCGCGGTGGTCGGCCTGCTCGCGCCAGGCCTTGATCGCCGCCTCGTCGCGCCAGAAGGACAGCGAGAGGATCTTGCCCTCGGTGGTCAGGCTGGAAAAACGCTCGACCGAGATGAAGCCGTCGATCTTCTCCAGTTCCGGCCGCAGCGCGGCGGCGACGCTCAAATAGTCGTCGAGGCGATTGTCCTTGGGCCGCACTTCAAAGATCACGACATACATGGGATGGTTCCTCTGGTTCGACGGCGGCCGCGTTTCGCGGAATCATCGGCGAACCGGCTGCTCTCTTCAATGGGGATGATTTCCATGACGCTGTTACCTTTTGAGGCGCCATCGTGAACCTGGAGCCCCGGGTCGATGTCCTGGCGACGGCGCTGGCCGACCGGGCGCGCGCGACGATCGTCTGCGCGGCGATGGACGGCCGCGCCTACACCGCCAAGGAGCTGGCCTACCGCGCCGGCGTCTCGCCCCAGACCGCGAGCTTCCACCTGAAGACTCTGCTGGCGCACGGCATCCTGGCCTGCCGGCCCCAGGGGCGGCACCGCTACTACCGCCTGACCGGCGAGGCGGTGGCCACGGCGTTGGAAGGGCTCATGACCCTGGCGCCCCGCGATCACCTGCGGGCCCTGCCGCCGCGCGCGGCGGCCGAGGTCATGACCGCGCGGAGCTGCTACAACCATATCGCCGGCCGTCTCGGCGTGCTGATCGCCGAACGCCTGGCCGAACGCGGCGCCCTGCTGTCGCGCGGCGGCGGCTTCGCCCTGACACCCGTCGGCCTGGCGCTCTGCCAGTCCCTGGGGCTGGCGGGCGAGACCCTGCAGCGCGGCCGCCAACCGCTGGTCCGGCACTGCCTGGACTGGACCGAACGGCGCGACCACTACGCCGGCGCCCTGGCCACCGCGCTGTTCCAACGCGGCCTGGAGCGGGCCTGGTGGCGCCGCCAACCCGACAGCCGCGCGCTGGCGGTGACCCACAAGGGCTTCGAAGTGCTGAAGGCGACCCTGGGACTGGAGCGCCGCGAGATCCTGGGGGAGGGGGCGGAGACGCTGCCCAGGGCGGCGGAGGCGTGAGGCGACCCCCTTTGGCGGCGGCGTCGCTTTCCACCAGGCATCGTTACCGAGTCACCGCCTCGACCAGACCGCCGCCGCCGGCTTCGGGGTTGATCATCCAGGCTGGCGGTGCCGCGGCGTCGTAGGTGTTGCCGCCGCCACCGCGGTTGAAATAGCCCAGGCTGGCCCGTTTGAGGGGGCCGACAGCGCCCAGGGCCGCATAGGCTTCCGGCAGGTCGACGAAGGCCTCCGGCAGAGGCTTATTGAACCAGTTGACGCCGCCCATGTCGAACTGGCTGGTGTGATAGAGGCCCCAGGTGACCGCAAGACCGGTCGAATCCTGCGGTGACATGAAGGAGGCCTTGAGCTCGTAGGCGCCGTGTCGCGTGCGCTCGACCTCGAAACGAACCGGCACCGCGTCGTTCCGCCAGGAGGCGCGGATGTTGGCGGCCATGCGCTTCAGGGCGGCCGGCAGATTGGCCGGCAGAGGGATTCTGTCGTCGGTCAAGTCGAACAGGGTCGGCTGCTGAACCCGAACCCAGACGGTCCTGCCGAGGCGCCCCTCGAACACGATGGTGTCCGGGTCGGGGCGAAAGAACGCGCCGCCGTCCTGATAGGCGGAGGTGCGCGATTGGAGCTGATAGACCCGGCCGGTAAAGGTCATGGATCCGGCGTGGCTATAGGGGCCGGCGTTGACGCTGTAGCTGCCGTCGGGGCGAATCTCGATGACGTGCCGGAAGGGGCCTTGATTGGCGGTCGGCGTGTACATCTCCCAGACGCCATAGGGGTCGGCGGTCGAGGGGTTGAAGTCGTCGGCGTTGCTGGAGGGGGCGTTGCTCGAGGGGGCGTTGCTGGAGGGGGCGTCGCGGGAGGGGGCCGTGCTGGAAGGCGCCGTCGCTTCGTCCTGTTGCCGGATGACCGCTGGCGCTTGCGACGTCGGGGCACTGTCCTCGACGGCGTTGCTTCTGGCGCCGTCCGGGGACTGGTCGCCGCTGGTCAGAATGGCCACGACCAGCAGGACCGCGCCAACCGCGCCGCCGGCCAGGGCGAGGCCGCGCAGGCCTCTGAATGCCGCTGGCAGCTTTGTCCGCGCTCCATCGAGCTTGGTCGGAGCGCCGGCAATGTTTGCGTCGGCCGGCGCCCCGGCATCGGTCGCTGCCGGCGGCGGCTCGCTCTGGGCCGGTTCGTTCTGAGCCGGCTCGTTCCGGCCCGGCCCGTTCTGGACCGGCCCGGGCCGGCCCCTTCCGGCGACCGGCGACCCGCAGGTCGGACAGGTCGCGTGCCGCGTCACGTCGAACACGTGGCCCTCTTCGCAGCGTTTCAGGAGACTCTCGCCGGTTTCGGCCATACCTCGCCCCTTGTTCAATCTCAGCCGTTAGCTTCCCGAGGTGCGGCGGCGGAGGTCGACCGCGCGAATCTCTGCCTTGATCTCGTCGTCGCTCGGGTCCGACAGCTCGAAGAAGCCCTTCTCCAGGTTGCTGTTCTGCTGGAGCTTGGCGACATAGACCCAGGGCCGGGCGGCGCTCAGGTTTCGCGCGTAGTGCCTGGCACCGGCCGCATGGGTGACGATCGTGTGAACGCGGCAGGGCCTCTTGACCCTGCTCGGTTCGATCAGCTTCACATAGACCTTGTGCAGGGTGCCCGCCACGGAACTGGAGGTCAGCCAGGATTCGTAGCCGTCGCTGCCCCAGTCGCTGCGCTTGTCGCCGGTCCAGTTCGCCCCCTGGGTCTTCGCGGGATCGAAAAAAGGCGCCGGCGCATCGTCTTTGGCGGCGAGTTGCGTGTCCCAGACGTAGATATCGACATCGACCCCCTCGCAGGTCCAGAAGCTGGCGACGGCAAAGGCGCGTTGTTTGATCAGCTCGCCGATGGTGTTGTCCTGGCGTTCGATCTCCTGCTTGGCCTGATCGAGCTGTTCGCGCAGCTTCTCGGCGTCGCGCTCGGCTTCGGAAAGGTTGTCCGAGGCCTTCCTGAGGGCCTGGGTGACATCGCTACTGTCGCCGTCCAACCCCTTGACCGCGAGATCGATGTCGCGCAGCCGGTCGCGCACCTGGGTCAGCTCCGCCTTCAGGGCCTCGACGTTCTCGCGGTTCGCCGGGTCGCTCTCGTAGTAGCGGGCCAAGACCACCATCACGATCAGAAACGCGCCCATGGCGCCGGTGACCACGTCCATCATGGAAAGGCTGAAGATCGTGATTTCTCGGGACCTGCGGCGCATGACGCCTCACCCTCCGCTCGCAGGGGGCGCGATATAGATGCGGTTGATCAGGTTGGTCAGGCAGTAGTGGCCAGCCCGATTGAGCGCCATCTCCTCTCGCTTTTGCGCCACGTGCTGCGCCAGGACCAGAATGGCGCTCCAGATCAGGGCGATCACCGTGGTGTCGAAGGCGACGGACAGGCTCGCCGTCACGATCTTCAGATCCATCTGGTCGGGATCGATGAAGTCCAGGGCCGAGGCGATGCCGACCACCGTGCCGATGAAGCCGACCGTGGGGATCACCCAGATCAGATAGCGGATCATCTGGTAGCGCAGCTCGACCCTTTGGCCGAAGAGCTCGAGGCTGGCGTTCATCACGTTGGCCGCCTGGTCCACCGATTGACTGGTCTGCAGCCGCAGGATCGCCAGGTCGATCAGCGACGGCAGGAACCCGGCGTCGCCGTCGAAGAGTTCGGCGACCCGCCGGCGGATGGCGCCGAGATCCTTGATTTGCAGCACGGTCTCGTCGTCTTCCGGCAACAGTCCCTGATCGAGAAAGGCGGTCTCCCACCTGGCGACCCGCGCACGGACGAAGAGCTCGGCCAGACCGACGGCGAAGAGAACGTGCATCAAGGCCTGAATCGAGAAGGGAAAGGCAAAGACCGGGGCGCCGCGGCCGAACCAGAAGGCGCCGGTCCGGCCATCGAACAGCAGGCCCAGGGCCAGGACCAGCAGCGCCGCGACACCGGCGGCCCCGGCCAGCAAAAGGCCGCGCGGCGGCAGCCCCTGTGCTTTGAGCGCGAAACTCTGTTCCATGAGCAGGTTGGACCTGGACCCCTTGCCGGCGCTGTCCCTAGCCGTGCCCGACCCGTCCTCGGAAGACGAAGTGGCCATAACTCCCCCGGTCTCGGTCGCATCGCCCGGACGCCCCAGACGTCCCCGTTGCCCCGACCGTGCCAGGCCTTTGCCGCTGCGGATTGTGGTGTCCGGCGGCGGCGGGCGGCCCCGTTAACCCAAACAGCTACGCGTCCGACGCCAGGGGCAGGGCTTCTTGCCGCTAGATCCGCGGCGCCGAAGCAACAGAGTGGCCGGGTCCTTGAGGTCGGTCAAGATCCGCCTGCGCCGAGCGAACGGCCCGCGGGCGGGCAAGGAGGGCCGCTGTGCCGCCCTAAAGCCGCATGCCGCCGTCCAGCGCGATGTCGCGCCGCGCCCCGGCGATGGTCACGGTGAAGCCGGCGACCACGTCGATCAGGGCGATCAGCACGATGAGAAAGAAGGGCGCCGTGCCGAAGGCGGGCAGCAGCAGGAACTCGACCAGACAGACCACGAAGACCACCAGGCTGAGCGCGTGATCGACGATGGTCGCCGCCGTGGTCCGCGTCGCCTTGAGGATCTCCAGATAGAGCAGGATCAAGGCCAGCACCACCAGGAGGTCCGACCCGGTCAGGCTCCAGGCCGCCCCCGACGGCAGGCCGAACGCGAAGACGGACTGGGTCAGGAATGCCGTGGCGGAAAAGGCGACCGCGTTATAGACGATCAGGATGACGGCGAGCAGGGGCAGGTGGCGCATGGGGGAGGGTCCTTTCGGTCTCGCGGCGGTCGGCGGCGGGGCCGGTTATCTTCCTTGAAGCGCGCCGCCGAGGCCAGGGCCATTTCGGCCCGGCTTCTCCATCCCGATAGCCTCTTGTGAGCGATTTCGCTGGGGCGGGATCAATCCCGCGCCACACCTACTCTTCGTCACCCACCCGGATGGAATACGCGCGGGGAATGCCCTCGGTGACCTTGAACCAGTCAGAGCTTTTCGTCCGCTGCTGATGGGCCTCGAAGGCCGCTTGATCGACGAAGACCTCCGTCACCATGAAGCGCCCCTCGACGGTCGCGCTGGCGACGACCTCGAAGGAGATGCAGCCGGCCTCCGCCCGGGTCAGCGCAATATGCGCCGGCAGCGCACCCTCGACGGCCGCGAGCCGCTCGGCCGGCACGTCGATGTGGCCATCCAGATAGACCTTCTGGTCGTCTGAGCTTTCCATCTTTCACTCCAACGGCTCTGCGCCGGTGCCGTTCCGTTCTTCATCTTCTGGGGACACGCCGTGGGGACTCTGTACCCCCATCAAGAGATCCTTCCAAGTACGCTGCCGCAGGCCAATTGGGCATTACGTCCCCAGCCCGCGCGCCCATCAGACCCCGCACGAGTTCCTGCTAAAATCCAAGAATGGTGCACTTGCAACCTGAATCCGCCAAGGAATCCAATAGATAATTATTGTGTCCCCAGATCTAGATCGGCGTTTGTCAGGGTCCGAGGCCCTGCAAGCGCAAGCACTTAAGTATGTTGACTGCGGCACCTAGAAATTGTCACCATTTAACTCTTCTGGGAGTTCTGGGGAGTTCTGGGGACACAATACTTAACTGGCATTTGCTAGCCTACTTGGAATGACCGCTCCCGGAAGAAATTCAATAGATAAGTATTGTGTCCCCAGAACTCGCAACTGTTCCACCATCACCACCTGGGTTCTGTCCGATTGATCCCGATTTTGTTCCAGACACTTTCTTCAGCTCACCGAAACCAGGGGCCCCTAGTCATGACCCTGACAGAGAGGCTCTAAATGACCTAATTAATGACGCAACGCACGGAGGCCGAAAGCCTCTCACTGATAGTGAAGCTGATACAATACTTGATTGGGCCAGAGAAGTGGGAGTTCAGGATTCTCGTGATGATCGTGGCACAAGCCATTGGGATGGCGGTGACCATATTCACGTGCCAGGATACGGTGGAAAACCGCATATTCCGACGAAATCTAACTGAATTTTGGAAAATACCCCATGGATAAGGTTTGTGGTTATGTGATTGTGCGGAAGCCCGAATGGTGCAGGGAAGAGATTTCGCATATGAAATTGATACTTGAGCCTCCCCAAGTCGGGCAGATTTTTTATTCTGGTGTGGATAGAATGATGTGGGAAGATTTTGATGCTGCGCACTATCAAGGAAGTCTTCCCCAGGAATTAGAGATTCATTGGAAAGACATATATTCTAGTAGGCCGCATGATTCTCCATTTATGTTGTCACACGATAGAAATATTGTGAATAAAATACTGAAATACTGTAATAGACACACCGAAATGAACGAAATTATCGTGCTACGTTCAGATAGGCTGGGGGAAATCTATGGTTCTATATCGGCCCCGAGCAATTTGTGCCCACTCGGGACTGACATTTATGTGAGCGGCTATGGGTCAATGGTTAGGGAAGGGATATTTCGGAGTGAGGAGATATTCGATGATTTTGTGGAGAAATTGAACAAACATGGACTCCTTAATGATAAAGACAATATTGATAAATATGTACGATTCTACAATAGTATTTCTGTCGAAAACAATTTGGAGAAATTTCCAAATTCTACAGATTTGTGCTTCTACTTGGAGATATTACGGTTGTCTAGTTTGGAAAGTTGAACAAGTGGAATTCGTAGATGCGGGGACAGTATTCAAGAGCTCCGGGCACATGGTGGCAATCACGTAAGGCCGTCTCTAAGTGTCTGACTCAAAAGTCTATGGGACATAACAATACCTTGCGAGGCGGCGGGTGACGAGGCGGATGTGGGCAATGAGGACCCAGGCCTCTGCGCTGGCGATTGATTTTTCCCAGTCCTTGGCCAGCCTCCGGCATCGCCCGAGCCAAGCGAAGGTTCGCTCCACGACCCAGCGCCGCGAGATGACCTCGAAGCCCTTGGCGTCGTCGGATCGTTTGACGATCTCGAGCGTCCAGTCGCCGAGCTTGCGCAAGGCGGCGCGCAGCTTGGGTCCGGCATAGCCGCCATCGGCGAAGAGATGGCGCAGCCAGGGGAAGGCGCGCAGGATCGACTTGAGCACCAGCGGTGCGCCGTCGCGGTCCTGAATGTCGGCGCCATGGACGATCAGGCCGATCAAGAGGCCCAGGGTATCGACGACGATGTGACGCTTGCGTCCTTTGATCTTCTTGCCCGCGTCATAACCGCTGATCCCACCGGATTCCGTGGTTTTCACCGACTGGCTGTCGATCACCCCGGCGCTCGGGCTGGCCTCGCGGCCCTCCAGCTCGCGCGCCGCCATGA
>JAJFGK010000128.1 GCA_021776195.1 Kiloniellaceae bacterium | reverse complement strand
AAGCCCACCGTGTTGGGGGTGATCGCGGCCTCCAGGGCCTTGGCGTCGCCGAAGGGCACGATCTTGAAGCCCGGCGTGAAGGGCCCGAAGCCGCCGCGCGCCGTGGCATCGGTGCTGAAGCCGACGATGGTGATGGTGCGGCCGTGAAAGCCGTTCTCGCAGACGATCACCTCGGCCTGGTCCGCGGCCACGCCCTTGACCTCGTAGCCCCACTTGCGCACCGCCTTGATCGCGGTCTCCACGGCCTCCGCCCCACTGTTCATGGGCAGCACCTTGTGCGAGTTGGTGAGGGCGCAGATCTCCTCGTAAAACAGCGGCAGCTGGTCGTTGCGGAAGGCCCGCGAGGTCAGCGGCAGGCGGCCCGCCTGATCGACCAGGGCGGCCAGGATCTTGGGGTGGCAATGGCCCTGGTTGACCGCCGAATAGGCCGACAGGCAGTCCAGGTAGCGCTTGCCGTCCACATCCCAGACCCAGATGCCCTCGCCCTTGGTCAGGACCACATCGAGCGGATGGTAGTTGTGGGCGCCGAGCTCGGACTCGATTTCAATCAGCTCAGCAGAGGTGTGCGGCGGCTTTGCCATGGCGTTGCCCAGTCCTTTTTCCGGCCTTACAGGGTGGAGTGATGGCGGCTCAGGATCTGCTCGCCGAAGAGGCTCTCGACCAGTTCCACCATCAGCTTGGCCGTTCTGTTGCGTTCGTCGTAGGCCGGATTGAGTTCCATCAGGTCGAGCGAGGCCATCAGGCCGGAATCGTAGATCATCTCCATGCAGAGCTGGGCCTCGCGATAGGTCGGCCCGCCGGCGACCGTGGTGCCGACCCCCGGCGCGATGGCGGGGTCGAGGAAATCGACGTCGAAGCTGACATGCAGGTGTCCCCCGCTAGCCGCCACCCTCCCCAGAATGCCAGCCATGGTCTCGCGCATCCCGGTCTCGTCGATGCGCCGCATATCATGGACCTCCAGACCGCTCTCCACCACCATGCGCTTTTCGACCCGGTCGACCGAGCGAATGCCGACCTGAACGATCCGCGGCGCCGGGAGGATCGGCCGGGCGTGACCGAGATCGGTCAAGGCGGCCGGACCATGGCCGGTGAGCACTGCCACAGGCATGCCGTGAATGTTGCCCGAGGGCGAGGTCGCCGGCGTGTTGAAGTCGGCGTGAGCGTCGAGCCACAGGACGCTGAGGGGCCGGTTCTGGTCGGCACAGTGCTTGGCGATCCCGGCAATCGAGCCGATCGCCAGACAGTGGTCGCCGCCCATGACGATCGGAAACTGCCCCTCGCCGAGGGCCAGGGCCACGGCGTCGCGCAGGGCCCGGCACCAGGCGGTCACCTCGGCCAGATGGCGATAGCCCTCGACCGGCGCCGCCTCCGGATTGGCCGGCCCGCTCACGTCGCCACGGTCGGCGACGCTATAACCCAGGCGACGCAGGGCGCGCGCCAGGCCGGCAACGCGCAGGGCCTCCGGCCCCATGGCGCCGCCGCGGTGGCCGGCGCCGATGTCGCTCGGCGCGCCGATCAAGGCCAGGGTCCGGTCCTTTGGGGTCATGTCGGTCGTCTCGCCTCCGCCGGCTACAGCAGGTCCAGATCCTTGAGAATCTCGCGCAGGGCCGCGGTTTCGTCTCCGCTCAACGGCGTCAGCGGCAGGCGGGAGAAGCCGCCCGGCTTGCCCTGCAGGTTCATCGCCGCCTTGATCGCCATGTAGCCGCCGCCGAGCCCGAAGAGCTCGTAGGCGCGGCCCATCTTGTGGTGCAGCGCGCGGGCCCGGTCCCGCTCGCCGGCGACGGCTGCCTCGTAAAGCTCGACCGCCATGCGCCCGACCACCTGGGGCAGCATGGCGACCGCGCCGACCGCGCCGATGGCCAGGGCCGGTACGAAGAGATCCTCCAGACCGATGAAGACCTTGAGCTCGGGCCCGCAGACCCGGATCAGCCGCGAAGTGGTGTAGAGGTCGAAGGTCGTGTCCTTGATCGCCACGACGTTCTCGATCTCCATCAGCTCGCCGACGAAGTCGGCCGAAAGCGAGGCGTTCACGTAGCGCGGCGAGTTGTAGAGCATGATCGGCAGGCCGGCCGCGTCTGACAGGCGCTGATAGTAGCCCTTGATCTGCGGCTCGGTCAGCGGCACGTAGAGCGTCGGCAGGACCATCAGCCCGGCGCAGCCCGCCGCGGCGGCGTCCTGGGACAGCCGCAGGATATCGGCCTCGCCCAAGGCCATGGGGCAGCCCAGAACCGGCACCCGCCCGCCAGCCTGATCGACCGCGATCTCGAAGACCCGCTTGCGTTCCTCGTTGGTCATGAGGAAGAACTCGCCGGTGCTCCCGGCGGCGATCACCCCATGACAGCCGGCCTCCACCACCAGCTCGACGACCCGGCGGTAGCCCGCCTCGTCGATCCCGCCCTCGGCGTCGAAAGGCGTGACGATCACGGCGAAGGAGCCGTGCCAGTCGACCTGCGGTTTGCTCATGGTTTGCCTCCCCAATGAACCAGAGGCGCAGTCTGCCCTGCCCCGGAGCGAATGCAACCGGTCTCTTGCCTCAGCAGTGCTCTATTTGAAGGTCTGCTCTGCGCCCTGCCGTCTGCTCCGATCCGATCCATCCAAGTCGGGACCACAGTTCGACTTCGGACGCAGCTCGGGCAGGCCCACGACGGCGAGAAACGACCCATTGCAGAAACCCGGTCCAGTCGATCAAAGGTCCTGAAGTGGGCGTCACCCGCGAGGCTTGGCCATCTCGGTTGTCTGATTGACAATTGCTCCAAATACTATTGAACAGACGGCGATGACCGAGAACCTCGACGACATCCGCCTCGCCGACCCGACATTCTGGAAACGGCCGGACAAGTACGACATCCTCGCGCGCTTCCGCCGCGAGCGCCCGGTGGCGCGGCAAACGCTGCCCGGTGGCGAGGGACACCACTTTTGGTCGCTGACGCGGCACAAGGAAACCCGCGAGATCACCAAGAACGACAAGCTGTTCGTGTCGCGCTTCGGCACCGGCATGGGCTCCTCGCTCCCCAACCCGGATCTGGCCTATGAGATCGCCGGCATGGTGAATCGGGATGCGCCCGATCATCCGAAGCTCAGGGGCATCCTGGCCAAAGTCTTCACGCCGCGCCGCTTGAAGGAGCTAGAGGGCACCATGGCCGCCTCGGCCCGGGCCGTCGTCGCCGCCATCAGCGAGCGGGGCGCGTGCGACTTTGCCGCCGATGTCGCCGGCCGCATGCCGACGAAGATGATCTGCGACATGCTCGCCGTGCCCGAGGGCGAGATCCGCGACGAGCTCGCCCGGCTCAGCATCCAGGCACAGGGTTACGGGGACGAGAACAGGGGCGACGAAGACAATTCGCTCGAAGCCTTCATCGCGTTGAACGACTATGGCGAAGAGCTGAGCCGCGAACGCCGCAAGGCGCCGGGAGAAGACCTGCTTTCGATGCTGGTGACGGCCGAGGTCGACGGGGGCAAGCTCACCGATCGCGATGTCGGCATTTACTTCCAGCTTCTCATTACCGCGGGCATCGAGACCACGGGGAGCTCGATCGCCCAGGGCATGAGCTTTCTCGCCCAGCACCCGGACCAGTGGCGGGCCTGGCGCGAGGACTACGAGGGGCTGGTCAGAACGGCACTGGAGGAGATTGTCCGCTATTCGACCCCCGTGGTGCACTTCGGCCGGACGGTGGCACGGGACACCCAAATCCTCGGCCAGCCGATCGCCGAGGGCGAGCGGGTGGTCTTCTGGTACGTTTCGGCCAACCGCGACGAGACCGTGTTCGACGATCCCGAGCGTTTCGACATCAGGCGCTCGCCCAACGATCACCTCGGCTATGGCGGTGGCGGCGTGCACCACTGCCTGGGCATGCACTTCGCCCGGCGCGAGATGTATCACTTCTTCAAGGTGCTGTTCGAGACCCTGCCCGATCTCGAGATCGACCTCGAGGGCATGCAACAGATCAACGGCCTTTTCATCAACGGCATGCGCCACCTGCCCTGCCGCTACACCCCAGTCCGGATCGACCCGTGAGTTTCGACGGCAAGACCATCGTGGTGACCGGTGCGGCCTCGGGAATCGGGGCGGCGACCGCCGCCCTTCTTGCCGAGCGCGGCGCGCGGGTCATCGGGCTCGACGCCAAGGGCGACGGCGAAGGCCTCGACGGCTTCCTCAAATTCGACCTCACCGATCCAGCCTCCATCGACGCGGCGCTCGGCGAGATCGACGAACCCCTGCACGGCCTCGCCAACGTCGCGGGCGTGCCGGGAAGTTTCGACGGCGAGACAGTGATGCGGGTCAATTTTCTGGGCCTTCGTCATGTGACCGAGACACTTCTGCCACGGCTGGAGCCGGGCAGCGCGATCGTCCAGGTGGCCTCGGACGCCGGCGCCGGATGGCGCGAACAGCTCGATCTCATCCGCGACCTGATCCGACAGCATACTTACGCGGCGGGGCTCGCCTGGGTACGCGACCACCCCTTGAGCGGCCCCGAGGCCTACTACTTCTCCAAGGCCTGCGCGATCGTCTATGCCATCGCCGGCTCGATGCTGGCCGGGCCCCATGGCGTGCGCTCGCTCTCCGTCAGCCCGGGTGCTGTCGAAACGCCGATACTGAAGGACTTCTACGCCACGATGAGCCACGACATCCTCGACCGCCAGATGGCGCAGTCGGGCGGGCGCAACGCCAGCCCCGAAGAGATTGCCAAGGTGATTGTGTTTGCCCTGTCGGAGGATGCCGCCTGGCTCAACGGCACCGACATCAGGGCCGATGGCGGCGGCGGGACGCCCTTTTACTTCGACCTGCTCGACGTCGATGCCAAGGACGCCGCGACGGCCTTCTTCGGCGCCCGGCACGAACAGTAGCGGGGTCGGCCCGAAGAGCCACTTGTCCGGTGATAGCGATTGTTCTTTCCACCGAGCGCCAAGTGATGGCGGCGAGCATGGGAACGTTAAGCCGGCACTACCTGTATCACTCCGGCAATAACTCGCTCCGAGTCATCACCGGCGCTTGCCTTGCCCCACGCGCCGACCCCAGAATGCCGCGCCGGTAAGGCGGGGCTATGGAGGGCGCGGAAATCGTGAGCGGCGAGGCGACGGGGACGGGCCCGGTGACCATCATCGGCGCCGGCATCATCGGTGTCGCCTGCGCCCTGTTCCTGCAGCGCGCCGGCCGGCGCGTGACCCTGGTCGACCGGCTGGCGCCGGGGGGCGGCTGTTCCAAGGGCAACTGCGGCGGCATCGCCACCACCGAGTTCATGCCGCTGAACAAGCCCGGCAACTTGCTGCGGGTGCCGGGCTGGCTGCTCGATCCGCAAGGGCCCCTGTCGATCCGCTGGCGCAACCTGCCGCGGCTCGCGCCCTACCTCTACCAGTTTCTCAAGGCCGGCCGGCCGAGCCGCGTCGCCGCGGTGGTCGAGGCCTGCGCGCCGCTCAGCCGGGCCACCTGGGACGACTTCAATCTGCTGCTGAAGGACGCCGGGCTGGAAGACGAGATCGTCAACGACTTCTGCCTCACGCTCTATGACAGCGACCGCGACCTGGCCGCCGATCAGGGCAAGTGGGACGCCTGCGACCGTCTGGGCTTTCGCTATGAGAAGCTGGCGGGCCCGGCGCTGCGCGAGCTCGAGCCCGACCTGGCGCCGGACTTCGCCTGGGGCTTCATCAACTGCGACTGGCGCAACGCCCGGGACCCGGAAGCCCTGGTCCAGCGCCTGGCCGACCAGGTCCAGCGCCAGGGCGGCACCATCGAGCGCGGCGAGGTCGCGGCCATCGACCACGACGAAAGCCGCGCCACGGCCCTTCGCCTCGCCGACGGCCGCAGCCTGCCGGTGGATCATCTGGTGATCGCCGCCGGGGCCTGGTCGGCGCGCCTGACGAGGCAGTTCGGCCTCAAGCTGCCGCTGGAGGCCGACCGCGGCTACAACACCACGATCCCCGATCCCGGGGTCAAGCCAAGCCGCCAGATCACCTACCCGGCCGGCGGGCTGGCCATCACCCCCCTGCCCGCCGGCCTGCGGGTCGGCGGCTCGGTGGAGCTGGCCGGCCTGGACGCCCCACCCGATTACCGGCGCAGCGAGGCCCAGATCAAGCGCGCGCGGCGGGTCTATCCGAAATTGCGGGCCGAGACCGCCGAGCGCTGGATGGGCCACCGCCCCTCGATGCCCGACTCCCTGCCGGTGATCGGCCCGGCGCCGGGCTTTTCCAACATTCACCTGGCCTTCGGCCATGGCCATCTGGGCCTGACCTGGGGGCCCACTACCGGCCGATTGATGGCGGAGATGATCGCCGGCGGCGCTGCCTCGATCGACATGACGCCCTATCGGGCCGACCGGTTCTGACCCCGAGGAGCAAGACCTTGGCCACCCCCCATCTCAAGATCGCGCCCCATCTCAAGATCGCTGCCGTCGAGGGCTTTCGCCTCTATCCCCGGGCGGTCAAGGAGGCCTGGACCGAGGACGACTACGTCTGGCCGAGCGAGCTGCCGGCCTATCTGGTCAAGGTGACCGCCGAAGACGGCAGCTATGGCATCGGCGAGGCGGCGAGCCAGGTCTGGTATCTGGGCGAGACCGCCGATCAATTGAAAGCCGCCATCGAGCTTTACGGCACGCTCCTCAAGGGGGCCGACGCCGCCAACATCGCGCGCTGTCACGAGGCCATGGTGGCCGGACTGGGCGGCGGCATGCCCGGCGGCCGCGCGGCGCGCTCGGGCGTCGACATGGCGCTCTACGATCTGCTCGGCAAGGCCATGGGGCTGCCGGTTCATGCCCTGCTCGGCGGCGCCTACCGGACCTCCTTCACCCTGCTGACCAACCTCTATCACAAGACCCCCGAGGCCATGGCCAAGGCCTGCGAGGATTTCGTCGGGCGCGGTTTCAAGGGGCTGAAAGTGAAGGTCGGCGACGTGCTGCTGGCCAAGGGCTGGAGCCGGGAGAACCTGATCGCCGAGCTCGACAAGCTGGACGCGGCCCTGGAGGTCACGCCGCGCGACGTCTATGTCGACGCCGACGCCAATCAGGGCTGGTGGAGCGCGCAGTGGACCGTCTCGGCCCTGCGCCGCTATAGCGCTTACGACAACCTCTCCATCGAACAGCCGCTGCCCTACGACGACATCACCGGTGCGGCCCATGTCCGGGCCGGCGCCGGCGTGCCGGTGATCCTCGACGAGTCGGTCTGGTCGGCCGAGGCCATGGCCGAAATCGCCCGGCGCGGTGCCGCCGACCGCATCGTCTTGAAGCTGAACCGGCTGGGCGGCTTCTTCGAGGCCAAGCGGGTGATCGCCATCTGCGAGGCCGCCAGCATCGGGGTCAGCGTCGACACCAACCCCTACAATCTGGTCGGCGATACCGCAGTCTGTCAGATCGCGGCTACCTGCCAAAGGCCCTATCCGGTCGACTGCGAGGGCCATGTGTCCTTTCTGAGCCTTGGCGAGGAGCCGCTGTTCAGCGGCGGCATTACCTTCAAGGACGGTCTGGCGCATCTGCCCGACGCGCCGGGTCTGGGCGTCGAGGTCGATTGGGATGCCCTGGCACGCCACGGCCGGGAACGCGGACCCGGGAGCCGCTAGTACCAAGGGACCTAGAGTTTGCCTCATGGTCCTTTGGCAAGCGCAAGGGCGCGCCCGCAGCGTGAGCGAGGATAGCCCCAGCGGCGAATGAGCGCCCAATGGTCATTCATTTTGACCGTTGGTACGATGAGACTCGACCCGAGAGCCGGACAAGCGAACGGGCCGAACGCCAAAGCATTCGACCCGTGAGCTGTTCCATCCTCTCCCTGCTGCCTGCAGAGCATCGTTGCCTCCATCACCTCGCCAGCCATTGCGGCAAGGGACTCAGGAAGATGTCAAGATGCGCCCTCGGAAGCGGAGTATCGGGTTAGAGGGCCGCGACCGACGGGGTGCTGCGGCCGATGGTCCGCATCATGTTCAAGAGCGCCTCGCGCATGGACTCGTCGGAAATCGCGCTGTAGGCGGCGACGACGCGCTCGACCTCGCTGGTCGAAAGCACAGGGTGAGCCGCGCCCTTCGCGCCGCTGGACTGAACAACCGCATCGCTGGGTAGATCGTCGAAGAAGTGCTGGATCGGCACTTCCAGAATCTGCGCCACTTTGTGGAGCCGGCCGGCCCCCATACGGTTGTGGCCTTTTTCGTATTTTTGGACCTGTTGGAAGGTAATTCCCAGGCCGTTGGCCAGGTCTTCCTGCGACAACCCAAGCTGTAGGCGGCGCGCGCGCATTCTACGTGCGACATGCTCGTCCACCCATGTCGGAGCCCTATTGTGACTCCGCTTTTCCAAGGTATCCATTATTAAACTCTCCTGATTTCGCTGACCTTGACATAATCCGAAGGTGTTTTGGCGGTGCCAGCCGCCATTCGGCGGCCCCAAGGGCCCCTCACCTTCTTGTTGAAGTATGGAGGCTCAGGCTGACCAAAGATATTGGTGTGATTTCGGGGTCGCATCAGGGTTTACCCTAAGATAAACTGTGGGTATCCGATTGCATCCTTGGGTATATTGGGCGGCCTGCTCTTAAAAGTGGAGCAGGAGACTGTCAGGTTGGCGGCGGGATGCCCCCGCTTTCAACGCGTTTTCGTCCCAGGGCCCGGATCAAGATCAGGCACTTCTCACGCAGATCCCGATCGGAGATGCTGCCAAACGCGGCGATGACCCGCTCGACTTCCCGCCCGGACAAGACCTGTTGGACCGGGAATCCCACTGCGCCCTCGCCCTTGGCCGCCTCGAAGTCATCGAAGAAATACCCGACCGAAACGCCCAAAAGTTCGGCAATTCGGTGGAGGCGCCCGGCACCTATGCGATTGTGGCCTCTCTCGTACTTTTGGACCTGTTGAAACGTGACGCCCAAACCTTCGGCCATCACTTCCTGGGTTGTTCCCAGTTGCTTGCGGCGCAATCGTATGCGCGTGGCCACATGGGCATCGACCTCGTCTGGAGCCCTACTCCTCGAACCCGGTTTTCTGGTTGCCATTCACCTCTACGCTCCTCTGTTCCGGCCCCAAGCCGGACCGCACCGCGAAAAGGCCCCAATCCGACCATCGGCACGGGGACCTCTCCTGCCTACGGCGCGGATTAACAAAGGTTAACACATAAGAGAAGTGAGTCTCAAACTCTTCGTCCATGAGTGGCAAAAGTGCCGCGCCGCGAGTGCGCCTGTCTCCGTATCGGGGGACCGGGCCGGCACAAATGGCCCAGGGAATCGGTGACCCTACATCACAGCCACTGTGGTGGAACTGAAACTGGGCAGCCCTTGACCCGAGGGCTGCTTAGCGGTGCAATGGGGGTCGCCTGCACTGGCAAGGAACGCGTCGTGACAGGTGGTCCGGCCCTGCTGGGCCTGGGACTTGGCGGTCGTGGTCCCTAGGGGGGTCCCTAGGGGACTGTCGATCCCCGCCTGCTGCCCGGGAGGCACGAATGCCCGATGACGTGACCGTCAGCAAACCAAAGCTCTGGTGCAATCGGCTGCGACAGTTCCTCGGCCTTGGCCCTCCTGCCACGGCCCAGGCGCCAACCAGTGCGTCCCAGGGGCCCAACTTGAAGGGCAAGGTCTCGGCCATCGCCAAGGGCCTCACGGATCTGCAAAAGGAGCTGAAGAGCGGCAAAGGCGGTCTTGCCGCCGAAGAGAGCGCCGCGCTGCAGGCCAAGGTCGGCGATGCGGCCAAGGCCTTGAAACAGGCGGCCAAGGCCAAGGACGAAGCCGAGGTCGACAAACAGCAAGCGGTTCTGGCGCAACTCCAGAGCGCGGCGAGCCCGGCCCCACCGGCCGCCGCGCCCGCCGGCGACGCGCCACCCAAGGCCCCTGCCGCCAAGGCCCCGAAGGACCAGGCCGCGAAGGACCAGGCCGCGAAGAAAGAGGCGGCAACAAAGCTGACGGCCGAGCGCATGGCCGCGGCCCAACGCCTGCTCGACGACTTGACGGCCCACCCCGAGTCCGTTTTCGTCAGCGCCGAGGTCTTCGCGGCAACGAGCAAGCTGGCCGAGGCCCAAAAAAAGGCGGATGCCGGCGATCACGCGGCGGTCAAGACGCTGCTCGCGGAACTATCAGGAGAGATCAAGACCGCCAAGACGGTGGCCGACAAGCAGGTGCAGTTTGCCGCGATGCTGCCCGGGGTCCTGGCCAAGGTGGCCGACCTCAAGGCGCACGCCCACAAAGCCTCGATCACCGCCGAAATCGCGGCGGTCGAAGCCAAGGTCGCCACGGCCAAGACCAAGGCCACCGAACAGAATCACGACGAAGCCATGGCGCTTCTGACCCAGGCCGGCAAGGACTGCGACGCCGCCGACTCGCTGGCCAACGCCGCCGCCGAGTACAACGAGCTGCGGCCCTACCGGGTGCAAAGAATCAACGCGCTCAAGACCCATGTCGGCGCGGCGGGCATCGCCACGCAGATCACCGCGCTCGAGGCGAAACTGGCCGCGGCGGCCACCAAAGCCACGGCACGCGATTTCGGCGCGGCCGTGACCCTGCTGAAGGCCATACCCAAGGATTGCGACGAGGCTGCCTTCATCGCCGGCAAGTACGACAACTACGTCACCTACCTGCCGCCGGTGCAGCAGGTCGTCACCGACCTGAAGGCCCATCCAGGCAAGGCCGCGGCGACCGCCGAGATCGCCGCACTCGACGCCAGCCTGACAGCCGCCAAGGCCAAGTTCGCGGCCAAGGATTATCCCCCGGCGGTACAGTTGCTGCTCGACGTCTGGAATGGCCGCGAGGCGCCCAAGAAGGCAGCCGATGAGCTGGCCAAGTACACCACGGATCTGGCTCCGGCGGAAGCCAAGGTGACGGCACTGAAAGGCCATGCGCAAAAAGCCGTCGTCGCGGCCGAGATCGCCGCGATCGAAACCAAGCTGACCCAGGCCAAGACCAACGCGACGGCGGGCAATCACGACACCGCGGTCTCGCTCCTCGCCGAGGTCGTGGCCGATTGCCTGGCCGCGACGGCGATCGCCGACCGGCAGGCCGCCTACGCCGCGCTGCTTGCCGCGGCCGAGGCCGAGGTCAAGGTGCTCAAGGAGCACGCCCAGAAAGACGCCGTGAAAGGCGAGGCCACGGCCGCCGAGGCCAAGCTGGGGCAGGCCCGCACCAAGGCCGCGGCAAAGGACTTCGATGGCGCGGAGGCGCTGATCGCCGAAGCCCTGACAATCTGCCTCAGCGCCAAAGAGATCGCCGATCGGCAGGCCACCTTCGCCACCGGTCAAGCCACGGCCCAGACCGCGGTCAACGATTTCGAGAAGGACCCGGCCAAGGCCATGGAAGCGGCCCAGAAACTGCTCGATCAACTGAAGGCCCATGCCCAGGCGGCGGCCATTGCCACCCAGACAAAGGCGATCCAAAAGAAGATCGGCGAGGCCCAGAAGAAACTGAATGGCGGCAAACCCGAGGAAGCCGATGCCCTGGTCGTCGCGGCGGTCGCCGACTGCGGCGCGGCCAGTCTGATCGCCGTTCGCCACGAACAGTACGCGGCGCTGCGAACCACCGTCCAGACCAAGGTCACGGCCCTCAAGGCGCATGCTCAAAAGGCCGCCATCGCCGCCCAGATCACCGCCCTGGACGCCAAGCTGGCCGAGGCCAAGGCCAAGGCGGACGCCAGCGATCAGGTGGCCGGGATCGCCATCCTGCAAAGTGCCGACCAGGACGCCGATACGGCCAAGACCAATGCCGACCAGCACGTGGCGTTCCTGGCCGCCCTGCCCGGTGCCGAGGCCCAGGTGACGGCCCTGGACGGTCTCGCCCAGAAGGCCGCGATACTGCCCGAGATTACCGAACTGAAAGGCAAGATCACCACGGCCAAGGCCAAGGCCGCCGCCCACGATTACGGGGCGGCCATGGCGATCATCGGCGCCATTCCCGCCGAGAGCACCGCGGCGCGCCTCCTGGCCGATGCCTGCGCCAACGCCAAGCGGCGTCTGAAAGACTGGGCGGAAGACCTGGTCACGGCCCTGAAGGCGCATGCTCAAAAGGCCGCGATCACGACGGAAATCGCCGCCATCGACGCCAAGATCGTCCAGATCAAGGCGAAGATAACGGCGCGGACCTACAAGGCCGCGGAGTCTCTCGCCGGCGAGACCTATTGGGACTGCAAGGCGGCCGAGACCATCGCCAATCAGGCCGCGCCCTACGCCGCCGCCCTGCCCGGGGCGACGGCCAAGATCGCGACCCTGACCGGCCACGCGCAGAAGGCCGCCATCGCCACGGAGATCGCCGCCGTCGAGGCCAAGCTCACCCAGGCGAAAGCGCAGGCCACGGCCAAGGCCTATCCCGCCGCGCTGGGCCTGCTGACCGAGATCGGCAAGGACTGCGACACGGCCAAGATTCTGGCCGACAAGCAGGCAACCTACGAAACCGAGCGGACCAAGGTCGACGACAAGGTCAAGGCGCTGCAGGGCCATTTGGAGTTACCGGCCGCGGCGTCTCAGATGGCCGCCATCGACAACAAGCTGGCCGCCGCGAAGACCGCGGCCGAGGCCCGGGATCTGGACGGCGCGATCGCCCTCTTGGCCGAGGCGCTGGCTCTCGGCGCGCTGGCCCAGGCCGCGATCGACCGCCAGGCCGAGTTCACCGCGGCGGCGGTGACCGCCGGCAGCGTCTTGACCGACGCGTCGCCGGCCACCGAGATCGCGGATGCGATCAAGGCGACCCGCGCCTTGCTGAAAAAGCTGACCGGCCATGCCCAGGCGTCCCGCATCGCCGAGCAGACCGCCGAGATCAAGACGCAGCTCGATCTCGCCGCCAGCGAGCTGAAGGCCAAGAAACCCGCGGAAGCGCGGGCCGCCCTGGAAAAAGCCAGCGCGCTCTGCGGCGACGCCAACAGCAATCTCGAGGCCCAGGCCTACCTGGCGCTGCGCAAGACGGCCGTCGAGACGCTTCTGACCGGGCTCAAGGGCCATGCCCACAAGTCGGTGATCAAGAGCGAGCTGGCCGGGGTCGAGGGCAAGGTCGCCGAGGCCGAGACCGCCGCGGCGTCAGGCAAGACGAACGCGGGACTGGCCCGGCTCGACGAAGCGAGCGATATTTGCGGCGCCGCGCAGGCACTGCTCGACCAGCACACTCTCTATGCGGCCCAGCGCCCGCCGCTCGAGGGCCTGCTCCAGGCGCTCAAGTCCCACGACCAGAAATACGCCATCGGTCTCGAGATCGTGGCCGTCGAAACGAGCCTGGCGGAGGCCAAGTCCAAGGCGGAAGACAAGGATTACGACAAGGCCCTGGAGCTGCTGAAAAAGGCCGGCAGGGAATGCGATCTGGCCAAGGTCAAGGCCGATATGAGCGGCAACAACGAACCCTCGGCGGCCGACCTCCAGAAGATCGCCGATCAGCCGGGCGGCGAAGAGGCGCTCGACAAAATGGTCGAGGCGCTGGGTCCACAGACCAACCGCAAGGTCCTGGCGGCCGTGATCAAGGCGCGCTTCGGGGTGCAACTCGATGTGCTGAAGGCCGACAAGACCGCCGAGGACATGACCAAACGGGCGCCCAATCTGAGGCGCATCTACGAGATGATGACCCTGGTCCCGGACAGCCATGCCGCCGACAATCCAAAGCTCAAGAAGATCACCCGCTATGGCGGTTCGCCGAGCGACAGCGGCGAATCCTCCTCCTATAGCAGTGCTGACGGCGTGGTCGTGCTGAGCTGCGGGCGGGTCGGCGACCGCGACGAAACCACCCTGGGCGATCCCAAGGAAGTGCCCGGGGTCGAGGAGAGGTGCAAGCCCAAGGACAACAAGAAACCCTCCTACTTCAACTGGACCACACTGCACGAGGTTGGCCACGCGGTCGACGACAAGCACGGCTTCATGAAGTCCAAGGGCTCGGGCGACGACTACGGCGGTTGGGCCGAGTACGGCCGCAACGCCGGCCCGGTGGCCGCCGCGGCGGCCAAGGAGTTCAAATTCGACGCCGCCTACATCGAGGAATTCCTCGCCGGCGGCACCCCGAAGCTGCCCAAGCCCAAGGCCGGCACCAGCGACGAGGACTGGCAAAAAGCCAAGGTCCTGGCCGAGGAGTGGTGCCAGGCCATCAAGGTCGGCAAGAGCCTTTGGGATAACGGCGCGGAGGCGGCCGCCCGGGCGATCGGCGGCCGGGTCTACCAGGAGTCCTATGCCGACGTCTGGACGAGCTACAAGCTGGATGCGCGAAAACGGGGCTTGACCGGCTATCAGTTCCGCGCGCCGGCCGAATGGTTCGCCGAACTCTACGCCGGCTTTCACAGCGACAAACTAAAGAACAATCATCCGGCCATGCCATGGCTGAAGACCCTCTGAGCGCCGGCGAAACGGGAGCATAGCGGCCATGTCTCTTTTCAAATCGGTCACCCTCACCTGCCCGGCCTGCGGCGAGGCCATGGCCTTCGACGCGGCCTACAGCGTCAACGCCGACCGGCGGCCGGACCTGCGCGAGGCCATCGTCGAGGGCACCTTCCAGCGTCACAGCTGCCCGGCCTGCGAGGCGACCTTCCGGCTCGATCCCGAGATGACCTATCTCGACGTCGCCCAGGGCCAGTGGATCGTGGTGCATCCGGCCCGGGCTCTCGGCGATTGGGAGCAGTACGAGGGCGAGGCGGTCTCGAGCTTTTCGACCAGCTACGGCGAAAAGGCCTCGCCCGCCGCCAAGGCGATCGGCGACGACCTTGACGCCCGTGTCGCCTTTGGCTGGTCGGCCCTGCGCGAAAAGCTGCTGATCGCCGAGGCGGGCCTGAACGACGCCGACCTGGAACTGGTCAAGATCGCCATGCTGCGCGGGCTCGACAACATGCCGCTCGGCGAGGACACGGAACTGCGCCTGGTGGCCGTCGAGGACGACGAACTGGTCATGGCCTGGGTCCGCGTCGACGGCGAAACGGTGGTCGAAACGCTAAGGGTGCCGCGCGACCTCTACGACGAGATCGCCGCCGACAAGAAAGGCTGGCAGCCCCTGCGCGAGGCGGTCACCCAGGGCCCCTTCGTCGACATGCAGCGGCTCATGGTGGGCGAGGCCTAGGGCTTTGCGATTACCAGTTTCGGCTGCCGTCGCACGAAGCCAATGACCGTTGTTGTGTGTGGTGCAGACCGCCGTTGTTGGTCCGCGCAGGACTTGGATTGGCCATAAGCAGAGGCGAGAACGATTGAGTCTTCAGTCCAGTGGCCGACCGCCGCTGGCCGGGCCGTGGCGCAGCAGCGGGCTGTCTTCCGAGAAGCCCTCATAGCGTGGCAGGTTGTCGGCGATGTCGAACCACGAGATACGCTCGGGATAGAAGGCATGGGCCGTCGGCACCAGAACATCGGGATTGTCGAAGGTGCTGATGTGGAGCTCCAAGATTGGCCCCAGCTCGCCGCCGTCGCCTTCCCAGGTCAGCGGCGTTCCGCACTTGCCGCAGAAGGCGCGCCCGACACCCGGCGATGATTCGTAGATCTTGCGCTCATCGCCGCTGAAGGTGACTCGATCGGCTTTGTATCCAGCCAATGTGACTGCCGGCGCGCCATTGTTCTTGCGGCAGCTATGGCAATGGCAGTGGATGACCCCGAAAGACTCGCCCGTGGTCTCATAACGCACCGCGCCACACATGCAGCCGCCGGTCATCTTCGTATCGTCGTTCATTCTGTCTCTTTCCCTCGGTCGGTGTGCCCTTCGCACGTGCGGCATCATGCTCGCACCCGCAAGGCGGTGTGTCGAATCGCGTTCCTCAACGACTGGCCGATTTGAACCACCACCCGAAATCGATCGATGCCAAGAATACGCTCCAACTGAGCGAACCCAGTTGCCCAGATCGATGGCATCGCGGCGCCCTCACCGGATCGGAGCGTCATTCCGATCGATGGCGTCGCCCGGCTAATCGCGGGGGCGATGTCCATGGCCAGTGGCATGACGGCGCGCTTGCGCTAGAGTGGCGCCATGGCGCAACTCTCCGTACTCGACCTCGCCTATATCGGCGAAGGCTTCACCCCGGCCGACGCGCTGGCCAACGCGCTCGACCTGGCACAGCACGCCGAGGCCGCCGGCTTCGCGCGCTTCTGGCTGGCCGAACACCACAATCTCGCCGGCATCGCCAGCGCCGCCACCGCCGTTTGCATCTGTCACGTCGCCGGCGGCACCAGGACGATGCGCATCGGCGCCGGCGGCATCATGCTGCCGAACCACTCGCCGATGGTGATCGCCGAGCAGTTCGGCACGCTGGCGACGCTGTTTCCCGGCCGCATCGACCTTGGCCTGGGCCGGGCGCCGGGCACCGACCAACGCACCCTCCAGGCGCTGCGGCGCGGCCCGGACGCGTCGGAATTTTTCCCGCAGGACGTCGTCGAGCTGCAAGCCCTGCTCGGCCCGCCGCGGGAGGACCAGACGATCCACGCCATTCCCGGCGAGGATACCAACGTGCCGCTGTGGATTCTGGGCTCCAGCCTGTACGGAGCCCAGCTCGCCGCCATGCTCGGCCTGCCCTACGCCTTCGCCTCGCACTTCGCGCCGCAGGCGCTGATGCAGGCGGTGTCGATCTACCGCGAGCGTTTCGAGCCGTCGGCGCAACTCGCCAAGCCCTACGTGATGGTCGGCTGCAACGCCATCGTCGCCGACACGGAGGACGAGGCGAAACGGCTGTTCACCACGCCGCAACAGCAGTTCACCCGCATGGTGCGCGGCACCCGCGGCCAGCTGCCGCCGCCGGTCGACGACATCGAGAGCTTCTGGTCGCCGACGGAAAAGGCGCAGGCATCGTCCATGCTGGCCTGCTCGTTCTACGGCTCGCCGGCAACGATCAAGGCTAAGGTGGCACCGCTGATCGAGGCCACCGGCGCCGACGAATTGATGGTCGCGGCGGCGATCTGGGACCACCAGGCGCGGGTGCGTTCCTTCGAGCTGCTGGCCCAGGCGATGGAGTAGAGCCGAGGGCGATCTGCTAGTGCCGACAGGCGTCTTTTGCCTCACCGGTACAGGGCCCCGGACTCTGCGGTCATCCAGGCGACGACGGCCATTCATCAGGGAACAGGCCGGACAGCGGCACTTGAATTGTTCCTACGCCAGCTAAAGAATGGACCCTCTCCCCGAACGGGAAGGCGGACCGGTGGCATTCGAAGAAGCAAGAAAAAGACTCGCGGCATTGCCCGTCGTCGATGTCGAACGCATGCGTATGGACCGACTCCAGCGATTACAGAACGAGCTTCAGGCGTGCGACATTGGCGCGATGCTGCTCTATGACCCGATCAACGTGCGCTACGCGACCGATTGCCGAAGCATGCAAATATGGACCATGCACAACTCGGCGCGTTACTGCCTCGTCCCCGCCGACGAAAAAGCGATCATGTTCGACTTCCTTAACTCAGAGCACCTCTCGGACGGGCTGGATACCATCGGTGAATCGAGACCGGGCACCCTGTGGTTCAGCCACGCCGCCGGCCCCAGACGCGCGGACCTGATCGAAGAGTGGGCCGACGAACTGGCATCTGTCATTCACGAGCGCTGTGGCAACAACCGGATCGTCATCGATCGGCTTGATGCCGACGGGCGTTTTGCATTGGAACGGCGCCGGATCGATGTCGGCTTTGGTCAGGACGTGATCGAGCAGGCGCGCCGCATCAAGACCGTCGACGAGCAAAGAGCGCAGGCGCATTCCGCGGTGGTGTGCGAGACAGCGCTGAACATGATGCGCGAACAGACCAAACCCGGCGTCTCCGAGAACGAGCTTTGGGCCACCCTCGTGCACGTGAACGCGGCGCTTGGGGGCGACTACATCGAAACCCGTCTTGTGGTCTCGGGGACCAAGACGAACCCTTGGCTATCGGAAGCCGGCGAGCGCCAGATCCAGGCAGGAGAACTCCTGGGAATAGATACCGACATGATCGGTCCCTATGGTTACAACACGGATATTTCACGGACTTGGATGTGCCATCCGGGGACGCCGAGCGAAGAGCAGAAGACAATCTACAAACTGTCCTGGGAGCAGATTCACCACAACATGGCGTTGCTTCGAGCGGGCGTCTCGTTCCGCGAGTTCTCCGAAAAATCCTGGACGGTGCCGGAACGCTACAGGCAGCTCGATTTCGGCGTGTTCCTTCACGGCACCGGTATGTGCAACGAGTATCCGGTGGTTCCGGCCCCCCACCTGTTCGATCGCGCGGGATATGACGGACACTTCGAGGAGAACATGACCGTTTCGCTCGAAAGCTACATCGGAGAAGCAGGCGCAAAGAACGGCGTGAAGCTGGAGGAGATGGTTCGCATCACCGGCGCCGGCAGCGAACTCATCGCGACCTTTCCGTTCGAGGATGAGCTATTGGCGGGCTAGAGTTGTCACGACTCAAGTGGAGGCCCGTTCCTGGATCCCGAATAGCGAGCCCCTAGAGCGCTGACCCCCGGTGCCGGTGGCGTTGCTGTCCTGGGCTGTCTTGGCTGGCACCTGCTCTTGCGGCCGGGAGATCGCCAACATCCAACAGGAGAAAAACGGCAACCACGCGATGACGCCCGCGGGCCCGTTGGATGCTCGGACTGTCGAGGCTACAGTCAATTCTCGATTTGCCTCACAATGGAACGGTGGCCCGTCAGAATGGTTTTGCAGCAAACATTGACCGAGCGATTGTCGACGGGCCGGCCCGTCCTCCTGGATGGCGCCCTGAACACCGAGTTGAGCGGGCAAGGCCTGCTGTTCAACACCCAGGAGTGGCTCATGGTCAATCTTGCGTCGCCGGAGGTCATTGCGAAGATCCACAGGGACTATGCAAGAGCCGGCGCGGAACTCCATATCGCCAATTCCTTCGCCACCGGACGGCACGTTCTCGAAGCCGCCGGGCTTGGCGCAAAGTTCGAAGACCTCAATCGCGCCGCCGTCCAGCTTTGCCGCGACGCCGTCGATGGTGCGGCCCCCCACCAACAGTGGATCGCTGGGTCGATCTCGACCTTTGCCCCCGACCACGATCGCAACAATCTCCCGGACCATGAAACACTGGAGCGCAATGTTCGAGATCAGGCCCTCCTTCTGGCAGACGCGGGCTGCGACATGATCTGCCTGGAAATGCTGTTCGATGTGGACAGCAGCATCGCGATGGTCAAAGGCGCCGTGGCCTGCGGCTTGCCGATTTCCCTGGGGTTGGTCTGTGCCAGAGAGCCCAACGGTGACATGGTACTGGAAGGCAGCCGCCGTATCCGGCGCGGGATCGAAAACACCCCGCTCAGAGTAGCGCTCGAGGCTATTCTTGGCGCCGCGCCCAAAAGCGTCACACTAATTGTGTCGGTCATGCACTCTGAGTTAGAGCATACCGGCCCTGCTCTCGAGGTGGTGCGTCAACTATGGGACGGCGATACCGCTGCCTACCCAAACATTGGCCGCTATGCACCGCCGGGAAGCTGGGACACCAGCGCCGGCCACTGTCCGGCCGAGTTTGCCGATGCCTGTGAAACCTGGGTTCGGCAGGGCGCGAAAATCGTCGGTGGCTGTTGTGGCGTGGGACCGGCGCACATTCGAGAACTCTGCCGGCGCCGGGCAGAGGCCGCTGGGCCTTGAGAGGTCAAAGCGGACCGAGCGCAAACCGGATTCACCGGCTCAAGCGGAACCCACGCATGACGTTCCAGTGTCTCGCTGGTTCGGTCATGGCAATCGCCGCCACCCAAGTCACAAGTGCGAGTGCCTGTCGGAATGCCACCTGATTTGCGGTCATGGACCCAAAGATCCGCTCAAGTTCGGTCCGGTGGCGGACTTGGGTACCAAGAATCCGGTTCGGGCACGAATGAAAGGGGAAAGGCGTAGCTTTCGAGCACAATGGACCCGAGGCCCTGGGTTTCGAAGAAATAAAAGGGAACCTGCTCCAGCCAGATGCCCGAAAGAGCGGGCCGCGTGCCTCGTTCGGCAAGCTCTTTTCGGCGTTCCTCTATCGATTGGTCTGAGCCGTCGAAGGCGACATGGTGCAAAGCCTGTTCACGATCTTCGAGGGCAAGCTGCAGGGTTTTGGCACCCGTCACCGGCTCCATCAGCTCCCAAATGATCGGGCCGTTCTGGGCAAAGGCGACGTTTATCACATAGGGATCCGGTTCGCCGTAGGATCGGCGATCCGCCACGGTGGTTTCATTGAACTGGTAGAGGCCCCAAGGACCGATACCAAGCCCGACGAGCGCTTTGAGGCTGGTTTCCAAGGAGCGTGTCGCGATACAGATTTCGACCGGGACGCCGAGAAAGCTGTTGGACAAGGTATCGGGTCCCGTCGCGGTCACATTCGGCGGCACACCGAGCGCCTTTACAAGATGCGCCAGGTCTTTCGGCGCAGCCCCCGTTTCAGCATCATGGGCACGCGCCGAGGCCGGCGTTGCGGGATCGAAGACCTTGCCGGACCTATTGCGCACTCTGGGGCCTCTCCAGCAGGCCGAAACTGTCGACAAGGGTCATCGGGCCGCCGCCCCCTTGACCGCCTGGCCCGCGCTGGCGCCGGCGAGGCGGCCGAAGACCGAGCCGGAGGTCAGGCCGGTGCCGCCGGGATAGTTGTGATAGAAAATCCCGCCGACCAGTTCGCCCGCGCCATAGAGCCCGGCGATCGGGCTCTGATCGCCGTCCAGGACCCGTCCCTTGGTATCGATGCGCAGGCCGCCGAAGGTGAAGGTCACCCCGCAGGTCACCGCATAGGCCTCGAAGGGCGGCGTATCCAGGGGATTGGCCCAGTTCGACTTGGGCGGCGTCAAGCCCTCGGCGGCGCGCCCGTCCTTCACGTTGGGATCGAAGGCGATATCGCGCCTGACCGCGCCGTTGAAGGCCTCGATGGTCCGCAGCGCGGCCGGTGCCTCGACCCCGTCGAGACGCTGGACCAGTTCCTCCAGGCTGTCCGCCGTCACCTTGGTGACCTGTTTGATGCGGTACTCGTCGCGCAGCAGGTGCGCCACCTTGGCGTCGAAGATCTGCCAGGCGAACTGACCCGGCTGGGCCAGGATCACCCGGCCGTACTTGGCATAGGTGTAGTTGCGGAAATCGGCGCCCTCGTCGAGGAAGCGCTCGCCCCGGGCATTGATCATGATGCCGAAGGGATAGCTGTGCTTCTGAAAGGCGTCGCCGACCGCGAGGTCGCCGAACTCGGGCGCGTTGCGCTCCCAGCCGACAGCGTGACAGCCCGACCAGTTGCCGCAGGAGCTGGCGCCGATGTCGAGGGCCATGCGCAGGCCGTCACCGGTGTTGAAGCGGCTGCCGCGCACCTTGGCCAGGTCCCAGGTCGGGCCCAGGTAGCGCGTGCGCCATTCGGTGTTGGCCTGAAATCCGCCGCTGGCCAGGACCACGGCCCCGGCCTTCACCACCTTGCTCTGGCCCTGGTGGCGCAAGACCGCGCCGGTGACCCGGCCGCCGGTCTCGGTCAGTTCCACCGCCCGGGCGCCATAGAGGATCTCGACCTCCTGGGCCTTCGCGACCTTCTCCCAGGCCTCGACCAGGCCGGGCCCGCCGCCCCAGGCCTCGACCGTGAGGCCGCCCCAGAACTTGAAGCGGCCCTCGACTTGAAAGGCCTGGCGGCCCCAGATCGGCTGGAAGCGAATGCCCTTGCCGCGCATCCACATCAGCGCGTCGCGGCTGTCCCGCACCAGTAGTTCGGTCAGCTCCGGGTCGCAGCGCCACTCGGTCACCCGGCCCATGTCGTCGAAGAACTTGTCCTCGCCATAGGTCCCGAAGTCGGTGCGGGCGACCTCCTCGTCGGTCAGATCGGGCATCAGCGCGCGCAGGTCCTCGATCCCGTCGTAGACGACCCGCATGGCCCCGGCGGTAAAGCGGCTGTTGCCGCCGCGCTCCTCGAAGGGCGCACGCTCCAGCATCGTCACCCTGGCCCCGGCCTCGCGTGCCGCCAGGGCCGCGGAGAAGGCCGCGTTGCCCGCACCGATCACCAGAACGTCGGTCGTCATCTCGGTCATCCAGCAGTAATCCTAGTGCCCGGGATCGAGGTAGGCGTCCCAGAGATCGAGCACCACCTCGTCGCCCGCGCGGGCCTCGGGACCCCAGAGTTCGCGCGCCGAAAAGGCCACCGAATAGACCCGCTGCGGCGGCTCCTCGCGCCCGGCGGCGACCGCGTCGGCGAGGGGGAAGCGGCCATGGTCGCGAACCACCCGGCCCCTGCGGCCGCGCACATAGCGCGGCAGCCGGGTGTGACCGGAGATATGGCGGTTGCGCGCCTGGACTTGGTCGCCGGGCTGGAAGCGGGCCGGCGGGGGGTCCGCCTCGATGACCCGGCGCGGCGCCCCGGCCGCGATGACGGCGGGAACATCGGCGGCCAGCAGACAGTCGGGATGGCGTGGGTGCGGGTCACCGCTAACCGTTTCATCGGGCCCGACCACCGCCGCCTCGCGCAGAACCGTCTCAATCGCGACCAGCCAATTCTCGTAGTAACTCGCCCGCAGATAGTCGACCGGCGGGATGCGCTCGATGGTGCGGCGATAGACGTCGTCGGTGATTCCCAGGGAACAGGAGATCCCAAGCGAGAGCGTGATCGTCCTGGCTTCCCAACTTTCATGGAACACCGGCTCGTCGGCCTCGCGCTCGATCGGCCCGTAGCCGTCCATGCCGCCCATGTCGTGAACGCCGTCCATCGGCTCCCCCTCTGGGCCAAATCTGGCCCTTTCGCCTAAACCAGCCCCTCTCGCCTAAACCAGGGCCGTGCCGATCATCCCGTCCCGGGTCACCAGATCCGCCAACTCCGCCTCGCCCAGGCCTTCGCTGTCATCCGGGCGGCGCGGCAACACCAGATAGCGCAGATCGGCCGTCGAGTCCCAGACCCGCACCGCGGTCTCCTCCGGCAGTGTCACGCCGAACTCCGCCAGGACGCCCCGCGGATCCTTGACCACGCGCGAGCGGTAGGGCGCCGACTTGTACCAGGTCGGCGGCAGACCGAGTACCGCCCAGGGGTAGCAGGAACAGAGCGTGCAGACGATCATGTTGTGGACCTCGGCGCGGTTCTCGACCACCACGAGTTGCTCGCTCTCCAGGCCGCTGTAGCCGAACTCCGAGATCGCCGCCGCGCCGTTGGCGAGCAGCCGGTCGCGATAGGCCGGGTCGGTCCAGGCCCGGGCCACGACCCGAGCGCCGTTGCGCGGCCCGGTCCTGGTCTCGTAGGCCTCGACCAGGGCGTCCAGGGCCGCAGGATCGATCAGGCCCTTGTGGGTCAGGAGGGATTCCAGCGCGCGCACCCGCTGGGTCAGGTCATCGCTTTCGTGACTGTGGTGGTCGTCCGCCATGGCCGCCTCTGCGCTGTGAAAGTGGAAACGATGCCCGCGGCGAAGCCCCGACGCAAGGGGGCCGCACACCGCCTATTCCAACTTCGCTTACTCGAAGACGAGACGCGGAAAATAGAGCGACACAACCCAGTTGGGCTGATCGACGATCTCGCTGATCCGCAGGTCGGCGCAGACGCTACACAGCATATAGGCCTCGACCGGCGACAGACCCTGGCGGGCGCTCAGCAGGTCGATCATGTAGGAGAGCGCCGCCCGCGAGGCCTCCATCTAGTCCGGGCCGATGCCGGTGGTCACCTCGTAGCCCTTGCCGTCGAAATGACGGCTCACCGGCCCCGGGGTCGTGAAACGGGGCGCCGGGAGATCGGCATTCTTCACCAGATCGAACTTGGCGGCGACCCGCATGGGGCTTTCGATGGCGGTGCCGCAGACCTCGCCGTCACCCTGGGCGGCGTGGGTGTCGCCGATCGAAAAGAGCGCGCCGGGCACCTGAACCGGCAGGTAGAGCTCGGTCCCGGCCGCCAGATCGCGGATGTCCATGTTACCGCCGACCGCGCGCGGCGGCACGATGCTGTGCAGGCCGGCCTCCACCGGGGCCAGGCCGATGGTGCCGCAGAAGGGCTTCAAGGGCACCCTGCCGCCCGGCCCATAGGCCGCCGGGGTCAGCGCGTCGGCATCGTAGCGCCAGATGTGCAGCGCCGGGTCGGGGAACTGATCGGCCAGCAAACCGAAGCCCGGGATGTTGGCGGTCCAGCCCCAGCCCGACGGCCCGAACTCCAACAGTGTCACCTTGAGCGCATCGCCCGGCTCGGCCCCCTCGACCAGGACCGGGCCGGTGACCGGGTTGACCTGGCCGAAGTCCAGGCCTGGCAGATCGGCGACGGTGGAGTCCGGGCTCAACTGGGCGCCCGAGGCATCGACGGTCTCGAACTCGACCGTATCGCCCGGCGCGATCGTCATCTGAGGCGCGAAGCTCCGGTCCCAGCCCAGATGGCTCTGCGTCTTGTGAATCGTATGGGTGCAGCCGTTCAGCATGGCTTCCAACCAGACCTCTCTATCGACAATGGACCGGGCCCTGGCGACGGCCAGCCCCGCGATGAAAGAATCCTAGTCGACTGAAGGGAGAGGTCAACGCACTCGAATGCGGAACCGCCCCTCAACGCCTTTTCTCTTGGGTCAGGTCCCTTTCAACGTGTCGCCGCCCGCGCCAAGTCGTGCGTTCATCGCCGCGACCTGCCCGACCGGCGGCTCGGTCTCCAGCTTGGCCACCGGCAGCGCGGCGCGAATGCCGTCGTGCATGGCCCGCACGCCTTGCTCCAGGTCCGAGAGGATGGCACGGCGATAGCCGCTGGAGCGCATGCCCGACGCGGTCCAGTCCGACAGGGCCAGGTCTTCCTGACCGACCTTGTGGTTGACCCGCCGGTTGAGATAACGGGCCAGCTTCATGTCCCGGCGTTCGTCGGGCAGGGCGTAGCTCGCGCCGCGATAGAGCGCGCGGCCCTGGGCGATGGGATAGGCGCCATAGACCTCGACCGAGTCCGGATAGAAGGCAAACACCGTGTTGGGGAAGAAGCCATAGTAGAGCCAGACCCGGCGATGGCTCTCCGGCAGATTTTCGGCCGCCGGCAGCAGGCGCTGATAGTGCCGCCCGCTCCAGTCGTTCACCGGCTTGTCCTGGAGCTTCGAATAGGACCGCACCAGGCCGCCGGGTCCCTCGAGGGTTTCGTCGCGGTAGCTGTCGCCGACCAACTGCTGCAGGCCCGGGTGCGCGCGCGGCACGTGATAGCCCTCGTTGTCGACATCGTGGATCAGCTTCCAGTCGAGCGCCAGGCTCTCCTGCCAGGCCGGCTCCAGGGGCTGGAGCTCGCCCAGGCGATAGGGCGCCAGTTCGGCCTCGGCCGGCGCCATGATCTCGCCGACCCCGGGCCCCGCGCCGCCGAAGCGCACGAAGACGAAGCCTTGCCAGATTTCCAGATCCAGGGGAACCAGACCGAGCTGGCTCTTGTCCAGATCGGGAAAGGTCTTGGCCGCCGGGATCACCTTCAGGCGCCCCTCGAAGTCGTAGGTCCAGCCGTGGAAGGGACAGGAGATCATGTTGGGGCAGTGCCCGCGGTCGTCTTTGACAATGCGCGAGGCGCGGTGCCGACAGATATTGTGGAAGGCCCGAAGCTGCCCATCGCGGCCGCGGATGACCAGAGCGCGCTCGCCGACCACATCCAGGGTCAGATAGTCGCCGGCCCGCGGCGCTTCGCTGCCATGACCGACCAGCAGCCAGTGGCGCTTGAAGATCGCCTCCTTTTCCAGCGCGGTGAACTCGGCGTTGTCATAGACCCAGCCCGGCAAGCTGTTGCGGTCCCAGGCCGCGTCGATCTTCGGGTCCAGTGACGCGGGTTCGACCACCGCCGCCTGGTCGGTCCTGGCCTGAAAGGAGCGCGGGAACAGCGCTTCGAGATAGCCGTGACAGAGGCCCGCCCGTTCCTCGCGCAGCGCCGCGCTGTCGTCGGCCAGGAAGCACTGCCAGGAATCCTCCAGGATGCCCTCGAAACCGGCGGCGGCGACCTCGGCCGCGAGCGGCGCATAGCCGTCGCGCGCGATCAGGTCGCGGCAGATTGCGCGCACCTGCGCGCTGCTGGCCGCATCGCGGGCGCCGCAGATCGCCATATAGTCGCGCCGCGCCCGCGCTTCGCCCCAAAAGGCGCTCCACACGGCGATCTTGTCCGGCGCCGCGAGGCCGGGATCGAGATTGGCCGCCAACAGAGCCTCGAGGCGACGCGCGGGATCGGAGCCGGCCTCCAACAGCGCCGCCGCCATGGCCGCCTCGTACTCGTCCGAGAGCTGCCGCAGGGTCGCCAGCAACAGCGCCTCCTTGCTCTCGAAGTGGAAGTTCACCATGGCAGCGGTCAGGCCGGCACGGCTCGCCACCTTGGCCAGGGTCACATGGGACAGGCCGTGCTCGGCGATGGCGGCGACCGTCGCCGCGATCAACTGCGCGCGGCGCGCCGTGGCACTTTCGCTTTCAACCGCCCGCCGCTTGACGGGATTAGCTATAGAGGTCGTGGACATGGTCTTCTCGCGTTCGTCAAATGTTTATATGATTAATCAAACTATCATTTAACACGCCATATGACAAGCCCGAAGGGAGAATTTGCACTGACGGCGCAGGCGCGGCAGGTTGTCGCGGTTGAACTGACCGAAAGCCGGAGCCCGACCATGACCGCACCCCACCGCGCCACCCTGGAACGCCTCATGGCGGAGATCTGGAACAATCGGCGGCTCGACCTGATGCCCGAGATCTTCCGCGAGGACGTGACCGTCCACCGCGGCGCCGATCTGATCCAGGGCCTGGCCGAGTTCCGGGACAAGCACGTGGCGCCCTTCCAGGCCGCCTTTCCCGATCTGCACCACGATGCGGACGAGATCCTGGTCGAGGGCGACAAGGCGGCGCTGCGCTTTCACGGCACCGGCACGCAGGCCCAGGATTTCGCCGGCTTCCCCGCGTCCAACCGCGAAATCTCCTATCAGGCGACCGGCTTCTTCCGCTTCGAGGAGGGCCTGATCGCCGAGGTCTGGGTGCTGTCGTCCATCGGCGCGGCCTTGGCCGCGGCGGCGCAATCGTGATCGGAGCCCGATCCGCTCGGTGTTGACCGTCGAGACCTTCGCCCTGGTGATGGGGACCTTCCTGCTGGCCGGCTCGATCAAGGGCGTGGTGGGCCTCGGCCTGCCGACGGTCTCGCTGGCCCTGCTCTCCACCCTGCTCGGCCATAAGGAGGCCATGGCCCTGATCCTCGTGCCGTCGCTCCTGACCAACGCCTGGCAGGGCCTCGCCGGGGGCTACCTGGCCATGTTGACCAAACGGCTTTGGGGCCTGCTGCTCGCCTCGGCCGTCGGCACGGTTCTGGCCACGGCCTTCCTGGCCCGGGCGGACCCGCTCGTCCTGACCGGGCTCTTCGGGATCGTCCTCACACTCTATGCCGGCTACAGCCTCTTGACGCCGCAGATCCGGCCGCCCAGGCGCGCCTGGGAAGGCTGGCTGTCGCCGCTGATGGGCGGGCTTGGCGGGATTGCCACGGGCTATCTCGGCTCCTTCATCATTCCCGGCCTGCTCTATCTCCAGGCGCTCGGCCTGCCACGCGATCAGTTGGTGCAGGCGCTGGGCATGTCCTTCCTGGTGCTGACCCTGGCGCTCGGCGCCGGCATGGCTCAGCACGCCCTGCTCACCAGCGACTTGATCGTCCTCTCCGCCAGCGCCCTGGTGCCGGCGGTCATCGGCATGAACCTGGGCCAGCGCATCCGCCACCGCCTGCCCGAGGCGCGCTTTCGCCAGGTGCTCTTCGCGGCGCTCCTGGCGCTCGGCCTCTACAGCATGCTGCGGGCTTTCGTTTGGTAAATCGATACCAGTAGGCATGAGTAATGCCTCATGACTACTGGCAAGCGCGACGGCGTGCCCGCAGCGTCAGCGAGGATAGCCCGCCTGGCGCGTGAAGGCCCCGAGGGTCATTCGAAATGACCCTCGGTACAATCGATCCCGAGCAGTGCGGGCAGCTCCGCCATGGACTCGAAGACCCTGGCCCCCGCCTCCGCCAGGGCCACCGGGTCGCTGTCGGCGGCAAAGCCGAAGACCGGTATGCCGGCGGCCACCGCCGCGCTCACCCCCACCACGGTATCCTCGATCACGACGGCGTCCTGCGGCGCGACGTCGAAGCTGGCCGCGGCATAGAGAAACAGATCGGGATAGGGTTTGGGCCGCGGCACCATCGAGGCCGAGAAAATCCGGCCCTCGAAATAACCATCGAGCCCGGCCAGGGGAAGCGTTATGGCCATCTTCTCCGGCCGCCCGGAAGAGGCGACGCAGTAGGGCGTCTCGCGCGCGCGCAGCAGTGAGATCACCGCCTCCACGCCGGGAATGGCAGGGACACCCTCCCGGCGAAACATCGCTTCGCGAGAGCGATCGAAATCCGCGCTCCAGCTCTCGGGGAGCGGCCTCCCCAGCCACTCCTCCACCCTGTCCTTCACACCGCCGATGGTCCCCCCGATAAAAGTCGCCCGGGTTTCCTCGTAGCTGATCGGCCAGCCGGCGGCGGTGATCGCCTCGCCGAGGGCACGGTTGGAGGCTTCCTCGCTGTCGACCAGGACGCCGTCGCAATCGAATATGACCAGTGCAGGGCTCATGATGGGACTTTAGCCACGCGACTCGCCGCTGGAGGAATCACATTTGATGTCATTGGGTTTCGGCGCGCCGCGGCGGGCGCATGGAGCGGTTGCCTAGAGCCGATCAGCGCAACAGAGGTCCGAGTTTCTGAGACGCCGCCTTGATCAGGTCGTTCAGCGCCTTGTGTCGGGTGCCGTTCATTTCGCCTTCTTTCGGCGCCTTGCGCTTCTCCTCCTCGCCCTTGCGCTGGACCTGACTGTCGGCGTTGCGCAGGCCTTGCGAGAAGGCCTTGGCGACCTCGGTGACCGCCCCGTGCAGGGCCTCTTCGACCGGGCCGCCGCGCTGACCGAAAATCGCCTTGGTCCATTCCCGGCTTGAGCTGCCGTTGGCCTTGATCGCCCGGATCAGTTGATCCTTGCGAATCGTTCCGCTGGTCATCTTCTCCTTGGGGATCGTCTGGGCCGCCTCGAGGGCCAGCTTGACGCCAACCTTGCGGGCCTCGGTCAGCTTCTTGCCCTCGGCGCCGGCGGGGGTCTTGGCGGAGATGATGCGGGTCAGCGCACGGGTCACGACAGCGGCCCCGCCCTTCATCGATTCGCCGTGTTGCTGGTGGCTCCAATCGGTCGGCCTGTTGGCCTTATCGGAGATCAGCTTGTCGAGGAAGCCGGTTCCGGCATCGCCGGCGAATTCGTTCTTTCGGGCCATCCCGCGGCCGCGCGCGGCACCGCCGGCATAGTCCAGGATCGGCCCCGGTTGGCGCATGCGCAAGGGCGCCCGAATGGCGCGGTCGCGCGAGTGCGGGCGCGGTGGAGCCTGCTTCAGCTTGGGGCTTTTGGGCTGTGGCTGTGTGCTGTCGAAGCCCTCGAGCTCGGCGACCCACATATCGAGCCGGTTGAAAGGTGTCAGGCTGTCCACCGTCCCGGCGGTCGGCAGGACCAATACATCGGCGGCGATGCCGAAGGGCCCGCGGCCCGCCGGCAGCGGCAGGACCGTCAACTGCCCCTCGTCGCCAACCCGCTTCTCCAGGGTGCGGTAGATATCGATCAGGCCCTTGTTGAGGGCGGTGCGATGGTCGGAACCCTCTTCCGCCCCGACCCGCTTGCCCTCCCACTCGCGCGCCAGCCGCAAGAGCTCTTCGCTGCGCTTGAAGGGCAGGCTCATGCGCACCTGGGCGATACCCAGCGCCTCGTGTTGGCCCTTTTTTTCCTGATAGTTCTCCGCCATCGCGCGTTTCCGCTGACCTCCGACCGCCGAATCTTAATCCCGGGGGACGAGCCAAACAAGGTTCGGAGCTGAACCTGGACCGATAGCGCGGCCCTTTCGCCCTGGCCCCGCGGTCAGCTAACCTCGACGCTGTCACCTACGGCGATTTCGGCGTCGTTCAGAACCCGGCAGCAGACCCCGCCGCGCCAATCGTCCATCAGCGCGGCGCGCAGGCCCGGCTGCTGTTCTTCCATGCGCTCGCAAGGGGCGGTTTCCTCGGTGACCTCGAGTTCCAGCGCACCGACGGTGAGACGCGCACCGACCGCGCGCGGCAGGGTCACGTCCGCGACCAACAGGTTGGCGCGCCGGACCGTCCAGGGGACCTCGACCCCCAGGCCAGCGCAGACCTCGGCCCAGACATCGGCGGACAGGACCGTCACCTGACGCTGGCGCGACGCGCCGCGTGAGTCGCCCTCGATGCCCCGCGCCATCGTCACCGCGGCGCGATCGGATTCCTCCATCGGCGCGCGCGACTTCGCCTTTTGTGCGATCGAAACAAGTCTGCCCATTGCTCGTCCTCCCTAGTTTTGTGGCTAAGCAGTGCCTCCCGGCGAAAGTCCTGTCAAGCGAGGCTGGGGGCGCCAGTGCCTCAGTCCAGGGAAAAGCCCTTGGCGCGCACGAAGGCGCCGAAGTCGGCGCGCTGAGTGGTCGCGTACTGCTGGGCCTTGGCCCGCGACCAGCGGTAGTCCTCCTGGCCCCAGCTGCGGTGCAGGGCCTCGCGCCGGCTATCGTAGGCCTCCAGGTCGCGTTCCCAGTGGCTTTCGTCATAGCGGTTACGGTGCAGCGTCAGGCCGAGGTCGAGGCGCGGGCTGATGGCGCGCTGTTCCGCCGGGTAGCCCAGGCAGAGGCCGGCCACCGGAAAGACGTGATCGGGCAGCGCCAGCAGCTCGCTGACCCGGGCGGCGTGATTGCGGATCACCGATATCGGACAGCAACCGAGCCCCACCGCTCCGGCCGCGCGCAGCAACTGCGCCAGCACCAGGCCGGCATCGACCGCGGCATTGAAAAAGGGGTCCAGGTGATCGTTGGGAAAGGGCTCTTGGTGCAGGGCGGCGATGGCGCGTTGGCGCCGGTTGTTGCCGCAGACCACCAGAAAGGCCCCGGCCTTGGCGATCCAGGGCATGGAAGGGATGAGCTCTGCGATCTCGGCGCGCAGGCCCGGGTCCGCGACGACGACGATGTCGGCCTGTTGAAGGTCGCTCTTGGAGGGCGCCGACAAGCCGCAGGCGCAGACCAGACGCAACAGGTCGTCGTCGACCGGCCGGTCATGGTACTTGCGCATGGTGCGGTGACCGGCCATCTCGCAGAGGATCGGATCGTCCTCCAGGCTCGCCGGCACGGCCAGATCTTCGCCGAATCGGGCCCTCAGCAGTGCGGTCAGGCTGACGCCCTCCGCGTGGTCGTTTCGATCGGTCATGGGCCCGAGGAGAAAGGATTCAAACGCCCGAGGCAAGGCCCATTGCGGTTGCACCTGCCCCGACCGGGCCTGCGGAGGCAAGACACTGATCGGCCGTGGCCTGGTCGACAAGCTGGGCGATCAGCCAGCGACTGAGCTCGGCACCGGCCAGGCAGCCGGCGGCGGTGGCTATCCGGCCCTCGATCGCCAGGGACTCCTCGACCACCTGTGCGCCGACGCCGGCCAGCTCGTCGCGGGCACTGGGGTGAGTGGTCGCCTTCAGGCCTTGCAACAACCCGAGGCCGCCGAGGATCAGCGCGCCGGAGCACTGAGAG
Source organism: Kiloniellaceae bacterium (assembly GCA_021776195.1). The sequence continues at coordinate 11,809 of JAJFGK010000128.1, read as the reverse complement.
GCGACCAACTGCTTTTCCGGATCCAAGGCCAAGCGCGCCAGGTATTCGAAGTCGTACATCAACTGGCGCGTGGCCTTGCCGCTGGCGACCAGCACGGCATCGGCAAAACGGGCCTCGTCGACCGAGCCCTGCATCGGGACCGTCATGCCCGCGGCGGAGGTGTGGCTCTCTTCGGTCCCGACCAGCAGGACCTCCCAGGGCGAGACCTCCGGCCCGAAGATCAGCTTCGGGCGGTTCAGCAGATCCCAATGAAGAAAGACGTCGAGATCGGTGAAGCCATCGAACGCGACGATACAAATCGCCGTCATGACCGAACAACCCGCACGACGACGTCAGTCGCTCGAGGGCGGACGCACATTATCGGTCGAATAGACCGTCGCCGCCGAGTGATCGATCATGGTCAAGGCAAAGCCGGCGACAACGGCGATCAAGACGGCGGCGGCACAACCGCTCAGGAAGGCTTTCATTCTTTCATCCCCACGCCGGTCAGGCTTTCATCCCCAAGCCGGTCGGGCCGGCCCATCGATTCGCGAAAACGAGGCTTCATTCTAGCCGGTCGCGGGGCGTCAGGCCAGCGATCCCTCTATCGCGGTGCCGAACACTGCGCGGCAATTCGATCCAGACAGCTGCGGAGACGCGGCATCGCAAAATCGACAAAGGCTCGCAGTTTCTGGGGCACCCTCCGGCCCTGGGGATAGACCAGGCTCACCGGCGCCGGTTCCAATTCATAGTCTTCCAGGACGATCTCCAGCGCGCCAGCGGCGACGTGGCTGGCGGCCTGGTAGGAATAGAGCTGAACCAATCCGGCATCCAGCAACGCCGACTGAACGTGCCCCTCGATCGAGTTGAGCGTCAAAGAGGTCTGGACCGGAAAGGACTGAAGCTTACGGGACGCCGTTTGGAAGCGCCACGCGGCCGGCTGACCGGCGCTGGGGTAGGTCACGCAATGGTGCCGGGCCAGATCGCCAGGGTCCACGGGCGGGGGCCGCTGGGCCAGGTAGCCGGGACTTGCGCAGATGACCTGCCGGACAGTGCCGGTCTCGATGGCGATCATCGAGCTGTCCGACAAGCTGCCGATCCGGACCCCGAGATTGATGTCGTCTTCCAGCAGATCGACGACTGTGTTGGTCAGGAAGAGCTGAATGCTGATGTCGCGGTGGCTCTTCATGAAGTCGATGACAAGCGGCAACACATAGGCGCGCCCGAAAAGCGTCGGTGCCGTCATCGTCAAACGGCCCTTGGGGGTCTGATACTCACCTGAAACCTGGCGCTCGGCATCGCCGATATCGTCGAGGATCCGCCGCACGTCGTCGTAGTAGCGCTGGCCGGCGTCCGTGACCGCGGTTTTTCGGGTCGTGCGGACCAGCAGTTGCGCGCCAAGATGCCTCTCCAGTTCCACGACCTTCCGGCTGACCGTCGGAAGCGGCATCGACAAGGCGCGCGCCGCGGCGGAAAAGCCCTGGGCGTCGACGACGGCGACAAATATCCGCATCGCGCTCAGATGGTCCATCGTTTATTCCGTTCAACAAGATATTCTTTTCCATACTTACAGACTTATCTCATCTAGTGGAATAACTATTCTATCGGTTCGAACGCTCGAGTCATCCTGCCAGAAACCGCTGGCTGGCTGTGAGGCGGAGGTGCTTTTCCCCGAACTGGAGGACGATATGACCGATCGCGACCATGAAACAAAAAGGGACCGCAAACGCCAACGCGAGGTCGTGTTCCCCATCGAGACCTTGCTTGAAGCCCGTTCGGCTGGCTTTAGCTGCCGTCACATCGAGGCCGACTTCGAGGCAAGGGCCAGGTACGTTCCCTTGATCAAGGCGCCATCCCATATTTCGGTCATGGGCAAGCACTCGAAGTAATGACCGCAAGGGATTGGAGGTCGTCATGACGGGCAACCCGAAAAACAATCCGCGCAAGACGCGAGATCCCGAAGATCGCAAGACTGGTACTCGTGGGGTGGGGGCGCGCGGGACAAAAGATCGCCCCCCTGCCCTATGGCTTGGCGCCGGAAAGGGCGGCATGGATATGGGCTACGGCCGCGGCCCCCGGCGCCTTGAGCCGCACGAATTGCTATCCTGGTTCTTCAGTCGGGATGGTCATTAATGCCGTGGGCCGGGTCCTTCCGGTGCCTCACACGGGCCTTGAGGCCTCACACAAAAGGAAAGAGTCCGATGCGCACCTTGATGCTGTTCGTGCTTGCCGTGGTTCTGTCGAGTTCTGCGGTCAGAGCTGAGGAAATGCTGATCCTGCGTGATGACAAGGGCCAAGAACTCCAGGCCATTGCAGCCGGTCCCGCTGAATCGGAAATCGGCGTTTTGATCGTGCATGATTGGTTCGGGATTTCGGACCTGACCAAGGAGACGGTTGACCGGCTGGGCCGCAAGGGAGTCAGGTCGATAGCTGTCGACCTTTTTGCCGGACAAGCCGCTCACGATCATGAGGAAGCCCAAAGGCTTTCGGCGGCGCTCGATCCCGACGACGCGCAAGACATGGTCTTGGCGGGCCTGAAGGCGCTCAACGCCGACCGAAATCCAGTCGCCGTGGTCGGCTACAGCATGGGGGGACGAATCGCTCTCCGCGCCGCGTCCGAGAATCCAGATCTCGTGAGGTCTGTGGCCATCATCTATGGCGGCGGTTTTAGCGGCATTGACGACAAGATGTTGAGCGCGGCCGGCCCCATCCTAGCCGTGACGGGCTCCGCGGACGAGTGGTCCTATGTCGAGCACGCCGGTCTCGAGAAACGGCTACGCGCCCTGGGTGGGCAGATGGAAACCTATGTCTATCCCGGTGCCGACCACGCCTTTGCCCAGCATCTCTACAACGAAGGCAAGAATTACGACCAGGTTGCGACGGAGGCGATGCGCAATGTGCTGGATGACTTCCTCGGCCGCCATCTTGGCGTTGCCATGGCGGACAGGTAAGGTTGTCTGCTTGCACCCCATGGCACCCGGCGCGGAATCCATTGTGGGGTGAATCGAGTCCGGCATGGTGGCCGAGTTGAAGGAGGCCGTCCAGTTTGACGGATGTTGACCGGCGAGGATCCGATCCTAAATTGGCGCTGCCTCAGGATAACTGGGATTTCCCGACGCCATGCCTCGCCAAGACCTGTTCCTTCATGGATCCGCGCTTCGGCGCCACGGCTTGGCCGCGTTGATCTTCTCGCTGGCCTTCTTGTCCCTTTTCCCGACAGTCCTGCGCGCCCAGGTCCGGGTCGATCTTGAGCTTCTCCTGGCTGTCGACGTCTCGGACAGCGTCGATGCCAGGGAGTACGCGGTTCAAGCGGAGGGCCTGGCCGCGGCCTTCCGCGACCCGGCCGTGCGCGACGCGATACGCCGGGGCAGTCCGCGCGGCATCGCAGTTTGCGTGGTTCAGTGGGCCGGCGGTCGCGAGCCCATGATTGTCATCGACTGGGCCCGGCTGGACGACGATCTGAGCATTGCCGCCTTTGCCGAAGAGCTCGAGGCCATGCCCCGTCTCTTCGTCGGCACCGACACCTGGCTCGGCCAGGCCGTCCGCTTCGGTGCGCGGGCCCTCCTGAGCAACGATTTCACGGCACCCAGGCAGGCCATCGACCTGTCCGCCGATGGCGGCTCCGAGAGCATTGGCCTGACCAGACAGGCACGTGACAGCGCTGTCGCCGCGGGTCTGGTGATCAACGGCCTCGCCATCGAGAACGACGATCCGGGCCTCCACCGCTTTTTCCGCGACAATCTGATCGGCGGGGCCGGCGCCTTCGCGATGAAGGCGGCAAGCTACGACGACTTCGCGGAGGTCATGCGCCAGAAGCTCTTGCGAGAGATTGGCGAGCGTCCCCTTGCCAGTCTGGCTCCTTGAAGGCGACCGGCGATACCGTCATGCCATCGACCTGCCCGGACCCTTCTACAGAGCCGGGCGCCGTGCGGGACTGTCCAGCCAGGGTTGGGCCAGTTCCAGCGCCTTGCCGACGCGAAACACGCGCTCGTCGTCGAGATGCCGGGCGACAATCTGAACCCCGGTCGGCAGGCCGTTGCCGCCGATCCCCGAGGGAACCGATAGGACCGGACAGCGGCCCAGCATGTTGAAGGGGTGGCAGAGGCACCAGCCATAGAGGGGGTCGACCTCTCGGCCGTTGATGAACAGCGGGTCGTCGGGATGCTGGTCGGCCGCGATCTCGTGATAGCCCAGGGTCGGACAAACCAGGGCATAGCAGTCTTCCAGGATCGGCCCGACGCGCCGCGCCATGGCCATCTGCATGTCGTAGGCGGCAACGAATGCCGCCGCCGTCACCCTGTCGTGGGCCTTGGCGCAGTAGGCGGCCCAAGGGGTCGCCAGATCCGGGTCGCTGCGCACGTAAGAAGCGATGTAGCCGCCAAAGAGATGGTCCAGATAGTCCTGCACCGCCCGGTCCGCTTCCGCCGACCAGCGGAAATCGACCTCGACCAGTTCAGCCCCCAGGTCCGCGAGAACCTCCAGGGTCTTTTGCGTGTTGGCGCGGACATGCGGATCGATCTCGAAGAAGCCCATATCCATGGTCCAGGCGATCTTCAGCCCCCTGACGCTCTGGTAGGACTGCGGCAGGTCGAATTTCGGGCGGATCGACGCGTTATCCAGCGGGTGCGGCCCGCACAGAATGTTCTGCATCGTGATGGCGTCGCCGACCGTGCGGCTCATCGGGCCCATGACCGCATACATGTCGTAGGCCGAGCCGGTATTGTCGGGGTTGCGGCCGTAGGGCGGCTTGAAGCCGACCACGCCGCAGCAGGCGGCCGGAATCCGGATCGACCCGCCGATGTCCGAACCCGTGGCGAGCGGCGTCGTGCCCGCCGCCAGCGCCGCCCCCGATCCGCCGGAGGACCCGCCGGAGGTGAACTTCCGGTTCCAGGGCGTGGAGGTGACCCCGTGAATTTTCGAATCGGCCGTGCCGGAACAGGAGAACTCGGGCGTTGTCGTGCGCGCGTGAACGATGGCGCCGGCATCGAGCAGGCGCTGTACCGCGAAGTGCGTTTCGCGGCTGACATTGTCCTTGAGGTAGAGCGAGCCGTTGGTCATCGGCTGGCCCTCGATATCCATCTCGTCCTTGATGGCGATCGGCAAGCCCTCCAGCGGGCGCAGGTCGCCGTTCGGCTTGGCGTAGCTCGCCTCGGCTTTCCTGGCCTGCGCCATGGCCTCGTCGAACCAGGTGAAGGCAAAGGCGTTAATGACGGGTTCGGTTTCCTCGGCCCGGACAATCAAGGCCTCGAGATACTCGACCGGCGACAGGCGGCGGTCCGCGAATTGGGCCAACACGTCATTGGCTGAAAGATAACAGAGCTCCAGGTTGCTCACGGCTTACTCCTGATGGGATGGGTCGGGAAGACGATGCTGGGACGCGGCGATCAGCGCCCGGGTATAGGCCTCTGCCGGGTTGGCGAAGATCTCGGCGCAAGGGCCGGCCTCGACGATCCTGCCTTGCAACAGCACGACCACCCGATCCGCGCAGTGACGCACCACGCTCATGTTGTGGGTAATGATCAGGATGGCGACGCCGGTTCGTTCCTGAATTTCGTTCAGAAGGTTCAGAACATCGCCCTGGATAGAGACATCCAGCCCGGCGGTCGGCTCGTCGGCGATGATCAGGCTGGGCTCCAGCGCCAGGGCCCTGGCGACTCCAACCCGTCGTGCCTGGCCGCCCGACAGTTGATGCGGGTAGCGCTCGGCATAGTCGTCTCCCAGCCCGACCTGGCTCAATAGCTCGGCCGCGCGGGCCTTCAGATCGACATTCTTGACGCCATGCACGATCAGCGGCTCCACGACCTGCTCGCCGAGCGTCACCCGCGGACTGAGGGAGCCGGTCGGGTCTTGAAACATCATCGCGCTTCGGGCCCGGGCTCGGCGCAGGCTGTCGGCCTTGGCGGGCTCGACCGGATCGCCGCAAACGGCAATCGATCCCGCGGCGGACCGGACAAGACCAAGAACCGAGCGCGCGATCGTCGTCTTGCCCGATCCGCTTTCGCCCACCAGGGCAACGGTCTCGCCCCTGCGGACGCTCAGTCCGACGTCACAGACCGCGTCGATCGTCCGGGTCCGGCCGCCGAGCCATGCCGGCAGGCTCGAGGAACGCTTGAAGGTGACCGATAGATTCTCGATCTCGAGAACCGGCGCCTCGGTCTCCTTCACCCTGTCGCTGGGGCCGCGATAGGTCGGGGTCTCCGTTTCCAGACTTTCGGCCATGGTCGGCAGGCGCCGCGTCGGGGTCTCGATCCGGGCCGGGTCGCAGCGCAGCAGCATGCGCGTGTAGTCGTCGGCTGGATTGGCAAAGACGGTCGACACCCTGCCCGCCTCCTTGATGTCCCCGCGGTTCATCACCAGCACGTCGTCGCAAAGACTGGCGACAACCCCCAGATGATGGGTCACGAAAATGACCGAACAGGCCGTCTCCGCCTGAAGCCGCCGCAACAGATCGAGGATCTCGACTTCGAGCGTCGCATCCAGCGCCGTTGTCGGCTCGTCGGCCAGGACGAGATCCGGTGTCAGCATCAGCGCCATGGCGATGGAGACCCTTTGGCGTTGGCCGCCGGACAGCTCGTAAGGGTACATCCGCATCCGGTCTTCCGGCGCCGGCAGACTGACCCAATCGAGGGCATCGACCGCGCGCGCCCACTTTTCTTTCTGCGACCAGGGTTCGCGGTAGAGGATGTCGGTCATCTGCTGGCCGATCGTCAGCGACGGCGTCAGGGCACTCAATGGGTCCTGTGAAATATAGGAGATCCGCGTGCCGCGCAGCGACCGTAGGGCATCCTGATCGAGGCGCAGCAGGTCCTGGCCATCGAACCAGACCGATCCGCTGGAGATGTTCGCGGCTTCCGGCAGGAGTCTCGTCAGGGCCCAGATCAGGGTCGACTTGCCGGAGCCGCTCTCGCCCACGATGCCAAGCACCTTGTTGCGCTCGAGGGCGAAGCTCACCCAGTTGACGGCCGGCAGCACGCCGTACTGGACCGCGAGATCTTCGACCTGCAGCAGGGGTTCCGTCACCGGCTCATACTTCCTTGCGCAGTTTGGGGTCGAAGGTGTCGCGCAGGGCTTCGCCCAGGAAGGTGAACCCCAAGGTCGCCAGAACCAGCGGCACGCTGCCGGCCACGACCAGCCAAGGCGTGTGCCGGATGAACTTGTAGCCATCGTCGAGGATCAGGCCCCAGCTCGATGCCGGCGGCTTGACCCCGACACCCAGGAAACTCAAGCCCGCCTCGGCCGCGATAAAGGTCGGAATATCCATCGATGCCAGGATCAGGATCGGGCCGATGATGTTGGGCAGCAGATGCCGGGCGACGATGCGGGTTCGGCTCATCCCCATGGCCTTCAGCGCTTCGACGTACTCGGACTTCGACGCGGAGATGACCGAGGTCCGAAAGATCCGGCCATAATAGGGCACCGAGGTCGCGACCAGGATGCCGACCACGGTGGTCAGGCTGGCGCCGAAGATCGGGCCGACGGCAAGCGCCAGGATGATGACCGGATAGGCCCGGACGGTATCGAACGACAGAACGATGATGTTATCCAGCCAGCGCGGACCGAACCCGGCGGCCATGCCCAATAGCATGCCGATGCCGACCGCCAGCCCCGTCGAGACGAGGGCGACTCCCAAGGCGATACGCCCGCCGTAGAGCGCCCGGGACAGGACGTCGCGACCGAGCTGGTCGGTGCCGAGCCAGTGGGCGGCGGTTGGCGGTTGCAGTTTCGATGGCACGTCGATGGCGGCCGGATCGTAGGGCGCCAGCAGACCGGCAAAGATCGCCGACAGGATCAGGACGACGACGAGAAAAAGACCGATTGCGCCCATGGGATCGAGCACCAGCCGAAGCAAGCGGCCAGAGGCCCGCGACGGCGGTTCGGTCGTCCCGGCAAGTGCCACCGTCATTCGCCCCGCTCCTTGAAGCGCGGGTCGATGATCGCATTCAGAATGTCCGAGACGGTCGTCGACACGGTCAGGATCAAGGTCGAGGCCAGGACCGCGCCCAGGGTGACCGGGTAGTTGCGCAGGATCACCGCGTCGTACATCAGCTTGCCGATGCCCGGCCGGGCAAAGACGATCTCGGCAAAGACGGCGCTGCCCAGCATGACGCCGACGCCGATCCCCAAAACGGTAACGGTCGGCGCGACCGCGATGCGCAGTGCGTAGCGATAGATGATCTGGCGTTCCCACAGGCCGAAGGCGCGGGCGTTGCGGATGTAGTTGGCCGACAGGACCTCGATCATCGAGGCGCGAACCAGGCGGGCGAGATAACCGACCCAGCCGATTCCCACCGCGATGGCCGGCAGGATCAGATGGTGCAGCCGGCTCAACAGCCCCCCATCCTCGCCCGCCCCGATGGCCGGCAGCCAGCCGAGCCCGGCGGCGAAAATCAACATACCGTAAATCGCGATGATAACCGCGGGCACCGCGATGACGCTGACCGAGAGAATCCCGACCACCCGGTCGAACAGTGAGTTGCGCCGCACCGCCGCCATGCAGCCGAGCGGGATTCCAAGCGCCGCGGCGAGGACCAGGGCTGCCGCCAAGAGCTCGATCGTGCGCGGCAGATGGATCGCGAGCGTGTTCCAGACCGGCTGCTTGCTCCTGAGATCGGTGCCGAGGTCGCCCTGCAGAACGCTCGCCAGGTACTTGACGATCTGCACCGGCATCGGCTGGTCCAGTCCGAGCTTTTCACGGAACGCCGCCTTGATCGACGGCGTCGCCCGCGGCCCCAACATGGCGCTGGCGGGATCGCCGGGCGCGGCCTGGATCAACACGTAGAGCGTGGAGATCGCGAGCACCAGGACCAAGGCCCCGAGGCCGGTACGTCTCAGGATGAATGCGAGCATGTCAGGCCTTTCCCCTGCCGGGCGAGAACGCGCAGATCCCTGTGAAGACGGCGGGCGCCACGACTGCGGCGCCCGCCAATTCCAAGGAACCGCGGATCAGTTGGCCTTCTTGAAGGCATGGAAGACCGGTCGGCCGTCGGGCAGGATCCCGGGGATCATCCCCTCGCGGTGGATCGCCACGTAAGGGTCCTGGGCGATAAAGAGGAAGGTCCCGGAGTCCTCCAGCATCGCCTGCATCTGCTCGTAGATCTCGCCCCGCGCCGCTTCGTCCATCGTGCCGCGGGCCTTTTCGAGCAGGCTCTCGTAGGCCGGGTCCTGATAGGCCTCCCAGTTCCAGACACCGACCTGATCGGCGACGAAGTACTGCAGCGTGTAGAAGGCATCGGGATTGCCGGTCCAGGCCTTCAGGTGCAGTTGAAGATCGGCCGCCTTGGCCTCGTCGATGTTCCAGAAGGTGCCTTCATCCTGACCGTTCAGCTCCAGGGTGACGCCGACCTCGGCGAGATTGGCCTGCATGATCTGGGCCGCCGTGCTGCGTTCGGTCGTGTTCACATAGTCGAGCCGGATCGAGAGCCCCTCGGCACCGGCTTCGGCCAAGAGGGCACGCGCCTTCTCGACGTCGCGCACCAACTCAGCGCCATCCCGGTAGCCCGGCAGCCCCTTCGAGACGATGCCGGTCGCCTGCTTGCTGTGGCCGCTGGTCGTTGCCTGTAGAATTGTCGGGACGTCGATTGCCAGTTGGATTGCGTTGCGGACCCGCTTGTCGACCAGCTTTTCGTGATTCGCGGTGATGCCGAGCCAGGTTGGATCGAGCGACTGCACCAGCGAGACCACGCCACCCTTGGGCGGATTGGCCTTCAGATTGTCGTAGTTGCCGGCCGAGCTGCGCGTGTAGTCGATCTCGCCGGCGGCAAAGGCAAGTTCCGCGGCATTCTCGTCACCGATCGGCAGCAGAACGATCTCGTCGTAGTCGCCGGTCTCGCCCTGCCAGTCCGGGTTCCGTTGCAGGACCAGTTTGTTGCCCGGCTCGAACGCCTTCAGCATGTAGGGACCGGTCGTGGCCACCGGCGTCGCCTCGAAGTAGCCGCCGGCTTCAGCCGCCGCCGCTTTCGAGACGATGGCGCCTCCGGTGAAGGTGAGGGTCGAGGTCCAGAAGGTCGCCGAAGGCTCCTTCAAGCGGATGATCCCGCTGTACTTGCCCGTGACCTCGACCTCCTTCAACGACCTGAACTCGGCCGCGACACCTGATTCCAACTCCGGGTCGAGATGGCGCTCGTAGGAGTACTTGACGTCTTCGGCGGTCAGCTCGCCAAAGCCGCCGGTCCACATGATGCCCGGCTTCAACTCGAAGGCGATGTTCATCGGGTCGCTCAGGTCGACCGAATTCGCGTCCGCAAGCTCGACCTTCCATTCCTGGCCCGGGACAGGCTTGGCGAGACGGGGATAGAGGTTGTCGATCAGAAACTGGTCGACCGTCGATCCCCAGTAGGCGGGATCGAGATAACCGGGATCGGACGGCACGGCGATCCGCAAGGTATCGGCGGCGACCGGATTGACGTTGGCGGCGAAAAGACCGGCCGCGACGACGAGACCGGCCGCCGCGTTACGGACCATGCGCGCCGGATCGAATTCGAGCCTTGCAAGGGCGTTCATGTGAGCAACTCCTCCCTGTTGGACGCACAGCATCGTCGAAGCGGATGCTGTTTCGTCCAGGATAGGGAGGAACGCCGGGGACGTAACTCTTTTTCGGTGTAACATTTTATGCCGATTGCTACTTATCAGCATAAAAAGGTATAAGAAAACATGGCGATTGAACATCTCGCGGAGAATCTGCGCTTGCTTTGCAGCTACGGCCGCTCGACCTCCGATGTCTGCCGGCGAGCCGGAATCAATCGTCAGCAGTTCAACAAGTACCTCAACGGACATGCGCGCCCGTCGCTTTCGACGCTCCGCCGGCTCGCCGATTTCTTCGGTGTCGACGATTACGAGATTCTATTGGATGCCGCCGAGTTCCGCGCGCTCATCAAGCGGCGGCCGCCGCGATTGGGGACGGACCGAAGCCACCTGGAACAGGCGATCGACGGCTTGATCGCGCCCTCGACCCAGGACCATGAGCTGTTTGAGCACCACGAAGGCTACTATCACACCTACACCTACCCGGACCCGGGGCGGGGCTACTACCTGCGCTCCCTCTATCGCCTGTACCAGGAGGCCGGTAACTGGCTCGTCAAGTCGATCGATCGGCGCCTGGATACGCGCTTCATGCTGCCGGCGACCCTGAAATACGAGGGGATCGCTCTCGAGGGACACAAGCGCATTGTCCTCTATGAGCGCGAACAGGGGGTGGGCCGCAGCTTGTTCGCCACCTTCCTCTATGCCTCCGAACACACGGAGCCGACCTATCTGCCGGGCCTGATGATAAGTCTCGCACCGGAAGGCGCGCACGACATCACCTGCGTCCGCACGGTCTGGCAGTATCTCGGTCGCAAACCGAATCTCCGCGACGCCCTGGGCAAATGCGGCGTCATCGACCACAGCGTCGAGGTCCTGCCCGACATCGTCATCGAGTGCACGGACAACCGCATGTTGGAGGGCGACACCGTCCTCAGGCCTCGTTTCTAGTGTGGTGGAACTGCAATAGAGTCCGTTGACTATCGGTGGCCAACCCGGACTCGACTTTTCTCCAAATCTTCGATTTGGCACGGAAAGTCAGCGATCCGGGATCTGTGCGGACAGGAGGCAAAACAGGCCGCCCGAGATTCCGGATACCTCGGTTCGCCGGCCAAATCGAAGATTTGGGCCGAACCGGGTTTCGGAATGACGTTCCCTGGGCAGCAATAATTAATACCAATGAGCGTAAATAGGAACCCATATGACCGCGAAGATTTTACCCGCTGGCAAGGCGCGTGGTGCGCCGTGGTGCTTGCGCACCACAAGCAGCGCGGAACGCAGCCAGCGGGTAAAAGATCGCGGCCTCCGGTGG
>JAJFGK010000127.1 GCA_021776195.1 Kiloniellaceae bacterium | reverse complement strand
TTGCCGGCGGTATGAGCCAGCACCTCATGCTCGTTGTCGAGCTTCACGCGGAACATCGCGTTGGGCAGCAGTTCGGTCACCGTGCCCTGAAATTCAAGCAGATCTTCCTTTACCATGCGTTCGGTCTCAAACCCTCGTTCGCCGGGGTGCCATGCGCCGCTTCGTGCTCCGCGCCCTAATCCGTCACGCATCCCCTGTGTGCCAAACGCCCGGTCCCGGCGCTATCAGGGACCAGGCGCGCGCGGACTATACAAGAAAGAAACACGCCCGACAAACGATCTGGCGAGTGACAATCCGGCGGGCGAGCATGCCCGGAGGCAGTCTTCTCAGAATTCCGGTTTCAGGTCGAGGGCGAAGCGCGCTTCGATCCGCTTGCGCAGGTGGTCGCGAACCTGGCGGTAGGCGTCCAGACGGGTCTCGCGGTTGCCCTCGACGATCGAGGGGTCGAAGGTGTTCCAGAACTCGACCTCGCAGGCCATGGTGCGGGTCAGCTCGACCGCCGAGTGCTGTGCCTCGGGCGAGAGCGAGATGATCAGGTCGAAGTAGGTGTCTTCCAGGTCGTCGAAGGTCTTCGAGCGGTGGCGCGAGATATTGATGCCGACCTCCTCCATGACCTCGACCACGAAGGGATCGATCTCGCCCGGCCGCACCCCCACGGAATCGACATAGACCTTGTGTCCCAACAGGTGCTTCAGCAGCCCCTCGCCCATGGGCGAGCGCACCTGATTCATCGTGCAGCAGAAGAGCACGGCACCGGGAAGGTCCTCCATCGCTGGCATCAGCCCCTGATGTGGAGGACGCAGATCAGCGTGAAGAGACGCCGCGCGGTGTCGAAGTTGGTCTCGATCTTCTCGGCGAGGCGCTCCAGCAACAGCTCGGAGCCTTCGTTGTGAAGGCCGCGACGGCCCATGTCGATGGCCTCGATCTTGGCCGGGCTGGCGGTCTTGATGGCCTCGAAATAGGTTTCGCAGATCGCGAAGTAGTCGCGCACAACACGGCGAAAGGGCAGCAGCGGCAGGGTAACGGCGGTCAGCGGGCTATCGGTCTCGTCGCGGATGCTGAAGACCAGGCGGTTCTCCTCGATCCCCAGGTGCAGGCAGTAGGGGCCGGTGAAGTCGCCCGCCGGGCTGAAGCGGTTGTCCTCCAGCAGATCGTAGATCGCCACCTGGCGCTCGTGCTCGATCTCCGGCGAGCGCCGCAGCACCGTCCGTTCGTCCAGCTCGATCTTGACCAGGCGCTCCGGCGACTCCGGTGACGCGAACCGTTCCTCGCTCATGGCCTCCAGATAGCGCCGATCGCGGCGGCCATAAAGGAAAAAGGCCAATTAGGAGAATGGCACCCTGGGGATTCACCGAGGGTCATAACAAGTGACCCTCGAAACCTTCACGCGCCAGGTGGGCTATCCTCGCTGACGCTGCGGGCGCGCAGTCGCGCTTTCCAATGGTCTTGATCGGAGCTCAAGCCCAATGGCTCTAACTCTCCGCGCCGTCCAGGGCGGCAAGGCGCAGGCTGACCGACAGGGCGTGGGCGTCGAGGCCTTCGGCCTCGGCCAGGGTCACCGCGGCGGGACCGATGGCGGCGAGCCCTGCGGCATCGCAGCCCAGGAGCGTGGTGCGCTTCAGAAAATCGAAGACCGACAGGCCGGAAGAAAAGCGCGCCGAACGGTCCGTGGGCAGCACGTGGTTGGGCCCGCCGACATAGTCGCCGATGGCCTCCGGCGTGTGGCGGCCGAGAAAGATGGCGCCGGCGTGGCGCACCCGGCCGGCCAGGGCCTGCGGGTCGGCGACCGCCAATTCCAAGTGCTCGGGCGCGATCCGGTCGACCAGGCCCGGCGCCGCTGCCAGGTCCGGGACCAGGATCACCGCGCCATGGGTTCGCCAGCTCTGGCGGGCGATGGCCGCGCGCGGCAAAGTCTCCAGATGGGCCGCGACGGCGGCGACCACAGCGGCGGCGAAGGCCGCGTCGTCGGCGATCAAGATCGCCTGGGCGGCGCTGTCGTGTTCGGCCTGGGACAGCAGGTCGGCGGCGATCCAGGCCGGGTCATTGGCCGCGTCGGCGACCACCAGGATCTCCGAGGGCCCGGCGATCATGTCGATGCCGACCCGGCCGAAGACCTGGCGCTTGGCCGCCGCGACATAGGCGTTGCCGGGGCCGACGATCTTATCGACCGGGGCGATGGTCTCGGTCCCGTAGGCCAATGCCGCGACCGCCTGGGCGCCGCCGACCTGATAGATCTCCTCGATCCCCAGCAGACCGGCGGTGGCCAGCACCCGGTCGTTGAGTTGCCCCCGCGGCGCCGGCACCACCATGGCCAGACGGCCGGCCCCGGCGACCTGCGCCGGCACGGCGTTCATCACCACCGAGGAGGGATAGGCCGCGGTGCCGCCGGGTACGTAGAGCCCGAGCGCCTCGATCGCGGTCCAACGCAGGCCGAGTTCGATCCCCGTCTCGTCCCGGTAGCGCAGGTCGGTGGGAAGCTGGCGGCGATGAAAGGCCCCGACCCGCTCGATCGCCAGTTCCAGGGCGGCCCGGGTCCGGGGGTCGAGCGCGGCGGCGGCAGCGGCGATCCGCTCCGGCGCAACCCGCAGGCTGGCCGGGGTCAGGCGATGGCCGTCGAGCCGTTCGGTCTGGGCGATCAGGGCCGCGTCGCCGCCCTCGCGCACATCCGCCAGGATGGCCGCCACCGTGCGGCCGACGTCCTCGTCGCTCTCCCGCTTGGCGCCCAACAGCGCGGCGAAGCCGGCCTCGAAGTCCCGGTCCGCCTGGTTCAGCCGTAAAGGGCCTTCCGTTTGGGGGCCGTCCGTATCAAAGCCGCTCTGCATCGGCATCTCCCACGGCATCTCCCACGGCATCTCCCACGGCGGCGCGGAAGGCTTCGACCCAGCGGTCGATCTCCTGGGGCCGGGTCTTGAAGGCGGCGCGGTTGACGATCAGCCGCGAGGTGACCTGGGCGATGACCTCGATCTCGGTCAGGCCGTTGGCCTCCAGGGTGCGGCCGGTCGAGACCAGATCGACGATGCGGCGGCAGAGCCCGAGGCTGGGCGCCAGCTCCATGGCCCCGCTCAGCTTGATGCACTCGGCCTGGACGCCGCGCGCCGCGAAGTGCCGGCTGGTCAGGCCCGGATACTTAGTCGCCACCCGCACATGGCTCCAGCGCCCCGGGTCCTCCTCGGCGGCCAGCGCGCTGGGCTCGGCGACCGAGACCCGGCAGGCGCCGATGCCGAGATCGAGTGGGCTGTAGATCTCGCCGTAGTCGAACTCCATCAGCACGTCGTTGCCGGCAACCCCGAGATGGGCCGCGCCGAAAGCCACGAAGGTGGCGACATCGAAGGACCGAACCCGGATGATGGCGAGCCCGGGCAAATTGGTGGCAAAGCGCAGCTTGCGGCTATCGGGGTCGGAAAAGGCCGGCTCGGGCTGAATGCCGCAGCGCGCCAGCAGCGGCGCCAGTTCCTTCAGGATGCGCCCCTTGGGGACCGCCAGGACCAAGCCTTCGCCAGCGTTTGGCGGGCCGCCTTGTGGGGCTGGAAACTCATCGTTCCGACTGGCCGGGCCCTCCCGAGTTGGACCGGAAAGCACCATGTCAGGCCCCGTCCGGCGCCGGGTCCTCGGTCTCGGCCTCCAGCGCCGCGTCGTGATCGGGCCGCCAGCGGGTCGGCCAGACCTCGCCGAGGTCCTCCAGGTGACAGGCAATGCGGGAGATCACGAGCTGGATCACCGCCCCCTCGGAGAAGAAGAGCGAAATCAGGCCGGGTTCGGCCTTCAGGGTCAGGAAGTTCAGGATCTCGTCTTTCTGGTTCTTGTCGAAGCCGCGGCTGCGCACCGCCGTCACCTTGTCGAAGCAGACCCCGCAGTTGACCCGCCCGAAAGGCGGCTCCTCGGCGGCGTCCTCGAAGGCGGCGTCCGCGCCCTCGGGCAGGGCCGGCGGCTGCGACGGCGCGTTGGCGCGTTGGGCCTCGCTCCAGAGGAAGCGGTTGACCACCATGACGAAACGCTTCTCGGACGGCAGGTAAGCGCTGTCCATTAGCGGCACCAGGGCGTCCTGCAGCAGCGCGCCGATGACGTCGAGATCCTCCTCGTCGCGGGCCTTCAGTTTCAGGGGTCGGTGCTGTGCCGAGCCCGAATTGCCGCTGTCTCCGGTCATGCCGCCTGGCTCCCTGTCGCACTTGCTCCACGGCCGGCCCTGGCCGGCGCTTCGGTAACGACGCCCCCGCCCGGACCGTCGCCGATGCGCTCGATCCGCGCGCCGCAGGCGGCCAGCTTGCGCTCGACCTTCTCGTAGCCGCGGTCCAGATGATAGACCCGGCCGACGATGGTCTCGCCCTCGGCGCCCAGGGCCGCCAGCACCAGGCAGACCGAGGCCCGAAGGTCGGTCGCCATGACCTCGGCGCCGGTCAGGCGCGGCTGGCCGCGCAGCAGCGCCGAGGCGTCGTGGACAGTGATGTTGGCGCCCATGCGGGTCAGCTCGGGCACGTGCATGAAGCGGTTCTCGAAGATCGTCTCGGTGATCATGGCGGCGCCCTCGGCGCTGGCCATCAGCGCCATGGTCTGGGCCTGCAGGTCGGTCGGAAAACCGGGATAGGCCTCGGTCATCACATCGGTCCCGACGAGCCGCCGGCCGCCGGCCGCGCGCCGCACCCGCAGGCCGCGCGGCGTCTCCTCGACCGCGACCCCGGCCGCCGCCAGCACCGCGATGACCGCGCCCAGGTGCTCGGCCCGGCCGCCGATCAGCTCCAGGTCGCCGTCGGTGATCGCCGCGGCCATGGCATAGGTGCCGCACTCGATGCGGTCGGCGACGACCCGGTGGGTCGCGCCGTGCAAGGCCTCGACGCCCTGTACGACCAGGGTGCCGGTCCCCAGGCCCTCGATCTTCGCGCCCATGGCGATCAGGCAGCGGCAGAGGTCCCCGATCTCGGGTTCGCGCGCGGCGTTGACCAGCCGGGTCTCGCCCCGCGCCAGGCAGGCCGCCATGACCAGGTTCTCGGTGGCGCCGACCGAGACCTTGGGAAAGACGATCTCGGCGCCGGTCAGGCCCTTGGGCGCGCTGGCGTGGATGTAGCCCTCCTCCAGGGCGATGTTGGCGCCCAGGGCCTCCAAGGCTTGTAGGTGCAGGTCGACCGGCCGGGTGCCGATGGCGCAGCCGCCCGGCAGCGAGACCACGGCGGACCCGTGACGCGCCACCAGCGGGCCCAGCACCAGCACCGAGGCGCGCATCTTGCGCACCAGGTCGTAGGGCGCGCGCAGATTGTCGACGCCGCTTGCATCCAGGGTCATGACCCGGCCGCCCCCCTGGTCCGCCGCCTCTTCGTCGCGGGTCTCGACCGCCACGCCGTGCTGGGCCAGCAGGGCCGCCATGGACTTGATGTCGGCCAGGTCCGGCAGGTTGCCCAGCACCAGGGGCCGGTCGGTCAGCAGGGCGGCGGCCATCAGCGGCAGGGCCGCGTTCTTGGCCCCGCTGATCGCGATCTCGCCCTTCAAGGGGACGCCGCCGACAATCCTGATTCGATCCATGGCCTTGGCCTTTCCCATTTCGCGGAGCCGAGCCGCCAAACTCGCGCCCGCCCAAAAACCCTCGTCTGCCCTGGCCGGCCCAAGCGGGCCTTCTACTGCAAGTCCCCGCCGGCCTCAAGCCGCGCCTGGGCGATGCAAAAGTCAAAAGCAGTCGACACAGAGGCCACGGAGAAGACAGGGAGACCACGGAGATTGTTTATCTTCTCCGAGGCCTCCCTGTCTTCTCCGTGGCCTCTGTGTGATCGTTTCTCGGTCACGTTGCCCCGGTCGACGATGCCTCGGTCGAGGATGCCTCGGTCGATGGTGCCTCGGGCGGCGATGAATGAGGATTTTCATCCTCTAGGTCTCTGGCCGGATCGGGGTCGCCGGACCCCGCGCCCTCTTCCGCGCGCCCGCGCGACTGGTCCTTGCGCCGGCGCAGGTTGGCCCGCAGGGCGGCGGCCAGCCGGGTCTCCTTGCTGTCTTTCGCGCCGCTCTTGGCCACCGTCGAAGCCCTCTCGCAAAACCCGCCCCGGGCGACCGCTGCAGCCCCCTGCCGGTTGCGCCCGCTCGGCACCGGTCTGGGACCCCGCGGACGCCGGCAAACTGGCCGGCAATTGTGGCCGGGTCAAGGCGCCGTTGCCTAGGCTGCGGGCCGCCCAAAAAAGCGCCGGTCGGCTGGTGCTGGAGGCGACTTCCCGCTTGCCTTGACGCGGGCCCGGTGGCATTGTCCCGCCCGCTTGGGAGCGGGTCTTGCCGCGTTGTGGCAACTGCCCCTCCCGACGCCCAAAGGCCCAGCGTGCCGCCGTAGCTCAGGGGTAGAGCACACCCTTGGTAAGGGTGGGGTCGGGTGTTCAATTCACCCCGGCGGCACCATTTTTTCTCTCATACTCTCAATGCCTTACAGCGATTCTGCCAACTTTCTATTCGGCAACAATCGGCAGAACATAGGCGGAACCCGGCAACTCGAC
>JAJFGK010000126.1 GCA_021776195.1 Kiloniellaceae bacterium | reverse complement strand
CGCCAGCATGACCGGGTTCGCCCGCACCACGGGGGGCGACCGAACGCTGTCTTGGGCCTGGGAAGTGAAGTCGGTGAATGGCAAGGGGCTGGACATGCGCAGTCGGCTGCCACCTGGCTTCGAAGCGCTCGAACCGGTCCTGCGAAAGGCTTTGCAGGGGTCTTTCGCCCGGGGGAACTTTCAAGTGGCACTGACCGCCAAACGGGCGGATTTGACCACCAAGGTCACGGTCAACCAGGAAATCCTCGAGCAGTTGATCGGGCTCGCCGAAGGGCTGCGCGAGCGCATCGGCGCCGAGCCGCCTCGCATCGAGGGTCTGCTTGCGCTGAAAGGCGTTCTGGAAAGCGGTGAAGAGGAGGAGCCGAGCGAAGTCGTCGAAGCCCGCCACGCAGCCATGAAGAGCGACCTCGATGCCTGTCTTGCTGGCCTGGCGCAAATGCGCGGCGAAGAGGGCAGGCGCTTGGCCGGGATGGTGGAAACCCTGCTTGACGAGATCGAGGTGGCGAGCGGAGCGGCCAAGAGCTGTGCGGCGCTACAGCCCGATGCCCTGAGGCAACGGCTTGACCTGCAACTGCAAGAGCTCTTGTCAGGGGACAACCAGCTTTCCGAAGAGCGGCTCCATCAAGAAGTGGCGATCTTGGCCGCCAAGGCCGACGTCCGCGAAGAACTGGATCGTTTGGTCGCGCATATCTCGGCGGCCCGAGAGCACCTTTCGCGCGGCGGCGCGGTCGGCCGAAAGCTCGATTTCCTCTGTCAGGAGTTTAACCGTGAAGCCAACACCCTCTGCTCGAAGTCGTCCGACGTCGAAATGACCCGCATCGGCCTCTCGCTGAAATCGGCAATCGACCAAATGCGCGAACAGGTGCAAAACATCGAGTAGAGCCAAAAAGTCGAGCAATAAGTGTCGGATCAAGCGATGGCGCAACAACAGACAAGTCCGGAGAATAGGTCTCGAGAACGCTTCCGGCGCCGCGGCCTGATGCTGGTGCTCTCGTCGCCCTCGGGCGCTGGCAAGACAACGATCTCGCGCGCGCTCCTGGCCGACGACCCGGCAATCACGCTGTCGATCTCGGTGACCACAAGGCCACCTCGTCCCGGCGAAGTGGATGGCAAAGACTACCGGTTCTTATCCCAAGAGGAATTTGCGAGGATGGCCAGGGGTGGCGAACTGCTCGAGTATGCCGAGGTCTTCGGGCACGCCTATGGCACCCCCAGAGCCGCGGTCGAAGAGGCGTTGGAGCAGGGCCGCGATGTTCTCTTCGACATCGATTGGCAGGGAACGCAGCAACTCTCGGACAAGGTGCCGCAGGACCTGGTGCGGGTCTTCGTTTTGCCGCCATCGGTCGAGGAGCTGGAACGGCGGCTCTACAGCCGTGCGCAAGACAGCGAGGAAGTGGTCCGCTCACGCATGGCCAAGGCGGCCGATGAAATGAGCCACTGGGCCGAGTACGACTACATCGTGATCAACGAAGACCGGGATCAGAGCCTGACTGAAGTCAAGGCGATCCTGGCCGCCGAGCGATTGCGGCGGCAGCGCCGTATCGGGCTTCGCGATTTCGTCGAGGGCCTGCGCAAGGGCTAATACCAACGAGCAGTGATAAAGGCTCATTTGACCGCTGGACTTTTGTCCGCTGGCAAGACGCGGGTTGCGCCGTGGTGCGAGCACCACAAGCAGCCCGCAACGCGGCCAGCGGACAAAAGAACGCGGCCTTCGGTGGGGAAAAACAGCCTCAGGGGTGCGTTCCGGCGCTTGCCCGATACCCGTATCGCGCTGCGCACCGCGCCTTCCCCTGAGGCTGTTTTTCCGCCATCAAATGGATCTTTATCACTGCTCGTTGGTATAAGCCCTTCCGGGCCATGGGCGGGTCTTTGAAATCTTCAGAGACCCGCCACCGCGCCATAGGCCAGGCCAGCCAGGATCGCGCCACCGATCCCCAGTGCGACATAGGCCGCGAAGACGCGCTTGTTGACCAGCGCGAAGACGGCGGTCATGGCGGGAATCGAACTCACCGCGCCGGCGACCATGAAGGCCATGGCGGCCCCGGCGCCCATGCCCTGCTCCATCAGCCCGGCGACCAGCGGCGGCGCGGCATAGGAATTCAGGTAGGCCGGTGCGCCGACCAGAGCGCTGAGGAGGATCGGCGCGATGCCATCGCCACCGACCAGACCCACGATCGCCTCGGCCGGGACATAGGTGATCATCAGGCTTTCCAACAGGTAGGCCAGGGTCAGCCACTTCAAGAGGAAGTGTCCGTTGCTGCGCGCCTCCGCGCCGAACAGGCGCCGCCGCGGTGCCTCTTGCCAGAAGCGCCAGACCGGTTTGCGGTCCTGGAGCGGCGTGCCGCAGCCGCCGCAACCGCCGCTGTCGCGGGGCCGCAGCGGATTGGCGAACCAGCCGGCCCGGGACGCCGCGCTCATGGCAAAGCCGCCCAGAAGTCCCAAGGCCACGGCGGCGACGGTCTTGGCGACGGCGAAGTGCCAGCCCAGCGCGCCGGCGGTGATGAGAAGGGCCGGCGGGTCGATCAGGGGCGACGCCAGCCAGAAGGCCATGACCGGGGCGATCGGCGTGCCCAGGGCCAGCAGGCCGGCGATGAAGGGGATCACCTCGCAGGAGCAGAAGGGCGCCAGGCCGCCGATCAGGGCGGCCAGGACGATCATGCGCGACTCGCGCCCCTTGAAGGCGCCGGCGATCAGGCTCTCGGCGCCGCTGGCCTTCAAGCTGGCCACGCAGAGGATGGCGAAGATCATGAAAGGCGCGGTGCTGAGCAGAGCTTCGGCGGTGAAGCGCAGCGACGGGAAGACCTCGGTGGCGTCGAGGATGGCCAGGATCAGCACGATGACGGCGACCGCGAGCCAGGCGCGGTCGAGCCGCAGGGCCGGGAGCCGTCTCAGCGAGGCAACGATGGTGGTCATGCCGGGGAATCCTTTTCGTCGGCGCAGCATTCGCGCAGGAGGAAGTCGGCCAGCGCCTCGATCTCGCCGAAAGAGGCGCGGCAGATAATTTCACGGCCGCGTTTTTCCTGGTCCACGAGACCGGCCGTGGCCAGAGCGCGGATATGGTGCGCCAGGGTGGAGGCGGGGACGGCCAGGCGGCTCTGGATTTCGCCAACGGTCAGACCATCGCGGCCGGCCT
Source organism: Kiloniellaceae bacterium (assembly GCA_021776195.1). Next base: position 10,748 of record JAJFGK010000126.1, on the reverse strand, counting down.
TGACCAGGGCCAGCAGCACGGCCAGGCGCGGCTCGGAGCCCACGGCGGCAAAGCCCTGCGCGGCTCCCTCGAGGTGCAGGCTGTCGGGCCGGCTCTGTTGTTTTGCTTGTTTCATATTATAACTATAATACTAGTTATATAGAATTACAAGCCCCGTGACCGCCACTCGCAAACCGCGAACCCGGCGCCGGTCAGGCGTTGCCGAGCTGCGCCACCTCGGGAAAGCAGAGCGGCGAGATTTCTTCGACCGTGCGGCCGCCCCAGTCTTTTTTCGGCACCGCCGCCATCATGGCCGCCTGGGCCTCGGCCAGGGCGGTGAGGCTGGCGTCGAGGTCGATGTTCAGCACCTCGCCGTTCCTGACTACTTCCTCGCCGTCGACATAGACGTCGCGAATCGCGCGGTCGGAGGCCACCGAGATGAGGTTCTTCAAGGGGTCGCGCACCGGGCGCATATAGGGGTTGTCGAGGTCGACCAGCGAGAAATCGGCCTTGGCGCCGACCGCGATGCGGCCGAGATCCGGACGCTGCAGGATATTGGCCCCGCCTATTGTCGCGGCGGTGAAGGCATGTTGCGTCGAGCCGGCATCGAAGCGGCCCTGCAGAATGCGTCCGGCCAGGGACGCGGCACGCATCTCGTCGAGCATGTTGTGGGGGTAGGTGTCGGTGCCGATGCCCACGGTGATGCCGTTGTCCATATAGCGCGCCAGGGTGTTGAGGGCGATACCGCGGCGCATGAAATTGACCGGACAGTGCGCCACCGCCGCGCCGGAGTCTTTCAGCAGCGCGAAGTCGTCGGCCTGCGGGTAATGGATGCGCGGGTGATCGTTCAGAAAAATGCCGTGTCCGAGGGTCGCGCCTTCGGTCAAGACCCCGATCGAGTCGAGCCAGGCGATCGGCGTCATGCCGTAGCGCCGGGTGATCTCGGCGAACTCGACATAGGACTGCGCGGTGTGGAGCTGCCAGGGCAGGCCGGCCTGGCGAGCATAGGCATGACTGTCGCGCAGCAGCCCGGCGCTGCAGGTGTCGATCTGACTGGGCCCGACCATGGCGCCGCATCGCCCCGAGGGGTGGGCCAGGGCCCGGTCGATGACGGCCACCGCCGCCTTGAAGTCCTGCCGGCCCTTCTCCTCGTCCCAGCGGTAATCGACCTTGTGGCCGTCCTCGGTGTACCAGGTCGCGGAATGAAAACGCGGACAAAAAATCGGCCGCACGCCGGTCGCCACCAGCTCTTCGATCCAGTTGTCCGTGGGCGAACCCCAGTCGACGAAAGTGGTGACCCCGCTCTTAAGCGACTCGGCGATCGCCACGTTGCGGGCGGCGGGGGCGAAGGCGGCATCGATCGAAAAGGCCTTCATGATGTCGTAGAGGTTGGATTGACCCATGCGCCGGCTGCCGACGTCGTCCAGCAGGCCCTTGTTGCCTGGCTCGGACCCCGGATGGGTGTGGATATTCAGCAGGCCCGGCATGATCATCAAGCGCTCGCCGGCGATCTCGCGGTCGGCCGGCCCGTCGTAGTGACCGCCCACCGACAGGAAGCTGTTGCCGCGAAAGACGACATCCTGGCCGCGCAGGTAAACGTGGCTCTGTTCGGTCTCGCTCCAGGCCACGATATAGTCGGCCTTGCGAATGACGGTGGTTTCGCTGCCCATGCAACCCGCTCCTTACTGGTGTCTTCGGGCCGGCAGCTTATCGCGCTGGCGCGTCCAGTCGAGCCCCCAGTTGGGTGCCCTGTCGGGGCTCTAGATTCGGTAGTCTTTCACCACATCGGGGTCCGGGTCGTGGCCCAGACCCGGGCCGGCCGGCAGCGCGAAGGACCCGTCGGCTTTCGGGTCGATGGCATCGCCATAGAGGCTGGCCTCGAGATCCAGGTGGAAGCGCTCCGCCAGGGCGCCGGGCAGGCCGGCTTTGTTTTCCCCGGGCGCGGCGCTGGCGATCATCTGCAGGGTCGCCAGAAAGCCCGGACCGAAGTAGGGCGAATGGGGCATAACCTCGACTCCGGCCGCCTCCGCCGCCGCGCAGACCTTGAGAAACTCGGTGATGCCGCCGACCTTGGTCACGCTGGGCTGGGCATAGGTCACGGCACCGGCCGCGAACATCTTGGCAAAGTCATGGACCGTCGAGGCGTTCTCGCCGGCGGCAATGGCGATCCCGGTCTCGCGGCCGAGACGGGCCAGGCCCTGGTAGTCTTCCGGCGGAAAGAGCGGTTCCTCCAGCCAGGTCAGGTCGAAGGGTCTGAAGGCCCGGCAGGCCGCAAGCGCCTCCGCCAGGCTCCAGGGGCAGTTGGTGTCCAGCATCAAGGGCAGGTCCGCGCCGGCCGCCTCGCGCGCGGCGGCGACCATCGGTGCCGCGGTTTCGTGCAGCTTGATCGCGCCGTAGCCCTCGGCCAGGGCGCGCCCGCAGCGCTCGGCCACCAGTCCGGGGTCGCCGTAGCGAAAGAGGCTGGCATAGCCGGGCACCGAGGTGCCTCGGCCCGGTCCCACGAGATCGCGCAGGGGTTCGCCGGCGGCCTTACCGGCCAGATCCCATAGTGCGATGTCGAGGCCGGAGACGGCAAAGAGGGTGATGCCGTAGCGCCCGAAGAGGTGCAGGGCGCGCTGCAGGTCCCCGTTCAGGCGGGCGACATCCCGGGCGTCGCGGCCGATCACCAGGGGCGCCACCATATCTTCGAGGGCGGCCTGCACCGGGCGCAGGCAATTGTAGGCGAAGGCGTCGCCGTAGCCGACCAGGCCCCCGGCGGTCTCGACCCTGACCAACAGGGTCGGCAGCCGGTCCCAGATTCTGCCGCCAAAGCCGGCCGGCGGGCCACCGTGGGTAAAGGGAATTTCCAGGGGGATGGCTTCGACCCGGGCGATGGTCATGCTCGCGGAGGCCGAAGTCTCGGGCGGGTTGGCTGGGTCCGTCATGCCGCGGCCCGCCCGGCGAGGAACTCCTCGGCGGCGCGGATTCCCGAAAGATGGGCGCCGGCCACGGTGGCGTGCCAGTCGGCAATGGTGGCCTCGCCGGCAAAGAAGAGGCGCGTGTCGAGGGGGCGGGCCAGGGCGGCCCGGGCATCGGCCCGGCCCGGCCGCGCGCCGCTGTAGGCGCCCAGGGTCAGGGGGTTCTGCCACCAGTCGGTCCAGGCGCCGCGGCTCGGCTGCGGGACGGACTTGGCGCCGAAGAGCGTGGTCAGGGCCTCGCGGACCAGATCGCGGCTGGCCTCGAAACCGGCTTCCTCCATGGCCTTGGCGTGACGGCCGCCGAGAAAGGCGAGGGTCAAGGGACCACCCAGATAGTTGATCCGCAGGCCGAGGCCGACATCGTCGCTGGGGAAATGGCTGGCCCGCAGATCGTCCTCCAGACCCGGAATGCCGCCGTCGAAGCGCAGCGCGACCTTGTTCAAAAGGCCCATGGGAAGATCTTCGGCCGCCGCCGTCTTCCAGTCCGGCAGGGCCGGGCGAAAGGCGATCCGCCCGGCGGCCAGAAGGCCGCTGGAGACCGTGACGATGGCGGCCTCGGCCGACAGGTCGCCGCGGTCGGTCTGACATGTCACGCCCCTGCCCGACCAATCGATGGCCTGGACCGCGGTGTCGAGCGCGACCGGCAGGCCTTCGCCGAGGCGGGCGATCAGGCTGCCCAGACCCTCGCGCAGCAGCCACTCGCCCTCGGCTTCCACGAAACGCGCCGAATCGAGGGTCGAGATGCCGTCCGGATCCAATCCATGGATCCAGGACAAGACCCGGCCGGTCTGGGCGCGGTAGGGGGTCGCCGGCATGGCGTCCTCGGCGGCGATGTCGCGGCCGCTCGCGCCGGCCGCCGCGATGGCCGCGAAACCGCGGTTGTTGGCGGCCAGGTATTCGTCTCGCTCGCGGTCCGTCAGGTGGCGGCCGGCAAGCATCACATGGCGCGGCTGGTGCTGGTCCTCGAAAATCGAGAAACCCTCGGCCCGGGCCAAGGGTGTCAGGGGGTTGGCGGTGGCGCAATGCAGCCAGGACCCGCCGCGATCGAAAGGCGCGCCGAGACTGGATGTGTCGGTGACGCAACGCCCGCCGACATGGCCGGCGGCTTCCAGAATCTGGACCTTGCGGCCGGCCTCCAAGAGACGGCGTCCCGCCGCCAAGCCTGCCGTGCCGGCACCGATCACCACGACTTCAGGATTGGTCTCCAGCCTCACCGTTAACGTCCCCCCTTACGCATGGATCCCGCGCCAGGGTCCGACCGACCTGGCACTCACGACAGGCCCCTTGTGTGTCGCCCTTGTGCCGCGATTGCAAGCAGCCGCGTCCGAGCTCAGGTCAAACGGCGGTCTCCAGGGTATCGAGCGCATAGCCGGCCGCCCGCACGGTGCGGATCAGGTCGCCGCCGCCAGCCCCGTTCAAGGCTTTGCGCAGGCGTCGGATGTGGACGTCGACCGTGCGCAGCTCGACATAGATGTCGCGCCCCCAAACAGCATCCAATAGCTGCTCGCGGGAAAAGACCCGGCCCGGCCGCTGCATGAAATAGTGCAGCAGGCGGTACTCCGTGGGGCCGAGGTGGATTTCGGTGCCGCCGCGCCGGACCCGGTGCGCGGCCAGGTCCATTTCGAGATCGCGGAACTGCAGCAGGTCGTCGCGTCCACCGGGCTGACTGCGCCGCAAGAGAGCCCGGACCCGGGCGACCAGCTCGGCCGGGGAGAAGGGTTTTGTGATGTAGTCGTCGGCGCCGCTTTCCAGGCCGCGCAGCTTGTCGGTTTCCTCGCCACGCGCGGTCAGCAGGATAATGGGAAGGTCACGGGTCGCCGGCGTCCGGCGCAGGCGCCGGCAGGCCTCCACCCCGGACACCAGGGGCAGCATCCAATCGAAAATGACCAGATCGGGCGTCTCTTCTTCGACCTTGAGCAGCCCTTCGCCGCCGTCGCGCGCCTCGATGACGTGGAAGTCCGCGGTCTCGAGATTGTAGCGGACCAGGGTCAGGATCGACTCGTCGTCTTCGACGATGAGGATCGTGGATTTCACGGAACGACTTCCTCATTCAGTTCTTGCCGTGGTGCGGCGTCCGGCCCGCTCTCGGCCCCGGCGAGGTGATAGAAGGACGACCGATCGACACTGGGCCGGTCGTAGTCCGGTCGGTCGCCGGTCGCGACATAGACGATGGTCTCGGCGATGTTGGTCGCGTGATCGCCCATGCGCTCGATGTTCTTGGCGACAAAGAGCAAATGCGTGCAGCCCGTGATGGTTCGCGGATCTTCCATCATGTAGGTCAAGAGCTCGCGGAACAATGAGTTATAGAGCTCGTCGACCTCCTCGTCGCGCTGCCACACCCGTTTGGCCGCCTCGGGGTCGCCGGCGGCGAAGGTATCGAGCGTTTCCTTGGTGTTCTCCAGCACCAGCCTGGCCATGCGGATAATCATGGCAAAGCGCGGAATGGGCGGCAGCTGGCCCAAGGGAATGAGCCGCTTGGCGATATTGACCGTATGATCGCCCATGCGCTCCAGTTCGCTGGCGACCTTGAAGGCCGCCACGACCTGGCGCAGGTCATTGGCCATGGGCTGACGCAGGGCGAGGATGGAGACCGCCTTTTCCTGGACATGGTGTTCAAGTTGGTCGACGGTGGCGTCGCTGGCGATTATTTCGCGCGCCAGGGCCTCATCGTTTCGGGTCATGACCTCGATCGCGGCGGAAAGCTGCGCTTCGACCTGTCCGCCCATGCGCATGATATCGGACCTGAGGGCTTCGAGGGCGTCGTCGAAGGCGGTGACGGTGTGGTCTTGCGTCATTGAGCGGGGCTCCCGATGGGTGAGTGCATCATCCGAAACGGCCAGTGATGTAGTCCTGGGTGCGCGGGTTCTGCGGCGCGGTGAAAATTTGCCCGGTCTCGCCCATCTCGACCAGATCGCCGAGATGAAAGAAGGCCGTCCTCTGCGAGACCCGTGCGGCCTGCTGCATGGAGTGGGTGACGATCAGAATCGTATAGTTCTCGCGCAGTTCGTCGATCAGCTCTTCGATATGCGCCGTGGCGATGGGATCCAATGCCGAGCAGGGCTCGTCCATCAAGATCACCTCCGGGCTGACGGCAATGGCCCGAGCGATACAGAGGCGCTGCTGCTGGCCGCCCGACAGCCCCGTGCTCGGAGCCTGCAGGCGATCCTTGACCTCCGCCCAGAGCCCGGCGCGCCTCAGGGATTTCTCGACGATCTCGTCGAGATCCCGTTTGTCGTTGTAGAGGCCGTGGATGCGCGGCCCATAGGCGATGTTGTCGTAGATCGACTTGGGAAAGGGGTTGGGTTTTTGAAACACCATGCCGACCCGCGCGCGGAGCTGCACCACGTCCATCGCCGGGTCGTAGATGTCCTGGCCGTCGATGGTGATTTTGCCCTCGACCCGGCAGCCCTCGATCACGTCGTTCATGCGGTTGATGCAGCGCAGGAAGGTGGACTTGCCGCAGCCGGAGGGGCCGATCAGCGCGGTCACCTGGCGGGCCGCGATGTCGAGATCGACGGCGTGCAGCGCGTGAGCCTCGCCATAGTAGACCGATAGGCCGCGAGCCGCGACCTTGACCGGATAGGGTCTGGTCGTCCCGACGGCCACTCTCTCTGACTTGATACCTGGCTGTGACGCGATACCTGGATTAAGGGCGTTCATTTCGGTCTCCTTACCAACGGTGTTCGAATTTTTTGCGGAGAACGACCGCCAGGCCGTTCATGAAGATCAAGAAGGCCAAGAGCACGATGATGGCCGCGTTGGTCTTCTCCGAGAATCCCCGTTCGGGGCTGTCGGACCAGATGTAGATCTGCACCGGCAGCACCGTGGCGGCGTCGGTCACGCCGCCGGGAATGTCAACGATGAAGGCGACCATGCCGATCATGAGCAGGGGAGCGGTCTCGCCCAGCGCGCCGGCCATGCCGATAATCGTCCCGGTCAAAATGCCGGGCATGGCGAGCGGAAGGGTGTGGTGCAGGGTGGTCTGCAGAGGCGAGGCGCCGATTGCCAGTGCGGCCTGACGGATCGACGGCGGCACGGCCTTCAGGGCGGCGCGGGCGGCGATGATGATGGTCGGCAAGGTCATGAGGGAGAGCACCAGACCGCCGACCAGGGGCGCCGAGCGCGGCAGGCCAAAGAAGTTCAGAAAGATCGCGAGGCCGAGCAGCCCGAAGATGATCGACGGCACCGCGGCTAGATTGTTGATGTTCACTTCGATCAGATCGGTGAAGCGGTTCTTGGGCGCGAACTCCTCGAGATAGACCGCCGCCAGCACGGCAACCGGAAAGCTTGCAAAGAGAGTGATCAGCAGGGTGAAGAAGGAGCCGACCACGGCGCCCCAGATGCCGGCCTGTTCAGGCTCGCGGGAATCGCCGGAGGTGAAGAAGTTCGCGTTGAAACGCAGGGTCACTCGGTCCCTGCTTTCCAGGGCCTCGATGAACCCGAGCAGTTTTTCGTGTCGAATGCCGCTCTCGCTTGCGGGATCGCGCGCCAGACCGCCCTTGACCAGGGAGCTCACGGTGTCCGAGGCGGCGACCCAGACAAGCTGGGTGGTGCCGATCATTTCCGGGTCCGCCAGGACCTGCTGGCCGAGCTCGTAGCCGGCCGCCGACGAGATCAGCTTGTAGAGGAGCCGCCTTTCCTTGCGCTTGGTGACCTCTGGAAAGAAATCGCGCAGGCCATCTTTCAGGAGGCGCTGGTAGTCCGCGGTGCGCAGGACCTCGGGATCGCGGTTACCCTGCGGATCGATCTCGTCTGGATCGAAATAGACCTCGACCCCCACCGTGGCTTGCCAAAAGGCCGGCAGTCCGCCCGCGAGGACCGAGTAGAGCAGCACCGCCAACAGGGCAATCGCCGTGACGATCGCGCCAAGTCCGTAAAGCCGGAACCGGCGCTCGGCGGCGTTGCGCCGCGATACGCGCCGGGCCGCGGCGTCGTGGGCGATTGCAAGGGGTGGGGAAGCGGTCATCTCAGTCATATTTTTCTCGATACTTTTTCACGATCTGCAGGGCCAGGACGTTGAGCGACAAGGTGATCAGGAACAGCGTCAGACCGAGCGCGAAGGCGGCCAGGGTCTTGGCGCTGTCGAACTCCTGATCGCCGACCAGCAGCGTGACGATCTGCACTGTCACGGTGGTCACGGCCTCCAGCGGGTTGATGGTGAGGTTGGCGGCCAGGCCGGCGGCCATAACCACGATCATGGTCTCGCCGATGGCCCGGCTGACCGCCAGCAGGATCGCCCCGACGATGCCGGGCAGGGCCGCCGGGATGACGATCTGCATGACCGTTTCCGATTGCGTGGCGCCCATGGCGTAGGCGCCGTCCCGCAGACTTTGCGGCACCGCGCTCATGACATCGTCGGTCAGGGAGGAGACGAAGGGGATGATCATCATGCCCATGACCAGGCCGGCGGCCAGGGCCGATTCCGAGGCGACGTCGAGACCGATGGCCTCGCCCCAGCCGCGAATCAGCGGCGCCACGGTCAAGGCCGCGAAGAAGCCGTAGACCACCGTCGGCACGCCGGCCAGAATTTCGAGGATCGGTTTGACGATGGCGCGGAACCGCGGCGTTGCGTACTCCGAAAGGTAAATGGCGGAGAACAACCCGATCGGTACCGCCGTGGCCATGGCGACCAGGGTGATGAGCAGCGTGCCGACGAAAAGCGGGATCGCGCCGAAGGTCCCCGATGCCCCGACCTGATCCTCGCGCAGCGCGGTCTGTGGCGACCACTGAATCCCGAACAGGAAATCGTGAAAGGGGACCTGGGCGAAAAACCGCAGCGACTCGAAAAGCAGCGACAGGATGATCCCGACCGTCGTCAGGACGGCGATTGCCGAGGCCACGATCATCGCGCCGCGGGCCAAGCGCTCGATGGAATGGCTGGCCCGGAAGGCAGTGGAGATCTTCCGCCGCGCCAGGGCCAGTCCGAGGACTGCCGTTGCGATGATCGTCGCGACGATGGCGCCGCCGCCGATTGAGCTGAAGGTCTTGTAGGCTTCGGCCGCCCGCAGCAGTTCCGGATCCGCGCCGGCGGCGTCACGCCGGCCGGCGGCCAGGGCCCGGATTTCTGACAACAACTGCTGCAGATCGCCTTCCTCCAGCGCCTGCTGCGCGCCGGACAGGCTTTGTACCAAAATGCCCCGGGCGATCTGCGGCTCGAAGACGATCCACAGGAGCGCGAGGACCAGAGCCGGAATGCCGCACCAGGCGGCCACGAAGAGGCCATGCTGACTGGGCCGGGAATGAAGCACGGAACGCTGTCCACCGGACAGGCTGGTGGCGCGCTTTTGACCCAGGAAGAACCCGAAGACCGATAGGGCCAGGATCACGAAGAAAAGCGTCGGGGCTGACATGGTGTTACTCGCTCGCTCCCTGCTCGCACGATTTGCCGCCTGGCGCGCGTCGTTGCTACATGGTCAAGGCCTGGCTGCTCAGGGCACCGTCCCGGATCGCCTTGCGCTCGGCCTCGGGCAGCGGGATCAGACCCTTGTCGGTCAGATAGCCCTCATCGCCCCAGGCGCGGTCGCTGGTGAACTCCCTGACGAACTCCATGATGCCGGGGACCAGGCCGATGTGCTCTTGCTTCACGTAGAAGAAGAGTGAGCGGGAGATGCCATAGTCGCCGGCGGCGATGGCCTCGAATGCCGGCGCGACGCCGCCCACCAGGGCGCCCTGGATCTTGTGGTCGTTCTGGTCCAGGAAGGAAAAGCCGAAGATGCCAACGGCGCTCGGATTGGCTTCCAGTTTCTGGACGATCAGGTTGTCGTTCTCGCCGGCCTGGACATAGGCGCCGTCTTCGCGGATCGCGTGGGCGATTGCCTTGAAGGCTTTCTTGTCGGACTGGCGCAGCGCCTTGAGTCTATCGAAGGACGTCGCGCCGCCTTCCATGGCCAGCTCGACGAAAGCGTCCCGGGTGCCGCTGGTCGGCGGCGGGCCGAGAACCTCGATCTTGGCGGCCGGCAGCGTCGGATCGATCTGGTTCCATGTGCTGTAGGGGTTGGCGACCATCTTGCCCTTGCCATCGGGCACGTCCTTGGCCAGGGCCAGGAAGATCTGCCTTTTGGTCAGCGACAGCGGGTTGGACTTCCTGGAGTTGGCCAGCACGATACCGTCGAAGCCGATCTTGATCTCGGTGATGGTGATCCCGGCGTCGGCGCACTTCTTGAACTCCGACTCCTTGATGCGGCGCGACGCGTTGGTCATGTCCGGGTGCGCGAAACCGACGCCGCTGCAGAACAGCTTCAAGCCGCCGCCCGAGCCGGTGCTCTCGACAATCGGCGTCTTGAAGCTGGAAGTCTTGCCGAAGGTCTCGGCGACCGCCGTGGAAAAGGGAAAGACGGTGGAGGATCCGACTACGCGGATCTGGTCGCGTTCGGCCGCCGAAGCGGAAGTGGCCGTGGCGAGGACCGCCACCGCGGTGGCGAGGAGGATAGGGCGCAGCATGATGGCTCCTTAGGGTGTTTGTAAAAGGCCGCGAAGGGCGGGATGTCCGCCGTCTTCGATAGCCGGGACCCTAGGCGCGACAGGTCACCCTTTTGTTTCGGTTCGATGACAGTTTTATGACAGCCGGCAAGGCTGGATGCGCGCGGGGCCTTTGAGTCCGACTCAAAATGATGTGAGTGATTTCAAAGGACTACAGGAATTGCCCGTTTATTTACTGTCACCCTCGGGCTCGACCCACTGCTGTCCGGTTTAAATCTCAGTTCCATTGTAGGTTCAACTGGTTTTGGTTTTGGGGTGGTCTTGTTTCGGGTTTGAGGAGGCGGTCGAGACGTTTTCGGTGCATGAGATTTGCGCGCACGAGGCGTGCGAAAG
>JAJFGK010000125.1 GCA_021776195.1 Kiloniellaceae bacterium | reverse complement strand
CAGACCCTGCGGGCTGCCAGTCGCCATGAGCCAGGCGGCCGCGACGCCACCGGCCAGCCTGATCCAGGTGATATGATTGGGATGCAGGGCCGTGCGCGCGAGGGGCCGTACGAGGGGCCTGACGAGACGATGGATCCAGGTGTTGTGGCTCATGGAAAAGGCAAGGACCTGATTGGACGGGGTCGGCGCTCGGCCTGGGCCGGCCCAAGGGACTCATTGCCCCGGAGCGGTTGCTTGTGCCACAATCGGGCAAATAGGCAAAGGGAGTCGGGACTTGCGAATCGCACCGCGCCTCTATAGCAGGCGCTGAGGAGAAGGCGATGGCCGACAGCAAGAACGACCGGCCCGACAGGCCCGGTCCGCTCCGAGCGGACGATCCGGCCGGTGAGCGGGATTCGACGCCTAAGCCGGCGACCGGGGCGGAGCCCAAGGTTGGCGGTGCGCCGGGAACGGCCCGCTCCACAACCGGGGCGTCGCCACCGCCGGCCAAGTTGGCGACCCGCCAGCAGAGCGGCGCGACGGCGATGATCAACGGCCGCCCCACGGCTCCCAGTGCAGGCAAGCGGGTCGCGCTCAAGGTCGTCGGCCCCGGGCCCGGAGCCAAGAGTGGGTCTCCCCCGCGCCGGGCGAAGCAGACCATGCCGCCATCCAACGGCCCAACCAAGTCCAGCGACGCGACGCGGGGTCAAGCGACCTTGAAAGCCACGATCAACAGAACCTCGATGAATCCCGACGCGCATAGCCGTTCGGCCGCCGGCGGAACGGGCCTCCAGGCACCCCACGGCGGCCCGGCCAAACCCGACGACGTGGCCAAGATCGAAGTCAGGGATGCCCCGGCCGCGACGGCAGCGTCCGGTCAGCCGCCGAAAACGGCCCAATCCGCGGCACCCGAGAAATCCCTCGGCAAGACGGCTACGCGTAGCGAGGAGGCCAAAAAGCCGGGGCCCGACAAATCGGGGCCCGACAAACCAGAATCCGACAAAACAGGGTCCGACAAAGCGGAGTCCGTCATGCCCGGAACCGTCATGCCGGGCCGGCCGATCGTGTCGCGCAAGTCGCGCCCGGCCGTGGCGCCACCGGAACGACCGGCACCGAAAGTCCCCGGCGAACCCGGGACATTGCCGCCACAGTTGCTACGGCCCGGCAAGGAGAAGTCGTCCATCGTCAATCCCTTCACCAAAAAGCGCCGGGCTTTTGGAAAGTCTACCGGGCGACCTATCTTGGTCACTGCCGTCGTCGCCCTGATTGGCGTGTTGGTTTGGCAGTCGGGCCTCTTCGACGAAAGGGTCGACGCGCTGTTCGACGGCCCCACGCCGCCCAAACGGGCAGCCACCGAACCTGCGGCACTCGAGACAGCGGCACCCAGCGAAAGCGATGTCGGCGCGGCTGAAGAAGCCGAATCGTCGCCGCGCACCGCCTCGACCGCGATCTTGCAGACCACGCCAGCGACGGACCCGGATCGGCCGCTCCTGCAGGAGCAGGAGTTGGAAGAGGTGATCGAACTCCTGGGAACGCTCGACCTGCTGCCGGAAGGCTCGGCCAGCGGCGATGAGGTTGACTTGGCCGGAGCCATCGTCCAGTTCCAGGAGATGGCGGGTCTCGAGGCCAGTGGACAGGCCGACCGCGCCCTGCTGGAGGAACTGCGCACGGTCACAGGGATGATGCGCGACGAGCCCTGAATCTGAGGATCGCTCCAGGCCGATCGTTCAGTCGGCAATGAGTGGCGCGCTCGCCACCCACCAGTCGGGGTATTGCAGACCGAAGGCTCGTGCCGCGGATTCGGCCTGGTCGACCGTGTCGAACAGGCCAAAGCAACTGGCGCCGCTACCCGACATGCGGGCCAGGCGGCATCCGCGACAATCGGCAATTGCCGCCAGAACCGTGGCGATAGCGGGACAGAGCGCGATCGCCGGCTCTTGCAGATCGTTGCCCTGGGCGGCAAGCCAGGCCAGGAAGCCGGCGCGGTCGCGCGGCGCGGTATCGGGGTCCAGCGGCGCAGAGAAGGTGCCACGGCGCGCCGCGAAAACCTCGGCCGTTTTCAGTTCGATGCCGGGGTTAATCAGCAGGACGGCAAAGTCAGGCAGGCCGGAAAAGGCGCGCAGCCGCTCGCCGATGCCCTCCATGATCTGCGGTCCGTCGCGCAGACAGACCGGCAAATCGGCGCCGAGCGGCGCGGCGATGTCGCGCAGGGTCTCTTCGTCGAGGCCTAGATTCCACAAGAGGTTCAAGCCTTTCAGGACGGCCGCCGCGTCGGCCGAGCCGCCGCCCAACCCGGCGGCGTGGGGCAACTGCTTGTCCAGTGTGATGGCAACGCCCCGGTCGGGCCGATAGCGCTCTTGCAGGATCTTCGCTGCCTTGACGGCCAGGTTCGCCGGGCCACCCGGCAAGCCGGCGGCGAAAGGCCCGGTGATCGCCAGCTCCAGTCGGTCGCGCGCCGCCGGGTCCAGCGTCAGGGCATCGCCCACCGCGACCCGCACGACCAGGCTCTGCAGAAGATGATAACCGTCGGCCCGACGGCCGACCAGTTCCAGGCTCAGATTGACCTTGGCCCAGGCCCGCAGGACGCGCGACGACATCGCCAACGAGTTAGGTATCGCTTAGGTCCTCGTCGGACTTGTCAGCCATGCCCTTTTCGATCTTGTCTTCGATCAGCGGCACCTGATCTTCCTCGGGCTCGAGGCTGAGCGCGCGGCGCCACTGGAAGCGGGCTTCGGCACGCCGTCCGATCCGCCAGAAAGCATCGCCCAGGTGGTCGTTGATCACCGGGTCCTGCGGGCGCAGCTCGACCGCCATCTCCAGGTAGGTCACCGCATTCTCGAACTCGCCGAGCCGGTAATACACCCAGCCGAGCGAGTCGACGATGTAACCGTCATCCGGCCGCAGCTCGACGGCGCGCACCAGCATGGCCTTGGCCTCGTCGAGATGGATTTTCGCCTCGATCCAGGAGTAGGCCAGATAGTTCATCACGAAGGGCTGGTCTGGCTGCAGTTCAAGCGCTTTCAGAAAATCCGCCTCCGCGCGTTCCCACTGCTTCGACCGCTCCAAGGCGATACCGCGATAGTAGAGCAAGGTCCAGTGCTGCGGCTTGATCGCCGAAACACGTTCGACAGCGGCGTCATAAGCCTCGACCGCCGCCGCGAACTTCTCCTCGGCGCGAAGCAGATTGCCCTTGCGGAACAGCGGTTCGAACTGATCGGGCCGTTCCTGCGCCAGATGGTCGAGTTCCGCCAGCGCCTCGTCGATGCGCTTCATGTCCTGCAGCAGCTCGGCGGTCCTCAGGCGAACCAGCCAGGCGAAGGGCGAGGTCTGCGAGATCGACCGGTAGGTCTCGATCGCCGCCCGGCCGCGGCCCTGGCGCTGCTGGATTTCACCCAACAGCAGGCTGGCGACCGGATAGTCGGGCTTCAGGCGCAGGGCCTGGTGCAGGCCCATCAGGGCCAGGTCCTCGGCCTGTTCCTGCGACAGCAGACTGGCGATATTGAACAGAACCTCCGCCAGTCCGTCGGCGGGACTTCCGACCTCGGAGTCCGGGGCTTCTCCGTCCGCGAGGCGCCGCATCACGATATCGGCCATGCTGGCGTTCCGACTGCCGCGCAAAAACTGCTCGTAGACCGCCTTCGCCTTATCCGGCTTGGCGGCGCGCTCGAAGAAATTCCCGGTCAGCCAGGCCAGGCGCATGGTCGGGTGTTCGGAACTCGACAGGGCCTTTTCATAGGCGGCCTCGGCGCGCTCGTTCTCGCCCGCGAGGTCGAGCATCAGTGCGCTGTGCATATGGGCCAGCAGGCCCAGACCGGACTCTTCGCCCAAGCCCTGGACGCGCGTCAGTCCCTCCTCGAGGTTGCCGGCCGCAAAGGCCACCCAGCCCGAGAGCAGCGGACCCAGCACCGAAGCCACGCCGCGTGCCGGATAGTGGCTGAAGTGTTCCTCGGCCGCCTGCCAGTCCTCGCGGACCACCGCCTTGATCGCCAGCACCGTGCGCGCGACCACATTGTCGGGCTCGCGTTCGATCAGTTGCAGCGCCAGCTTCTCGGCGGATTCATGACGTCCCTCGGCGGCAGCCAAGAGAAAGACCGGCTGCACCAGGGCTAGATTTCCCGGATCGCCGCTCAAGGCCAAGAGCATGTAATCGGTCGCCACGGACAGATCGTTGGCGCGGGTCGCCGACAGGCCGGCAAGATAGGCCGCCAAGGGCGAGGCGATCTTCGGCGGCTGGTCCTCGACCGGCTCGGCCGCGGCCGCAAGCGGCCCCGCTGGCAGGAAAAGCCCCAGGGCCAGAGCCGCCGCCAGGGCGGCACCGCTTCGCTTGGTTGTTTGGGCAGGGACCACCACCGTCTCCTTATTTGACCGCGGCGTCGCAGATCGCGGCGTAACGCGTCACCCATCCTGGCGACGCCCTGTTAAGGACTAGTTTAACCTGGTCGAGCGATTTCTCACAGTCACATGCTCATGAGGCAGGTGCTCGTGAAGCATCTATGCATCGGAGTTCGACTCATCAAGTCCATGCTTATCAGGCAGACCGGCCCAAAGCGACATCTTTCCGCAGTCCGGATCAGGCCGATTTCGCGAAACGGGCCAGCAAATCGGCCGCAAAGAGGGAAAGCGTATCGTCGCGCGCGCCCATGATGACGACCCGATCGCCGGGTCTGGCAAGCTCCACCAGCTTTTCGCCACAGGCGTCGCGCTCGGCAAAGGCGAAGGCCGCGCGGCCCCCTTCTTGCACTGCCTGCGTGATATCCTTGCTGGAGATATCCCGCGCGACAGTCCCACCGAAATAGACCGGATCGGGCATGATCAGTACGTCCTCGGGGCGCAGGCCAGCGACGAAGCTCGCGACAAAGGCCTCGCGCATCAGCCGCAACGGCCGGAAGCCATGGGGCTGGAACATGATCAGGAGACGCCCGGGAAAGGAACCCAGCGTGGCAAGGCTGGCCTGGATCTTGTCGGGATTGTGGGCGAAATCGTCGATCACGGTCACGCCCCCGGCACAGCCGACGACCTCGAGTCGACGACGCAGACCGGCGAAGCTGTCGAGGGCCGGCGCGGCGTCTTCCAGCGCCAGCCCGCAGGCGCTGGCGGCGGCGAGCGCGGCGAGTGCATTGGCGACGTTGTGCGCGCCGGGAACCGGCAGCCGCACCTGAACCGCGGCGCCGGTCTCGCGGTCGCCGGCGGTAAAGACGATCCCGCCCGGTGCCGGCGCGAGATCGACGGCGTGAAAGCGCGCGGCGGGCTGCACGAGACCGAAGGTGATCGTCTTTTCGGGCGCCGGGCCCGCCGCCAGGGCCGCGGTCTCGGCATTGTCGAGATTGAGCACCACGCTCGCCGCCCGGTCGGCGAAACCGGCAAACAAGACGCGCAGTTCTTCCAGCGATTTGTGGTCGTGGGCCATGTTGGTCAGGACCCCGACACCGGGCCGGAAGAGGGCAATCGAGCCGTCGCTTTCATCGACCTCGCTGACAAAGAGACCGCTGTCTCCGACCAGGGCACTGGCAAAGGGCAGCGCCGGGGTGACGAAGTTCTTCATCACCGCGCCGTTCATGACGGTCGGTTTCCGTCCCGCCTTTTCCAACATCCAGCCGATCATCCCGGTGGTGGTCGACTTGCCGCTGGTGCCGGCGATGGCGACGCTGCGTTTGGCCGCGTTGAACAGCTCCGCCAGCAAGGCGGCGCGGGTGATCGGCGTGGCGCCCAGGCGGCGCGCCGACTGGACATCGGGCACGGTCTCCTCGACCGCCGCCGATACGACGAGGATCTGCTCCGGGCGCGCCATGCCGCTGCCGTCCTGCGGATGCAGCGCGATGCCCTGGCCGCGCAGAAAATCGAATTTCTGCGCCGTGCGTCCCTGGTCCAGCGAGCGGTCGGAGCCTTCCACCCTATGACCCTGGGCCCGAAGGATCAGGGCCAGCGGCAACATTCCGCTGCCACCGATGCCGCAGAAAAAATATTGCCGGCTCTGGCTCATGGGCTGATACCTATAGCGGCCGGGCGGGTCTGACAAGAAAGCCAAAATCGAGGAGTCTTCGCGTGGCCGGAGCAAAACTGAAAATCGGTGTCATGGCGCCGGCCTCGTCCATCGACCAGGACATTGCCGGGCGCGTCGAGGCCCTGGCCCGCGACCGCCATGGCGACCGGCTCGAGGAGATTGCCTTCCATCCCCAGTGCTTTGCCGCGTCGGGCCATTTCGCCGGCGACGACGCCACGCGGGCCGCCGCCTTCCTGGAGATTGCCAACGATCCGAGCTATGCGGCCCTCTGGTTCGCGCGCGGCGGCTATGGGGCCTGCCGCATGGCCGAACAGGCAATCGCCGGGCTCGAAGAACCGGCAAGGCACAAGCGCTATCTCGGCTACAGCGATACCGGCAGCCTGATGGCCGGGCTCTACAAGGCGGGGCTCACCGGCCTGGCCCACGGCCCGATGCCAGCCGACATCCGGCGCGCCGGCGGCGAGGCGGCGGTGGCCCGGGCCCTGGCCTATCTGGTCGAGGCGGCACCGGACAGCTTGGAGCCAAGCGTCTCCGGCGGGGCCAAGACCATCGCCTTCAACCTGGCCACCCTCAGCCAGATTATCGGCACCCCCCTGCAGCCCGATTTGGGCGATCACGTCCTGATGCTGGAGGAGGTCTCGGAACAGCACTACCGGATCGACCGCTTCCTGTTCCACATCACCAGCAATCCCGGCATTCGCGCCGTGGCCGGAATACGGCTCGGCCGCTGCAGCGCGATTCCGCCGAACAGCCCGGACTTCGCCCGAACCGAAGAGGAGATCGTCGCCCACTGGTGCGCGCGCTCGGGCATCCCCTACCTCGGCCGCGCCGACATCGGTCATGACGCCGACAACAAGGTCGTGCCTTTCGGCGGGCTCAGGACCGTCTGAGGGAACCACGCTCCGGCAGGCTGGAAAGGCCCAGACTTTTGTAATTTCATTCATCAAATCGAGCGAATTACTGAATTCATTCCTGCGAAACTGCCGCCCAGTATCGACCGCGACGAGGCAAGACGGCCGCGGGGAAATACCATGGCAAGACAGGCGCGGCGCAGGGATAAAGGGCGATCCGCGCCGGATCGCGGAGACCCCTCGGCCAGCGAAGGAAAGACTTTCGCCGGCGGCCGCTTTCGTCCGTTGACCGACCAAGACCTCGCCCTGATCGTCGACCGGGCCTTTGCGATCCTGGCCACCATCGGTATCGCCGGCGCGCCCGACTGGTTGCGCGGTCGGCTGACAGAGACCGGCGCGCGCACCCGCGACGACGGGCGCATCCTCTTTGCACGCCGTTCTGTCGAAGGCGCCTTGGGACGCGCCGCCCGCAGCGTCGCGCTTCCCGGATTCCAGGAGAACCGGGGCCTTCAGGTCGGCGGCGGCCGCGTCCACATCGGGACCGGCGGCGCGGCCGTCCAGGTGCTCGATGCCACGAGCGGCGATTTCCGCGACTCCGGCCTCGCGGATCTCTATGCCATGATGCGGGTGTTGGACCGCTGTCCCAATATTCACTATGGCGTCCGGCCCCTGGTGGCGCGGGACATGGCAACGCCTCTCGAGCTCGACATCAACACCGCCTATGCCTGTCTGCGGGCGACCGGTAAACCGATCGGCGTCAGCTTCGACGACGCCTCCCATGTCGATCCGGTGGTCCGGCTTTTCGATCTTGCCCTCGACCGCGACGGCGGCTTTCGCAAACAGCCCTTCTGCATGGCCATCGTGGTGCATGTGGTGCCGCCCCTGCGCTTCGCGGAAGAAGGTGTCGGTATCATGCGCGCGGCCATCGCCGCCGGGATGCCGCTGCAAATCTGCTCGGCGGGTCAGGCCGGCGCGACCAGTCCGGCCTCTCTCGCCGGCGCCCTGGCGCAGGGCCTGGCCGAAAGCCTTGCCGGCATGATGGTGGTCGACGCCCTGGCGCCGGGCCACCCTTGCATCTTCGCCTTCATGCCGTTTATTTCGGATCTCAGAACCGGCGCCATGAGCGGCGGCAGCGGCGAGGCCGCCGTGGCCAACGCAGCCGCGGCGCAGTTGCTGCTGCATCTGCGCCTGCCCTCGACCGTGTCGGCTGGAATGACCGATTCCAAAATCGCCGATGCCCAGGCCGGCTACGAGAAGGGCTACACCGTCGCGTTGGCCGCCCAGGCCGGGGCCGACATGATCAACCTGTCGGTCGGTATGCTGGGCTCCATCATGGTGGCATCACCGGAGGCCCTGGTGATCGACGACGAGATGTGCGGTGCCATCCTGCGCTCGGTGCGCGGGATCGAGGTGACCGGAGACCTGCTCGATCTGACGACGATTGAGCGCGTGGTCACCGGGGAAGGCCACTACCTGGGCGAGGCCCAGACCCTGGCCCTCATGAAAACCGAGTATCTCTACCCACGGCTCGGCGACCGGCAAAGCGTCGACGACTGGATCGAAACCGGCAGCCGGTCGATCTGGTCGCGGGCTCGCGACCGGGTCGCGGCAATCCTCGCCGCCGACGCCCCTGATTATCTGGCGCCCGCCGCCGATCAACGCATTCGGGCACGCTTTCCCATCAGACTGGAAAGGGAGGAAAAAAGCGCATGAAGGTCTTCACCAGCGTCATCATCGACGCCCCGATCGCACAGGTGTGGGCCCTGGTGCGCGCCTTTGACGGCGTCGCCGGTTGGAACCCGGCGGTTGAGGCGGCGCGCATGGAATCCGGCAGCCCGACAAGCGTCGGCTCGATTCGTCGGCTCGATATCGCGGACGGCGCGGTCTTTCGCGAAACCTTGCTGGCCCATTCGGATCTCGAGCGTTTCTATAGCTACGACATCATCGAAAGCCCGCTGCCCTGCAGCAACTATGTCTCCACGCACCGCTTCATCCCCGTCACCGACGGCGACAAGACCCTGGGCATTTGGCAGGGGGAGTTCGACTGTGCCGCCGAGGATGCGTCCGAACTGCGGGCCATTGTCGGCGAGCAGATCTACCGCGACGGCATGCGCGGACTGAATGACACACTGAAGGGACAGCGATAAATGACCGACACCCTAGCCCCGCGCGGCGTCATCGGCGTCATGACCCCGGCCATGAACACGGTGGTTCAGCCCGAACTGGAACTCTTGCGCCCGCAAGGCGTCACCAATCAGATGCAGCGCTTCCGTCTGGGTGGCGCCGAGATCTCCGACGATCTGATCGCCGAGGCCGAAAAGCTGATGGACTGCAATCCGATCGCCCTGGCCGTCGGCTTGACGACCGATGCGGGGCCCGGCGGCGTGGCCAAGCTCGCGGCGCGCTGCGGCGAGCTCGCCGAGGCCATCGGAATCCCGGTCTTCAACGCCTCGGGCGCCGATCACGCCGCTCTGCGCGCCCTGGATGCCAAGCGCCTGGCCGTGGTCACGCCCTTCAACGCCGAGATCGACCAGATCGTCAAGGCCAACACCGAGGAAGCCGGCTTCGAGGTGGTGGCGATCATGGGCACCGAAGCGCCCTCGCTGCCCGCCATCTGCGAGACCTCTCTGGCGGAAATCCGCCGCGTCTTTCATCGGCTTGCCGAGGCCGACTGCGACGCCATCCTCCAGGTCGGAACCGCGCTCCCCGTCGTTGCCTTGATCGAGGAGCTGGAACAGGAGACCGGCAAACCCATCGTCGCCTGCAACGCCGCCGTCTACTGGCAGACCCTGCGGGCCGTTGGCATCGTCGACAAGATCGCCGGCTTCGGCCGCCTGCTCGCCGAGTACTAGGCCGTGCGGTCTCAGGCACGTGTCGTGGTCATCGGCGGCGGCGCGGTCGGGGCTTCTTGCCTTTTTCACCTGACACGCGCGGGGGTCGGCGACTGCCTGCTGATCGAAAAGGATGAACTGACCTCCGGCTCGACCTGGCACGCCGCGGGCAACATTCCGACCTACGCCACCAGTTGGCTGGGCATGCGCGCCGGCAACTATGCCTGGCGCCTCTACAGCGACCTGGCCAAGGACGCCGAGGCGCCCATAACCTATCGCCACACGGGCGCCTTCTGGCCGGCGCACACAGCGGACCGGATGGACCTCTACCACCACCTGGTGGGCATCTCGAAGTCGGCCGGCTTCGAGCTCGCCATCCTGGCCCCACGCGAGCTGGAGGCCCTGCATCCCTACTACCGGGCGGGCGACAGCGTGATCGGCGCGATCCACGACCCCTACGAGGGCGATATCGACCCGAGCCAACTGACCCAAGCCCTGGTCCGGGCGGCGCGGGCCGGCGGAGCCGAGGTCGCCCGCTTCACCGAGGTCACGGCCATCGCGCGCACAGCGGAGGGCGAATGGCGCATCGAGACCGACAAGGGCGCGGTGCGCTGCGAGACGGTGGTCAATGCGACCGGCTTTTACGGCGGCGCCGTGGCGCGCCTCGCCGGCCAAGAGATCCCGGTCACGACCCTGGAGCATCAATACCTCGTGACCGAGCCGCTCGCCGCGCTGGCGGCGGACCCCGAGTTGTTCCCGCTGGTGCGCGACCCGGACATCCGGTTCTACCTGCGACGCGAGGGCGACGGCTTCCTCTTCGGCTCCTACGGCCATCCCGGACGGCCGGCCTTCACGGAGGGCCTTCCCGAGAACTTCGCCCATCAGCTCTTTCCCGATTCGCTCGACGACATAGCCGCCGTTCTGGAGGGCGCCACGGCCCATGTCCCTTTGCTGGGCGAAGCCGGCGTGCGGCGCTTCGTCAACGGACCGATCGGCTACTCGCCCGACGCGCAACCGCTCTGCGGTCCCGCCTTCGGGCTGCCCGACTTTTATCACGCCTGTGGCATTCAGGTGGGCATCACCCAATCGGCGGCGGCGGGAAAGGCCATCGCCGAGTGGGTCACCGAGGGCGAGACCGAGTGGGATCTGGCCGCCTGGGACCCGCGTCGCTTCGGCGCCTGGGCCACACCGGACTACGCCCGGGAGCGAGTGGTCGAGCTATACGACCTGCAGTACGCCATCCCCTTCCCGCACCGCATCCTGGGCTCCGGCCGGCCGCTCCAGCGCACCGGCCTTTACCCGGCGCTCGCGGCCAAGGGCGCGGTCTTCGGACAGGTCGGCGGGTGGGAGCGGGCCTTCTGGTTCGACAAGACCGGGGCTGGCGAGACGCTGAGCTTTCGCGACCGCGAGCCCTGGCGCCCGGCGGTGCGGCTGGAATGCGAGGCCGTGCGCGACCGGGTCGGGGTCATGGATCACGGCGGCTTCACCAAGTTCGAAGTCGAAGGCCCGGGTGCGGCGGCCTATCTGGCGCGTGTTTTCTGCGGCAGTCTGCCCAAGGTGGGACGGGTCAAGCTGTCTTACATGCTGACACCCAAGGGCATGATCTGGAGCGAGGCGACCATCGCGTGCCTGGGTGCCGAACGCTACCTGCTCTGCGGGCCGACCCTGGCCGACCGCCGCGACTTCGACTGGCTTCAGCGTTATCTGCCGGATGACGGCTCGGTCGCGCTGCGCCTCGGCAGCACGCGCGACGCGGCCCTGCTGGTGATGGGGCCTGCCTCGAGACCCTTGCTGTCGAGACTGACGGCGGCGGACCTTGGTCCGGCCGCCGCGCCTTGGATGTCCGCCACCGAAATCGAGATCGCCGACCGACCGGTCACGGCCTTGCGGGTTTCCTATGTCGGCGAGCTGGGCTGGGAGCTCCATCTCGCGTCGTCGGATCTGACAGCGGTCTACCAGGCCATTTGCGCGGCCGGGGCCGATCTCGGCCTGATCGATTTCGGCTCCTATGCGCTCAACGCCCTGCGGCTCGAAAAGGGATATCATGCCTGGGGCGCGGATTTCGGCACGGAGTACACGGTCTTCGACGCCGGGCTGGAGAGGTTCGTGGCCTTCGACAAACCGGATTTCATCGGGCGCGAGAGTCTGCTGCGCCAGCGCGATACCGATCCGGACTGGTCCTTCGGCGGCTTCATCGTCGAGGGCGGCGAAGCCGACCCCTTGCCGAGCGACCCTATCTTTCAGGCCGGCGAGCTTATCGGCTATGTGACCTCCGGCGGCACCGGTTTTCGGACCGGCCAGCGCCTGGCGCTCGGCTACATCAAACATGGTCTGGCCGACCCCGGACAGGACTTCAAGATCGAGATCCTCGGCCAGCGACAGCTTGCTACAATGGCACCCTTGCCGTTCTACGATGCGGGCAACGCGCGCCTGCGCAGTTAGACTTGCCGAATCGTTCGGTAAATTGCCGAGAAATCGAGATCGCCGCCGCCGGCCTCCGCAAAGTCCGCAAAGCGCTGTGCCGCCTGGGCGCCGAACGGCGTCGCCTGCCCGGTTTCGTCAGCCGCCGCCTGCGCCAATCGCAGGTCCTTGGCCATCAGACGGGCGGCGAAGCCGGGCGCATAGTCGTTGGAGGCAGGTGACGCGGGCGCGGGGCCCGGCACCGGACAGCGGTTCTCCAGGATCCAGCTCTGCGCCGCCGCCCCCTGGCAGAGGGCGAAGAACTTTTCCGCATCCAGGCCGGAGGCCTCGGCCAGGGCGAAGGCCTCGCAGACCCCCAGGGCCGTGATCCCGCAAATCATGTTGTGGCAGGCCTTCGCGGCCTGACCGGCGCCGGCCGCGCCGAAGCCGGTGACCTTGGCGCCCATGGCCCGGAGCAAGGGGTCGGCCCTTTGGATCGCGGTCTCGCGGCCGCCCATCATGAAGCTGAGGCTGCCGGCGCGCGCGCCCTCCGCGCCGCCGGACACCGGGGCATCGACGAAATCATGACCCGCGGCCTCGACCACGTTGGCCAGGTGACGCGTTCGCGCGACATCGATGGTCGAACAGTCCAGGAAAAGGCGGCCTTCGGGAAGACCCAGGGTCAAGAGCCGGTCCAGCACGGCGGCGACATGTTCGCCTTCCGGGAGCATGGTGATCAGCGCGTCGGCCGCGGCGGCGGCCGCCTCCAGGCTCGCGGCCTGGATTTTCAACTTGGCCCGGGCCGCCGACACCAGATCCCAGCCGATGATTTCATAGCCCATCTCCTCCAACCGCAGCGCCATGGGCAAACCCATGGTTCCCAGACCGACAAAGCACAGACGCATCACTTCGACTCCTCAGACGATAAAAATCCGCCGGTGCCATGCGACCACGCGGCAAGCCTGCTCGCGACGCACCGGTTATGCTCTTCCTCCGGCGCCGTACCGGAGCGGGTCGCGGCGTACCAGGCAATGGAAATCCCCTCGGGCCCGACCCGCGCGCCGACGATACGCCGGCTCCGGATGGCGTTCGCGACCGCCCAGCCGGCCAGAACCGAGGTCCCGAGACCGGCGGCAACCATCTCGACGATGGCTTCGGGCAGTTCCACCGTCTCGGTCCAGTTCGGGAAGGTCTCGCTGGGCCGGAACAGCTTGGCGTACTCGCGGTCCGGTGCCGGGACGCGGGTGTAGGTGATGAAATCCTCGCCCACGACATCCGGTCCTGCGATATGGGGTCGCCCGGCCAGGCGATGATCGGGCGCCATGATGAAAAGCAGCTCGTCATCGAACAGGTGGATCAGATCGGCGCCGGGGCGCCTGTCGTCGCCCGAGACGATAGCCAGATCGACCGCGCCGTCCGCCAGGCTTTCCAGCGGATGGCGCGCTGCCGCCGCGACGACCTGAATGCCGATCCCGTCTTCATGCTGTCGCAGGTAACGCAAAAAGGAAGGCAGCCAGTGATAGGAGCTGTAGGCTTCGACCGCGAGGCGGACGACGTGCCTGACACCCCGGTTCATGCGGCGGATATCGTCTTCCGCCCGGGCCAGATCGGCAAGCAGCCGCTCGGCCACCTGAGCCAGGTGTTCGGCCGCCGGCGTCATGCGCAAGCGTTTGTTCCGGCGGGTAAAGAGCGGAACGCCCAGCCTGCGTTCGGCCTCTCTGATACGGTGCGACAGAGCCGAGGCCGTGATGCCCATGCGGTCCGCCGCGTCCGTGACCCGCGGTGCCTGCACCAGAACGGCGATCATCTGTAGATGGCGAAGATCCAGCAGCGGCGTTTTCATAGGAGAAAACCTGAATGGAATTCACGAAAATCGAAGGTCTACGTTCCTGATGTTCATCCATTCAGCAAGTCCGAACAAGTGGCCAGTCCCCGACCCGTCCCGCTGGCCTACATGTTGGGATAGTTCGGGCCGCCGCCACCCTCCGGGGTCACCCAGTTGATGTTCTGGGTCGGGTCCTTGATGTCGCAGGTCTTACAGTGGACGCAGTTCTGCGCGTTGATCTGCAGACGCGGGTTCGAGCCGTCGTCCTCGCGGACGATCTCGTAGACCCCGGCCGGACAGAAGCGCTGCTCGGGCGCGTCATAGAGCGCCAGGTTGTGGGCGACCGGGACCGCCGCATCCTTCAGGGTCAGGTGGACCGGCTGATCTTCCTCGTGGTTGGTGTTGGAGAGAAAGACCGAGGAGTTGCGGTCGAAGGTGATGACCCCGTCGGGCTTGGGGTAGACGATCTTGGGCATCTCGGCGGCCGGCTTCAGGCACTCGTGGTCGTGGTGCTTGTGAGCGAAGGTCCAGGGCGCCTTGCCACCGAGCAGCTTCAAGTCGAGGCCGCCGTAGAGCAGCGACCCGAACAGGCCCCACTTGGCAAAGGCCGGGCGGAAATTGCGCGCCTTGTGGAGTTCCTCATGCACCCAGGAGCCCTCGACCTTGGTGGGGTAACTCTCCAGCAGGGCCGGGCTGTCGCCCTCGCCGCCGAGCGCTTCTGCCAAGGCTTCGGCCGCCAGCATTCCGGTCTTCATGGCATTGTGGCTGCCCTTGATCTTGGGCACGTTGAGGAAGCCCGCGGAACAGCCGATGAAGGCGCCGCCCGGAAAGATCAACTTGGGGATCGACTGCAGGCCGCCCTCGTTCAGCGCCCGGGCGCCATAGGCGATGCGCTTGCCGCCCTCCAGCATGGGACGGATCTTGGGATGGGTCTTGAAGCGCTGCATCTCCTCGAAGGGCGACAGATGCGGGTTGGCGTAGTCGAGGCCCACCACATAACCGACATAGGCCTGATTATCCTCCAGGTGATAGATGAAGGAGCCGCCCCAGGTGCTGCTGTTCATCGGCCAGCCGGCGCTGTGGATCACCGTCCCGACCTTGTGCTTGGCCGGATCGAGTTCCCAGATTTCCTTGATCCCGATGCCGTAGGTCTGCGGGTCGCAGTCGGCGCACAGGTCGAAACGCTCGAACAGGGTCTTGGTCAGCGAGCCGCGGCAGCCCTCGGCAAAGAGCGTATAGGTGCCGCGCAGCTCCATGCCCTGGGTGTAGCTGTCCTTCTGCTCGCCGTCCTTGCCGATCCCCATGTCGCCGGTGGCGACACCGGTCACCCGGCCGGCATCGTCGTAGAGCACTTCGGCAGCGGCGAAACCGGGATAGATCTCGGCGCCCAGGGCCTCGGCCTGCTCCGCCATCCAACGACAGACATTGCCGAGCGAGACCACGTAGTTGCCGTGGTTTTGCATCTGCGGCGGCAGCAGGGCGACCGGCACCGAGATTCCGCCCGATTCGGTCAGGATGAAAAACTTCTCGTCGGAGACCGGCGCGTTCAAGGGTGCGCCGCGTTCCTTCCAGTCGGGGATCAGCTCGTTCAGCGCGCGCGGCTCCAGCACCGCGCCGGAGAGAATGTGGGCGCCCACCTCGGAGCCCTTTTCGAGCACGCAAACGCTGATCTCCCGGCCGCTTTCGGCGGACAATTGGCGCAGCTTGATAGCGGCGGCCAGACCCGAGGGGCCGGCGCCCACGATCACGACATCGTATTCCATGAATTCGCGTTCCACGGCTCGTCTCCGTTACTCGACAGCGTTGGCACTGGTTGACGGTTGGAATTGGCGCGGATTATTGCCCGAGCGCAAGAGGCGTTTTTGCCCAGAGGCGACCGGGAGAAGCCGCGCCGCGCCGGATCGGGCTCCCGTTTGGATAGCGGCAGGACAGACGGCGCAGGGGCAGACGGTGAATGGACAGACAGTGTATGGATGGACGGCGGCTTTCCCGCCGGACAGTGCCCCTGTAGTCTCTCGGCCATGAGCACGGACGACGACAAAGCGGCGCTGCTCGCCGCCCTGGCCTGGCAGGCGGAGGCCGGCGCCGACGAGGCGGTGGACGAGATTCCGGTCGACCGCTATCGCCAGCCGCCGCGCGAAGCCGCGCCGGCACCCCGAACCCAGCCGCCGGCGGCGGGAGCGGTGCGGAGCGTGGCCGCGCCAGCGCTGCAATCGGCGGAGACCGCGCTGTCCGATGCCCGCGCGTTGGCTCGGGGCGCCGCCGACCTGGAGGCCCTGCGCGCGGCCCTGGCTGGCTTCGACGGCTGCCCCTTGAAGGCCACCGCCATGAACCTCTGCTTTGCCGATGGCAATCCCGAGGCCCGCCTGATGATCGTCGGCGAGGCCCCGGGCGCCGACGAGGACCGCCAGGGCACGCCCTTCGTCGGCCGCGCCGGACAGTTGCTGGACAAGATGCTGGCCGCCGTCGGCCTCGACCGCGACCAGGCCTTCATCACCAACCTGCTCTACTGGCGCCCACCGGGTAACCGCACGCCCACGGCCGGTGAAATCGCCGCCTGCCAGCCCTTCCTGGAGCGCAGCATCGAGCTGGTCGCCCCGGAAGTCCTGCTCTTTACCGGCGGCGCCGCGGCCAAGGCCCTGCTCAACACCACGACCGGTATTCTCCGCCTGCGCGGGCGCTGGGTGGCCTACCGGCACCCCGGACTGGCCGGGCCGATCCCGGCTCTGCCGACCCTGCACCCGGCCTACCTGCTGCGCCAGCCGGCGCAAAAACGCCTGGCCTGGCGCGACCTCCTGGCCCTGAAGGCGGTCCTCGAGGGGCGCGAGACACCCCAGTTCGATGGTTAGGTGGTGGGCCAAACGAGACTCTATCTAGGCGCGATATTAACCTTTTTCGGCCTGGCGCTTCGTTCAACCTACCCGGGCCCCGGGTTTCGCCCGAAATATTTCCCGATCAGGGAATAAAATCAGCCCCCTGGCTGTCGGGTTAACCGGATGGCAAAGAACTTCAGGACCTAATGGGGACCCTCGCAGGGCTCCTTGCGGCACCCTGGGACATTCGGTAGGTTAACCAAAACCAGCAGGGATGCGCGGATAGTGCTATTTGGTCTTTTTGCCCGCTTTCGGGCCGGAATCGCGGGCTTTTCAGCGGCGTCGCTTCTTGCCTTCAGCCTCGTGTCCCTGGGCTTCTTGGCCTCGACCAGCCCGTCGGCGCGGGCCAGCGACCGCACCGCTCAAGACGCCGCGATCCAGTTGCCGGCACCCGGCGACACCCTGGTCACCGGCCTTCCCGGGGTCCTCAGCGCCCGCGATGCCGAACTTTACCGCAAGATCTTCGCCCTGCAGAAAAAGGGCAATCTGCGGGCCGCGGACAAGCTGATCGCCGAGGTTGAAGACAAAGTCCTGATGGGCCAGTTGCTCTATCAGCGCTACATGCACCCCACGGCCTACCGCTCGCGCTACAAGGAGCTGAAGGCCTGGATGGCGGCCTATGGCGACCACCCCGGCGCCGACAAGATCTACAGCCTGGCGATCAAGCGCCGCCCGGCCAACTATCGCTATCCGGCCAAACCGCGAACGGCACGCCTCAAGCTTTCGGTCCCCGCCGATCCCACCGACAGCGCGAACCGCAAGCGCAGCCGGGCCGAAAGCCGCCAGGTGCGCCAATTCAAGCGCAAGGTACGGATCAACATCCTTAGAACCCGCCTGACCAAGACCGAAGAGCTGCTCGCCAGTGCCGAGGCCAAACGGCAGGTCGACAAAGTCGAGGTCGACTGGGGCTACGCCCAGGTCGCCAGGGGCTGGTACTTCCACGGCAAGACCGAGCGGGCTTTCGAAATCGCCAGCAAGGCAGCGGCGCGCTCCGGCGACAAGGTTCCCGAGGCGCACTGGTTCGCCGCCCTGGCCGCCTGGCGCCTCGGCCGGATCGAGACGGCAGTGGGCCATTTCGAGGCCGTTGCGGAATCGCCCTATAGTTCGTCCTGGAACGCCGCCGCGGGGGCCTACTGGGCCGCCCGCTCGCACCTGCGCCTGCGCCATCCCGCGAAGGTCAGCCACTGGCTGCGGAGCGCCGCCGCCCAGCGCCGCACCTTCTATGGCCTTGTCGCCGCCTCGGCCCTGGGAATCGAGCCGGATCTCGACTTTGGGCGGGGCACCAAGGCCCGGGCCCTAGTCGCCCGGCTGGAGGAGATTCCCGCCGGGCGGCGGGTTCTCGCCCTGTTGCAGATCGGCGAAATCAAGCGCGCCGAGCGCGAGCTGCTGTTCTTCGGCGACCAGAGCGACCCCGAGGTGATCGAGGCGCTGCTGCTGCTCGCCTCCGAGGCGCGGCTGCCGGCTCTGGCCCTGAAACTGGGCCGCGGACTGGCCGGCCGCGAAGATTACCTGGGGATCAAGGTGGCGCTCGACGCGGCGCTCTATCCGATCCCGCCCTGGCAGCCCCATGACGGGTTCAAGCTGGACCGTGCCCTGGTCTTTGCCCTGGTACGGCAGGAATCGGCCTTCAACCCCCGGGCCAAGAGCCGCGACGGCGCCCGCGGCCTGATGCAGATCATGCCGGGCACCGCCAGCTACGTGGATCAGGGCAAGCGCTACCGCGGCAGCGCCCGCGACCTGCTGCTCGAGCCCGGCCTGAACCTGAAGCTCGGCCAGCGCTACCTCGCCTATCTGCTGGAGCATCCCCAGGTCTCCGGCGACCTCTTCCGTCTGGCCACGGCTTACAACGGCGGGCCGGGCAATCTCGCCAAGTGGCAGCGCAAGATGGGCATCAGCGACGATCCCCTGCTGTTCATCGAATCCTTGCCCTCCCGCGAAACACGCCTATTTATCGAGAAGGTGCTGGCGAACTTCTGGATCTACCGCCAGCGCCTCGGCCAGGGCGCGCCCTCGCGTGAGGATATCGCCACCGGCACCTGGCCGCGTTATCGTGCGCTCGATGTCGAGCGTCCCGGAGTGGCGAGGTCCGAGGCGGCAAGCGATGAGCAAAATTGACGAGACCCGCGCCTTCGTCGCAGTCAACATCGCGGTCCTGACGGTCTCCGACAGCCGCACCCTGGAAACCGACAAATCCGGTCAGCGCCTGCAGGAGATGATCCTGGCCGACGGCCATCAAGTCGTGCTGCGCGAGGTCGTGGCGGACGACGCCGATCTGATCGAAAAGCGCCTGCGCGAACTGATCGCCGATCCCCTGGTGGATGTCGTGATCACCACCGGCGGCACCGGCGTGACCGGGCGCGACGTCACGCCCGAGGCCCTGAAGGCGGTCATGGAAAAGGAGATCGAGGGTTTCGGCGAGCTGTTCCGCTGGGTCAGCTACCAGAAGGTCGGCACCTCGACCATGCAGAGCCGGGCCATCGGCGGGGTCGCCGGCGGCACCTATCTCTTCGCCCTGCCCGGCTCGCCCGGCGCCTGCAAGGACGGCTGGGGCGAGATCCTGCGCTACCAGCTCGACATCCGTCACCGGCCCTGCAACCTGGTCGAGCTGATGCCCCGCCTGATGGAGCATCTGGAGAGCTGAGGAAACGAAGGATCGAGGCCCATGGCGAGCTCCCTTCTGATTGCCAAGCTAATCGGTCCCCTCCTGGTCCTGCTGGGTCTCACCACGCTCTTCAATCCCAAGGTGCTTCAGGAGGTCGGCCGCGATTTCCTCGCCAGTCCCGCGCTGATCTTCATCGGCGGTGTGATGGCGCTGCTGGCCGGACTCGCCATCGTCGCCACGCATAACTTCTGGGTTGCGGGCTGGCCGGTCATCATCACGCTCTTCGGCTGGCTGGCGGTTCTCGGCGGCATCCTCAGAATCGGTTTTCCCACCCTGACCAAAAGGATTGGCCGGGCCATGCTCGCCAAAACCACCCTGTTGCGCGCCTCCGCCGCAATTCAGGTTGTGCTGGGCGGCTATCTCATGATCATGGGCTATCTCTAGAGCCGCGCTTACGTCGGCGGCCTCAGGAGCCGCCATGTTCCGGACCGCAAAGCTCAAACCGACAGTGACGATCGCACGGCCGCCCCACAACGATGACGGTTGCGGCTGGATTAATATCCTTCCGCCGCGGATACCGGCGGGCCGCCTCGCGCGCGACGAGACCTTCGATTTCGCGGTCGTCGGCGCGGGCTTCACCGGCTGCGCGGCGGCCCGCCGCCTGGCGGAGATCTTTCCCGCCAAGCGCATCGCCCTGATCGAGGGCCAGCGCGCCGGCGAAGGCGCCTCGGCCCGTAACTCCGGCTTTGTCACCGAGGCCTCGCCGGGGCGCGTCGGCAGCGACAAGGTCATGATGGCCACGGCCGGACGCGCCTATCGCCTGAACCGGGCCGGTATCGAGGTGCTGCGGCAAGAGGTGCGCAAGCACGGCATCGACTGCCAGTGGGATGAAGGCGGCAAGCTTCACTGCGCCGCCGATCCCGCCAACAGGACCGCGCTCGACACCTTCGGCGGTCTCCTCGAATCGCTCGCGGTGCCCCACGAATGGCTGGCGGCCGATGCCCTAAGAGATCGCCTGGGAACCGACTTCTACAAGGTCGGTCTCTGGACCAAACAGGGCGTCCTGGTCCAGCCCGCGGCCCTGGTCCGGGGCTTGGTCGAAACTCTGCCGGCTTCCGTTACGCTGTTCGAAGAGAGCCCGGTCGAGGCCATCGACTACCGCTCGCCCTACCGCATTCACTGCTCCGGCGGCACGATCTCCGCCGCCACGGTCGTCCTCGCGGCCAACGCCTATCTCGGGCGCTTTGGGTTGTTCGGCCAGCGCCTGATGCCCTTGATGATGACCGCCAGCCTGACCCGGCCCTTGACCGACGCGGAGCGCGCCGCGATCGGCGATCCGCCAGGCTGGGGCGTGTTGTCGGCCCACCGCATGGGCGCCACGGTCCGCTACACCGACGATCGCCGGGTGATGATCCGCAACACCGCGGAGTACCGCGGCGACCGGCCGCTCGACGCCCGGGCCATGGCGCAGCGCCGCGCGATCCACGAGGACGCGCTGCGGCGGCGCTTTCCCACCCTGGGGGACCTGCGGTTCGAGCACAGCTGGTCCAGCCTGGTCTGCATCAGCAAGAACTACACCTCGGTCTTCGGCCGGGTCCGCGACAACGTCTATGCCGCGGGCTGCTACAACGCCGGCGGCATCGCCCGGGGCAGCGCCTTCGGCACGCTTCTGGCGGAGCTCATCGGCGGCGACCAGTCGCCGCTCATCGCCGACGCCCTTTCCTTCGAGCCGCCCGGCTTCTTGCCGCCGCGGCCCTTCCTCGACCTGGCGGCGGCCTGGCAAATCCGGACCATGAAGAAAGGGGTCGGGCTGGAGCTGTGAGGACCGCCGCACCTCGCCGTCCGTCGATGGCAATGGCAAGCCGGGGAAGACCGCCATGATTCTGATCGTCGGCGCCGGCCCGGTGGGCCTGACGGCGGCGCTGGAGCTGGCCCGGCGCGGTATCGATCTGCGCATCATCGATCAGGCGGTCAATCCCTCGCGCCTCTCCAAGGCGATCGGGATCAACCCGCGCAGCCTGGAGCTGCTCGAGCCCTGCGGCGCGACCGGCCTGCTGCTGGAGGCCGGCACGAGGATCACCCGGATCAGCCTGAACGACGAGGGCCGGCCGCTCGCCACCCTGGATTTGACCGAGGTCGATCACCGCCATAACGCCATGCTGGCTCTGCCGCAAAGCCGCAGCGAGGCGATCCTGGCCGACCGGCTGCAGGGCCTCGGCATCCAAATCGAGCGCGGCTGCGCCCTCACCCGGCTGGTGCTGGACGGACAGGCGGCGACCTGCTTTCTGGACGACGGCCAAAAGGAAAGCCGCGTCTCGCCCGAGCTGGTGATCGGCGCAGACGGGGCCCACAGCCTGGTGCGCAAGTCGGCCGGCATCGCCTTTCTCGGCCAGGACTACAAGCGAGACTGGAGCCTGATGGACGTGCGTCTCGACTGGTCGCGGGACGAGGACGAGGCGGCCATTTTCACATCCCGGCGCGGTCTCCTCTTTGCCATCACCATGGGGCCGGGGCGCTACCGCCTGGCCAGCGACCAGCCCGACCCCCGGGTGCTGCTGCCCGACGGCGCGGTTTTGCGCGACGTCTTCTGGCGCTCGAAGTTTCGCATCGCCCACCGCCAGGCCACGGTCTACCGGAAGGGCGCGGTCTTTCTCGCCGGCGACGCCGCCCACGTGCATTCGCCGGCCGGCGCCCGGGGCATGAACATGGGGATCGAGGACGCCGCGGTCCTGGCCGGGCTGATCGCCCGCGGCGAGGCCGGGGCCCAGGGCGAGACCCGCCGCTACCACGCCCTGCGCCATCCCATCGGCAAGGCCACCATCGCCTTCGTCGACCGCCAGACCCGGCTCATGGCCGCGCGCGGCCCCTTGGCCCGCTGGCTGCGGCGCGGCCTCGTGCCGTTGCTGTTCGGAGTCGCCCCGGTCAGGGATCGCCTGCGCCGACGGATGCTGGGGCTCGAGCGGCCCAGCCAGGTGTCCGATCCGGATAGGGACCCATGAACGCGAGAGCCTTGCCGGATATCCCTGTGCGCTGTGCCTTCGAGAGCCGACATCGGCGTCAGTTGGACACTCGTCTTGCTACGTAGCCGAAGCGGCCACTCTGCTGAAACGCCGTGAACGGCCGCTAAGCGGGATAAAGCCGACCTCTGCGCGCGGATTCCAAACTCAGCTAGCCGACGAACGGACCGTCGTGTTGATTTCCTGCATCGCCGATCTCATCCCAGTTTGCCTTTGAGCCGACAAAGATGTGATGGGCGACTTTCAAGTTCTCTACGTCGTCAGGCAAGAGCCCTGCCGGAACAAACATGTGTGCTTCGTCATTTTTTCCGGGCAACGAAGAGCCACAGACACTGCAGAAATTGGACTCCCAATCAGCATCTGGCTTTTTCCACATTCTGACGTCGCCGCGGCCTTTTATCCACTTGAACGATTCATTTTCGATGACAACAACTGGAATGCCGTTGCTGCCGGTGTACCTACGGCAGATAGAACAGTGACAAACGTAAATTTCTGAAACAGGCTTTCCGATCTCAAACATGACTGCGCCACAATTGCATTGGCCGGTTAACATCCTGGATTCTCGCCACTTGCATTTGATCCATCCGAGCATTCAAGGATAGGTTTAGTGCCTATTGAGCGCAACCTGCTTCTACCAGAGAGTCGAGAAGGCGGCGTTGGACCGCGATAAATGACGGCTTCTCGTATGTCCTAGTTGCGCTCAAACCGGCCATCCCGCGTAACTCCACCGACCGACCGCTCCTGTTAAGGGTTCTTTGGCCGGTTTCTGCCGGTCACCGTGGGTGCCGCTTCGAGTCATGGCCGTCTGTCGCGCAAGGCTCTAAGGCACGTCCGCAGCTGGGGGTATGGAGGCTGTGGCCGCGAGGCCGTGTTACAGAATCAACTATTCTGTAACACACAACCGCATGAATTGATGTCAAATCGCACCATTTGGATTGGCTGCCATACCCATCCTGGCAATTGTGTTACAGATCCGTGCTGATCTGTACCAGTTATCTAATGCCTGCTTTTGGCGATGCCAGGATAGGGATTGCGGCTCGGATCATGTTTGGCGTTGCCCCGATCGCCGACTTCGGGTCGCCACGCTGCCGGTAACGGCTCACGATCGCCTAACCCAGGCGCATCGTCAGTTCGGGAGGCGGCCGATCTCGACGCGGTTCACTGTGGTGCCCTGGGCGAACTGCACATGGCTTTCGAAGTCGATCGCCACGGGCCATCCCGACGCGCTGTCGATCTCGGCGAAGGCGCTCTCGACGGTCTCCACCCGCGGCAGGTCCGGGGTTGCCGGCAGGGGTTCGTCGAAGGCCTCGTAGTGACGTTTGAGGCTGGCCAGCAGAGCGTCGGACGCCTTTTCCTGGTCGATCCGCTCGTTCCAGACGATCCAGGCCAGATCCCTCGCGGCGTCGAGACGCTGAACTTCGATCAGGCCGCGGCTGGGCAGCAGGGTGAAATCCAACGGGTTGGGGATCTGGCCCGCGTAGGTGAAGGACTCGGATCGCGGCAGACTGCGCCCGATCAAGGTGAAGAAGACCTTGGGATCGCGCAGCGCCTGCAGGCTCACCACTTCGGGCGCGTTGTAGGCGGCGCGATACCGCTCCACCGCCTCCGCCGGCTGGCCAAAATACTCCAGACGCTGCGCCATGATATCGGCGGTCTGCCGGAAGACGTCGCCCACCCGGCTCATGTTTTCGATTTTCTCGACCGCCATATCCGGGCCGACCCGCAGCCGCAGTTCCAGACCGTCCAGACCGGCGACGACCTGCTTCATGGACGTGCGGATCTGCGGCAGGGCATCGTCCAGGGATGCCCGGTCATAGCGCCAGGCCACCAGAAGACCGCGTTCGTCGCGTTCGAGCACCGTGACGGTCAGCCGCGCCCGCCAGGACGAGATCAGCACGGCGACGCCTTGGGCGTTCACCTCGACGGTGGAGTGGATCGCGTAGTGGTGTGCCTCGCCGACCGCGAGGTCCGAAGGCAGGACAATCTCCTGCGCCTGCGCCCGGAGCGGGCCGGAAGCGCCAGAGGACAGCGCGAAGATCGCCGCCGTCAGGATAATGCGAAGAAGGGGGAAAGGTCGGCCTGCTCGCATGGTTGCAACGTCCTATCGTGATTAAATCTCACGTAGCATAATCACCCAATTATTGTTAAAAGGTTTAGATTACGACTTCTGCGACAGCCAGCGTGCCAGGTCCTGGCCGCCGTCGATGTCGTCGAGCTCTTCGAGAAAGGCCACCGAGGCTCCCGTCAGGTTGGCCAGGGTGTCGGCCAGGGCGTCAGGCGAGGACCAGCGCACCGCCGAAAAGGGGTCGCGCAGCCGGGGCCGGCGCCTGGCCCCGACCAGCCAGTAGCCGCCGTCGCCGGCCGGCCCGAAGACCCAGTCCTTGCCGCCCAGCCGGTCGAAGGCCTGGGCGATGTGGTGAGCGCCGATGGCGGGAATGTCGGAGCCCACGATCACCACCGGGCCGACGGGAAGCCGCCGGAAGAGCCGCCCCATGCGCTGCCCGAGATCGCCGCCGCCCTGGCCGATGGTGGAGCCCCGGAAAAGCCAGGGCGGCGGCGCGCGCCGGGCCTCGGCCTCGGGCGTGAGGGCGAGCCAGGTGTGCCAGCGGGTATCGCGGGACAGGCGCCTGAGCAGCACCGCCGTCTGGTTACGGTAGAAGCGCAGCGCGGCCAGCGCGCCGATATCGGCGGCGAGCCGGGTCTTCACCCGGCCGAGACGCGGCAGGCGGGCCATGACCACCAGATGGCGCGCCGGCCTCATCCGTAGAGCCGAACCAGTAGACGGGTCGGCAGGCCCAGGTAATAGAGCGTCAGGACCGAGAGGTTGCGCAGGGCGCGGACCCGCCAACCCTCGCGCCGATAGCGCGCCGCCGAGGTGCGCGCCTCGGCCGCCAGATGGACCAGGCGGTGACGGCCGATGCGGCGCACCAGATCGACGTCCTCCATCAGGGCGATGGCCTTGAAGCCGCCGAGCTCGTCATAGAAGGACCGGGCGATCAGCAGCCCCTGGTCGCCGTAGGGCAGCCCCAGCGCCCGGCCGCGCCAGCGCGCCAGGCGCTCCACCGAGCGCGCCTTGGGGCTCGGATCGTCCAGGGTGAGACGAAACACGCCGGCGCGGCGCGGTTCGTGCGCGGCCGCCGCCATGAAGGCGCGGACCGCGGCCGGCCAGTCTGGCGACAGGCAGGTGTCGGCATGGAGGAACAGCAGGAACCCGCCCGCCGCCGCCGCCGCCCCGCCGGCAAGCTGCTGGCCGCGCCCGGGCGGACAGGCAACCAGCCGCAGGCCGCGACCTTCGGCCAACGCGACAAGCCCATCGCGGGATCCGCCATCGGCCAGGATGATCTCGCCGATCAGCTCGGCACCCGCCTGCAGTGCGTCGAGGGTCCCGGGCAGGGCCGTGCCGACATCGAGGGTCGGGATGACGACGGAAAGAGGGCGCGGCAGGGGTGCGGCCGGGGGTGGCGACGGGGGCTCGGAAAGGGGCGCGGTCATGACCCGGGCTCTTAGCACGGCATGGCGGCTTTGTAAGCGGTTGTGGATAACTCGCCATTCGATGTTCTTGTTATGTTCTCTCGTTCTCGCTACCCTGCCAAAATGAACGAGACCCTGGATATCAAGCAGGACAGGCCGCGCAAGGGCCGTGGCGCGGTCTCCAATCAGACCGGCCGCTACGAGCGCGAGGAACGGGTCGCGATCCATGACGGCTGGAACGACGGCTGGGAGGAAACGGACGAAGCTCCGCCGCCGCAACAACCGACCCAGGTACAGCCCGACAAGAGCCGCAAGGTCATCGCCCGCAACGTCTCGCCGGACGTGCCCTTCGACCGCTCGATCAATCCCTATCGCGGCTGCGAGCACGGCTGCGTCTACTGCTTTGCCCGGCCGACCCATGCCTGGCTCGGGCTATCGCCGGGCCTCGATTTCGAGACCAAACTCTTTGCCAAGCACGACGCCGCGGCGATCCTGCGCCGCGAGCTGTCGCGGCCGGCCTACAAGCCCGCGGTGCTGGCCCTGGGCGCCAATACCGATCCCTATCAGCCGATCGAGCGCGACCTGAAAATCACCCGTCAGGTCCTGGAAGTGCTGGCCGAGGCGCGCCATCCCATCACCATCGTGACCAAGTCCCATCTGGTGACCCGCGACATCGATATCCTGGCGCCCATGGCCCGGGACGGGCTGGTCAAGGTGATGCTCTCGGTCACCACCCTGGACCGCGGTCTCGCCCGCCTGATGGAGCCGCGCGCGCCGACCCCGGAAAAACGCATCGCCGCCATCGGCCGCCTGGCCAGCGCCGGTATTCCGGCCGGGGTGCTGGCCGCGCCGATGATCCCGGCGATCAACGACGCGGAACTGGAGGCGATCCTGGAGCGGGTGGCGGCGGTCGGCGGCGAGACCGCCGGCTATGTCCTGTTGCGCCTGCCGCTGGAGATCAAGCAGCTCTTCGAGGAGTGGCTCGAGGCGCACTTCCCGGACCGCAAGTCCAAGGTCCTGAAGCTGATCCGCGAGACCCGCGGCGGCAAGCTCTACGACCCCAAGTTCGGCCAGCGCCAACGCGGCAGCGGGCCCTACGCGACGCTGCTGCGCCAGCGCTTTCAGCTCGCCTGCAAGCGCCTCGGCCTGAACCAGGAACGCGAAGATCAGGCGACCGACCTGTTCCGCCGGCCGCGCGAGAACCCGGACCAGTTGACGCTGTTTTGAGGGTCTGTTGACAATTGCTTTCCAGGGACCGTCATTCCGGAACCCGGTTCGGCCCAAATCTTCGATTTGGTGGTCGAATCGAGGTATCCGGAATCTCGGGCCGACGCCTGATACTCACGTCGCCGAGATCCCGGCTCACTGACTTTGCTTCCCAAATCGAAGATTTGGAGAAAAGTCGCGGCCGGGATGACCGCCATTTGTCATCCGGGGTGACGGCCGGGGGAATGTGTCCACTTGCCGCCAAAACGCGCTAGGCGATGCACTCGCCGCCGTCCAGGACCAGGGCCTGGCCGGTCATGAAGGAGGAGCGCTCGGAGGCCATGAAGACGACGGCCTCGGCGATCTCCTCGGCCTTGGCCCAGCGTCCCAGGGGGATCTTTTCGCGCACATAGGCCTCGATCGCCGCGCGGCCGCCCATCTGCTTGATGAAGGGTTCGTTGAAGGGCGTGTCCACCCAACCGGGGCAGAGCGCGTTGACCCGCACGTTGTAGCGCCCGTAGTCGATGGCGATCTGGCGCACCATGGCCACCACCGCGTGCTTGGTCGTGGCATAGGCGATCATCTCGTGATCGTAGAAGACCCCGGAGTTCGAGGAGGTGACGATGATCGAGCCGCCGCCCTGGGCGCGCATCCGCGGCATGGCCAGGCGGGCGATCATGAAATGGGCCCGGACGTTGAGTTGCCAGGAGGCGTCCATGCCGCCCGGCGCAACCTCCTCCAGCGTGCCCTCGACCTGAATGCCGGCATGGCTGTGCAGCACGTCGATCCGGCCCAGCTCCTCGACCGTGCCGCCGATCAAGGCCTCGAGCTGGCGGTCGTCGGTCACATCGGTCGGGAGCGCCCAAGCCTGGCCGCCGGCATCGCGAACCAGAGCCGCGGTTTCCTCGCCGCCGGCCGCCGAGATGTCCGCGATCACCACCGCCGCGCCCTCGCGCGCCAGGGCCAGCGCGCTGGCCCGGCCGATGCCCGAGCCGGCGCCCGTTACGATGGCCACCCGGTCGCGCAGGATCATGGTCGTTGGTCCTTTTCCATGAAAAGTCTAGCCCGACCCGGTCCGTTGGCGCCTGCGCAGCAAAAACTGCGCGACGAAAAGCAGCGTCAGCGAGACTCCCAGCACCATGGTCCCGATGGCATTGACCTCCGGTGTGACCCCGCGCCGGATCGAGGAGAAGACATAGATCGGCAGGGTGGTCTCGGAGCCGGCGACGAAGAAGGCGATGATGAAGTCGTCGAAGCTGAAGGTGAAGCTCAGCAGAAAGCCGGCCAGGATCGCCGGAAAGATCTGCGGCAGGGTGACCTGGCGGAAGGTGCGCCAGGGCGTCGCATAGAGATCGGCCGAGGCCTCGATCAGGGCGCGGTCCATGCCGGCGATCCGGGCGCGCACGATCACGATGACCAGGGCCATGGTGAAGAGCGTGTGGGCGGCGATCAGCGAGCCGTAGCCCAGGTTGAGACGGGGCGCGGTCCCCAGACCGTCCGGCCAGACCGACGCGAGCAGCGGATTCAAGACTTTGAAGAGGGTCACCAGCGCGATCAGGGTGGCGATTCCGATGACGATGCCGGGGATCATGATGGCGACGTAGATGGTCGCGTCGTAGAGCATCCGCAAGCGCCCCTTGACCCTTTGCAGGGCAAGCGCCGCCATGGTCCCGAAGAGGCTCGCCATGACCGCGCTGACGAAGGCGACCAGGAGACTGGTGGTCAGCGCATCCATGACGAAGGGGTTGGCCAGGGCCTTGCCGTACCACTTGGCGGACAGCCCCTGAAAGTCGCTGGCGTGGCGCCCGGCATTGAAGCTGAAGACCACGATGATCCCGATCGGGATATAGAGGAACAGATAGACCGCGATGGCATAGGCGCGCACCCGCCCGCTCCTACAGCAACGACACGTCGTCGCGCTGGCCCGAGCCGCGCAACATCAAACGCATGTAAAGACTGACCGTGACCAGCATGATGATCACCAGGGTGGCGGCCACGGCCGAGCCGTAGGCCCAGTTGCGCGACTGCAAGAAGAGATCGACCAGGGCATTGCCGATGAAAAAGACCTTGCCGCCGCCGAGCAGGGCCGGGATCAGGAATTCCCCCATCAGCAGAATGAAGACCAGCATGCAACCGGTGGCGATGCCGGGAATGGAAAGTGGCAGGGTGACCTGCCAAAAGGCCCGCAGGGGCGTCGAGCCCAGGTCGCTGGCGGCCTCCAGCAGGCGCTTGTCGAGTTTTTCCAGGCTGACATAGATCGGCAGGACCATCAGCGGCAGGTAGCCGTAGACGATCCCGACCAGCACCGCGAAGGGGGTGTTGATCAGGCGCAGCTCGCCGAACCCGGCCAGTTCCAAAAGCTGCGGGATGCCCCGGCCGCCGAGGATGAAGATCCAGGCGTAGGTGCGGATCAGAATGCTGGTCCAGAAGGGAACGATCACCAGGATCAGCAGGGCGGTCCGGTACCGGGGATCGGCCTTGACCGCCAGGTAGTAGGCCAGGGGATAGGCCACCATGAGGGCCGCGACGGTGCCGACCGGCGCCAGCAGCAGGGTGTTCTTGAAGGCGGTGAAGCGGGCCGGCAGGTTGGCGTACTGGTCGAAGGTGAAGGCCGGCACATAGCCGCCGGCCGCCCCCCGCTCGCCGAAGGAAAAAACCACCACGACCAGCAGCGGCAGGACGAGCATCACCGCGAACCAGGCCGTGGCCGGCAGCAACAGCAATCTGTTGATCCACCGGCCCGCCCCGGCCGCCTCGGCACCGCCCGTCACTGATCGGGGCCCGTCCGGTCAGGCCGACTTGAAACGCGCCAACAGCTCGGCCCGGTTCGGATCGGTCAGGGTCGCCGCCGCGCCGAACTCCAAGGCGTCCAGTAGTTCCTTGGCCGGATAGAGAATCGGGTCCTCCAACAGCTCCTTGGGCAGCAGCGCGTTGGTCCGGCTGTCGGCCACGGGATAGCCGTGGGCCAGCACTTCCTTGGCGTTGACCGCCGGGTCGAGCATGAAGTCGATCAGCGCATAGCCGGCTGCCGAATGCGGCGCGCCCTTGGGGATGGCGTAGTAGTCGCTCCAGATCTCGCCGCCCTCCTTGCCCAGGACATAGGCCATTTCAGGTATGTCCGTGTTGAGCTGTTTGCCGTCGCCGGTCCAGCACATGGACATCCAGGCATCGCCGTTGCGCAGCGGCGGCTGATAGTCGCTGTTGATCGCGTAGAGGTGCGGCTTGGCCTCGATCAGCAGCTTTTCGGCGTCGGCCAGCTCGTTGGTATCGACCGAGTTGAACGAGTAGCCGAAGTACTTCAGGGCGTTGCCGATGGTGGTCAACTGGTAGTCATGGACCATGGTGCGACCGGAGAAGTCGGTCATGGTGATGTCCCAGAACTCCTTCCAGGTCGTCAGCGCCTTGCCCCCGGTGTGCTTGGTGTTGACCACGTAGCCGGTGGTGCCCCAGTTCTTCGGCACGGCGTAGACCTTGCCGTCCACCGTGCCGGCATCGGAGAAACGCGGATCGAAGGCGCCGGCCTCGTAGGCGGAAATCTTCGACAGGTCGAGCGGCTCGATCAGGTCCTCGCCGACGTAGGTGGTGATGGTGTAGTTGGTCGGCACGAAGACGTCCCAACCGCTGCCGCCGGCCTGAAGCTTGGCCAGCATCTCCTCGTTCGAGCCGAAGACATTGACCTGAACATGGGCCCCGGTCATTTCGGTAAAGGCCTCGAAGTTGGCTACATCGTGGTAGTTCGGCCAGGTCGCCAGGATCACCCGGTCGCCGATATCGCCGGCCGCCCAGGCCTTGCGCGGGCGCAGACCGGGCACGGCGACGCCCATCACCGCCGTGGCGAGACCGAGGCCGGTGACACCGAGGAAGTGTCGGCGGCTGACCGACCCCTTTTGGTAGCGCCGCAGCTCGTCCATGAAGTTCCGGCGCGAAATCGGCTGGTTGTCTTTGTCATGTTTGGTCATGAGCGTCCTCCCTGTAGAGACTGTTCAAGATTGAGATTGGTCGCGTGTCATCCATTGTTCAGTGCCAGGGCGGCGGCCGACTGCCAGCCGATCACCACCTCGTCGCCCGGATTGAAGCCGCCGGTTTGTGCCTCGGCATTTCTGGGCGCGCGCACCAGGACCTCGCCGAGGCCTTCGGCCTCGACCAGGAATTCGGTCTGTTCGCCAAGATAGATGCGGTTGCGGATCCGCGCCGGCGCCTCCACGTCGGCGGCGAAAGGCAGCGCGCCGCCGCGTGCCGCCAGGGAAATCAACTCCGGGCGAACGGCGATCGTGCCCAGCTCGCCGACCTGCGGCGCCGCCGTGCCCTTGGGGCTGCGCCCGGCAAGACTCCGCCCGGCACCCGCCTCGAGCCGAATAGCGTCCCCGGCCACGTCCAGGACCCGGCCCTCGAAGAAGTTCGACTTGCCGACGAAGTCGGCGACGTAGCGGCTGATCGGTTCGTCGTAGAGTTCGGTCGGCGCGCCGGTCTGCACGATCCGGCCATCCAGCATGATGCAGATGCTGTCGCTCATGGAGAGCGCCTCTTCCTGGTCGTGGGTCACCAGAATGAAGGTGATGCCGACCTCGCGCTGCAGGGTCTGCAGCTCGATCTGCATTTCCCGGCGA
Organism: Kiloniellaceae bacterium; assembly: GCA_021776195.1. The sequence goes on along the minus strand of JAJFGK010000125.1, from coordinate 74,035 downwards.
AGTTTGCGGTCGAGCGCGGCCAGGGGCTCGTCGAGCAGCAGCACGGTGGGCCGGTTGATCAGCGCGCGGGCCAGGGCGACGCGCTGCTGCTGGCCGCCCGAGAGCTCCCAGACGCGGCGCCCCTCGTAGCCCGACAGGCGCACCAGATCCAGCGCCTCGCCGACCCGCGTCGCGATCTCGGACTTGGCCGGGCGCGGGCTGATCTGCCGCAGGCCATAGGCGATGTTGTCGAACACGTTCAGGTGCGGAAAGAGCGCGTAGTGCTGAAAGACCATGTTGACCGGCCGCCGGTAGGCCGGAACGCCGACCATCGACTGGCCCTTGATCAGGACATCACCGCTGCTCGGCTGTTCGAAGCCGGCAATCAGCCGCAGGGAGGTGGTCTTGCCGCAGCCCGACGGCCCGAGGAAGCTGAAAAAGCTGCCACGGGGAATCCGCAAGGTCACGTCGTCGACGGCGCGCACCTCGCCGAACCGCTTGGAGACAGCGCGAAACTCGACGTCGAAATCGGGCGCGTTGCGGTCGCTCACTCTGTCTCCCTGAAGCGGCTTGTCAGGCAGGTCCACCGCCAACTTCACCAACTGGCCGGACTACCCCTTTGTTGCCGCCTAGGGTCGCAAATTTGACTGGGCAAGGATATACCTCCTTTGTGGTAATTCCGGCGTTGCTGCCGATAGGAGGGGTAGAAGACCCTTGAAACTTTCCGATCCCGCCTGGCACGAAGAGACGGCGCGCGTGGTCCGGGCGCTCCGCACCGCCGACTACGCCCAGAGCCTGGTGGACGCCCTCGGCCGCCTGGTGGCCTTCGATTTCTCGGTGATGTTCGCCTACCGGGGCGACGAGCGCCCGCTCGATCTCTACGATAATTTCGGGCGCGAGCGCCGCGAGGTCTTCGTCACCCTCTACCAGGAGGGCCCCTACCTTCTCGACCCCTTCTTTCAGGCCTCGCGGGACCGGGTGTCGGCCGGGCTCTACCGGATCCGCGATCTGGCGCCCGACCGCTTTTATCAGAGCGAGTACTTCCGCTCCTACTACATCAAGACCGGCCTGTCGGAAGAGATCGGCTTCGTCATCCCCTTGCCGGACGACGTGCGGGCGGTGATTTCCTTGATGCGCGCCGGCCATCGCCAGGTTTTCAGCGAAAAGGAAATGACCCGCCTGCGCGCCGTCGAACCTCTCGTCCGGGCCACGGCGGAACAGCACTGGGGCGACCTGGCCAAGCGCTTTCCGCACGGCCGCGCCGAGCCGGAACAACGAACTCTGGAACGCGCCCTCGACGAGACCTTCCGCGACTTCGGGCGCTCCCTGCTATCGCCGCGCGAGCGCGAGGTCGTCGGCCTGGTGCTGCGCGGCCATTCCTCGGACTCGATCTCGAAGGTGCTGGGCATCGCCGCCGGCACGGTGAAGGTCCATCGCAAGAACATCTACGCCAAGCTCGGCATCGCCTCCCAGTCCGAGCTCTTCGCGATCTTCCTGAAGACCCTGTCGAAAGCCAAGGCGCCGGTCGCCCGGGTGAAATAGTTCCAATGGCACGGGGGCCAGTTGGCCTGTGGCTAGCTTTGCCTCTCCCTTCCCCAACCGTTCCATGCCAGGATGGCCGCGGTCCAATCGGGCAGAAGGAGAGACCCATGGCCCCGGAAGCAATAGCGGTATCCGGCCGCGTGATCGAGGACCAGGTGGTGCCGGCCCGCGCGCCCTGGAGCACCAGGGTCGCCCGGGGCCAGGTGCTGCGGCTGATCGACCTGGAGGGCCAGCAGGCGATCGATTTCCTCTGCTTCAACGCCGACGATCCGGGCGAGCGCTACCACGCGCCCAATACGATCAAAGTGCCGCGCAACATCTATCTCGGCGAGGGCTCGATCCTGCGCTCCTCCCTGGCACGTCCGATGATGACCATCGTCGCCGATAGCTGCGGACGCCACGACACGATCTTCGGCTGCTGTTCCTTCGAGATCGACCGGGTGCGCTATGGCGCGGTCAACGAAGAATCCTGCCAGCGCAACTTCGAGCGCGAACTGGCCCGGCACGGCCTGGGCCGGGAACTGATCGTCCCCAACGTCAATTTCTTCATGCAGGTGCCGGTCGACGCCGAGGGCAACGCCGAAATCAAGGAGAGCCTTTCCAAGCCCGGTGACTTCGTCGATCTGCGCGCCGAGATGGACGTGCTGGCGGTGCTGTCGAACTGCCCCGAGGCGCTCAACCAGGCCACCGGCAGCGCCGGCCCGACCCCAATCCGCGCGGTCCTCTACGAGCCAGCGTGATGCCCGACTTCACTTTGGAACAGAACCACGATTGGCACCTGGGCCGGCGGGTTGTCGGGATCGACGAGGCCGGGCGCGGGCCCTGGGCCGGGCCGGTGGCGGCGGCCGCCGTGTGGTTCGACCCGGCGCAATTGCCGGAAAATCTGCTCGGGCGGATCGACGATTCGAAGAAGCTGACCGCGGCGCGGCGCGAAGCGCTGTTCGATGTGCTGACGGCCCACGACGGCGTCGTCTGGGCCATCGCCGAGGCCAGCGTCGGGCAGATCGACGCACGCAATATCCTGCAGGCCACCCTCGGCGCCATGGCCGAGGCGGTCGCCGGCCTGCCCTTTGCGCCCGATTTCGCCCTGGTCGACGGCAACCGCTGCCCGGCCCTGCCCTGTCCGGCCGAGGCGGTGGTCAGGGGCGATGGCCGCAGCCTCTCGATCGCCGCCGCCTCGATCCTCGCCAAGGTGAGCCGGGACCGCACCATGGCCGGCCTGGCCGCCGACTGCCCCGGCTACGGCTGGGAACGCAACGCCGGCTACGGCACCGCCGAGCATCGGGCCGGTCTGGCGCGCCTCGGCGTCACGGTCCACCACCGCCGCTCCTACCGGCCGATCCGGGCGCTGCTAGGGCAACAAGACAGCTCTTAACGAAGTTTTTTCCCGTTCGAGTCCAGGATTCCCCCTTAGTGCTTTGACTCTCAAGACTCTTGACGTGGGAGTCCGTCTTTCGCATTGTGCGGTGCAACGCCTGCAGGGGGCCCCGTCTTGGATAGCAACACCATCAAGCTCGGCGACTGTGTCGAGATCCTGGAAGCCATGCCCGAAGCCTCGGTCGACATGGTTTTCGCCGATCCGCCGTACAACCTTCAGCTCGAAGGCGAGCTGATGCGGCCCAACAACAGCCGGGTCGACGGCGTCGACGACGCCTGGGACCAGTTCGATTCCTTCGCCGCCTACGATGCCTTCACCCGGGCCTGGCTGCGCGCGGCGCGCCGGGTGCTGAAGGACGACGGCAGTCTTTGGGTCATCGGCTCCTACCACAATATCTTTCGCGTCGGCACCGCGCTGCAGGATCTGGACTACTGGATCCTGAACGACGTGGTCTGGCGCAAGACCAACCCCATGCCGAACTTCCGCGGCCGGCGCTTCACCAACGCCCACGAGACCTTGATCTGGGCGGCCAAGGACAAGGACGCGCGCTACACCTTCAACTACGAGGCCATGAAGGCGCTGAACGACGACCTGCAGATGCGCTCGGACTGGCTGATCCCGATCTGCAACGGCGGCGAGCGCCTGAAGAAGGATGACGGCAGCAAGGCCCATCCGACGCAAAAGCCCGAAGCGCTGCTGCACCGCTGCATCCTGGCCGGGACCAAGCCGGGCGAGGTGGTGCTGGACCCCTTTTTCGGCAGCGGCACCACCGGCGCCGTGGCCAAGAAGCTGGGCCGCCGCTGGATCGGCATCGAGCGCGACCCGGACTACGCCAAGGTCGCCAAGAAGCGCATCGCCCAGGTCCAGCCGCCCAGCGACCTGGATATGGTCACCACCCCGGCCAAGCGCGACGAGCCGCGCATCCCCTTCGGTTGGCTGGTCGAACGCGGCCTGCTCGATCCGGGCGCCGTGCTGCACGGTCCGGGCAAGCGCTGGCAGGCCAAGGTGCGCGCCGACGGCACCCTGATCGCCAAGGACTGCAAGGGCTCGATCCATCAGGTCGGCGCCCAGCTCCAGGGCGCGCCGAGCTGCAACGGCTGGTCCTTCTGGCACCTCGACGTGGAAGGCAGCCTGGTCTCGATCGACGTCCTGCGCCAGCAACTCCGGGCGCAGTTGAACTAGCCCGGGAATCCCAAAGCAAGACACAGAGGCCACGGAGAAGACACAGAGGACACCGAGAGATCGTGTCTCGGTTTAGTCCGGTGACTCGTGCGGACCAAGTTTGCCACTCCCAACGGCCCGCGATTGACCATCCAATATCAACTGTCTTCGAGCAACACCGGAAACGGCCGGTTTTCCCCGGCTCCGGGCACTCACCTCAATATCTGACAGATCCTTGCGGCGGTGCTAAGATTCCCGTCTGGAGAGCCCTCCTGATTCGGGGTTAGATGTCTCATGTCCGCGATTGTTCCGCCGCCCTACCCAAAGGTTTCAACTTGCGAGATCGAGGGCTTTGAGTGGCCGAACGGTAAAGCTTGCGGCGTTACCATAGCTTGGCACCTCGACGGAGAAGCAGGTCCGGTAGGTTGGGACCGGCGGGCGGCTCGCCATGTTGCGGCGGTCTCGGAGGCCACCTATAGCGTGACCACTGCGCTGCCTCGAATCTTGGAGCTTCACCGCGAGCTTTCAATCCCCGGCACCTTCTTTGTGCCGGCACATGTTGTCGAGCGCCATCCCGCGGCCATCGAAGCGATCCTGGCGGACGGCCACGAGATCGCGCACCACGGCTACATGCACGAGAATCTCTTCCCCTTGGATAGCACAGAACAGCGGGAGATTTTCGAGCATGCGATTTCGATCCTCCAGAAAGCAACGGGGCGTAGTCCCTGCGGCTGGAGCGCGCCCGGATGGGGCGTCAACGCGGAAACCCTGGAGGTGATCCTCGACCTGGGCATGCTCTACGATGCCAGCCTTATGGAGCGAGACCGGCCCTATCTTCTCGGGCTGCCAGGGGGCGAGCTGCTTGAGCTACCGATCTCTATGATCCTTGACGACTGGGCGCTCTTCGGTGCGTCGCTCTATCCGGCGGGGAGCGCGGCCACTGCAACAGCCGAGGAGGCGCGGTCCATTTGGCAAGAGGAATTCGATGGCATGCGCCATTTCGGCGCTTACTTCAACAGCACTTTTCACCCAAATCTCTTGGGCCGACCGGGACGCATTCTGATGATGAAGAGCTTGCTCACCTACATGCGGTCGTTCGATGATGTTTGGTGGGGCACCTGCGAAACCTTAGCCATTCATATCGCGTCATTGACCAGCGCCAAAAAGAAATGAGAGGGGTCGTGCGTTGAATTTTTCAGACTTCCTAGCGGCGGCGCGGCGCGAAACCTATGCCATTCCCCATGGCCAAAAGCTCGAGGACGGCACCGAACAGATGGCCGTTGACCTGGAGCCTTGGCATTACCGTGACCGCTATGCCGGGCAGAATCCCTATGGCGGCCATGAGCTGGTTTGGTTCGAGGATCAGGTGGTCTGGTTGAAGAACTACCTGGCGGAGGTCACCTCGGAGATCTGCTCGTCGGAAGAGATCTATCGCTTTCAACGTCTGGCCCTGGGAAGTCCCGACCCGCAGCATCTGATGCGCGGCCCGGCGCGGTTCCGCGATGGCCGCTTCCGCTATGAGAACCGGATCGAAGGGAATCTCGACCGTTTCCAAGGGGAGGAGTTCATCTATTTCGATGAACTGCCGGTTTACCGCATGATCCTCCATGGCGGAAAAGTTGGGCAATGATCCGGCGGCAAGGCCGAGTCAAACCCGATCTTCCACAATGTTGCTGGAAAAGAGATCCGCTTCGATCACCAGGTCGAGGTCGGCAGGTCGCTCGGTGATTCCACAGCTTGCATAGCTCGCGAGGTTACGGCGCCAGCGCGCTGGATCTAGACTGCCGAGCGGCTCGCTTTTCACCGGTCCACGAAGATAACGGCCGATGGATCCGAGGATCGCCCGGTTTTCGGCAAGGTCCGCGTGCTCGCTAGATTGTGCCGCCACGAGGGCCGCCGCTTCCTCCGGGCGGGCGATCACCTGTCGCCAGCCGTCAAAGGTTGCTTGCAGGAAGGCGCGCAGGTGGTTCTTGCGATGGGTGATGCCGTCCAGGCTGGCAAAGATCACCTGGGAATGCGGGTTGAGGTTTTCGTGGCCGAGCGGGATCGTTTCAGCCGCGAAGCCGTGCTTGGCGAGCGCTCGCACCTCGGTGATCGCGTAACCTTGGACTGCGTCAAATCGGCCTTTGATCAGATCCTCCAGGGACCAGTTCCCGACCCTACGGTTAACGCTTTCGGGGTCTATGCCGTTCAAGGTGAGTAGCGTCTCCAAGAGCCTCAGCCCGTCGCGGTGCATGGCGACGCAACGACCGGGCAAGTCCGCAAGGTTCTTGATAGGACCGCCCCGTGGCGTCATCAGGACCAGCGGGCTCTCCTTAAACATGGCGGCCACGGCGCGGAGCGGCTCGCCGGCGAGGGCGGCTCGTACGACCAGGTTCTCCTCGATCGAACCTGCGGCAAGCTCCTGATCCAAGACCTGCTCCACAAGATCAAGCCCGTCTTGAGCGCTGGGCGGTGACAGCGTGACCTCTAGGCCAAGCTGTCGGTATAGACCCTTCTCCCGGGCCCAGACGGGTCCGGCGAACTGGCAATTGAGCTCCCAGTCCAGGAACAGGGTGAAGGCCGTCATGAGCCGGGATCTGACGCCGGCAAGGGGTCGAGATAAAGTGCCAGGAACTCGAAATCGTCAGCCGGTTGGTCGAAGTAGTCGAAATGATCCGCGCGGAAGGCCGCCTCGCTGACTTCGCCGGAGGCCGCCGGATCGCGGCGCCATAGCGCCTCCGGCAGATCGCCCCAGGAGACCAGCTCGACGGCGGTCAAGCGGACCGCGACGCGGGGCTGGCGGTCCGCGTCGTAGACCTGATAGACCCCGCCGACCTGGAGGGCGGTGTTGTAGTCATCGATGCCCAGGCTTTCAAAGAGTCGACGCACCGTCGCCGTCTTGCGCCCCTCAATGATCTGATCGATCAATCGGCGGTCCAACCATTGCATCCGGTGCGTCTTGATGAGTGTATCGTTCACACCCCCACCTTTGGCATGGGGACGAGGTGCTCGTAGCCCTGCTGTTCATGGTATCTTTCCTGCAGGTGCCAGCCGTAGGTACCGGTGACGCTCTCGGAGGCAGCGGCACCAGCTGTCATGGGCGCAAGCTGGGCGCCCAGGCCTGGCTCGAGGAAGAAGCCGATCGACTGCCGGGCTCCCCCATGGTCGATGACGCGATGCGGTGTGGCGGGCACCTTCCCCTCCGTCATGATCTCCAACACCGTGCCCAGATGCACCGAAAGGCAGCCCTCGATCATCGGCACGTCGCGCCAACGACCGTCCGGCGCTTGGGCTTGGAGGCCCGGCTGACGCTGCCAGAGTATGGAAACTCCCGCGGCATCGGTGTGGCGTCCTGTCGCGAGGGGCAGCGTTTTTTCGTCGCCGTGACGGCCGTCGGGCTTCTCGTTCGTAATGCGTGTATCCTTCGGTTTTATGGGATAGTTGAGCAGGCGCAAAGTCGAGTTGCCTTCCCGAAAGCGTGCCTGCAGTTGGTGATCCGAGAAGCCGGCAAAGCGACCTGCCGAGAGCATGATGGCCAGGGCGATCTCGGAAAGATGAGCGTAGTAGGCGCGCATGGCCGCCTGCCACCCCGGCGAGGGCTCTGCCTCGGGCCAGATGTTCTCCTCCGAGAAGACCGCCATGCCCTCTATTGCCGGTCCGCCAAAGGGCTTCTCCGGCCCCATGTCGTAGATTTCGTTGTAGGCCCAACCATCCGGCTTCAGGGACGCGGCGTAGCCGCGATAGATCCTCCTGCCATCGGAACACGTGGCCTTCGAGGCAACGGCATGCTTTTTCGCCTCGGTGAAATCGAAGAACGACAGCATTTTGAGGGCCCGTTCGTCGACCTTATCCGCATCGGGATAGCTCGAGATAACGATTCCGCCTTGCTCCATAAGCGCTTGGCCAATGCGCCTATCTGTAGCCTCGCGCTCTTCGGAGCTGCCTTTGAACAAACCTGCTATGTCGATGGTGATGAGATCGACCATGGCACTCTCGCTCGCTTGCACAAAACCGGGCCGGATGAAGTATCATCCAGCCCCCATGTTGGCCCTAACGAAACCTGCCAAGTGCCAGTTGGCTCCGAGCCCAGAATGCTGCCGCTTACTCATTCCTGTCAATCGGCAAGGACGGCCCATCGAGAGTTAATGCCTTACCGGATTCCATGCATCCCATGCACTTGGACACTTGCCGCTCGCGAGACTTCCGCGGACTCCCTGGCGTCGAGTGCTGTCGGTCAATTCCAAACCGAGACGCTACCCACTGAGATTCGAAGGTTCTGCTCCGTGATCTCCGTGTCTTCTCCGTGATCTCTGCGTCGCCTTCCCTGGTCTATGCCACAAGCCCCTTCAGGCCGTGGGCCACCACCTTGCGCATGGCGGTGGGCAGGGCCTGTTCGCCGAGGTCCTCGACGGCGACCCAGCGGCCGTCCTCGGCCGCCAGCGCCGCGGCGGCATGGTCATCGACGGCGCCGGCCCAGACCGTGATCTCGAATTCGAAATGGGTGAAGCCGTGGCGCACGATGCCCGCCAGGGCGCGCCAGTCGGTCGCCGCCTGGGCCGCGGCGGGCGCGGACCGCGCCGCCTCGACTTCGTCGTCGTTCCAGGGCGTCTTGCGCCAGGCGGTCGAGGGCACCTCCAGCATGCCGCCCAGCATGCCCTTTTCGGGGCGCCGGCGCAGGAAGATGGCCCCGTCCGGCCGGGTCATGAAGAAGGCGACGGCGTACTTGGTGGGCCGTGCCTTTTTCGGCTCCCGGCGGGGCAGCTCGGCGGCAATGCCGCGCTTGCGCGCCAGGCAGTGGGACGAAACCGGGCAGAGCAGGCACTTGGGGCCGCGCGGCAGACAGACTGTCGCCCCCAGGTCCATCATGGCTTGCGCGTAGTCGCCCGGCCGCGCCTCGGGGGTCAGCTCGCCGGCCCGTTCTTTCAGCAGGCCCTTCGACCGCGGCAGCGGGGCCTCCACCGCAAAGAGCCGCGAGACCACCCGCTCCACGTTACCGTCGACCACGGTGGCCCGGCGGTCGAAGGCGATGGCGGCGATGGCGGCGGCGGTATAGGGCCCGACCCCCGGCAGGGCCAGCAAATCCGATTCGCGGTCGGGAAAGCGGCCGCCGAGTTCGCCGGCCACCTGCCGGGCGCAGGCATGCAGGTTGCGCGCCCGGGCGTAGTAGCCGAGGCCCGCCCAGGCCGCCATGACGGCTTCCTGGGGCGCGGCCGCCAGGTCCTGGATCGCCGGCCAGGCCTCGAGGAAACGTTGGAAATAGGGAGCGACCGTCACCACGGTCGTTTGCTGCAGCATGATCTCGCTGAGCCAGACGTGATAGGGGTCGGCGGGCGGCCCGCCCGGCGGCGCGCGCCAGGGCAGGCGTCGGGCATGACGGTCGTACCAGGCCAGAAGATCCGCAGCCAGTTGGGGCCGCTCGCCAAGTTGTGTAGTATCGGGACTTGCGGTCGGGGCCATCGCGTCATCTATAGTGGCTCGTTGGGATGTGAGAAAGCCCCGGGAAAGATGCTTCGAGCGGTCGGTCATGAGCGATAGGAATCAACGGCGGCGCGGCGGCCTGCGTCCGGTCAGCGAGACCGTGCCGCGCATCACGCGCCACCTCACGAGCCGGCGCGGCTTTGCCGACGGCGGGCTGCTGCTCGACTGGCAGAAGATCGTGGGCCAGGACATCGCCCGGCGCAGTCGGCCGGTCAAATTGACCTTCGAGGACCGCGCGACCCGGCGCGCCGGGACCCTGCTGCTGCACACCGCGCCCGGCTTTGCCCTCGACCTGCAACATCTGGCGCCGCTGCTGATCGAGCGGATCAACGGCTACTACGGCTACGAGGCGGTCGCCAAGCTGACCTTCAAACAGGGACCCCTGCGGCCGAAAACCCAGTCGCTCAGGCCGGCAGCGCCGGCGCTCGCCCCGGCGGTCGCCCAGGCGTTGGATCACCGCCTCGAGACGGTGGAGGACCCCGATCTGCGCACCGCGCTGGCCCGATTCGGCCAGTCCTTCTACGGCCGGGCCGCCCGGGCGGGCGGCTCCCGGAATGGCGGCTCCCGGAATGGCGGCTGATGCCTCGAATCCGCCACAAAGAACGGCTCTACTCGGGGTCAGGAGAGCAGGAAACAGGCCCCATCGGCGGGTCGAACCTGTGAATAACTCGCGCTTGTCTTCGCGCGGTCGAATCCATAGCATGCACAAAATATGGTAGGTGAATGATGAAACGACGGAACATCCTGTTGGGTATGGGCCTTTTGGCCGGACTGGGCGGCTCGTTTGCGACGCTGGCTGCGCCACGCCAGGCGCGGGCCGAAGCGATGGATATCGGCGCGGACGAGCGCATCATGGGCAACGCCGACGCGGCGATCACGATCGTCGAGTACGCCTCGATGACCTGTCCGCACTGTGCCTCCTTCCACGCCGACATTCTGCCGCAGTTGAAGAGCGCCTGGGTCGACAGCGGCAAGGCGCGCGTGGTGTTCCGGCATTTCCCGCTCGATGCCGTGGCGCTTAGGGCCTCGGGCCTGGCCGAGTGCATGGCGGAGGACCGCTATTTCGGCTTCCTCGATTTGCTGTTCACGACCCAGGCCCAGTGGTCGCGCTCGCCGGATCCCTTGAAATCCCTGACCGCGCTCGGCAAGCAAGCCGGCCTCAGCGAAGGCGAGGCCCGCGCCTGCCTGAACGACGAGGAGGTGCTGACCGCCATCCTGCTGCAGCGCAAGGAGGCGGCCGAACAATTTGAGATCAACTCGACGCCCAGCCTGGTGGTCAACGGTAAGAAAGTGACGGGCGCCGTATCCTTCGAAAAACTCGACGCCTTCCTGAAAGAGGTGGAAGGCGAGGGATCCTAGGTCGCCCGCGGCCGGTGCGAGGATCCCGACGCGATCCGAGCCCGGCCCCAATCCGGGCGGAATGTGAGGGGAAGACAAGAGCTTGGTTCAATTCACGAGCCTCCGCCTGAGCGGCTTTAAATCCTTCGTCGAACCGACGGATCTGCGTATCGATCTTGGCATGACCGGCATTGTCGGGCCCAACGGCTGCGGCAAGTCCAATCTCGTCGAGGCCCTGCGCTGGGTCATGGGCGAAGCCTCGGCCAAGCGCATGCGCGGCGGCGAGATGGACGATGTCATCTTCTCCGGCACGGCCTCGCGCCCGTCGCGCAATCTGGCCGACGTCACCTTGCTGATGGACAACAGCGACCGCTCGGCCCCCGCTCAGTTCAACGACCAGGACGAGATCGAGATCGTTCGCCGCATCACCCGCGGCCAGGGCTCGAACTACCGGGCCAACGGCAAGGAGGTGCGCGCCAAGGACGTGCAGCTCCTCTTCGCCGATCTGGCCAGCGGCGCGCAGTCGACCGCCATGGTGAGCCAGGGCCGGGTCGGCGCGATCATCAACGCCAAGCCGACGGACCGCCGCGGCCTGCTGGAGGAAGCCGCCGGCATCACCGGGCTGCATTCCCGGCGCCACGAAACCGAGCTCAGGCTGCGCGCGGCGGAAACCAACCTGGAGCGTCTCGACGATGTGATCGCAACCATGGAGTCGCAGCTCCAGGCGCTGAAGAAACAGGCGCGCCAGGCGGTTCGCTATCGCAACATCAATGCCCAGATCCGCCGTCTGGAAGCGATTCTGCTGCACCATGAGGCCGAAGAGGGCCGGGCCGGGCAGGCGCGCGCGCGCGAGGTCTTCAAGACCGCCGAAGAGGCGGTCGTCGCCCAGACCGAACTCGGCGCCGCGGCCGCCGGCGAACAGGCCGAGGCTGCCGCCGTCCTGCCGGACCTGCGCCAGAGCGAGGCCGAGGCCGCCGCCGCGCTGCAGCGTCTGCTGCTCGACCGTGAAAGCCTGGACCGCGAGATCGAGCGGGCCAAACAGGAGATGGCCGCCGCCGAGGCCCGCCTGCGTCAGCTCGAGGCCGACCGCGGCCGCGGCAAGGGCAACCTGGAAGACGCCGAGCGGGCCCTGGCCCGCCTGGGCGAGGAAGAGGCCACGCTGAGCGCCGCCGAGCTCGGCTTCGAAGAGACACGGCAAGGCCTGGAGACCGAGTGCGAGAGCGCCGGTGCCGCCGTCGAACAGCGCGAAGAGGCCCTGAGCCGCCTGACCTCGCAGATCGCCGCCGACGACAGCCGCGCGCGATCCCTGGACGAGGCGATCGAGCAGCAGGAGCGCCGCCTCGTCTCCCTGACCGGCCAGCGCGAAACCCTGGCCCGGCAACGCCAGGAACTCGAGGCCAAGGCCGCCGAGGAGCAATCGCTGAGTGCCGCCAGCAGCGAGTTGGAGGCCCAGGAAGCCGCCCTCGACAGCACCCGTCGGGAGCTGGAGGCGGCACGCGAGACCTTGGCCGAGCGCCGCGCCGCCCTGCAGGAAAGCGATAGCTTGCTGCGCGCCCGCGAGGAAGCCGCCGGCCAGCTGCGGGCCGAGGCCGCGGCCCTGGCCAAGCTGCTGGAGATCGGCAATGCGGATATCTGGCCGCCCCTGATCGACGCCGTGAAGGTGACCGCCGGTTTCGAGACCGCGCTGGGCGCCGCGCTGGGCGACGACCTGGCCGCCTCCAGCGACGAGGCCGCGCCGGTCCATTGGGAAACCCTACCGCCCTTCGGCACGCCGCCGGCCCTGCCCGCCGGTGCTCTGCCCCTGGCCGCCAAGGTCAAGGGCCCGGAGACCCTGCAGCGCCGGTTGTCGCAGATCGGCATTGTCGATGACGAAAAAACCGGCCGGGCGCTCCAGGACGCGCTGGCGCCCGGCCAGCGCCTGGTCACCCGCGATGGCGCCCTTTGGCGCTGGGATGGCTTCGCCGCCAAGGCCGATGCGCCAACCGCCTCGGCCCAGCGCCTGACCCAACGCAATCGTCTGGAAGAGCTCGAGCGCGAACTTGCCGCCGCCAACGTCGTGCTGGCCGAGGCCCGCGCCGAACAGCAGGCCAAGGCCGTGGCGGCGGCCGAAGCCGGCGAGGCGGAAAGTCAGGCCCGCAGTTCGCTCGACGGACTCTTCGCGCGCATCGACGAAGCGCGCAAGGAACATGGCGCCCTGGCCCAGCAGATGGCCGCGGTTCGCTCGCGCCTGACGGCACTGGGAGAAAACGAAGGCCGGCTCGCCGGCGAACAGGCCGAGGCCGAGGAACGCCTGGAGGCGGCGCGTAGCGAGCGGGCGACCTTGCCCGATCTGGCGGCGGCGAGAGAAAAGTCAGCCCAGGAACGGGGCACGCTGGCCGAAGCACGGGGTCTGCTGTCGGAGCTGCGCGGCCGCCTCGGCCGCCTTCTGGGCGAGGCCAAGACCCGGCAGACCCGCCTGGCCGCGATCGCCGAGGAGCGTGGATCCTGGGAAGCAAGGCTTGCCGGAACGCGACAGCAACTGGCCGAGCTGGAGGAACGCGCCGCCGCGCTCCAGGCCGAGATCGCCGAACTGAAGGCACGCCCCGATGTCCTGACGAACCAGCGCGAGGCGCTCGCCCAACAGGTCGAGAGCGCCGAGGCGACTCGGCGCGAGGCCGGCGACCGACTGGTCCTGGGCGAAGAACGTCAAGCCGTGGCCGACCGTGCCCTGCGCGCCGCCGAGCAGGCCCTGGCCGGCGCCCGCGAGGAACGGATTCGCGCCGAGGCCCTGCGCGAACAGGCCGACGAGCGGTTGGCCCAGACCACCCAGAAGGTCCGCGAGAAGCTCGGTTGCCGTCTCGACGATGTGCTTCAGGTCGCCGAGATCGACCCCGACAAGGGCCTGGCACCGCAGCTCGAAGCCGAAACCAAACTGGAGCGCCTGATCCGCGAGCGCGAGAACATCGGCCCGGTCAACCTGCGCGCCGAGGCCGAGGCCGAGGAGCTGAACCAGCAGATCATCGGGCTGCAGAACGAACGCGGCGACCTGATCTCGGCCATCGCCAAGCTGCGCCAAGCCATCGGGCGGCTCAATCGCGAGGGCCGCACCCTGCTGCTGGAGGCCTTCGAGAAGGTCAACAGCCACTTCACCGAGCTTTTCGTCCGTCTGTTCGGCGGCGGGCGGGCCTACCTTCAGCTGACCGAGGCCGAGGATCCCCTGGAGGCCGGCCTCGAAATCATGGCCAGCCCGCCCGGCAAGCGCCTGCAGGTCATGTCCCTGCTGTCTGGCGGCGAGCAGGCCCTGACGGCGCTGTCGCTCCTGTTCGCGGTCTTCCTCACCAACCCGGCGCCGATCTGTGTGCTGGACGAGGTCGACGCGCCGCTCGACGATGCCAATGTCGATCGCCTCTGCACGCTGGTCGAGGAACTTTGCCACTCGACCTCGACCCGTTTTGTCATCATCACGCACCATCGCATGACCATGGCGCGGGTCGACCGACTCTACGGTGTGACCATGGGAGAGCGCGGTGTCAGCCAGCTCGTCTCGGTCAATCTCGACGCCGCCGAAAGCCTGCGCGATACCGGCTGAAAAGGCCCGGTTTCCTTGCCTTTCACGGGGTCCGGGATGGCCGGGGAATTTCCCTTGGCGCGCCTTGACAGGGATAGTGCGCTTCCATAATGTGCGCGCGACTTCGGGCTTGGCCGCCACCTTTTGACGGGCCGGGCGACGGGGGCAACACGGGCGGGGACGGCGGGCCGGGCGCCATGACGGACAAGCGACCACCCACCTCCCTGGATGTACTGGACGAGAAGTTGCGTCTGGCGCAGGAACGACGCGACGGCACCGCGCGCCAGAAACGCCGGGACGAGCGTGGCCAGGGTCTTTCTCTCGCGCTGCGGATCGGCGTGGAGCTGGTGGCGGCGTTGATTGTTGGGGTCGGTATCGGGTATCTGCTCGATCGGTGGCTCGGGACGACACCTTGGTTGTTGCTGGTCTTCTTCCTTCTGGGGTCGGCCGCGGGAATCATGAACGTCTTCCGGGTCATGAATAACTTGGGCGGCGCGGTCGGATATCGACCGGCCGAACAAGAAGACAAGCGGCCGGAAGACTAGACCGGCGGCGGGCGGTTCGAGAGGGTCGCTTGCCAGGGTAAGGGGAAACGGGGGAACAGATGGCAGGCGACGCGGCAAAGCACAGTCCCCTGGAGCAGTTCGAGATCCATAGCCTGGTGCCGCTCAAGCTCGGCGGCCTGGATCTTTCCTTCACCAATTCATCTCTCTTCATGGTCATCGCGCTGGCGCTGGCGACCGGTTTCCTGTCCCTGTCGATGAAGCGCGGCGCCCTGGTGCCGGGACGCTGGCAGTCGATGGCCGAGCTCTCCTATGAGTTTATCGCCGGGCTGATCAGGGACACCGTGGGGCCGGAGGGGCGCAAGTACTTCCCCATCGTCTTCACGCTCTTCATGTTCATTCTGGTCGGCAACCTGCTGGGCATGGTGCCCTACAGCTTTACCTTCACCAGCCACATCATCGTGACCTTCGCTCTCGCGTCTCTGGTCTTCGTCGGCGTGACGATCCTGGCGATCGCCAAGCACGGGCTGCACTTCTTCAGCTTTTTCGTGCCGCCCGGTGCCCCCATTGCCATGTGGCCGCTGCTGATCCCGATCGAGATCATCTCCTATCTGTCTCGCCCGATCTCGCTCTCGGTGCGGCTTTTCGCTAACATGCTGGCTGGACACACCCTTTTGAAGGTGATCGCCGGCTTTATCGGTGTCATGGGTGTGTTCGGCGTCTTGCCGCTCTCCCTCGTGGTCGCTCTGACCGGTCTGGAGATCCTGATCGCCTTCCTCCAGGCTTACGTCTTTGCGATTCTCACCTGTCTTTACATCAACGACGCGCTCCACCTGCACTGAGACCGGCGGGCGGAGGCAGGGGCAACTCCCATCAAGCAAGAGGAACGGGAACCATGGAATTAGAAGCGGCAAAAGTCATCGGCGCCGGCCTCGCCGTGATCGGCGTGATCGGGTCGGGTATCGGTATCGGCAATATCTTTTCGTCCTTCATCGTGGCGGTCGGCCGCAATCCGGCAGCGCGCGGCGAGGTCTTCACCATGACCATGCTGGGCTTCGCCCTGGTGGAAGCCATCGCGCTCTTCGCCCTGGTGATCGCGCTCCTGATTCTCTTCGGCTAGAACCGGCCGCGGCTCCCTGGTTTGGGGGCCGCGTACGACAGCGCGACGACCCGCGCCGGGAGGCGTTCCTATGCCGCAGCTCGATATCAGCACCTATGGGTCCCAGCTCTTTTGGCTGGTGGTGACCTTCGTACCGCTCTACTTCTTCGTGGTCAGGGCGGCGATCCCGCGCATTGGCGAGGTTCTGGAGGCCCGTCAGGGCAAGATCGACGACGACCTGGAAATCGCCGGCGAGCGTAAGACCGAGGCCGAAAAGGTGCTGGCCGATTACGAGAAACTCCAGGCTCAATCGCGCGCCGATGCCCAGGCCGTGATCCGCCAGGCCCAGGAGGAAATGAAAGCCGAGGCCAGCGCGCAGGGCGCCGTGCTGTCCCGCAAGCTGGCGCAGCAGTTGACCGAGGCGGAACAACGCATCGCCACGGCCCAGAACGCTGCTCTGTCGAACCTCGACGACACCGTGGCCGAAGCGGTCAGCGCCGCGACCGCCAAGTTGATCGGCGTCCGACCCGACGATGCCAGTGTCAGGGCCGCGATTTCGACCAGTGGCGGGGGCGAGAGCTGATGTTTTATGATCCGACTTTCTGGGTGGCGGTCGCCTTCGTCATCTTTGTCGCGGCGGTTTTTAAGCCCGCGTGGAAGGCCATCACCGGCGGGCTCGATGCCCGCGCCGAGCGTATTCGTCAGGAACTCGACGAGGCCGTCCATCTGCGCGAGGAAGCGCAGAAGATGCTGGCCGAGTACAAGCGCCTGCAAAGCGAGGCGGCGAGCGAGGCCGAGGCCATGCTGGCCCACGCCAAGGAAGAGGCCCAGCGTCTGCAAGACCAGGCGGCCGTGGACCTGACCGAGGTTCTGCGGCGGCGCGAACTGGCCGCGGTCGAAAAGATCGCCCAGGCCGAAGCCAAGGCCCTGCAGGAGGTCCGCGCCCGGGCCGTCGATATCGCCATTGCCGCGACCGGCAAAATCCTCGCCGACTCGATCGACGAGGCCAAGGCCGGCGACCTGGTCGACCAGTCGATCAAGGAACTCCAGGGCAAGCTCCACTGACCGCCGCAGGCCATCCCGCGTGATGTTTGCGAACCCCGGCCGGGAACGGACCGGGGTTTTCTTTTTGTTGCCCTGTGGCCCCTCGAAGCGCCACGTTGGTTCCGCAAGAGCAAGAACTGATCTAAAATCTCTCAAAACGAGCAACGGGGGGAGTTTGGCGTGAGGGACGCGTTCAAAGTCTATGGCGTGACCGCCCTGCTGGTGGTGCTGGGGTTTGTCGTCGCCTTCAAGTTTGTCGACCCCGCGCCGCCCGGCCAGCTCACTATCGCCACCGGCAGCGCCGAGGGTGCCTATCACGCCTTTGGCCAGCGCTTTCGCGATATCCTGGCGCGCGACGGCATCGCGGTGACCCTGGTCGAGACCGAGGGATCGGTGGCGAACCTCGGGCTCCTCGCGGCAGTGGGCGAATCGAGGCCCGACCAAGCGGTGGTCGATATCGCCTTTGTCCAGAGCGGCGTTGGCGGCACTTCCGATTTTCCAGGACTGGTGGCGCTGGCCTCGCTCTACTATGAACCTCTTTGGGTTTTCACCCGTGGCGAGGTACCGGTAAGCCGCCTCGTCGAGCTGGCGGGCGGGCGGCTGGCGATCGGCGCCGAGGGCAGCGGCACGCGCCACGTCGCCCTGCAGTTGTTGGCCGCCAGTGGCCTCGGCGACGGCGATGGCCAGGGCACCGAGATCGAAGACCTGGGTGGATCGGAGGCGATCGCCGCGCTGCTCGAGGGCCAGGTCGATGCGGCCTTCCTGGTGACCGGCAAGGAGAGCCCAGTCCTGAAGTCCCTGTTGCGTCGGCCCGACATCCAGCTGTTCTCCTTCGACCGCGCCCAGGCTTACGAACGGCGTTTTCCTTCGATCTCCAGCGTGCTGCTGCCCCAAGGCGTGGTCGACCTGGGCGCGAACCTGCCGGCGCGCGACGTCACGCTGCTCAGTCCCCTGGCCACCCTGGTGGCGCGCGAGGACGTGCATCCGGCCTTGATCGATCTGGTCATGATGGCGGCGGCGGAAATCCACGGCGGGCCCGGGCTGTTCCAGAATCCCGGCCAGTTTCCCTCGCCGCTCAATGTCGACTTCCCCCTGAGCCCCGAGGCCGAGCGCTACTTCGAATCCGGCCTGAGCTTCCTGAAGCGCGTCCTGCCATTCTGGGCGGCGAGCCTGATCGAGCGGGCCTGGGTCCTGATCCTGCCGGTCCTGACTCTGCTGATTCCTTTGATTCGCATCGCGCCACCGACCTACCGCTGGCAGGTGCGCCGCCGGATCTACCGCTGGTACCGGGACCTGAGGTCCGTCGAGGCGGTCTTGCACGAGGCGGCCCGGACCGACGATGACGAAAAACAGGCCGAAGGCCTGGCCAAACTCGATCGTCTCCAGGACGAGGTCGAGCAGGTCGTCGTCCCGCTTTCCTACGCCGACGACCTCTATCACCTCCGGGTCCATGCCGACTTCGTGCGTCACCGCGCCACCGCTTCACTCGCCACAATTGATCAAGTGAAAGCGGATTAGCGCCCCTCTTCCCAAGGCCGGCCGTCCGGCGTAAACTAAGCGATCAAGCATCATCAAAGGGAGGCCAAGATGATCAAACGCACACTGTCCGTTGCCGCGGTTCTGGCCCTGCTGGCCGGCCCCGCCTTCGCTGCTCACTGCCCCTTGGATGTGGCCAAGATCGACGCGGCGCTGGCCGCGGAGCACGGCCTGGATGCGGCACAGTTAGCCCATGTGAAGGAGCTGCGCGACGCCGGCGAGTCCCAGCACAACGCCGGCGACCACGCCGGGGCGATCGAGAAGCTTCACGAAGCACTGGATATCCTCGGGGTCGAGCACTAGGCGGTCGCGTTGGCCTTCTAACGGGCGGTCTTGACCAACAGGACCCCGACCAGGGATAGGAAACTGGCCGCGAGCCGCCAAAGGCTCAGCGGTTCGCGCAGCACGATGACGCCAAAAGCGATGGCGAAGATCATCGAGGTTTCGCGCAGAGCCGCAACCGAGGCCAGCGGCGCCAGAGTCATGGCCCAAACCACCAGCCAATAGGCGGCCAGCGACATGGCCCCGCCGGCCAGGCCCTGGCGCCAGTAGCGCCGGGTCAGATCGAACGCGGCCCGCCGCCGCAGCGCCAGGACCAAAGGGGGCAGCACCAACAGGTCGAGGGCGAAATACCAGAGAATGTAGGCGTGCGGCGAACCCGAGGCCCGCGCGCCGAGCCCGTCGACCAGAGTATAGGCGGCGATAAAGAGGCCGGTGCCCAGGGCAAAGAGGACGGATCGCCGGTCGCCCAGGGGAGCCGTCCCGGCAGGATTGGCACGCCGGGTGAAGGCCAGGCTCATGATGGCCAGCCCGATGATCAGCACGCCGAGCAGTTCCCGGGGCGCCAGGATCTCCCCCAGAAAAACCACCGACACCAGGGCGACCAGCAACGGCGCCGATCCTCGCGCGATGGGGTAGACGTAGGAGAGGTCGCCCTGGCGGTAGGCGGCGACCAGAAAGAGCTGATAGCCGGTGTGAACCACCAGCGTGACCGCGAGGTAGGGCCAGGACTCCGGCGCGGGCAGCGGGAGGAAGGGCAGGAACGGCAGGGCGATCAGGCCGGCACAGCCAACCATCAGCGCTTGAACGACAAGGCGGTCCCCTTGGATCTTGAGCACCGCATTCCAGCCGGCGTGGAGCGCGGCGGCCACCAGCACCATGGCCACGACGTGGAGTTCGATGACACAACCTCCGTTCGGTTGGCTCCCCAGAGCCTTTGAACGCGTGCCGTCCCTATTCGGCGGCCTCTTGATAGTCTGCCATCGGCGGACAGCTACAGACCAGGTTGCGGTCGCCGGCGACGTTGTCGATCCGTCCGACCGGCGGCCAGTACTTGTCCTCGCGCACGGCATGCAGCGGGAAGAAGGCCTGTTCCTTGCTGTAGGGCCGCGTCCAATCGCCCTCGAGCAGCAGGTGGTGCGTGTGAGGCGCCCGGGTCAGTACATTGTCCTGGGCATCGACCGTCCCCGCCTCGACCGCCGCGATCTCGGCACGGATTGATATCATGGCATCGCAGAACCGGTCGAGCTCGCGTTTGGCCTCGCTTTCCGTCGGCTCGATCATCAAGGTGTCGGCCACGGGAAAGGACATGGTCGGCGCGTGGAAGCCGTAGTCGACCAGCCGCTTGGCCACATCATCGACCGAGATGCCGCAGGCGGCCTTGATCGGACGCAGGTCGATAATGCACTCGTGGGCGACGCGTCCGTTGGTGCCGCTGTAGAGGATCGGGAAGTGCGGCGCCAGGCGCTGGGCGATGTAGTTGGCGCTGAGGATCGCCACTTCCGTGGCTTTGCGCAGACCCTCGGGACCCATCATGGTGATGTAGGCCCAGGAGATCGGCAGGATCGAAGCCGAGCCCCAGGGCGCCGCCGCCACCGCGCCGATCGACTGACGCCCGCCGGCGGCCGGGTTGACGCCCTCGACCACCGGGTGGTTCGGCAGGAAGGGCGCCAGATGGGCGCCGACCCCGATCGGGCCCATGCCGGGTCCGCCGCCGCCATGGGGAATGCAGAAAGTCTTGTGCAGGTTCATATGACTGACGTCGGCGCCTATCTTGCCCGGCTGGACCAGGCCCACCATGGCGTTCAGATTGGCCCCGTCCATATAGACCTGACCGCCGTTGTCATGGACGATCTGGCAGATTTCGCGGAACGCCGCCTCGAAGACGCCGTGGGTCGAGGGATAGGTGATCATCAGGGCGGCGAGCCGTTCGGCGTGGGTGGCGGCCTTTGCCTTCAGGTCGGCGACGTCGACGTTGCCCTTCTCGTCGCAGCCCACCACCACGACCTCCATGCCCGCCATGATCGCCGAGGCCGGATTGGTGCCGTGGGCCGAGGAGGGGATGAGACAGACCTCGCGATGCCCCTCGCCGCGGCTCTCGTGATAGGCCCGGATCACCAGAAGGCCGCTGTACTCGCCCTGGGACCCGGCGTTGGGCTGCAGCGAGACGGCATCGAAGCCGGTGATCTCGCAGAGCATCTCTTCGAGTTCGTCGAAGAGTTCCTGGTAGCCCTGGGCCTGTTCCAAGGGCGCGAAGGGATGCATGGCACTGAAGTTGCGCCAGGTCACCGGGATCATCTCGGTGGTGGCGTTCAGCTTCATGGTGCAGGAGCCCAAGGGAATCATCGCGCGGTCGAGTGCCAGATCCTTGGCCGCGAGCCAGCGCAGATAGCGCAGCATCTCGGTTTCGCCGTGATAGAGATGAAATACCGGGTGGGTCAGGATCTCGTCGGTCCGCTTGAGATCGTCGGGAATGACCTCCGGCGCCACGTCATCCAGGGCCTTGATGTTGAGCAATCGCCCGGCCTTGGTGGAAAAAACCCGCCACAGCGCTTCCAGGTTCTCGCGCTTCGTGGTTTCATCGAAGGTGATGCCCAGGTGGTCGGCGTCGAAGACCCGGAGATTGAGCCGCATTTCCTTGGCCTTGGCCGCCAGGCGATAGGCCTGACCCGGCACATGGACCTTCAGCGTGTCGAAGTAGGACTGGTTCACCACCTCGAAACCGAGCTTTTCCAGGCCCACGGCGCCGATTTGGGCCATGCGGTGGACCCGGCCGGCGATCATGCGCAGCCCGTCGGGACCATGATAGACAGCATAGAATCCGGCGATCACGGCGAGCAGGACCTGGGCCGTACAGATGTTGCTGGTGGCCTTCTCGCGGCGGATATGCTGCTCGCGGGTTTGCAGTGCCATGCGCAGGGCTTGACGACCCTGGGCGTCCACCGAGACCCCGATGATGCGCCCGGGGATCGCCCGCTTGTGCGCCTCGCGGGTCGCGAAGAAGGCGGCATGAGGGCCGCCATAGCCCATCGGGACGCCAAAGCGCTGGGCCGACCCGAAGACGATGTCGGCGCCCATTTCGCCCGGCGGAGTCAGCAAGACCAACGCCAGCGGATCGGCGGCCACGGCGACGATCGCCTTTTGCTCGTGAGCGGTCGCAATGACCGGTCGCGGGTCACGCAGCTCGCCGCCCGAGCCCGGATACTGCAGTAGCACCCCGAAGACCTCGCTGGCGGCAAGATCGCTGTAGGGGTCGCCCTCGATAATCTCGAATTCGAACGCGGCGGCCCGGGTGCGGATCACCGCCTTGGTCTGAGGATGGCAGTCGGCGTCGAGAAAAAAGGCGGAAGATTTACTCTTGGCGACCCGCTTGGCCATCGCCATGGCTTCCGCCGCGGCGGTTGCCTCGTCAAGCAGGGAAGCATTCGCCAACTCCAGCCCGGTCAGGTCCATGATCATCTGCTGGAAGTTCAAGAGTGCCTCGAGGCGGCCCTGACTGACCTCTGCCTGATAGGGCGTGTAGGCCGTGTACCAGCCCGGGTTCTCCAGCACATTGCGCTGGATCACGGTCGGCAGCACGGTGCCGTGATAACCCATGCCGATCATCGAGATGTAGGGATGGTTGCGCGCGGACATGCGGCGCAGCTTCGAAAGCGCCATACGCTCGCTCAAGGCCGGCTCCAGGTTCAGCTCCTCGTCCATCCTGATGTCGGCCGGGATGGTTTGCGCGACCAGTTCCTCGAGCGTGGCGACGCCGAGGGCCTCCAGCATTTCCTGGGTCTGCGATTTGCCCGGGCCAATGTGGCGCCGCATGAAATCGCCCTTCATCTTGAGCTCGTCCAGGCTATAGCGTTTGTCCGTCATCTGGCGCCTTCTTCCATTAGCGGATCATTGCGCCAAAATGGCGCCGGTCCGATTTTCAACGACCGCGCTGCCGCGGCAACACCCGCGGTCAATCTTCCGCGGCGACCAGCGTCTCATAGGCCGCTTCGTCCATCAGTTCGTCCAGCTCAGCGGCGTCGCCCACGGTCATCTTGTAGAACCATCCGTCCTCCTGCGGCGAGCTGTTGACCAGGGAGGGATCATCAGGCAGCGCCTCGTTGACCTCTGTCACCACGCCGCTGAGAGGCGCGTACACCTCGCTGGCGGCCTTGACCGACTCGACCACGGCCGCGTCATCGCCCTTGGTCAGTTCCTTGCCGACTTCCGGCAGTTCGACAAAGACGATATCGCCCAGCTGTTCTTGGGCGTGATCGGTGATCCCGATCATCGCGACACCGTCCTCGACCAGAATCCATTCGTGATCTTCACTGTATTTTATGGCCATGATTCCCCCTGTTGAGTCTCAACCGCGATAAAAGGAATGCGGGACGAAAGGCAGTTTCACCACCTCGCATGGCACTTCCTTGCCTCGTACCAACGCAGTAACCCGCTGTCCGACCTTGGCCAGATCAATCGCAAGATATCCCATCGCCACCGGCCCGTCGATGCTGGGCCCGAAGCCACCACTGGTAATCTGGCCGATCTGGCGGCCGTTCTCATCCTGCAGTGCGGCGCCCTCGCGCACTGGCATCCGCCCTTCCGGGCGCAGACCGACGCGCTTGCGCGCCGCGCCTTCCGCCAGCTGGCGGGTGACAACCGACGCCCCAGGATAACCGCCCTCGGCCCGGCGTCGCTTACCGATGGCCCAGGTCAAAGCCGCCTCGCCCGGGGTCGTGGTATCGTCGATATCGTGGCCATAGAGGCACAGGCCTGCCTCCAGGCGCAGCGAGTCCCGCGCGCCAAGCCCGATCGCCTCGACCTCCTCCATCGCCACGAGTTTCTCGCAAAAGCCGGTGACGGCGCCAGCCGGAAGTGAAATCTCGTAGCCGTCCTCGCCGGTGTAGCCCGACCGGCTGACCCAGGCGGCGACGCCATCCAGGTTCAACTCGCGCCCGGTCATGAAGGCCATAGCCGCCGCCGCCGGGTCGAAGCGGGACAGCACCGCCGCGGCCTTGGGGCCCTGCAACGCGACCAGCGCGAGATCCGGCAGGACTTCGACCGCGGCATCGCCGGTCAAACCCGCTTGCATGACCTTCAGGTCGGCGTCCTTGCAGGCCGCGTTGACCACCACCCGAAGGGTCTCTCCGGCGTTGGTCACCATCAGATCATCGAGAATGCCGCCGGCTTCGTTGGTCAGGAAGGAATAGCGCTGCTGGCCCGGCTCCAAGGAGGCGATATCAGCCGGCATCAAAGTCTCCAGCGCGGCGACGCGGTCGGCCCCGGTCACCAGGAACTGGCCCATGTGCGAGACATCGAAGAGGCCGGCCGCCGCGCGGGTGTGAAGGTGCTCGCCCTTGATTCCGGTCTTGTACTGAATCGGCAATTGAAAGCCGGCGAAGGCGACGACCTTGCCGCCCTGGGCCTGGTGGAAGTCGAAAAGCGGCGTCTTGATCGCGGGCTCCTGCGCGCTGAGATCACCCATCTGAGATCAATCCCCTTCTGGTCGTCGCATGGTCTGGATCTGAATCAATTCTCCCCATGCGCGGCACTCGACGCAAGCCCGCAGCCGGGTCTACCATCGGCCTTCAAGCAGGTTTGATCTTCCGTCACCGGCTGACGCGGCCTGGAATGTCGGCAATCGGCAAGTTGACGGCGCGAACGAAGTGAGCCCCGGTCCGCCGGACTGCCTAACGTGCGCTAGCTGCCCCCAGTCGGGTTCGGTCCTTTCCACCCCGGGCAGAGGAACTCGCAATGTCATCTCTCAGCCTCTTCGATCTCTACAAGGTCGGCATCGGACCTTCGAGTTCGCACACGGTCGGGCCCATGGTGGCGGCCAACCGTTTTCTCCTGAACCTCGAGAGCCGGGGTCTCCTGGACGCTGTCGAGGGGGTCGAGGCGCACCTCTACGGGTCGCTGGCGCTGACCGGCAAGGGGCACGCGACCGACCGCGCGGTGATCCTGGGGCTGCACGGCGAGACCCCCGACAAGGTCGATCCCGATTTGATCGACGGCCTGCTGGACCACATCGAGACCAGCGGCTGCCTCGACCTCGGCGCCCGCAAGACCGTGGCCTTCGTCGCCGAGACGCACCTGGTCTTCCACTTCCTGGAGTCGCTCCCTGAGCACCCCAACGGAATGCGCTTCGTCGCACGGCGGGCCGACAGCTCGACCCTGCTCGAGGAAGTCTACTACTCGGTCGGCGGCGGCTTTGTGCTGAGCGAAGAGCAGTTCCGGCGCACCGATGACGAGTTCGGCTCGAACGTCAAGCTGGCCTACCCCTTCGAGACCGCCGAGGAGCTCCTGGCGCTCGGCTCGGAGAGCGGCCTTTCCATCGCCGAGATGGTGCTGCACAACGAACGGGCCTGGCGCAGCGACGAAGAAACCGAAGCGGGTATCCACAAAATCTGGGAGGCGATGAACACCTGCATCGAGCGCGGCTGCCGCACCGAAGGCGTCCTGCCGGGCGGCCTGACCGTGCCGCGCCGCGCGCCGGAGCTTTACCGGACCCTCACCACCAGCCCGGAGGCGGCCCTGCGCGACCCCTTGACGGTGATGGACTGGGTCAGCCTCTACGCCCTGGCGGTCAACGAGGAAAATGCCGCCGGGGCCCGGGTCGTCACGGCGCCTACCAATGGCGCCGCCGGGGTTATCCCCGCGGTGGTGGCCTACTACGACCGCTTCGTGCCAAACGCCACCCGGCAGGGCATCTGCACCTTGCTGGCCACGGCGGCGGCGATCGGCATGCTCTACAAAAAGAACGCCTCCATTTCGGCCGCCGAAGTCGGTTGCCAGGGCGAAGTCGGGGTCGCCTGCTCGATGGCGGCCGGCGGCCTGACGGCGGCGCTGGGCGGAACCAACGCGCAGACCGAAAACGCGGCGGAGATCGGCATGGAGCACAATCTCGGCCTGACCTGCGATCCGATCGGCGGGCTGGTGCAGATCCCCTGCATCGAACGCAACACCATGGGCGCGATCAAGGCAATCAATGCCTCGCGGCTCGCCCTGCGGGGCGACGGCAGCCACAAGGTGCCGCTCGACAAGGTGATCGAGACCATGCGCCAGACCGGCTTCGACATGCAGGCCAAATATAAGGAGACCTCCCAGGGCGGCCTCGCGGTCAACGTGGTGGCCTGCTGAAACGGACCTCGGTCCGGTGCTCGCTTTGGCAATCCCCGCGCGGCGTGGTAGCCTGCCCGTAGGGCGAAATATCCAGCGCCCATTCGCCTCATCGGTGTGGGCCCTACATGGGAGGCTGCGATGACCTTGACGACCCCTGTTCTAAAATCGGCGGTTCGCGCGGCGGCGCATGACGCGCCGAAGGTGGCCATCGAGGGGTTGGTCCAGGTGCGCGCGGCAATGGCCGGCCTCGGTGCGTTCGACAGTGACCTGCGCGTCGCCCATCTGATCGGCCAGTGCGCCCACGAATCGCTGCGCTTTACCCGGACATCGGAGTCGCTGTTCTACTCTTCCGCCGATCGCCTGCTACAGATCTTCGGGCGCCACTTTCGCGACCGGGCCCATGCGGCGCAGTTCACCCGCAATTCCCAGAAGCTGGCCAACCATGTCTATGCCAACCGCATGGGTAACGGTGGGCCGCGCTCGGGCGACGGGTTTCGTTTTCGCGGCCGCGGCTACCTGCAACTCACGGGGCGGTCGAACTACCGCGCCGCAGGGCGGCGTATCGGCCTCGATCTCGAGTCCGACCCCGAACCGGCCGCGGAGCCGGCCACCGCCTGGCTGATCGCGGCCAGTTACCTGGCGACCCGCAAACGGGCGGGCAAGACGGCCTTTCAGTGGGCCGACGAAGACAATGTCGAGGCCGTGACGAGGATCGTGAACGGGGGACTTCACGGTCTCGCAGACCGGCGCCACCGCACGGCACGCGCGCAGTCCGCCTTGGCGGGAACCGCGGCACGCGGAAAGTTGGGAAGCGGCGACGAAGGCGCGGCGGTCGAACTGCTGCAGCGGGCGCTGGCGGCCAAGGGCTTTTCGCCAGGCGCGATCGACGGCGATTTCGGCGGCAAGACAACGGCTGCGGTCAAGGCCTTTCAATCGGCGGCCGGTCTCTCGCCGGACGGGGTCGTCGGTCACAACACCTGGAAGGCCCTGGAGCCGCTGCCCTCCTGAGAAGGGTATCTATCCCCGGTCAGACCGCGACGTGGTGCGGCCGCAGAGTCCGTTTCGCGCTTCGTTCGGACACCGCCTTCAGGATCGACTGCAGGCCGAGACTGCCCTTGTCGTGCAGCAGTGATCTGGCGTTCTCGACCGGTATGTTCGCGAGCCGAGCCATCGCCATTTCGAAGAACAGAAGATTCTCATTCGCCAGGGCATCGAGGGCCATTGCGGTCGTCAGGCGCCCTTCCGCCTCGAGGCGGTCCACCATTGCCTCGACCTCCGCCGCGCTTTTTACGCCGGATTTCAAGAGACCCAGCACGGCACGCCGGCGCACCTGGTAAATCAGAGTGCGAACCATCTCTTCGGGCAGCGCGAGCTGGGCGACGAGGCTGCCCTGCAGTTGGTCGGTCACCGCGGCGATGATACGCTCGAAAATCACCGGCGGTAGACTGGCACGCCCGCAAACCGCCTGGGAAACACTGGCGCTCTCGCCATACTTCTCGATGATCCGCCCCAGGGATCCTTCATCGAGCCGGGCCCCTTCATTGCCGGCCAGCACCGTCACGGCGCGCTCGCTGCCTTGGTCGATCAAAACATCGGAGACCGCCTCGGAGACACTGCCGCGGCCCGCGATTGCCTCCTGCTTCAAGCTATCGCGCCCACCGACAATCTCAATCAGGTCGGTATCGGTCAGAACCTCGCAGCATTGGAGCACCGGCAGGGCAACGCTGAGCGCGTCGCGGGCCATGGCCAAGGCAAGGTCATGGGGAAGGTCGAGGACTGACTTGAGATGCTCCGATAGGGTTTCCCGGACCCGAATCTCCTCATCCTTGAGGAGCGCGCGAAAGATATCCTCGGCGATCCGTCGCTCCGACGCCGTCAGTTGATCTCCACAGAACAGGGCCGAGACCTTGCTTACGACATCGATACGGACTTCGGGGGACGCATTGGTCGCCAACGAGGTCAGGTCTGCCTCGGAAAGGCTCGGCGGCGTCTCGCCCATGCTGTCGGTCGCCCCAGGAACTCATTCACAAGAGATCGGTCGGCAGAGCAGCAGACCGGTTGGGCAGCCTAGGCCGACTTGGTTAAACCGACGTTAAAGTCTCGCCGAAAGATTGCGCCGTCGAGACTCGACCGGCGCCCTTTCTTGCCCGAATGAGCGGCACCATCAGGCCGCCCCCGCGGCCTTGATCGCCCGCCACAGACGCTCGGGGGTCAGCGGCATGTCGAGCCGGACGGGGCCGTTCTCGGCCAGGGCGTCGCGCACGGCATTGACCAGGGCCGCCGCCGAGCCCGTCGTGCCGGCCTCGCCGACACCCTTGACCCCGAGAGGGTTGTCGGCGTTGGCGACAGGATTGAGACGGGTCGCGATCATCGGCAGATCGTCGGCCCGCACCAGGGGATAGTCGAGGAAGGAGCCGGCCAGCGGTTGGCCGCTTTCGGGGTCGAACACGATCTGCTCGAACAGCGCTTCGCCCAGGCCCTGGACCACGCCGCCCTGCACCTGCCCCTCGACGATCGTCGGGTTGATCACCAGGCCGGGATCGACCACCGTCGCGAAACCCACAACCTCCAGGGCCCCTGTCTCGGGGTCGAGCTCGACTTCGCAAAGATGGCAGCCGTTGGGATAGCTCGGCCCCTCGACCCGGTAGGTCCTCGAGGCGGCCAGCGGTTGGTCGCGATCCGCGGCGACCAGAGCAACCTCGGCGAGCGCCATGTGGCGGTTGGTCCCGCCGAGCAGGTAGGCGCCGTCCTCGAAGGACAGATCCGCCGGCGCGGCCCCCAGCAGCTCCGCCGCCAGGACACGGCCCTGGTCGATGACGGCCTCGGCCGCCTGTCGAATAGCGTTGCCGCCGACCCGCAGGCAACGGGATCCGTGCCCGCCGGCGCCCTGGGCAATGGCATCGCTGTCGCCATAGATCAGCCGCACCTGGGCAGGTGGTACGCCCAGGCTGTCGGCGACAATCTGAGCAAAACTGGTCTGGTGCCCCATCCCGAAATCCTGGGTCCCGGCCCTGACCGCGACCTCGCACTCCGCCGGCCCCGCCGGGCCCGGCCCCGAAGCTGTGACGAGCAGTTCGGCGCTTTCCTCCGGTACCCCGCCGGCAGACATCACATAGAGCGCCAGGCCTCTGCCGCGCAGGCGCCCGCGCGCGGCGGCGGCGTCACGGCGGGCCGGAAAGCCGGCCCAGTCGATCGCCTCGAGTCCGAGCTCGAGATTGCGCGGAAAGGCGGCCGGTTCATAGAGCGCGCCGCTCGGCGACTGCCAGGGCATCTCCTCGGGCAAGATCATGTTGCGCCGCCTGAGCTCGGCCGGATCGATCCCGGTCTGGCGCGCTGCCTCATCGACCAGCCGTTCGATCATGTAGGCGGCCTCGGCGCGGCCGACCCCACGGTAGGAGGCGACCGGCGTCGTGTTGGTGAAGGTGCCCCGCAGCGAAAAATGAACCGCCTTCATCCGGTAGGCACCGCACAGCATCGGCGGCAGGGCGTTGGCCAGGACATAGAGCGCGCGCGGCGCCAGATAGGCCCCGTGACACCAGTCCGCGGCGACCTTGATGGCAAGGAACCGACCCTCGGCATCCAGTCCCAGCGTGGCCCTGATCCGTTGACTCCGGGCTTGACTGTCGGACAAGAAGGACTCGCTCCGTTCGCCGACCCATTTGACCGGTCGGCCCAGGGCGCGGGCCGCGAACAGCAGGGCGACGTACTCCGGATAGACGTTGATGCGCGCGCCGAACCCACCGCCGACATCGGGCACGATCACCCGCAGGCGATCGGCGGGCAGGTTGAAGATATCGGCCAGGCCGTCGCGCAGCCGATGGGCCGACTGGCAGCCGGCATGAAGCACCAGACGGCCGCTGTCCGGTTCGACCTCGGCGACCGCCGCCCGTGGTTCCATGAAAGCCGCCGTCGAACGCGGATAGAGGATCTCCAGTTCCACGCAGCGCGCCGCCGACCGGAAGATTTCCTCGACCGCGGCGCGCTCGCCCCGTTCGAAATAGGCCGAGCGGTTGTCGGCCAGCGCCGGCCAAACGCGTGGCGCCGAATCGCCCAGCGCCGACTCCAGATCGGTGACCGCCGGCAGGTCGCGGTAGTCGACCTCGACCAATTCGGCGGCGTCTTGCGCCTGGGTCGGAGTCTCGGCGACGATCACCGCTACCGGCTCGCCGACGTAGCGGACCCGGTCGATGGCCAAGGGATACTGCG
Organism: Kiloniellaceae bacterium; assembly: GCA_021776195.1. The sequence goes on along the minus strand of JAJFGK010000125.1, from coordinate 43,862 downwards.
AGGCCAGCGGCGGCGCGCTGCCGTCATGATTCAAAACTCGAAAGGGATCGGTTCCGGTCTGGGAATCGATCGCCTTGATCCCCTCGCCCAGGAGTTCGTCGCTGGTATAGACGGCGAGCACGCCATCGGCCTGCAGCGCGGGAGCGACATCGATCCGCTCGATGATGGCATGGGCATGGGGCGATCGCAGGACCACGGCCTGCACCTGGTTGGGCAGATCGACATCCGCACTGAAGCACCCGGCCCCCGTGAGCAAACGCCGGTCTTCCAGTCGCCCCAAAGCTTGGCCGATGATACTGGACAGGAGGCTGATCCTTCACGCCAAGCCAACCGCCTCATGCCGGCCGGTCAAGGCCGGCGCAGGGCGCCGGCTCTATCGGTTGGCTCTGTTGTACTCGAATTCGGCCTCGTTCAAGACCAGGCCGATAAAGATCTGGAAGTCGCGTCCCGACTGGCCGGTCGCCAGGGGGATGGTCGGGGAGACCTCTTCGGCCAGGGCGGCGCGGGTGCGATTGCCCGGCAGTGGAACCACACTGTCGAACTCCTCGCGGGCCAGCACGGTCAGGTCGCTGCGCACCACGGCCACGAAGTAACGCAGGGCCGCCTCTTGGGTCTGCGACGCCGGGCCACGCACCGCCTGCAGCACGACCTGCATCTCGATTTCGATCTCTCCGTCGTCGTAGTCGCAGGTGACGCCACGGGCCGAGATCCCGGCTTCGAAGAGCACATCCGTGAGATCCCGTCCTTCGCCTTGGAAGCGCGTTTGTTGTTCCGCGTCCTTGACCGTGACGATCTTGGGGCAGGGCGGCGGCGGACCGTCCTTGCCCAGACAGCCCGTCAGCACAAGGCCGGACAGCAGCAGGGCCGCGGTGCCGAGGAGGCCACGGACCCGCGGTGAAAGGAAGGGCGTGTCGGTCATGGCGTGACCGTGGAGCGGCGCAAAGCAGGCTTCATGGCAGGATCAGAGCTTGCTGTGAGAGCCGTCGCAGACCGGTTGGCGGCCCGTGCCTTTACAGCCGCAAAAAAACACCGTCCCGTCCTTGGTGGCCTCGTACAGTACGGGTGCCATGCCGACCGCGCTGTGGGAGCCATCGCAAAAGGGCTGCTTCTTGCTCAGACCGCAGGCGCACCAGAAGTACTTCTTGCCGGACTCGCACTCGACGGCATAGGGGCTCTTCTGCGCAACGACGGGTTCGCTCATCGATCATCCTTCCGTACAGCGGCCCAAGGCCGGGGGACCGGAGAGGGCCCCTGCGGACCGGTTTCCTTCATCCGGCGGTTGGAAAAGTGCTTTTCACGGACCGCGCCTTGGTGTCTAAAAGCAGCGCGACTCTAGGCAAGCCGCCTGGCAAGCACAAGGGTGGAAGCCTGCTTTCGGGCTGGTCCCCGGGGTTCCTACGCGACGCACCCCAGACTTGACTCGAGGGACCCTCGACTTGCCGGGCCGCCGAAGATCGATAGACTCGCGCTGTCACGGTGCATGACGAGGAGCCTTCGCGCGATGACCGCCCACCCGCCCCTAACCATTCTGCTCGCCAATCCGCGCGGTTTTTGCGCCGGAGTCGAGCGCGCCATCGAAATCGTCGAGCGCGCCCTGCAAAAGTACGGCTCGCCGGTCTATGTGCGCCACGAAATCGTTCACAATCGCTTCGTGGTGGAGGGTCTGGAGGCCAAGGGCGCGGTCTTCGTCGAGACGCTCAACGAGGTTCCCGAGGGCGTGCCGGTCATCTTTTCCGCCCACGGTGTGCCCAAATCGGTTCCGGCCGAGGCAGAACGGCGCGACCTCTTCTACCTGGACGCCACCTGCCCGCTGGTCAGCAAGGTGCACCGTGAGGCCGAACGGCATCACCGGCTTGGCCACACCATTGTCCTGATCGGCCATGACGGCCATCCGGAGGTGATCGGCACCATGGGCCAACTGCCCCCGGAGTCGATCATCCTGGTTCAGAACACCGAGGATGCCCGCAGCGTCGCGGTGCCGGACCCGGAGCGCCTGGCCTACATCACCCAGACCACCCTCTCGGTCGACGACACCGCCGAAATCATCGGTGTCCTGCGCGGGCGCTTTCCGAGCATCCAGGGCCCGAAGAAGGAAGACATCTGCTACGCCACGACCAATCGGCAGGAGGCGGTGCGCAAGATCTCCTCGAGTTGCGATGCCATCTTCGTGGTCGGTGCGCCCAACTCCTCCAACTCGCGACGTCTGGTCGAGGTCGCCAACAACCTTGGCTGCCAAAAGGCCCAGCTCATCCAGCGGGCCAACGAAATCGACTGGACCGCCCTGGAGGGCGTATCGACCCTGGGCCTGACCGCCGGCGCCTCGGCGCCCGAGGTTCTGGTCGAGGAGGTCATACTGGCCTGCCGCGAGCGCTACGACGTGACCCTGCAGAACGTCTCGGGGGTGGTCGAGGATGTCATCTTCAAGCTGCCCAAGACCCTCACCGGGATGAACGAGGTCGCCTGACCGGCCACTTGTTCTTGCATCCCGGGTTCCCGAGACAGGCGATCCTCCCATGGCGGTTTACACCGAAGTTTACGACGAGGACCTGACACGCTTCATGGCCGACTACGACCTGGGCGAGGTGGTGTCCTTCAAGGGGATCGCCGAGGGTGTCGAGAATTCCAACTATCTGCTGCGGACTGACCGGGACAGCTACATCCTGACGCTCTACGAAAAGCGTGTCGACGCCGCCGACCTGCCCTACTTTCTCGGTCTGATGGAGCATCTCGCCGCCGCCGGGATCAGCTGCCCCCTGCCGGTCAAGGCGCGCGACGGCATCGCGCTGCGCGAACTCTGCGGCCGCCCGGCGGTGATCATCACCTTTCTCGAAGGCCTCTGGCCCCGGCGCATTCAGCCCTTTCACTGCGCCGAGTTGGGCAAGGCCCTGGGCGCCTTCCACCTGGCCGGACGCGACTTCCCCATGACCCGCAGGAACAGCCTCTCGGTCGAGGCCTGGCGTCCGCTCTTCGAGAGCTGCGATGGCCGCGCCGACGAGGTGCGCGAAGGGCTATCGGACGCCATTCTCCACGAGCTCGACCACCTGGAGCGGGCCTGGCCGCGGGATCTGCCCGGCGGCGTGATCCACGCCGATCTCTTCGCCGACAATGTCTTCTTCCGCGACCGGCGGCTCAGCGGGGTGATCGATTTCTACTTCGCCTGCAACGACTTTCTCGCTTACGACCTGGCGACCTGTCTGAACGCCTGGTGCTTCGAGTCGGATCACGCCTTCAACATCACCAAGGCCCGCCTGCTGCTCCAGTCCTACGGCGCGGCGCGCGCCCTGGAGGACGCCGAGTGGGAGGCCCTGCCCCTGCTGGCACGGGGCAGCGCCCTGCGCTTTTTGCTGACCCGGCTCTACGACTGGCTCAATCACCCCGAGGGCGCCTTCGTGAAACCCAAGGACCCCCTGGAGTACTGGCGCAAGCTGGCCTTCCACCGCGAGGTCGCGAGCGTCGCCGCCTACGGGTTCGATCGATGAGCGACGCCGAGGCCGACACCATCCAGCTCTTTACCGATGGCGCCTGTTCCGGCAATCCCGGCCCGGGCGGCTGGGGGGCGCTGCTGTGCTACAGAGGGCATGAAAAGGAACTTTGCGGCGGCGAGCCCGAGACCACCAACAACCGCATGGAGCTGATGGCGGCTATCGCCGGCCTGGAGGCCCTGACCAAGCCCAGCAAGGTGCAGATCTGGACCGACAGCACCTACGTCAAGGACGGCATCTCGCGCTGGATGGCGGGCTGGAAACGCAACGGGTGGAAGACCGCCGCCAAGAAGCCAGTCAAGAACCGCGACCTCTGGGAACGGCTCGATCGTGCCGAGGCGAGCCATCAGGTCACCTGGCATTGGGTCAAGGGTCACAGCGGCCACCCGGAGAACGAGCGCGCCGACGCCCTGGCCCGCGCGGGTATCACGCGGGCCGGCGACGGTTAGTCCATGAAATCCTAAAGCGCGGCGAGCATGGCCTCCGCGCTGGAGACCTCGAAAGCGCCGGGTTCTTCGACGTGCAGCGCCTTGACGGTGCCGTTCTCCACCACCATCGCATAGCGCTGGCTGCGGGTGCCCATGCCAAAGCCGCTGGCGTCCATCTCGAGGCCCGCGGCCTTGGTGAAGTCGGCATTGCCGTCGGCCAGCATCAACACGTTGTCGCCGGCACCCTGGTTGTCGCCCCAAGCGCCCATCACGAAGGCGTCGTTGACCGAAAGACAGGCGATCGTGTCGACTCCCTTGTCGCGGAACTGGGCGGAATTGTTGATAAAACCGGGCAGATGCTTGGCCGAACAGGTCGGCGTGAAGGCCCCCGGCAGCGCAAAGATCACGACCGTCTTGCCGTCGCAAAGTTCTGCACTGGTCATGTCCGCTGGACCGTTGGCGGACATATGCTTGAAGGTAACATCGGGCAGTTTATCACCGACCTTGATCGTCATTGCCTCTCCCTTTCAAAAACGGATGATTTTTCGCTGAGCGGACGGCTGTCCGACTTTGGCCGCCTAGAATAGGGAGGCTGCACCCGCATTCCAAGGGCGGAGTTAGGTGCCCGCCGGCCGAGAGGTTATTCGCCGTTCCTGGCCTTTTCCAGGGCCTGCAGGACAGTCTCCACCGTGAGCAGTTCGGGCAGCGCCGCGCCGTTGGGAAGCCCGGGGCCGTAGACCGCGTTGAAGGGGATACCGTAGCGCGCGAAGCTGGCGAGATAATCGGAAATGGCCGAATCCGGCGAGGTCCAATCGCCGCGCTGCAGGGCGGTTCCGCCGTCTTGCAGCGCCGCGGCCACGCGCGCGTCCTCCAGGACCACGGATTTGTTGACCTTACAGGTAATACACCAGTCGGCGGTGACGTCGACAAAGACCACCTTGCCCTCGGCGACCAGGGCAGCGATCTGGCCACGGTCGAGCGCCGGCCAGGCGGCCTCGGCGGCAGGGCGCGCGGCCGAACCGGCACTGGCCGGCAGCAGCAGGGGAACGGTCAGCACGGCCAGGGCCAGACCCAGAGCAAGCGCCGGGCCGGCCACAGTCTGGGGCCGGCCGCGCGGCAGGCGCCCGCGGCCCCAGAGGGCAAGCCCGAGCAACAGCAGCAACAGGGCCCCGACCAGAACCGGAACCAGACCGATCTGAGCTTCCAGGACGCTCAGCAGCCAGACCGCCGTGGCGGCCAAGGCCAGGCCCAGAATCCGCCGCAGCCAGATCATCCAGACGCCCGGCCGCGGCAGGCGGCGCGCCAGACCCGGCAGCAGGGCGATGAGCAGATAGGGCGCGGCCAGGCCGAGCCCGAGCGCGGTAAAGATCGCAAGGATTTCAGCCGGGCCGCGGGCCAGGGCGAAACCCACGGCCGTGCCGAGGAAGGGCGCCGAGCAGGGCGTCGCCAGGAGGGTGGCAAAGGCGCCGGCGCCAAAAGCACCGCCCAGTCCCTTCTCGCCGCCACCGCCGGCCAAGCGAGTCCCGAGCCAGGCGGGCAGCGGCAGTTCGAAAAACCCGAGCAGGTTATAGGCAAAGAGCGTGACCAGGAAGGCCATGAACAGCAGGAAGACCGGCTGTTGAAACTGAATGCCCCAGCCGACCGCCATGCCGGCCTGCTTGACCGCGATGGCGGCGGCGGCCAACACCCAGAAGGACACCAGGATGCCGGCCGAGGAGGCGATGAAGCTGGCCCGAATATCGCGCTTGGCGCGGCCGCCCTGCTCGGCCACCGACAGCAGCTTGATCGAGAGCACCGGCAAGACGCAGGGCATGAGGTTCAAGATCATGCCGCCGAGAAGGGCCAGGCCCAGGACCGACAGCAGACCGGCCAGGGAGACCGGGTTCAGTTCGCCGCTTCCGCCCCCGCCCGACCGGGCCGACCCCGCCGTTGCCATCAGCAGGGCCTCGGCGGCCGGATCGTCGGCGTAGCGCGCCATGACGCGCGCCTCCATGCCGCGCAGGCCATCGAGCAGGGTCAGGGTCAGCGGCTTGCCTTCCAGTACGCTCTCCGGGTCCGACCCGGTGACCGCCATCCGGAAGACCACCCGGCGGCCAGCCTCCTCCAGGCGCATCTGCGGCTTGGCGTAATAGAAACCCGGCGGCCCCTCGACCAGCAGATCCGGCGCCGCGAAGGGCTCGTCCGCGGCGAGGCTGGCGACCAGGACCGGCGCGGCGATCTCGCCCTCCAGAACGGCGGTCTCCAGCCGCAGACCCTGGTTCTTACCGTCGCCCGGGACCATCGCCCGGAAATGCTCGATCAGAATGCCCTCGGCGGCCGCCTTGGCGGGGCCCGGGGGCAGCGTCAGGCTGACAACCTCGTCGTAGGGCACGCAAATCTCGTTGCAGGTCAGATATGTGACCTTGGCCTGCAGATCGAGGCCCTGACCGGCGCTCTGCGGCTCGACCAACAGCGGAAAGATCACCGCATCGCCGTAGCCGAAAGTCTCGAGCCCGAAGAGCGAAAAGCGATGGGGCGCTGGCCATTCCAAGCTGACCTGCGCTAGGTTGCGCGACCCGGTCCAATCGAAACTCGGCGGAAAGCCGGCATCGCCGGGCGAGCGCCAATAGATCTTCCAATCCGGCTGCAGCTCGAACTCGACGCCAAAGAGCAGTTTTCCATCGTTCTCGCCGCCACTGCCGGCAGCCGTGTCGCCGGCGGAAATCAGGCGCAGGCGGCCGTGATCGTTCTCGGCCCAGGGCCCGACCGCGGCCGAGGCCGTCTGCGGCAATGCCGCTATCAGGAGCCCGCCGAGCAGCAGTAGGGCCAGAAAGGCGCCTAAGAAAGGCCCGGGAGACCTGCGGTTCGACCGTGACTTCATGCGTCCAAGCATCCCAACAAAGGATCAACAATCTCTTGCGTGTTCTGCGCTACTATATAGGGACTATTGGCCTGCCGCGACCGGTCACGAAGTCGTGTGGCCATTTGACACACTTGCGCGCAGGCAGCGAAAGCCTCACATTATCTTAAACCAGTCACACGGATGGCGATGCTTGCATCAAAGGGACTTTCCGAGGGCTACCTGACCGGTAACCTGTTGATTGCCATGCCCTCCATGCGCGATCCGCGCTTCGCCCGGACCGTTGTCTATCTCTGTGCCCACAACGAAGACGGCGCCATGGGTCTGGTGGTCAACCGGCTGGTGGGTGCCATCACCTTTCCCGACCTGCTGAGCCAGCTCCAGATCGAATCGGGTCCGGAGGCCGAGAAGATTCGGGTGCATTTCGGCGGCCCGGTCGAGTCGGGCCGCGGTTTCGTCCTGCATTCCGGCGAATACGCCCAGGAAGGCACGCTCCAGGTCAACGATGACGTCGCCCTGACCGCGACGATCGACATCCTGCGCGACATCGCCGCCGGCGGCGGCCCGCGCCAGCGCCTCATGGCCCTGGGCTACGCCGGCTGGGGTCCCGGCCAGCTCGACCTGGAAATCCAGCACAACGGCTGGCTCCACGCCGGTCCGGAGGAGGCCCTGGTCTTCGACGACGATCTCGATTCCAAGTGGGAGCGCGCCATCGCCACGCTCGGCATCGACGTGTCCATGCTTTCCGAAGAGGCCGGCCGCGCCTGAGGGCGCCCTCGTCTTCATTGGTTAACGTCCCGATTCGGGGCCATCTGCTTCGCCTCGACGACGGATCATCTCTTTCATGAGATTTTCATCATTCCTTGAGGTCCCGTTCACCGCGCCGACAGGGCACTTCAGGAAACTGTCGCCATATTGGTGTGATGACAAAACGAACCAATGAGGCACCCAAAATGAACCAGCAACGAAACACCCAGACGATGACCCCCGCGGTCCTTCCCGCGACCGTTCCCGCATCCGCCAAATGGGCCTTCGCGACGCGGCGGGTCTACCGCGGCGACGCCGCCGGCATCGCCCGCGACTTCGAGAACGCCGTCGCCGGAGACCTGATCCTGGCGGAGATTACGAGCATCGGCCAGCACAAGAAAATTCAGCTCGCGGAAGGCCGCTATTCCGAGTGCTACAGGGGCGATGTCGTGGTCATGGTCTGCGGCGATCGCTATGCGCCCGATCAATTCGAGGGTTTCGCCCAGATCGACGGCCAAAGCTGCGACATGATCGCCGGCGGCGGCATCGTCGGGCGCATGGCCGCCGCCCACGACAAGATGGCCGCTCCCACCAAGCTTCGCCCGGTCGGTCTTTTGACCAACGCCCAGGGCGACATCCTCAACGTCGCCTCCTATGGCATCTCGTGCGCCACCATTCCCGATGATGTGACCGTCATCGGCGTTTTCGGGGCTTCGATGAATGCCGGCAAGACCACGGCCGCGGTGAGCCTTGCCCATGGCCTCAAGAAAGCGGGCTTTGCGGTCGAGGGCGTGAAGGCGACCGGCACCGGCGCGTTTGGCGATTTCAATGCCTTTCTCGATGCGGGCATTCCCGTCACCGACTTTACCGACGCCGGCATGGGGACGACCTATCGCATGCCCCTGGAGCGGATCGAACAGGGTTTCGAATCGCTGGTCGGCGCGGCAGCCTCGCGCGGCGCCAGTGTCGTGGTGGTCGAGTTCGCCGACGGCGTCTTCCAAGGGGAAACGGCGGAAATATTGAAAGACAGCAAGATCCGGGACCGCCTGGACGCCGTGATGTTCGCGGCCCCCGACGCGCTGGGCGCCGTGGGCGGCGTTGCCATCCTCAAGCGGCACGGTTTCACACCCTTTGCGGTTTCCGGCATGGTGACCTGCTCGCCTCTCGCAGTGCGCGAGGCGGAAAAAGCGACTGGATCCACCCTGTTGTCGCGAAGCGCCTTGATCGATCCCGCGCAGCTCTTGCCGTCCATGCAGCACCTGCTGCGTGACAATGGTCTCGGCAAAGAGATCGCGGCGTGAGCGATTTGCCACGCATCCTGGACCAGCGCCGCGCCCCCGCGATGGCGCTGGTCGCCCTTTCGGGCATCGCCCAGGCCATCGCGGCGGGCGCGGCGGCACTCGCGACAAGAGAGGTCTTCGCCGCGCTCCATGGCTCGGGAACCATGGCGGTGTCTGCCTTGGGGATCATTCTGGCCGCCGGTCTGGCCATCGCTCTCCTGCGGCTGGCGGAGCGCACGGTGGCGGAGTGGATCGGCCAGCACTATGCGGCCGAGCTGCGCCAGAGCCTGTTCGCCCATCTTGCCCGGCTTTCCCCGCGGGATATCGCCATGCGCCGGTCCGGCTCCCTGGCCTTGCGCTTTGTCGGCGACCTTTCGACCGTGCGGAGTTGGGTCAGCCTCGGCATTGCCCGCATCGTGTCCGCGGCCTTCGTGTTTCCCGGCGCCATTTTTGCCTTGTGGCTGATCAATCCGAGCCTGGCGCTGGCTGGCGCGGTCGTCCTGTGCGGAGCCTTCGCCCTGATGGCGGTTCTGCAGAGGCATTTGGCCCCGCTCCATCGCCGGCTCCGCGGCCTGCGCGCCAGAATAGCCGCGGATATGGGCGAGCGCGTGACGGTCGCCTCCGAGCTCCGGCTTCAGCGGCGGATCGGTCTCGAGGCCCGGCGTCTCGACAAGACCGCCCTGCGCCTGCGCCGCGCCGCCATGAGACGTACGATGGCCGCCTCGGGCCTGAAGGCCATTCCCGAGGTCGCACTTGCCGCGACCGGCGTCCTCTTTCTGGGGCTCGCATTTCAGTTGGGTCTCAGAGCGGCCGAAACCGCCGCCGCCCTGGCCTTGCTCGGCATTCTCGCCGTCCCGATGACCCAACTCGCGGTGATCTGGGATCGACACCGGGCCTGGCAGGTCGCCCGCGACAAGTGCCGGTCCCTTTTGAACTTGCCCGAACTGGTCCGGCCGAGCGCCTCGGAGAACGATAACGCGGCCAAGGGATTGCATCTGGAAGCCGTTTCGGACCCACACCTGAACAAGATCTCGGGTGAAATTCCACCGGGCTGGTCGGTCGCCCTGCTCGGCCCGAACGGCGCGGGAAAGTCAGCCCTCCTGTCGCTGATCGCCGGCCTGAACGCGCCGGACTCGGGCCGTATAACCCTGGACGGCAAGCCCCTGAGAGCGCGCCAGGTCTGCTACCTCGGCCCGCACTCGCCCATTCTGCGCGGCAGTTTGCGCCGCGCGTTCACCATGGGCGTGACCCGCCGTCCCGCGGACGAGGAGATCGTCCGCCGGGCGGAGAAATTCGGGCTGGCCCCACTGCTGGACAGGCTGGGCGGGCTGGAGGGCCAGGTGGCCGAGGCCGGACGCAATCTGTCGGCAGGCGAGAAACGGCGCTTGCACCTGGTGCGTGCGTCCTTGAGCCAGGCCCGTGTCCTGTTGCTCGACGAGCCCGAAGAGGCGTTGGATCCCCAGGGGAGACGGCTCGTTTCCGACCTGATAAAAGAGGGCTCCGCGACAACGGTGTTCGTAACTCATGACCTTGCCCTGGCCCGCGCTGCCGACGAGATTTGGTTTTTGGCCGATGGCGAAGTCCAGGCCGTCGGCACTCTCGAAGCCGCGCTGTCGGCGTCGGGCCCGGTGCGTGACTTCGTCCATTCCGGCCTCGCGGCCTGAGGAGAACGCGCCGACATGAAACTTGTCTCGAAGCTGAGCCTCTTCTTCGGCCTGATGCTGGCCCTCGCCCTGGGCGGGTCCCTGCTCTCGGTCATGAGCGCCTTTCAGGCCGACTTCAACCTGAAGCGCCTCAGTCTGGCGAACCAGGTCTACGCGGCGAATCTTCAGCTCTCTAATCACACCTATCAGCTTTTCAAGCAGTATGGCGACGTCCTGATTGTCGGCCGCAAGGACAAGGGCAAGGCCAAAGCCGAGTTGATCAAAGCGATCAGGGGCGACATCGCGAACATTCGCGACCTCGTCGGTCAGGAGATCGATCTCGTCGGCGACGAGGAGATTGAGGAGCTTGCCGCGCTCTCGGCGCTCGAGCTGCAGATCGAACAGCTCGTCAATGAACTGTCATCCATCACCCGCGGCGATGAAAGGAGCGACCTGGCAGCCAACTGGGGTCGCTTGTCGAAGATCCTAGATGGCGATATCGATCGCGACTTCCGCAAGCGCATCGAGGCGGCCCTGGCGGAGGAAGCCGAAGAAGTCGCCGAAACCAGGGCCGAAGCGGAGGCCCAGTTGACCCTTTATCGCCGCCTTTCGGCGCTCTTCGCGGTTCTCGCCCTGATCGGCGGCCTGACCAGCTACCTTTTGCTGAAGCGCAGCGTCCAGATCCGACTCAAGGCCTTGAGCGACAGCGCCGTACGGTTGTCATCGGGAGATCTTGCGCATCGCGTCGGGATCGATGGCAAGGACGAGCTGACCGGTCTTGCCCACACGCTGAACGATCTGGCCGACAGGGTCGGTACCCGCGAACAGGCCCTGCGCCGCTCGAACGAAGAGCTCGAGCAAAAGGTCACCGATCGCACTCAGCGTCTCGAGATTCTGCTGGATCAGGTCCGCAAGGCGGAGGCCAACCGCAAGCGGCTGATGGCCGATGTCAGTCACGAACTGCGCACCCCCCTCACCGTCATCCGCGGAGAGGCCGATATCGCGTTGCGCGGCTCGCGTGAACCCGAAGAATATCGTGAGGCCCTCTCGATCGTGCGCGAGGCCGCCACGCACACCTCGCGTCTGGTCGACGATCTGCTGTTCGTCGCGCGTCACGAGGCGGGCGAGACCCGGCTGAAAATCACGGAAGAAGACCTGATGGAAATGCTTCAGTCCCTGGTCGGCAGCGGCAGCAGGAAAGCGATGATCGTAACCACCCTGGACGAGGCGCGGCTAAGATGCGACCGGGGGCGAATCTGCCAGGCCCTGCTCATCCTCCTGGAAAACGCCCGCCATTATGGCGGCGACCTTATCGAGGTTCGTATCGACCCCAGTCCAGACGGGTTTCGGATCGCCGTGGAAGACAATGGCCCGGGTCTCGACGATGACGAGAAGCACAGCGCCTTCGAGCGCTTCTTTCGCGGATCAAACGCGGCCGAACGCTATGGAGAAGGCGCCGGCCTGGGACTGCCGGTCGCCAAATCGATCATCGAGTCCCATGGCGGCAAGATCCTGCTGGAGGACCGGGAGGGCGGCGGCCTGTCCGCCGTCATCATGCTCCCCACGCGCAGCCGGCTTTCGGCCGTCTCATGAACATCTTGCTGGTCGAAGACGAAAGCCGCATCGCCGCCTTCATCGTTCGGGGCCTGAAGGGCGAAGGCTGGACGGTGACCCATGTTCCCGATGGGGAGCAGGCCCTGGAGATGCTGGCCACGGAAAGCTTCGATGTGGTGGCGCTCGACCTCATGCTGCCCGGCATCAGCGGTCAGGATGTCTGCCGCAAGATGCGGGCACGGAAAAACCACACGCCGGTCCTCATGCTGACGGCGCTCGAGACGACGGATGAACGCGTGAAGGGGCTGGAGCTGGGGGCGGACGACTATCTGGCCAAACCGTTCGATTTCAGCGAGCTGGTCGCGCGGCTCAAGGCGCTGCATCGCCGCCAGAACGCCTATGCCGCAACCCTCGACGATCCGGTCATCAAGTTTGGTCTGATTCGTTTCGACAAGCAGGCCTTGTTGGTGGAGGTCGATGGTAGAGGCCTCGACCTCACATCGAAAGAGCGCGAGATGCTGCGGCTGTTGATAGCGAACCCCGCCAAGGTCCTCTCGCGAGAGCGGATTATCTCCACGGTCTGGAGTGTCAATGACGATCCCATGACCAATGTGGTGGACGTCTATATCGGCCGCCTGCGCAAGAAGCTGGGGGCCTGCGGCGCCGAGATCCAAACGGTCCGGGGGGTCGGCTACCGGATGGTGGAGGACGCCCCCGATCGAGGTGACGATTGACTGGAGTATGTGTCGTTAGGCTGGCATTCGCCCGCTGCCGACCCCCGGTCAGGCCCGGGCCAGGACATCGATCGCGATTTTGCCGTGAGGGTTCTGCAGGGCCTTGACCGGCAGGCCGGTGGAGGCCGGTCCCGGGTTTGCGTAGTAGCCGTGCCTGACGGCCATGTTGCCATGCAACTCCTCCGCCGAGGCACCGCCGACATAGTGCGCGGTCAGCTTCACCACCTTGCCGAAAGACATGCCCTCCGACGCCAGCGACCGTTCGATACCCGCCATGATCGCGCCGGTCTGATCGACAAGGTCGCCTTGCGGTTCGGCCTGAACGCCGCTGATCCACAGGGACGGGCCGCCCCGTCGCTTGCACAGCGCGAGCGTACCGGCTTCGTCCCTTTCAACAGCCGACTGGACGGCATCGCGGCTGAAGGTGAGTTCGCCGACAAGCGAAGCCGAAGGCCGCGGCCCCAGGCGAACCAGAGCGCCGGGACTGCTGATCAAATCGCATTCGGACAGAGCGTCGTCCACCGCGCCGGGCTCCTGGTCGCAGTCGGAAAGAAACCAGTGGTCGGACAACAGTTGGCCGGGGAACAAACCCTGCTTTTCGAGTGCCGAGGCCACCGCCGCCAGGCGACCGGCCAACGCGACTCCGCTCGGGAGGGGTGCGTCGACCGAGGCCCAGACGGTATCGCCGCCCTCGACAACCTGGAGGCTGATGTCCCGAAGCGCGGGCGTCGTGCGCTGCGACACCCGCGGTCCTGTGAAGACATCGACCTCGAGCAGCATGCCCTCGTAGTAGAAATGCGGCACGGGAATGGGCACGATCACCGGGCCGTGCGGAAAGTAACGGGCAATCTGCTCAATCGCGCGGTCGCCCTCGCCGGGCCGGCTCTCGACATAATAGACGTTCAGCTTGCCGATCGACCGGCTATCGAAGTCGGCGCGCGGCAGGACCCCCTCGATCATCTCGCAGACAAATGCGCTCTGGGCCAGGAGATCGCCGGAAAACAGAACCTCTCCCTCGCGGCCGATGGGGCACTGCCCGCAGCTCCAGCCGAATTGACCATCGCGGACAAAGCTCGACACAGGCACCGCGACCCGCATCGCGAAGAGGTCGAAGGGCAGATAGATTCGAGGTCCCAAGATCCTTTCTCCTTGGTCGAGACATCGGATGCGCCGCGTGGCTGGGGAATCCTCCGCCAAGTTCAATTCAGCCGCTGCCCTGGTGTCAAATCCGCTTTGCCATCGCGATTTTGCTCCCCTGCCGGCCGGTCTGCGCCCATCCAAGGTGCTGGTAGAGCCGCACGTTCGCCGGCATGTCCACATGCGTGGTCAGGCGCAACTCGCCATAGCCCTGCGCCAGCGCCTCGGCTTCCGCGAGCGTCATGAAGGCCCGGCCCAGTCCCGCGCCCGCATGGTCGGGATGGACGGCGACGTTGGCGAGCCGCAAGAAGTCCGCCTCGGGAACGAGAACGAGGCCGCCAACAACACTGTCGGCCAGCTCCGCGACCCATACCTGGAACCGGGCGATTTCCCCGGCACAGTCGGCCGAGACCGGCGGCAGGTCGGCAATCCGCGCGACATAGCCTGCGTAGGCTGCATCGAAACAAGCCGCCAGGTCCTCCGCATCCTGTTGATCCGCCCTGCGTAGGGTCCAGCCGCCCATCTTCAGCCCCCTCCCTGCCCGCGCCCAACTCCGGCCGCGCCCAACTCTGGCCGGTGAGATTCCGGTCAATCGGCGAGCATCGTCAAGGCGGCCCGGCGGTCGCCCGGCTTCAGCTTGAGAAACAGCTTGCGGGCCTTGGCGATGTCTCGTTCGGATCCGCTCTCGGCCGCCGCCTTGAGGGCCAGCGTCGTCGGATCGTCCGCGCCGCAAATGAAGGCCAAGGCCTTCGCCAGGCGCCCCATGGCCGCGGGGTCGATCTTTACCTCATCCATCGGGATGTCCTCCAAGAGTCAGCCTGCCGTCTGTTGCCCCGATCTCTATCAGGCCCGCGCCGCCTTGTCCAAAGCCGCGCGATCAGCTCCCGGGCCCTGGCGACAAGGCCATTGCGGCGGCGCTTCAAGGCAGGAATGATCGCTCGATCATCGAGCAGGGACCGGAGACCAGACCAATGGTGCGCGAATGCGATTTTCTCATCATCGGCGCCGGCATCGCCGGGGCCTCCTGCGGCTATTGGCTGTCGCGAGATCGCTCGGTGATCCTTCTGGAGATGGAATCGCAACCGGGCTACCACACCACTGGGCGCTCGGTCGCGGTCTATACCGAGGCCTACGGGCCGCGCACCATCCGCGCCCTGGCCAAGGCCGGCCACGATTTCTTCACCAACCCGCCGGCAGGCTTCAGCGAGGCCGCGCTCTGCCGGCCGCAAGGGCTCTTCTTCGTCGCCCGGGACGATCAGCTGGACTCCCTGGGCCGGGCCCTGGCGGCGGTCCAGGAACTCTCGCCCAACATCGCCATGATCACGGCCGAGCAGGCGGTCGCCCAACTGCCGGTGCTGCGCCAGGACTATCTCGGCGCCGCCTTTCTCGACCCCAACGCCATGTCTCTCGACGTGAACGCCATCCACCAGGGCTTCATCCGCGGTATGAAGGCCAACGGCGGCGAGATCGTCTGCGACGCCGAGGCAAGCCACCTCGAGCACAAAAAGGGCAAGTGGCAGGTCACCACCAAGCAGGGTGTCTTCGCCGCGCCGAGCGTGATCAACGCGGCCGGCGCCTGGGCCGACGTGATCGCGGCCCGCGCGGGGGTCCGCGCCGTCGGCCTGCAGCCCAAGCGCCGCACGGTCATCGCCTTCGTGCCGCCCAATGTCGCTCTGGCGGATGGTTGGCCGGTGGTGATCGACACCGACGAGGAGTTCATCTTCAAAATCGATGCCGGCACGGTGCTCGGTTCGCCGGGCGACGAAACCCCGGTGCCGCCCCAGGACGTCCAGCCCGAGGAAATCGACATCGCCATCGCCGTCGACCGCCTCGAAAGGGCCACGACGATGAAGATCGAGCGGCTGCAGCGCAGTTGGGCCGGCCTGCGCAGTTTTGTCGCCGACAAGGTGCCGGTGGCCGGCTACACCCCGGGCCTCGAGGGCTTTTTCTGGTGCGTCGGCCAGGGCGGCTACGGCATCGAAACCTCGAACGGCATGGGCCGGGCCAGCGCGGCCCTGGCCCGGGGCGAGAGCCTGCCCGCCGACATCGCCGCCCTCGGGGTGACCGAAGCGGACCTCGCCCCGCAACGGCTATGGGGCGGGGAAGCAGCTTAGGGTGCTTCGAGGCCCCCGCGGGTCCGGTCCGCCAGGTTGCAAAGCGTTTGTGGTCTGTGGCCAAATCGATTCTGGATTTTCGTGACAGGGCCCAGACTTCATGGAACCGGCAATCGTTCTCATCGGCGTGTTTTCGATCTTCATTCCAGCCTTGATGCTGCCGGGACCCGATTTCGTTGCCGTCGTCCGGTCCTCCATGACCAGAGGAACATCGGCCGGTCTCATGACCACACTCGGTGTGTCCCTAGGGCTCGGACTCTATGCCTGCCTGAGCCTGCTTGGGCTGTCGGCGCTGTTGGTCGAATATCAATGGCTGGCCTGGACCGTGCGGGTCCTGGGCGGCAGCTACCTGATTTATCTTGGCCTGCGTCTGCTGCTGGCCAGATCTCAACCCGTGAACCTGGCTGCCACGACCGCACAGCCGACGGGCAACGCGCTGATGTTCGGCTTCCTGGTCACCCTGACCAACCCCAAGGCCATCGTGCTCTTTGCCAGCGTCTTTGCGACCGCGGTCACCCCGCAGACACCGGCCTGGCTCATGGCCGTCATGATTTTGCTCGTCGTTGCCGCGTCGCTGACTTGGTATGCCATTGTCAGCCTCTTCATGTCCTCCGCGCCGGTCATGCGTCGTTTCAAGAACGCACAGCACTGGATCGAACGGGCGGCCGGCGTCTGCTTTCTCGGCATCGGCGGGCGCATCCTGGCCGACAGCCGCAACCCGGTGACGCCATAGATTCACTCGTTGCGATGGCGAGCGACCGAGACCCCGAGCGGCGATTGAACGCCGGACGGGGTCTCGGCTAGCCGGCGACTGTCCTGCTGGCTATGCAGTCTTGACCTCGGTCAGGAAACTGTCGACGTCGCTTCGCAGCCTCGTGGCCTGTTGCGACAGCTCGTTGGCGGCGCCCAACACCTCACCCGCCGACTGACCGGCCTCGGCGGTGGCCTCACTGACGCTTGCGATATTGTCGGTGACCTGCTGAGTACCGGTGGCGGCTTCTTGGGTGTTTCGGCTGATCTCGGCTGTCGCCGCGCCCTGTTCCTCGACCGCCGCCGCAATGGCGTTGGCAATCTCGTCGATCTGGCCGATTGTCTGGGTGATCCCCTGGATCGCGGTCACCGCGTCGCTGGTGGCGCCCTGGATGCCCGTAATCTGACCGGCGATCTGGTCCGTCGCCTTGGCGGTCTGGTTGGCCAGGGACTTGACCTCGCTGGCCACCACCGCAAAGCCCTTGCCCGCCTCGCCGGCGCGTGCGGCCTCGATCGTGGCGTTGAGAGCCAGAAGATTGGTCTGCTCGGCGATATCGTTGATCAAATCGACCACCTCGCCAATCTTCTGCGAGGCATCGACCAGGCCCTGAACCTTCAGTGTCGCATCCTCGGCCGCCTCCACGGCCTTGCCGGCGGTCTCGGCCGAGGTCGAGACCTGACCCGAGATTTCCGAGATCGAGGCCGCCAATTCCTCCGAGGCCGCGGCGACGGTCTGGACATTGGCGCTGGTCTGTTCAGAGGCGCTGGCGACCGCGCTGGTGCGTTCGCTGGCGTTCTGGGTCAGATGGGTCATGGACTCCGCCGTCGAGCTCATCTCCTCGGCCGCCGAGACGACCGTCGCGAGAACATCGGCGATACTCTGGTCGAAGCTCTTGGTCAGCTCCTCGACCCGCTGCGCACGCGCCTCGCGGGCTTTGCGCTCCTGTGCCTGTTCGGCGGCCAGTTGGTCGGCCTCGATCATGTTCTCCTTGAAGACCAGAACGGCGCCCGCCATCTCGCCGACCTCATCCTTGCGCTCCGTGCCCGGGATCTCGACCGTCTTGTCGCCCTCCGCCAGGCGGCCCATGGCCCCGGTCATGGCGGCAATCGGATTGACGATCGAGCGCGCGGTCAGGAACACGATGACGGCGGACAGGCCGAGGCCGATGGCCAGCATGACCCATGCCAGCATCTGCAACAGCGAGGTGTCGGCGAGCGCGGCCTGGGCGCCATGATTCAGCAATCTGCGCTGGTCATCCACCATGCCGCCGACGCGGGTACCGTCCGACTGCATCTCGCCGAGCAGGATCGTCAGCAACTTGCCGGCGCGCGGCGCGGCTTCCTTGACCAGGGTGTGGTTCGCCATATTCCAGAGCTCGGAGCCGCGGATCTCGAACATTTTCGGTGGCAAGGGCGCGAATGTCTCTCTGGCAACTGAAAACGCCGCGAAAGCGCTCGCCTGGCTGGCGGAGAACAGATGGCGCATGCCGGCAAGATCGGCAAAACGCCGCTCGTTCTTGTCCCAGGCCACCTTGAACTGGTCGGCGAACTCTTGATCTCCCGACAGCAGATAGGCCCTGATGCTGGCCAGCGCGACACCAGTTGTGCCACGCACGTCGGCCATCGCACCCAACAATTGCCGTCGCGGCAACGTCGGCACCTTGGTCATCTCCTCGTCGATCATCTCGGTGATCTTCGCCAGCAGAACGGAAGCCTGCGGCGCCGCCTCGGTAAGGAGGATCTTGTTGGCCGGATAGGCATCGGCGCTGTGGGCAATCGCCTCGACTTGTGCCTGAGCGTTCCGGAACTCCTCCAGTATAACCTTGAATTCGCTCCATTTCTCCAGGTTCACCGGGTTGGTCCAGGCCTGGGACAGTCGGTCCATCTCGGCATGGGCCGCATCGATACTGGACCAAACCGCGGCGCGCTCGGATTTGAACTTCTCGTTGCCGGTTAGCATCCAGCCGCGCAGACTGGCCAGCGAGGCGTAGACATCGCGCACGATGCTGCCGCTCGTCAGGGCCGTCGGGACCCGCAAGTCATTGATCCGCACCACATCGCTATCGACAGTCTTGACCTGGACGATCGTGGTGCCGACGATGACAACCAACACCGCGCAGATGACCGCGAAACCCGCAATCAGGCGGCCGCGGATCCGAAGGGTCAGGCCTGATCGGCCGGTGATTTTGCGAAGGCCTGTCACCTGCGCGGGCAGTTCGTCATTTACCTGTTTCATGGCGGCTGGTGTCCCCTTTGAGCCTTGTTGATCGTCTACTCGCACCTGACTCTCGATGGTTTAGCGGACTCACAGATTCGCCCGATCCTCTTGGCCGGATCACGATTTCCCGTTGCGACCCCTAAAACAATCGAATCAAGAGTTATTGGATGTCGATCAACCTAAAAGACAATAGAATGACTACTAATCCATTAATTAACAGATATATAGGTGAGTTTGAGTGCACCCTAGAGAGCCCGTCGAACAGCAAGAGCGGTTCGAGCCGCCAGGATCGGATCAAGGGCTGTGACGGCGGAAACTGCCGAACTGGCCGCTAAGAAAACGGGCCAAGGTCCCCCTATGAAGACCCCCCATCGCGTCCCGCGTGAGAACGCTCTAGCGCTCGGCGATGCGCCGCGGGTCGTTGCGCAGGATCTCGAAAAGATAGTGGTCCTGCCATTTGCCGGCGATCTTGAGGTATTGCCGCACCAGGCCGATCTGGCGAAATCCGCTGCGCTTCAGCAAGCGTTGGCTGGCCTCGTTCTCCGGCAGGCAGGCCGCCTCGAGCCGGTTCAAGCCGATCTGCGCGAAGCCGAACTCCATGATCGCCAGCAGCGCTTCGCTCATGTAGCCCTGACGGGCGTGAGGCTGACCGGTCCAGTAGCCCAGGGTGCCGGTCATGGCCACGCCGCGGCGCACGTTGGACAGGGTGATGCCGCCGACCAGACTGTGATCGTCACGCAGGAAGATAAAGTAGCTGTAGCCGATCTGGGCCTCCCACTCCTCGCGGTACTGGCGCAGCCGGCGCCGGTAGGCCTCGCGGGTCAGGGCGCCCTGGGCCCAGGTCGGCTCCCAGGGCGCCAAAAACTGCCGGCTGGCCTCGCGCAGGGCGGCCCAGGCGCGCCAATCACCGCGCCTGGGCGGGCGCAGATAGACCCGCTTGCCGTCCAGCCTGACACCCTCGAAGTCCTCGCCGGGGAAGAAGGGAATGCGCATGACCCAGAACCCGGAAGCCGGTGCTAATACTATTGAGCCTGGAGCCGCGCGGCGGCGGCCTCGAAGCCGGTCACGGCGGCCAGCGGGCCCGAGACCGCCAGCGTCGCCGGGCTGGCCAGCAGGCGGCCGGCGGCGCGGTCGATCGCGGCGCGGTCGACCTGTGCGATCAGCCCAACGATCTCGGCCGGCTCGATCACCCGGCCATAGACCAGCAGGTGCTGGGCCAACTGGTCGCAGCGCGCCGAGGTGCTCTCCCGGCTCATCATCAAGGAGGCGCGGAGCTGCGTCTTGGCGCGCGCCAGTTCCTCTTCGCTCACCGACCCGGGCAGCGCCTGCAGTTCCTGCCACAGCAGATCGAGCAGCCCCGCCGCCTCGCCCGGACCGGTCCCGGCGTAGATGCCGAAAAGCCCGTTGTCGAGAAAGGCCGAGTTGAAGCTGTAGATCGAATAGGCCAGGCCGCGCTTTTCGCGGACCTCCTGAAAAAGCCGCGACGACATGCCGCCGCCGAGCAGGGTCGAGAGCAGAGTGGCGGCGTAGAAGTCGGGGTCGTGCAGGCTGACCGAGCCGAAGCCCAGGAGCAGATGGATCTGTTCCAGGTCGCGGCTTTCGCGGAACTGGCCACCCTTGTAGGCCGCGGGCTCGAGGGATTCGCCCTCGCCTGGCTTCAAGCCGTCGAAGGCTTCCTCGACCAGCCCGAGGAAGACCTCGTGATCGACGTTCCCGGCGGCCGCGATCACCATGCGGTCGGGGCCGTAGTGTTCCCCGAGGTAGCCCACCAGTTCGTCGCGCCCAAGGGTCTCGACGATGGCCGTGCGGCCGAGGATCGGCCGGCCGATCGCCTGGTCGGGATAGGCGACCTCTTGAAAATGGTCGAAGATGATGTCGTCCGGGGTGTCCTGGGCCTGGCCGATTTCCTGCAGCACGACCATGCGCTCGCGCTCCAGCTCCTCGGCCTCGAACAAGGGGTTCTGCAGGATGTCGCCGATGAGATCGACCGCCAGCGGCACATCGTCCTTCAGCACCTTGGCGTAGAAGGCCGTGGATTCCCGGCTGGTCGCGGCGTTCAAATAGCCGCCGACCGCCTCGATCTCTTCGGCGATTTCGTAGGCGCTGCGCTTGCCGGTGCCCTTGAAGGCCATATGCTCCAGAAGATGGGCGATGCCGTTGTGCGCCGCCTTTTCATGGCGCGTGCCGGCCCGCACCCAGGCGCCAAGGGACACGGTCTCAACACCGGGCATGGTATCGGTCGCAATGGTCAGACCATCGGCGCGGCGGGTTACGGTCACGCCCAAGGGCGGCCTCTGAGCCGTTGCTTGTTCTTTGCCAGTAGCGGGTCATTCACCGCCGTCGCCTCCCCTGAACTCTATGACGGGCGCCGGTTGCTGGGGCGCGCCTTGTCGCGGATGGTATCTTGCAGAAGGCCAAGGTCATTGGAAAGCCGAATGAAGCGCTCTTCGCGCTCGAAAAGATCGGCCAGGCGCGGCGGCAGGGCCGGACGCAGGCCGCTGGCTTTCTCGACGGCGTCGGGAAACTTGGCCGGATGGGCGGTGGCCAGCGCCACCATGGCCGGTCCGCCAGGTTGCCGCCGGGCCCTGGCGGCGGCGACCCCGATGGCGCTGTGAGGATCGAGCAGCTCGCCGGTTTCGCGCTGGACCCGGGCGATTTCCGCCAGGGTGCCCTCTTCGTCCAGGCAGAAGGCCTCGAAGACCGCCCGCAGTTTCTCGCGGCGCGACGGCTCCAGGGTGAAGCGGCCGGCGCTGCGGAATTCGGTCAGCGCCGCCTCGACCGCCGCGCCATCGCGGTCCAGCAGGTCGAACAGCAGCCGCTCGAAGTTGCTGGAAACCTGAATATCCATGGAGGGCGAGTAGGTCGGGGCCACACCCTCCATCACCATGGCGCCGCTGTCGAGAAAGCGCGGCAGGATGTCATTGCGGTTCGAGCCGATCACCAGCCGCTCGACCGGCAGCCCCATCTGGCGCGCCGCGTAGCCGGCGAAGATGTTGCCGAAGTTGCCGGTCGGCACCGAAAAGGAGATCGGGCGATCCGGCGCGCCGAGCGCCAGCCCGGCCCAGAAGTAATAGACGATCTGGGACATGACCCGGGCCCAGTTGATCGAGTTGACCGCCGACAGGCTCATCTCGGTGCGAAAGCCCTGGTCGTTGAACAGTGCCTTGACCGCGTCCTGGCAGTCGTCGAAGTGGCCCTCCAGGGCAATGGCGTGAAGGTTGGCATCGCCCAGGGTGGTCATCTGGCGGCGCTGCACATCCGAGACCCGGCCCTCGGGAAAAAGGATGAAAACCTCGATCCGATCGCGCCCGCGGCAGGCCTCCATGGCGGCCGACCCGGTGTCGCCGGAGGTTGCCCCGACGATGGTGACCCGCTCGGCGCGGGCCGCCAGGACATGGTCGAACAGACGCCCGACGAGCTGCAGCGGGTAGTCCTTGAAGGCCAGGGTCGGGCCATGGAACAGCTCCATCAGCCAGAGCCCCTGTTCAAGCTGCTTCAAGGGCGCGATGGCGCTGTGGCCGAACTCCCGGTAGCTCTCGGCGATGATGGCCTTGAGGTCGTCAGGGGCAATGGTCTCGCCGACGAAGGGCCGGATGATCTCGAAGGCGAGGTCGCCGTAGGACAGGCCGGCCATACGGCGCTGCTCGGCGGCGCTGAACTGGGGCCAGCTCTCGGGCAGGTAGAGCCCGCCGTCGCTGGCCAGCCCGGTCAGCAATACCTCGTCAAAGGCCAGGCGCGGCGCCCGGCCCCGGGTGGATCGATAGATCATGGTGTCCGCCAGCGGTTCGAAGTGCGCGGTAATCTAGAGGCCCCGGCAAGGGGTCGCAAGACGGCGGCGGGATTAAGCCTCACGACACCACCAGGTTCTCGATGGTTTCGACTTCATCGGGCGTCAGATCGAAATCGAGGACTCCCAGATCGGCTCGCATGTGGACGGCGTCGCTGGTCCCGGTGAGCGGCAGCATGGCCACCGTCAGGGCGAAGCGGAAGACGATCTGCGCGCCGCTACGCCCGTGACGCCCGGCGATCCGCGCCAGGGTTGGATGGCGCATCACCTCGCGGTTGGCGGTCAGCAGGGAAAAGCCCTGATAGACCATCCCGTGGGCCGCGCAGAAGGCCCTGACGTGTTTGTCCCAGCCGCGCGCCGCAAAGCAACGGTTCTGGACAAGGCGAGGTCTCACCCGGGCGCCTTCGCAGAGGCTGTCGAGCTGTTCGTAGGTGACATTGCTGACCCCCAGCAGCCGCACCCGGCCGCTGTCGTGCAAGGCCTCCATGGCGCGCCAGACTTCCCAGTCGGCCGGCGTCAGGTCGTAACGCTGGCTCGGGCCATGCAGCAGATAGGCCTCGATCCTGTCGCACCCCAGGTGCGTCAGCGAAGAGGCGAAGGACTGTTCGACCTGCGTCGAAAGGGGGGCGTCGGGATCGTAGGGCAGACGGTCGTCCTGTCCGGCGCGGTAGGTGAACTTGGTCTGCAGGAACAGGTCGTCGCGGGTTACCAGGCCCGCCGCGATGGCCTGGGCGATGCCCTGCCCGACCGCGGCCTCGTGGTAGTGTTTGCGCTGATTGGCGGTATCGATCCCGCGAAACCCCTGGCCGAGGGCGAGCGCGGTGAGGCGCTCGGTCTCGGCCTCCTTCCAGGCCGTCCCATAGAGGAACCGGGGCAGCCGGACGCCGTCGATCGTGGCAGAATCATCACCGGCGTTCATGCGCCTAGTCTCCCAGATATCTCGCCTTCAGGTGGGTCTTGAAAACGTCGGGGTCGAGCGGCCGGCCGGTCGCCTGGATCAAGAGCTCGTCGCCCTCCAATAGCGAGCCCTTGGCGTGGATGGTCTCGCCGAGCCAGGCCATGAGCGGAGAGAAGTCGCCGCGGGCGAGCGCCGCGGGGATCTCGGGCTTGGCCGCCTTGGCCGCGGCGAAGAGCTGGGCGGCGATCATGGCGCCCAGGGAGTAGGTCGGGAAATAGCCCAGGGCGCCATCGTACCAGTGAATGTCCTGCAGGCAGCCCTGCGCGTCGTCGGGCGGCGTGATCCCGAGCAGATCCGCCATGCCCTCGTTCCAGGCCGCCGGTAGATCGGCCACCGCCAGATCGCCGGCCAGCAGAGCGCGCTCCAGGCGGGTGCGCAGGATGATGTGGGCGGGATAGGTGACCTCGTCGGCATCGACGCGAATGAAGCCCGGCTCGACCCGGGTGGCCAGCGCCAGCAGGTTGTCCGCCTCCCAACCCGGCCCGCTGCCGCCGAAGGCCTCGCGCGCCAGCGGCGCCAGGAAGGCGGCGAATTCCGGTGAGCGGCAGGCCTGCATCTCGACCAGCAGGGATTGGCTTTCGTGCAGGGCCATGCCGCGCGCCTCGCCGACCGGCTGCAAGCGCCAGTCCCTGGGCAGACCGCGTTCATAGAGCGCGTGGCCGGTCTCGTGCAGCACGCCCATCAGGGCCTTGGTGAAGTCGGCCTCGTCGTAGCGCGTGGTGATGCGCACGTCGTCGGGGACACCGCCGCAGAAGGGGTGCAGCGAGACGTCGAGACGGCCGTGGCCGAAGTCGAAGCCGACCCCCGCCATCAAGCGCCGGCCCAGGGCCTCCTGGGCGGCCAGCGGGAAGGGTCCGGCCAGCGGCAGGGGTTGGCGTCCACTGGCCTGCCGGGCCAGCACCCGGTCCAGGAAGTCGGGCAAAAAAGTCGCCAAGTCATCGAAGACGGCGTCGACCCGTTCGGCCGTCAGACCGGGCTGATACTGATCGAGAAGCGCGTCGTAGGGCGAACAGCCAAAGGCCGCCGCCTTGACCTCGGCCTCTTGGCGAACCAGCCCCAGGAGACCTTCGAGGGCCGGGCGGACCTGATCGAAATCTGCCTGGGCGCGGGCCTCGCGCCAGATCATTTCGCAGTCCCTCGAAGCCTTGGTGCGGGCCTCCACAAGGGCCGCCGGAACCGCCGTGGCGTGGAGCCAGCGCCGCCGCATCTCCCGCAGGTTGGCGCCCTGCCAGGCATCGAGCCCGCCGGCTTCCTCGGCGCCGGCGAAAAGCTCGCTCAGGCGCGGATCGGTCATCATCTCGTGGCAGGTGAGCCCCAGGGCGGTCAACTGCTCGGTCCGGGCCGCGGCGCCGCCATCGGGCATCAGGGTCGCGGAGTCCCAGTGCAGGATCCCCGCCGCCTCTTCGAGCGCGGCGATGCGGTGGAAGCGGCCCGCCAAATCGTGGTAGGCCCCGCCGGTGTTGGCCCGGTCGTCATTGGCCCGGTCGTCATTGGCCCGGTCGTGATCGCTAAAGGTCATTCGTCGTCTCGCTCCTCGTCGGCCGGCCGCCAATGAAATAGAAAGTAGATGACCATCAGAATCACGGCCATGGCGTACCAGATGATCGCATAGTTCAGGTGGTTGTTGGCCAGGTGCACCCCCGGCGCGATCCCCAGGGGGTAGCCGCCGGGGATCGCCCAGGGGTCCTGGCGCAGATAAAGGGTCGTCTCTGCCGCCGGGAGGCCGGCTCGCGCCGCGATGGTCGGCAGATCGAGCCAGTTGTAGAGCCCCCTGTCCGGTTCGTTGGCCGGCTCGAAGAGATCGAGACCCGCCCAGCCACCGGCCTGCAGGGTCCCGGCAATGGCGAGCTTCCCCTCGACCTGGCCGGCGGCGCGCGCCTCGGGTCGCTCGAGGGCCATGGGGACCCAGCCGCGGTCGACCATAAGAACCCGCCCGTCGTCGGTCTCGAAGGGCGTCAGGACATGACGGCCGACCTCCCTGTCATGGGTCCTGTTGGCGAGCCGAACCTCGAGGTCGTGGCGGAAGCGCCCGGCCAGCGTGACCCTCCGGTGGGCCAGCGCGGCCTGGTCCGTCAGGTCGCCCGGCAGCGGGATCGGCGGTTGCGCCATACGGGCATGGCGCTCGGCGATCAGGCCCTCTTTCCAGACCTTGCGCTGCACCTGCCAACTGCCGAGCGACAGGAGCATGGCGAGGCAGGCCAGCGTGGCCAGGCTGGCCCAGAGAGTCGGTCGAAAACGGCGCCCCTTGACCCCCTCGGACATCAGTCTTCGTCATAGGCGACCGACCCGCCCTCGCTGGCCTTGTGCTTGTATTGCAAGGCGATCATCAGGCCTTTCAGAGGCCTCAGCAGGCCCAGGGCGGCACCCAGGATCACCGGCGGCCAGATCACGACATGAAGCCAGAGGGGCGGCGCCGCCTTGACCTCGAAGAGCAGGGCCAGGGGCACGATCAAGGCGCCGAGAATAAAGATGATGAAAACCGCCGGTCCGTCGCCGGAATCCTGCTTGGAAAGGTCGAGGCCGCAGTCCCCGCACCGGGCGGCGACAGTGAGAAAGCCGGCGAAGAGCCGGCCCCGGCCGCAGCGCGGACAACGGCAGGCAAGGCCGGTGGCGATCGGCGAGCGGTAACTGCTTTCACTCTCCGGCGCCATGATGATCGCCTCTTAATGCCGGCCTCTTGTCTTCGAATCCCCTCGTCCCTGAAACGCCGCCAAGCGGTCCGATCAGTGCTCGCCGCCCCACCAGTAGACACAGATGAAGAGGAACAGCCAGACCACATCGACGAAGTGCCAGTACCAGGCCGCCGCCTCGAAGCCGAAATGGTGGTCCGGCTTGAAGTGGCCCTTCAGGGCGCGGAAGAAGCAGACGATCAGGAAGATCGTCCCGATCAGCACATGGGCACCATGGAAACCGGTCGCCATGTAGAAGGTCGAGGAATAGATGCCGTCGGCGAAGGCGAAGGTCGCGTGACTGTACTCGTAGGCCTGGATCGAGGTGAAGAAGGCGCCGAGCATGATGGTCAAGGCCAGGCCCTGGAGCATGCCCTTGCGGTCGCCGTTGAGCAGGGCGTAGTGGGCCCAGGTCACGGTGCAACCCGACAGCAGCAGGATCATGGTGTTGAGGAAGGGCAGGTCGAAGGCCGCAAAGACCTCGACGCCCTTGGGCGGCCACTGGCCGCCGGTGAAGGCGACGCGGGCTTCCTGAATGGCCTCGTCGGAGAACAGGCTGGCATCGAAGAAGGCCCAAAAGAAGGCGGCGAAGAACATCACCTCCGAGGCAATGAACAGGGCCATGCCATAGCGCAGGCCGATCTGCACGATGGGCGAATGATGCCCGTCGAACGTCGCCTCCTTGATGACATCCTTCCACCACATGAACATGGTCACCAGGATGAGCACGATTCCGATTGGCAGGAGCCAGCCCGCGATATCGTGCATGTAGAGCACCAGGCCCACCGCCGTGGCGCCCGCCGCGATGGCGCCGACCAGCGGCCAGGGGCTGGGATCGACCAGGTGATAAGGATGCTGCTGTTCGTGGCTCGCACTCATGGTAACCCCCTTGTCAGGCCGCGCCGCAATGGCGTGGGGCCCCTCTCCTCATTGAATTCTAAGGTCTGCATTCGGACTCTCGGCTTCGGCGGCCCGCTGCAGCCCGGCATCCAGGGTCGCGTCGGGATCGAGGAAAAACGTATAGGACAGCGTGATGGTCGCGACGTCGTCCATGTTCGGATCCTGGGCGATGGCCGGATCGACGAAGAACGAGACCGGTAGCTGTGCCGTTTCGCCGCCGGCCAGAGGCTGCTCGGTAAAGCAGAAACACTCGACCTTGTTGAAGTACTGTCCCGCCTTCAGCGGCGTCACGTTGAAACTGGCGGTCCCCACTTGAAACTCGTCCGACAGGTTGGTGGCCTCGTAGAAGGCCAACCCGGGCTCGCCCACCTTCAGGGTCACCGGCGCCTGGACCGGCTGGAACTTCCAGGACAGCCGACCGTCCACATCGGCATTGAAGCGCACCACGATGTCGCGGTCGAGGATCGCCTCGGGCAGGGTCTCGGCGACCTGGGTGGTCCCGCCATAACCCGTCACCTGGCAGAACAGGCGGTAGAGCGGCACGGCGGCAAAGCTGGCGCCCACCATGGCAACCACCAGAAGGGTCAGCAGCGCACCGACGCGGGTATTGCGGACCGAAGCCTTCATCAGCCGTCATAGGCTCCCATGCGAACGATCGAGACGAGATAGACCACCACCACGAATGCCACCAAGACCGCGCAGAGCACCAGGTTCTTGGTCCTCATGCGGCGGCGCGCTTCCTCTTCTTGTCTGTCGTCCATATCTGTCACAGCCGTCCCAGCGTGGCTCATCGTTTCCCCCTCAAGACCAGGCGATCAGGCCTGGCGCGCGGTCCAGCACGAGAAGCGCGAAGAGCAGGAAGAGATAGAGAATCGAAAATTGAAACATGCGCCGGGCCGGGCCATTTTCCGTCGATGCCCAGACGCGCAGCCCAAGGACCAGGAACCACAGCCCGAAGACCGCGGCGCCCAAACCATAGAGCAGACCGGCTGTGCCGAGATAGACCGGCGCCAGACTGACCGGCAGCAGCGCCAGGATGTAGAGCAGCATCTGGCGCTTGGTTTCCCGGGCCCCGGCGACCACCGGCATCATCGGAATGCCGGCCTTGGCATAGTCGCCCTCGCGGCAGAGCGCCAGAGCCCAGAAGTGCGGCGGCGTCCAGAGAAAGATCAGGGCAAAAAGCAAAATCGATTCGATACCGACCGAGCCCGTCACCGCGGCCCAGCCGATCATCGGCGGAAAGGCGCCGGCGGCGCCGCCGATGACGATATTCTGCGGCGTGCGGCGCTTCAACCAGATGGTGTAGACAAAGACGTAAAAGGCGCTGGCCGCGGCCAGCAGGGTCGCCGCGACCCAGTTCACCGCCAGCCCCATCAGCAAGACGGCAAAGAGCGACAGGGTGACGCCGAAGGCCAGGGCCTCGTCCGGGTCGACCCGCCCGGCCGGGATCGGCCGGTTGCGGGTGCGCTCCATCAGGGCGTCGATATCGCGCTCGTACCACATGTTGATGCACCCCGCCGCACCGGCGGAGACCGCGATGCAGAGGATCGCCACCGCCGCCAGCAGCGGGTGAAGCTGACCCGGCGCCACGGCCAGTCCGGCAAAGCCGGTGAAGACCACGAGGGACATGACCCGCGGCTTCAAGAGCTGCAGGAAATCGCGGACCTGTCCGCTCGGCCGGGCGAGGGTCTCCTCGCCGCCCG
The DNA here is from genome assembly GCA_021776195.1 of Kiloniellaceae bacterium. The sequence goes on along the minus strand of JAJFGK010000125.1, from coordinate 14,919 downwards.
TCAGGTAGGCCCGGTTCATGCCGATCGAAGTCTCTGACATCGCTGGTTCGCTCGCCGCTACTTGACCTGGGGTAGTTCGTTATAGGTGTGGAACGGCGGCGGCGAGGAGTGACTCCACTCCAGGGTCGTCGCCCCTTCGCCCCAGGGATTGCCGGCGGCGGCGCGCTTCTTGGACATGTAGACCAGATGGACCGCCATGCCGACGAAGAAGAGCGTCGAGGCCAGAGAGATGAAGGCGCCCCAGGACGACACGGCATTCCACAGCGAATAGGCTTCCGGGTAGTCGATGTAGCGCCGTGGCATGCCCTGCAGCCCCAGGAAGTGCTGCGGGAAGAAGGTCAGGTTCACGCCGATGAAGGTGGTGAAGAAGTGAAACTTGCCGGCCCATTCCGGGTACTGCTGGCCGCACATCTTGCCGATCCAGTAGTAGAAGCCGGCAAAGATCGCGAAGACCGCGCCCAAGCTGAGCACATAGTGGAAATGCGCCACGACATAGTAAGTGTCGTGCATGACCAGATCGACGCCCGAGTTGGCCAGCATCACGCCGGTGACACCGCCCACGGTGAAGAGGAAGATAAAGCCGATTGCCCAGAGCATTGGCGTGTCGAACCTGATCGAGCCGCCCCACATCGTGGCGATCCAGGAGAAGATCTTCACCCCCGTGGGCACCGCGATCACCATTGTCGCCGCGACGAAATAGGCCCGGGTGTCCACGTCCATGCCCACCGTGTACATGTGGTGCGCCCAAACGATGAAGCCGACCACGCCGATCGAGACCATGGCGTAGGCCATCCCGAGGTAGCCGAAGACCGGCTTGTTCGAGAAGGTCGAGATGATCTGGCTGATGATCCCGAAGGCCGGCAGGATCATGATGTAGACCTCGGGATGCCCGAAGAACCAGAAGAGATGCTGGAACAGAATCGGATCGCCGCCCAGGGAGGCTTCGAAGAAGCCGGTTCCGAAATTGCGGTCGGTCAGCAGCATGGTGATGGCGCCGCCCAGCACCGGCAGGGAGAGCAGCAGCAAGAAGGCGGTCACCAGGATCGACCAGACGAAGAGCGGCATCTTGTGCAGCGTCATGCCCGGCGCGCGCATATTGAAGATCGTGGTGATGAAATTGATGGCACCGAGGATCGACGAGGCGCCAGCCAGATGCAGGGCGAAGATCGCCATGTCGACCGAGGCTCCCGGATGTCCGATCTTGGCGGAGAGCGGCGGGTAGACCGTCCAACCCGTGCCGGCGCCGATATCGACCAGGGCCGAGAGGGTGAGCAGCAGGAAGGCCGGCACCAGCAGCCAGAAGGAGATGTTGTTCATCCGCGGGAAGGCCATGTCCGGCGCGCCGATCATCAGCGGCACGATCCAGTTGCCGAAGCCGCCGATCAGGGCCGGCATGACCACGAAGAAGACCATGATCAAGCCGTGCGCGGTGATAAAGACGTTCCACTGATGGCCCGGGTCGTCAGCGAACTGGTTGAGGTACTGCACCCCCGGCTCCAGCAGCTCCAGGCGCATCACGCCCGACGCCGCGCCGCCGATGATGCCGGCGATGACCGCGAAGAGCAGGTAGAGCGTGCCGATGTCTTTATGGTTCGTGGAGCAGAACCAGCGGACGAAAAAGCCCGGCTTATGATCGTGGTCGTGGTGCGCTGCCGCCGCGTGATCGCTTGCCATCGTCTCTGCTCCCCTTACTCGGTCTTCCCGCCGCCGGCCTCGACGAGGCGGACGCGGGTCTCGGGCGTATCAATTTGCGCGAACTCTTCCCTGGCCTTTTCGGTCCAGGCGGCGAACTCCGCCTTGGTCACCATCTGGACTGTGATCGGCATGTAGGAATGTCCGGTGCCGCAAAGCTCGGAGCACTGACCGTAGAAAGTCTCGCCGGCGTACTTGCCGGGAACAATCGTCCAGGTTTCGTTGATTCGGCCCGGCACCGCGTCGAGCTTGATCCCGAACTGGGGCATGGCGAAGTTGTGCAACACATCGCCCGCCGTCACCAGAATGCGGATATTGGTGTCGACCGGCAGCACCAGGGCGTTGTCGGCCACCAGCAGGAACTTGTCCTTCTGGTCCGCCGGCAGATCTTCTTTTTCGACCATGTAAGAATCGAAGGTGAAGGCGCCGTTGTCGGGGTACTCGAAGGACCAGTACCACTGCTTGCCGATGGCCTTGATGGTGAGGTCCGCATTCTCGATGCGGTCGGCGAAGTAGAGCAGCTTGAAGGAGGGCACCGCGATGACCACCAGAATGATGATCGGGATCACCGTCCAAAGCACTTCGATCAGGGTGTTGTGAGTGGTCTTGGAGGGCGTCGGATTGGCGCTCGCGCGGAAGCGCACCATCACGTAGGCCAGGAGCAGGGTCACGAAGATCGTGATGATCGTGATGATGATCATGACGAAGGTGTGGAACCACTGGATCTCCTCGGCGACCGGCGTCACCGGCTTCAAGAGGCCAAGGCCGCCCGGTTCGGGGCCGTTCGCCAGCGCCAGGCTGGCAAATCCAAAGAGCGATCCGACAACCATTGCCCAAAGGGCCGCGATCCTGCCGATTTTCATAGTCCCTCGCTTTGCATCTGAGTCCGCGTCGCCCGCCGCCACCCTCGTTCTTCGCAAACCCGGCACCTCGACCTCGTGGCGCCCCGAATGGGAGGAGTCCCCGGATCGGGCAACCGATCCTACCGCATTGGCCGGGCACACGACCTCATGCCGCCCGACTCCGCGCGTGACGCTATCCCAAGGCGCCTCTTCGCTCAAGCTGCGTGAGGCGCAAAACGGCGGTTTTCAACGGGATATTCCACCTAAACTCCGGTTCGGGGCGCCTTTGCGACATTTTGCCGCAGAGGACAGACCGCGCCGGCCACGCCGATGCGGACCCGAGGACGAAAGGGAGGAGACGGGGGGCGGCGGCGAATTGTCTATGGCCAGGGCCGGCCGGGCTCCCTATCTTTGCATAACCCACCGCCACCTTCCCACCGCCCCTGCCGAGGATTGCCACGCCATGACCCATCTGTCCGTCACCGACGACCTCTTCTTCACCAAGGCCGGATTGAACCGCCCGCGGGTCGAACGGCTTGTGGAGGACGCGGTGGGCGGCGCGGACGACGGCGAACTGTTCCTGGAGTACCGCCAGTCGGAAGCGCTGGGCTTCGACGACGGCCGGCTCAAGACCGCCTCCTTCGACACCTCGCAGGGTTTTGGTCTGCGCGCCGTGGCCGGCGAGGCCGCCGGCTATGCCCACGCATCGGAACTGTCAGAGGACGCGATCAAGCGGGCCAGCGCCACCGTGCTGGCGGTTCAGGCCGGCCACGAGGGTAGCCTGGCCGAGGGGCCGGCCGGCACCAACGCGCAGCTCTATTCCGAGGCCAATCCGCTTCCCGGCGTGCCCTTCGAGGACAAGGTCGCGCTGCTGGCCGCCATCGATGCCTACGCGCGCGGCAAGGACCCGCGGATCAAGCAGGTCAGCGCCTCGCTGCTCGGCGAATGGCAGGCGGTGCAGATCGTCCGGCCCGGCGGTCTGCGCGCGGCCGACATTCGCCCCCTGGTGCGGCTCAACGTCTCGGTCGTTGTCGGCGAGGGCGAGCGCATGGAAAGCGGCAGCCACGGCCGCGGCGGGCGTTTCGGTTACACCAGCCTTCTCGACCCGGACAATTGGCAAGACAGTGTCGACGAGGCGCTGCGCCAGGCCCTGGTCAATCTCGAGTCGGTGCCGGCGCCGGCCGGCGAGATGCAGGTCGTGCTCGGCCCGGGCTGGCCCGGCGTTTTGCTCCATGAAGCCGTCGGCCATGGTCTGGAGGGCGATTTCAATCGAAAAGAGACCTCGGCCTTTTCCGGGTTGGTCGGCCAGCAGGTCGCCTCCAAGGGTGTCACCGTGGTCGACGACGGCACCCTGGTCGATCGCCGGGGATCGCTGACCATCGACGACGAGGGCACGCCGACCCAGGCGACCACCCTGATCGAAGACGGGATCCTCGTCGGCTATATGCAGGACCGCCAGAACGCCCGCCTGATGGGCATGGCGGCGACCGGCAACGGCCGCCGCCAATCTCACGCCCATATCCCCATGCCGCGCATGACCAACACCTGCATGCTGTCCGGCGAGGCCGAACCGGCCGAAATCCTGGCGGCGGCCAAGAACGGGCTCTACGCGGTCAATTTCGGCGGCGGTCAGGTCGATATCACCTCGGGCAAGTTCGTCTTTTCCTGCACCGAGGCCTACCTGATCGAAAACGGCAAGGTCGGCGCGCCGGTCAAGGGCGCGACACTGATCGGCAACGGCCCCGAGGCCATGAAGCGGGTCAGCCTGATCGGCAACGACATGGAACTCGACAGCGGCGTCGGGACCTGCGGCAAGGACGGCCAGGGTGTCCCGGTCGGTGTCGGCCAGCCTTCGATGCTGATCGACGGCCTGACCGTGGGCGGCACGGCCGCCTGATCGCTGCTCAGACGCCGGACGCGATGGCCGCGATCTCGCCCAGCCCGTCGGGGCTCGCCAGGGCATAGGTGGAAAGGCCGGAGGCGCGGATTCGGGATCATGCCTGGTGATCGTCGTAAAACTCCCTATTGCGGCTCGCCGAATCGCGGTTCTATACCGAAGACTGAGTCCACAGTCTGCGGGCGGCGCTTGGCCCGAAACAAAGCCCTAAGGCTCTAACCAAGGAGAAACATTCGTGTTTTTTGGAAAAAACCTGGTGCCCGCTGCCCTGTTGTTCGGCCTCGCCCTTTCGCTGGGGGCCTGCGCGCCGGAGGTCGGGAGCGAGGAGTGGTGCTCGGACATGAAGGAAAAGGCCAAGGGCGACTGGTCCGCCAACGAGGCCGCGGACTTCGCCAAGCACTGCGTGCTCTGAAAAGGCGCTTGGCGCTACCGGGGGCGCCGGCCGCCCAGTTCTACATGACGATAGCAGTCGAGGGTATGGTCATTGACCATGCCGACAGCCTCCATGAAGGCATAGCAGATGGTCGGCCCGACATAGGTAAAGCCATGCGACTTCAAAGCCTTGGACATGGCGCGGCTCTCAACCGTTTCGGTCGGGACGGCCGCGAGTTCTGGCCAGTGATTGATGATCGGCTCGCCGCCGACGAAGTCCCACAGGAAGTCCGAGAAGCCGCCATCGCGTTCCATGATCGAAAGCCAGCCCTGGGCGCTTCGAATGGTTCCCTCGATCTTCGAGCGGTTTCGCACGATGCCGCTGTCGGCCATCAGCGCGGCGACCTTGTCCGGGCCGTAGCCGGCAATGACCGACGGGTCGAAGCCATCGAAAGCGGCGATGAAGGCCTCGCGCTTGCGCAGGATGGTCAGCCACGACAAGCCGGCCTGAAAGCCATCGAGGATCAGCTTTTCGAACAGAGACCGGGGGTCGCGGATCGGGACGCCCCATTCCTGGTCGTGGTAATCGATGTAGAGCGGATCATCGCTCAACCAGGCACAACGGCTTTTCTCGCTCACTTCCCTGATCCTTCCTCGTCCTCTTCGCCCGCCCGCGCGGCCCGCGACCGCAACGCCTGGCGCGCGGGTGCCATTGACGGAGGATGACAGGCCGGGACCATGATGGTAATTTCGGATCCGTAGGGTGCAACAAATGAATTTGCCGCCAGCCAAGTTTTTGATCGGCCAGATCGTCCGCCATCGGGTATTTCCCTTTCGCGGCGTGATCTTCGACGTCGACCCGATCTTCAATCACTCCGACGAGTGGTACGATGCCATTCCCGAGGAGATCCGACCGCGCAAGGATCAGCCCTATTATCATCTTCTGGCGGAAAACGAGGACGGCCCCTACATCGCCTATGTCTCGGAGCAGAACCTGCTGGGCGACAAGACCGGTGAGCCGGTTCGTCATCCCTCGATTGACGAGTACTTCGACGACCTCAAAGACGGTTGCTACGTCTTGAGTTCACGCCACGCCCATTGAGCGCAGTCCGGGCGCAAGCCGCGGACCGCCGGCCGGGCCAATTCAACTCATCGATGCCCCGAAACCGGCAGCGTGGATCCGACTCAAAAAGCACAAATCCAGGTAGAATTCTAGATAGCATTTAGAAGTACTCTTCTATACATTTTAAGTCGTAATTAGATTAGATCTATTTTACATATTTACAATCGGACTAGATAACTTATCCTGTGCTGTCGGGGATAAAATAATCTCGTTCTTGCCGCATTGGTAAGTATTTTTGAGCCGAGCATAGATGCCGCTATTCTATCCGAAAGACAAGATTTATGAGCGATAGACACCTCTTGGTTGTCGACGACGAGGCCGATTTTTGCGACTTCGTCGAAGAAGTGGCCCGCGAGCTGGGATACGACACTGAAAAGGTCACCGATCCTCGGGAATTCTTCATCGCCTTCGACCGCTGCCGTCCCCATACGGTGGTGCTGGACATGGTCATGCCGGACCTCGACGGCTTCGATATCGTGCGTTGGCTGATAGATCAGCAACAGAAGGTCAAGCTATTGATCGTCACCGGCTATAACCCCCTCTATGCCAAATCGGCACAGCTACAGAGCCTCGCCAGGGGACTGGGCGAGGTCAAAACCTTCACCAAACCACTGAGCGTCAGTAAGCTGCGCGCCGCCTTGATTTGATCGCGGCCCCGGCGCGCCCTGTGGGAGGCCAAGGCGCCCCGCGGAAGGGCAAGACGCCCTGCGGAAGGGCAAGACAGGGGCGACCTGTCTTGGAATCAGTCCTGATCGTCGTCCTTGAGGAATTCCTCGAGCGCCTTGTTGGTTTCCTTGGCAGCCGATCCCAGGGCCTTGCCCAAAGCCTTCAACTCTTCGCCCAAATAGGTTCCCAGATCGCCCAGCGCGGCACCGATATCGTCTGCCATTGCCGCCAGCTCCGACTCGCTGGCCTCTTGGCGGGCATCGGCCAAGGCGAGGCGAACGATCTGCGCGATGGCCTCGCCGGGTGTGGCTTTGTTCTCCTCGCCATCGATATCGCGTAGATCCAGATCCGGCATCGCCACCCGCAGGGGCCGGTCGAATCCGGGGGCGGCGATTAGCAGAAAGCCGTCGCGCAACAGCAGCCTTTCGATGACGAAGTCGCGCGCCCGCAGGCCGCGGGACGGCGCTTGGGTCTTCCAGGCGCTGTCATTGGCCGACGACGACTGGGCCGACGACGATTGGGCCGACGGCGATTGCGCGACCGATGCCGCGGTGTAAGAGATATGCGGTGCCTCGATGATCATCAGATCGATGACCGTCGGGTCGGCGAGCACCTCGATCGGATCCAGCTCGATCGTGACCTGATCGAATTTAAAGGCGTCCGCGCCGGCGAAGCCATCCGGCTTAATGATCCGCAGACCGATCTTCCCGCCCGCCAGGACAGAGAAATCGAATCGGAGGGCGCCCATCGTGGCGGGCGTGCCCGCCATATCGCTGGCGACCACTTCGAGCGCGCGCCTCGCGGTCGCCTCCACCGCGCCTTTGAGCAGCCAACCGGCAAAAGCCACACCGAGGGCGAAACACCCCACAATTGCGACCGTAAAGCCCGATCTACCCTTCATCTCCAGCCTCCACGAGCCGTTCCGGACAAGGAATATGAGGAAAATAGACTAATCTTTAGATCTAAACGCTTTCATTAACCATTTGTTAAGGATTGTCCGGTCTACTGGGTTTCTCTAGCCCTATCCCACACAAGACCTTTTCGGGGCCGCATTGCAAAATGCGGCCCCGCTTTTCTTTCCAAACAATCATTTAAGCAGAAAACTGGCGCTCTCAGTAGGCGCAATCGACATAGACCTGGTCGATCTTCCCACCCCAGCGTTGGCGATAGTCATCCAGCAGGTAGTCCGCGGGACATTGCCCGGTTTCGGCGCGCGCCCGCAGCGAATCGAGATATCCGGTTTCGTCGGAGCCGCCCTTGTCGAGTCGTTTGCGTGCCTTGAGGCCGCTGGAGGCGATCGATACCACCTCGCCGGCCAGACCCCGAAGAGGTTGTCCCTTGAATTCCGTGCGCAGAGCCTGGCGCGGGACCGCGGCGCGCAGATAGGCATGGTCTTCCGCGGTCCAGTTCTTCACCAGGTCCCAAGCCGCTTCCAGGGCGCTGTCGTCATAGAGCAGTCCGACGAAGAGGGCCGGGAGGGCGCAGATTCCATCCCAGGGATTGCCGTCGGCCCCGCGCATTTCCAAGAAGCGCTTCATGCGCACCTCGGGAAAGAGCGTCGAGACGTGATCGACCCAGTCGCTGGTGGTCGGGATCTCGCCAGGCAGGGCCGCCAGCCGGCCGTCGAGAAAATCGCGGAACGACTGGCCGCTGGCATCGATGTAGCGCCCGTCGCGATAGACGAAGTACATCGGGACATCGAGCACATGATCGGTGTAGCGCTCGAAGCTCATGCCGTCTTCGAAGACGAAGGGCAGGATGCCGCAACGATCGGGATCGGTGTCGGTCCAGATATGACTGCGATAACTGAGAAAGCCGTTTGGCTTGCCTTCGTAGAAGGGTGAGTTGGCGAAAAGCGCCGTGGCGATGGGCTGCAGAGCCAAACCGACGCGGAACTTCTTCACCATGTCGGCCTCGGACCGGTAGTCCAGGTTCACCTGCACGGTGCAGGTGCGATACATCATATCCAGACCCAGGGACCCGACCTTGGGCATATGGGCCGACATGATCTTGTAGCGGCCTTTGGGCATGGAGGGGATGTCTTCGCGGCGCCACTTCGGGTTAAAGCCAAGGCCCATCATGGCGATACCCAGCGGCTCCGCCACGGTCTTGACCTGGTGCAGGTGGGTGTGCACCTCGTCGCAGGTCTGATGCAGGTTCTCCAGCGGCGCGCCGGACAGCTCGAACTGACCGCCGGGCTCCAGGCTGATATTGCAATCGTCGCTGTTCATGGCGATGGCGTTGTCGCCTTCGAGCACCGGCTGCCAGCCGAACTGCTCCTGCAAGCCCCGAAAAAGCGCCTCTATGGAGCGCTCGCCGTGGTAGGGCAAGGGCCGATTGTCATCGGTCGTGAAGGCGAATTTCTCGTGCTCGGTACCGATGCGCCAGTCTTCCGGCGGTTTACAACCTACCTCGAAGTACTCGATCAGTTGAGCTTTGTTCGTGATCGGCGCACCTTTGGCCGATGGCGGGGCTGACATGGACCCGTGGTTCTCCCTCTCTATGGGGATCGATTCGCGGACTGGCCAGCGGCCGGGTCCAGCTCTCTCCCCCGCCCCGAGGGGCGCCCTAGATAGTCCCCTATCAGGCCCTGCCACAGGGCCAGGGCGACAAGAGCCGCTGTGTCGGCGCGAAGAACCCTGGGTCCAAGACCGACAAAAGTAACAAAGGGCAGATTCGAAAGGGCGTCAAGTTCGCTTTGCGCATAGCCGCCCTCCGGCCCGGTCATAACGGCCCAGAGTCCCGGGGATCCGGTGGGTTCCCGCGCTTCGGCGGCCCGGCGGAGCAGTTGACCGAGCGGTTCGGCCGGACCGCGTTCGGCGCAGACCAGCAACCGGCGTTCGGCCGGCCAGTCAGCCATCAGCCGGTCGAGGCCGACCATCTCCTCGACCTCGGGCAGGCTCAGACGTTCGCACTGTTCCGCGGCCTCGCGCACCTGGGCCGCGAGCCGCTCGCGCTTGACCCGGCCGACGGCGCCGTGGGCCGTCATGACCGGGAGGATGCGGCTGACGCCCAGCTCCGTCGCCTTTTCCACCAGGAAGTCGAAACGCGCCTTCTTGATCGGCGCACAGACCAACCAGAGATCGGGCTCTGCCGCCGGCCGGCGACGCTGGGCCACGATCTCGACCGTCGCGGCGGTCTTGGCCAGAGCGGTGATTTCCGCCAGCCATTCCCCATCGCGCGCATTGAAGAGTGCCAGTCCGGCGCCGATCCGCAACCGCAGGACCGAGCGCAGGAAATGCGCCTCGTCGCGGGTCAGGCTCACCGCCGCGCCGGCGATCAGGCTGGCCTCGTGATGCAGACGGGTCTCGATTTTCGGCTGCGGCATGGGCAGGGCTTCCGGCGACCTCGAATCCAGGTTAAGGATGTGGCCATGACACAGTCAGGTCAATCGGCCCGCGACCGCAACCACGCGAGCGATATCGTTCCCGACAGCTGGGTGCTGCGCTGGGCGCCGGCGCGACTGCGCCCCTATCTGCAGATCGCCCGCCTCGACCGTCCCATCGGCACCTGGCTGCTGCTCTTTCCCTGCTGGTGGTCCTATGCCCTGGCTCTGGAAGCCAACGGCGGGCTCATGGCCACGCCCTGGCCAGGCTGGCTGCCCTTTGGGTTCTTTGCCATCGGCGCGCTGGCCATGCGCGGCGCCGGTTGCACGGTCAACGATCTGGCCGACCGCGAGATCGACGCCAAGGTCGCCCGCACCGCCTCGCGACCCCTGCCCTCGGGACGGATCACGACCTTCCAGGCCCTGGTCTTTCTCGCGCTGCAACTGGCGGTCGGCCTGACGGTTCTGATCCAGTTCAACAGTTTCGCCATCGCTGTCGGGATCGCCGCGCTGGCCCTGGTGATCCCCTATCCCTTCATGAAGCGCATCACCTACTGGCCGCAAGCCTGGCTCGGCCTGACCTTCAACTGGGGGGCCCTGGTCGGGTGGGCGGCGGTCACCGGGTCGATCGGCGCGCCGGCGCTGCTGCTCTATGCCGGCGGCATCGCCTGGACCCTGGGCTACGACACGATTTACGCCCATCAGGACAAGGCGGACGACGTCCTGATCGGGGTCAAGTCCTCGGCCCTGAAACTGGGCACGACGACCAAGCCTTGGCTGGCGGCCTTTTATGGCCTGGCGCTGACGCTTTTCCTGGCGGCGGGTCTCGCCGCCGGACTGGCCTGGCCCTTCTGGCTCGCGGCGCCCCTGCTCGCGCTACACCTGGGCTGGCAGATTGTCACGGTGACGCTGGACGACCCCCAGGACTGCGCGGCGAAGTTCAAGTCCAACCGCCATATCGGTTGGATCTTTCTGCTGGCGATCTTCGCTTCGGGCCTGGCGGCATGATCGCCGATGACCTGGCCGGCCAAGCGCCGCTCGCACAGTCGCTCGTACAGCCGGCGCGGGATCCATGCGCCTTTGTCCTGGCCAACACCTTGATCGCCGAGGCCCCGCTGGTGCCGGAGATCCGCCTCCATCTGGCCAGCGAGGTGGTGCCGCTCTGGCAGGCAACCGAGGCGGAGTTGGCCGCCAGCGGACTGCCACCGCCCTTCTGGGCCTTCGCCTGGGCCGGCGGCCAGGCTCTGGCGCGCTACCTTCTGGACCACCCCGAGGTGGTCCGGGGCAAATCGGTGCTGGACTTCGCGGCCGGCTCCGGGCTGCAGGGCATCGCCGCGAAGATGGCCGGCGCCGCGCGCGTCCGCGCCGTCGAAATCGATGCCTTCGCCTGCGCCGCCGTCGCGCTGAACACGCGACTGAACGGCGTCCAGGTCGAGGTCGAGCAGGACGATTGGATAGATGCCGCCTGTCAGGATTGCGATGTGATCCTGGCGGGAGACGTCTGCTACGAGGGTCCCATGGCCGCGCGCATCGAGGCCTGGCTGCGCCGCCTGGCCGAGGCGGGCAAGACCGTGCTGCTCGGCGATCCCGGCCGAACCTATCTGCCACGCGGCGGCCTCGAGCGGATCGTCGCCTACAGCGTCAAGACCAGCCGCGAACTGGAAGACACCGACGTGCGCAATGCCGTGGTCTGGCGCGTCCTGGTGGACCGATCATGAGGCTGCCCAAGGATAGAACCAGGGGCGCCCTGACCTTGACCGCGGCACAGGCCCGGGCGCTGATCGAGGCCACCACTCAGCCCGAGGCCCCGGCGCTGCTGCCGGAAATCCCGCTGCGTTGCGCCCGGGGCGTGATCGACCTCGGACGCTATCTGAAAGAGCACCACCCAGGCCAGTTTCCCGAAGGCTTCTACTGGGCCTTTCCCTGGACCGGTGGACAGCTCCTGGCCCGGCATCTGCTCGACAACCCCGACCTGGTGGCCGGCAAGCGGGTGCTCGACTTCGCCTGCGGTTCGGGACTGATCGGGATCGCCGCCGCCAAGGCCGGCGCGGCCGGCATCGACCTGGCCGACATCGACCCTATCGCGCGGGTCGCGGCCGCCCTCAATTGCGAGGACAATGGCGTGACCGCCACGATCGTGGAGGCCGACCTGATCGAGACCGACCAGATCGACACTGACGGGAATCACGACGGGGCGGCGCCCTGGGACCTGATCGTGGTGGGCGACATCTACTATCACGATCTGGTGGCGCCAAAGGCAACCGCCTGGTTTCAGTCCCTGACCCGGCGCGGTGCCACGGTCCTGATCGGCGACCCGGGCCGCTCGTTCCTGCCGCGCGACACCCTGGCGCTGGTCAGGGAGGCGCCGGTCGAGCCGCATCCCGCCATCGCCGCCGTGGAGAGCGGCCGCGCCTGGATTTGGCGGGTGAAGGCTTAGGCCGACCAACTCACGTCGCATGGCGCGGCGGCGTGGGCGGAGCCAGGCTAGTCCTAGGGCGCGATCAAGGTGGTGAAGTGCGGCGAGCGTTGCGGCACCGCGCCTACTTTCAGTTCCGCCACCAGCGCGCGGCGGGCGGCGTGATCGCGAATGTGGTGCAGAATATGGGCGTCCAACTCCAGGTCGGGCCGATGCCGCGCGCGGACCAGCTCCTGGACCTCGATTTGGCTCAGGGTGCCGCAGGTCCGCCCCTCCGCCGCCACCGCCGCCAGGCCGATCGGCTCGCCCTCGCGGGCGAGGCAGCCGTGGGTCGAGATATAGACCGCGACCTTGTCCATCCGGTCGGTCGGGCCGGCCTCGATGCGCAGGGACATCGCCTCCAGATGACCGTAAAAATAGTTCTCGCCGCCCAACTCGGTCGCGTGCATGCGCTCCAACTGCTCGTCGGTCAGCCAGTTGACCACCACCTCCGAGGTGACGCCGGGCGCGTGCTGCAAGTTAGCGGCGATGGAGCCGTACTGGGTAATATGGGCCGAATAGACCACATCGTGGTCGTCGATCCAGCCCCGGCAGACCGGGATCGCCGAACGGGCGCCGCTCAGGTATTCGAATTTGCGTTTCATCTGTGCCGGCGAGCGATTGGAGCCATGGCCGATAACCGCCGTGCGGCCCGCAAAGACGCCGCGGTCTTCGGCGCCGAGACGCCGGTAGTCGCCATCTTGGTAGAGAAAAGAATAGCCGGGGACCGCGAAGGGGTAACCCTTCGCCAATTCGAGCAGCGCGACCTCGTCGCTGGGCAGTTCCCAAACCAAAGGCCGTTCCGCCTTCTCTCACCCCACGCCCAATCGGGCGAGGTCAGTCAGTGCAGGGCGGCGGTGCCTCGGGGTCGATGCGCTCGATCCGATAGCGGACCGAACACTCATCTACCGTTTGCCAGGCGTGCTTGGTCCATTCTTCCCTTGCCGATTCGAAGGTATCGAAAGGCCCAAACCACTCTTCGTCTCCACCCACGGTTTCCCGAAAATGGGTATCCCTGTACTCACCACCGACCACATAGTATTGCGCCATAATCCTGCGCCTCTAACTATCTGTCCTACGCCACGCTCCCTTGCTGGGATCGCTTTCGTCACGAACCCTATGATTCTTATGGTATTTAAATCAAGCGTCAATCGTCCCATATGCGACTTAGAGGATCGTTAACGCGTCGCAGTCCTGTAATATTAGGAGATCGAGGCAACATTGCGACAGCGTCGGGGCAAGACTTGGTGTAGTGTTGACTTGAATTTTACCCCGAGCCGCCACCTCAAGGCTTGGCTCAGAATGTGTGAGGACTAGCGGTATGGATGTCGGTTTTTCTGGTCTGGGGCTTTTTGTGATGGTCGCGGTCGTCGTGGCCCTGATCCTCCTTTGGTGGGGCGTTACCACCGTACCGCAGGGCAACGAGTACACCGTGGAGCGCTTCGGCCGCTACACCCGGACCCTGACGCCAGGCTTCCATTGGGTCATGCCGGTGGTCAATCGCATCGGCGCCAAGATCAATATGATGGAAACGGTGCTCGACGTGCCCTCCCAGGAGGTCATCACCAAGGATAATGCCGTGGTCACGGCGGACGGCGTGGTTTTCTATCAGGTACTCGATGCGCCCCGCGCGGCCTATGAGGTGCGCGACCTCGAGCGCGCGGTCCTGAACCTGACCATGACCAACGTGCGTACCGTCATGGGCTCGATGGACCTCGACGAGCTGTTGTCCAAGCGCGACGACATAAATGCCAGGCTCCTGAACGTGGTGGACCACGCCACGGCGCCCTGGGGCATCAAGGTGACACGCATCGAGATCAAGGACATCTCGCCGCCCAAGGACCTGGTCGAGGCCATGGCCCGGCAGATGAAGGCCGAGCGCGAGAAGCGCGCCAACATTCTCGATGCCGAGGGCTTCCGGCAGGCGGAAATCCTCAAGGCCGAGGGTGAAAAGCAGGGCCTGGTGCTGTCCGCCGAAGGCCGCAAGGAAGCAGCCTTCCGCGACGCCGAGGCCCGCGAGCGGACCGCCGAGGCCGAGGCCAAGGCGACCGATATGGTTTCCGCCGCGGTCGCCAGTGGCGACATCAACGCGCTCAACTATTTCGTCGCCCAGCAGTATGTCGCGGCGCTCGGCAAGTTTGCCGAATCCAAGAACCAGAAGATCCTGTTCATGCCCCTGGAAGCCACCAGCCTGATCGGCGCGGTGGGCGGCATCACCGAGTTGGTCCGCGACTCCATGGCTCAACGCGCCGACAAGCGGACTCCCGGTGCCGGGCCCTGGTCCGGCGACGACGAGAGCTGACCGTGATGGACGAGCTCCTCAACAGCGCGGAATTCTGGCACTGGTGGGTCGGCGGCGCCGTCTTGCTGGGCATCGAAATCGTCACCGGCACCTTTGCCCTTCTGTGGGCGGCGATGGCCGCCGGGGTGGTCGGGGTGATCTTGTTTTTCTTTCCCAACCTCGGGTGGGAGGCCCAGTTCCTGCTCTTTGACTTGCTGGCGGTGACGAGCGCCGCGGGTTGGTACCTCTACCAGAAGAGCCAGCCA